>CABUJR010000008.1 GCA_902492015.1 uncultured Eubacteriales bacterium | reverse complement strand
TTTTGGTATTCTTCCTGAATGATCTATATGAGCATGTGTTAATAACATAAAATCTATACTATTTACATCATATAAAAATGGATCTGAATTTTCAAATTCTTCTGTTACTTTTCCTTGATACATTCCGCAATCTACTAGAAATTTTTTTCCTGCAGCTTCTACTAAAAAATTAGATCCAGTTACAGTCTTTGCAGCTCCTAAAAAAGTTATTTTCATAAAAAACCTCCTTTAAAACTCTTTATTAATTAAATAATTTTATTTTTCTTTTTTTCCTAACTTCTAAAGTCTCATTTGAAACTTTTATTCTTTTTCTACCTTGTTTTTCAAAAACGTCTTTGTCATATACTTTTATGATTAATCCTTCTTTATCTTCATCAAAATACAATTTTATCTCTTCTAAATTTATTATCCTTGTATTTAAAGCATATTTTATAATTTCATAATTCAAATTTATATCCATACTTATTATTTTAAGTGCACCTAATTTGCAAAGCATAGTTACAGCTTTTTTTAAAACTTTATCTAACATATTATCTAGAACTTCAATATCTGAAATCTTAGTAGTTTCATTTATATAAAGGTTTTTATAATATCTTATTTCATAAACTATATCAACAATCTCATCTCTATTTTTCATTTTATTCAATTTTCTGCCTAAAAAATGTATAAATTCTTTTTGAAAATCAATTAGAACTTCTTCTAAACTTTCTTTTGATTTATAGATTTGAGAAACTATTTCTAAATTTTGTTTTTCTGCTAAAAAATTAGCTGGTTTCAATAACTCTATAATATTTGTAACTTCATAAAAATTTTTTTCTCTTTCATTTTCTAGAATTTTTCTATATTGTCTTAAATTTTTTATATTACTTTTTTTACTTAAGTACACTCTGCTAAATTCTTTTTCTAGTAATTTTGAATCATCTAATATTAAATCTATTTTTTTTAATTTTCTTTCTAGTCTTTCTTTTTTTAAATTCAAACTTGCAAGAAACTTTTCCTTATCCTGCATCGCCTTTAATCTTTTTAAATTTAGTTTTATTTTTTCATTTAATTCTTCTTTAACTTTTCCAGAAACAGAGTAATATAAAAGCTTATATAGAGCTCTCATATATTTATCATTTCCTGTAAAAACTTTTATATAATTTTTACACTCCTTTAAAAAGTCTCTCCTAGTGGACCCATATACTCTCCAATCATATAAAAATTTTTCACCCACAATTACTAATAAATTTTGATAAATTAGATTATCTATATAGTTAAAGTTTCTTTCATGAATTTCATCCCAAGACCAGCCACTAAAATCTCTTAATATTTCAACATTATTTAAATTATATCCGTTCACCAAAGAACTTTGAAAAATCTCTTTAAACATAAAATTTGAATTCATATAAAAATACTTTGGAGAAATATCTGAGATAGCATACAAAAAAGCATTTTCTGTTGGATATGCTAGTATACTTCTTTCTCTTTCATTTGTTAATGCTATTACATCATTATCTATAAGCATTTTAGCCTGATTAGAATCAGGCTCTACAGTTTTCATATTATCACAATACAAACGTATTACTTCTATTATTTCATTTAAAAAGTCTTCTTTACTTCTAACACATCTTTTAACTTCTTTAAAATCAACATAAGAAATTTCTAATTTATAAATCATGCTAAACAAAAGACTTTTGATAGAAGAAGAAAAATATTTATTATCTAAAATTTTTTCAAGTTCACTATTATAATCTTTTAGTTTAGAAAATAAACCCAATTTTTCTTTCCTCCTATCCTAACATTTAATTTTCTTCTGTTGTTTCTTCTCCTTGTGGTGGTGTTGCCATTTTAAGTTCATTTAATCTTTCCATTGTTATTAAAACTTTTCTTGGCTTACTGCCTTCATAACCTGATATTATTCCTCTTGCTTCCATTTGATCAATAATTCTTCCAGCTCTTGCATAGCCTACTTTAAACTTTCTTTGAATAAATGAAGTTGATGCTTGTCCAATTTCTACCACAACATCAATAGCATCCATTAATAAAGGATCTGTATCATCTTCTTCTGCCTCTTTTTCTATTTGTCCATCTGATTTGTTTGATTTTTCTATTTCTTCTAAAATATCCTCATTATATGAAGCTACGCCATTAGATTTTACAAAGTCAACTATCTTTTCAACTTCATTATCAGATACAAAAGCACCTTGTACTCTAAGTGGTTTTGAAGCACTTGCAGGATAGAAAAGCATATCTCCTTTGCCTAAAAGTTTTTCAGCTCCAACTTGGTCTAATATAGTTCTAGAATCTATTTGAGATGATACTGCAAAAGCAATTCTTGAAGGGATATTAGCTTTAATTAAACCTGTGATAACATCAACTGAAGGTCTTTGTGTTGCTATTACTAAATGCATTCCAGCAGCTCTTGCTTTTTGGGCTAATCTACATATAGACTCTTCTACTTCTTTTGCAGCTACCATCATTAAATCTGCAAGCTCATCTATAATAATAACTATTTGAGGTAATTTTCCAACTGTTCCTTCTGTTTCACGTTCTATTGCAGCATTATATCCTTTTAAGTCTCTAACCCCTTTTTCTGCAAAAAGATTATATCTATTATCCATTTCTTGAACAGCCCATGCAAGTGCACCTGCTGCTTTTCTTGGATCTGTAACAACAGGAATTAAAAGATGAGGTATTCCATTATAAACAGATAATTCTACTACTTTTGGATCTACCATAACAAGTTTTACTTCACTTGGTTTTGCATTATATATAAAACTTGTTATTATTGTATTGATACATACAGATTTACCTGAACCTGTTGAACCTGCAATAAGCACATGAGGCATTTTTGCAATATCAGCTAAAACAATATTTCCTGCAACATCTTTTCCTAATGCAACTGTTAGTTTTGATTTATTATTTTCAAATTCATCACTTTCTATTACATCTCTTAAAGGAACTGATTCTTTTTCTTTATTTGGAATTTCAATTCCTACAGCTTGTTTTCCTGGAATTGGAGCCTCAATTCTTATACTTTCTGCTGCCAAATTAAGTGCTATATCATCTGCCAAATTTGCAATTTTACTTACTCTTACTCCTTCTGCTGGTTTTAATTCATACCTTGTTATTGCAGGACCTACAGAGATATTTTCTACTTTAGCAGAAACTCCAAAACTATGAAGAGTTCTTTGTAATTGTGTTGCTTTTTCTGTTAAAGCTTTTGCTCCAGTTTTAGTTGTTTTTTTAGAATTTTTTGCAAGTATTGAAACTGGTGGATATTCATAATTTTCATCTTCTATTGATATTGTATGCTCAAGTTGTAAAACAGCTTTTGTTTTACTTTCTTTTTGCTCTTCTTCAACAGTAAATAAATTATCTTCATTAAGATTTTTATTATGTTCTGCTTCTACCTGTTTTGCAGTATTTTTATAAATATTTGCTTCTATAACATCTGGATTTGACTTTCTCTCTTCACTTTCTTTATTCTTTTTTCTACCAAATAGTCCAAATTTTGATTTTTCTTCTTTAATTTCTGATTGAGGTTCATTATTTAAATTTATTGTAATCTCATCTTCATCTATACTGGTTTGTATATCATTCATATTTTTGTTATGTCTACTATTATTTTCTGTTTCAGAATTATTATTAGAATTTCTCATACTATCACGTCTTGCCATTCTTTGTTCTCTTCTTTCAAGAAGAGCTTCTTCTCTTTCTTCACGTCTTGCATTCATTTCATCCATAATGTCAAGCATAATTTCTGATGGATGAAGTCCAAATGTAAATACACAAAGAACAACAACAATTCCTGCAGTGGCTACTGCAGCACCAAACATTCCTAATAATTTAATTAAAGGATATGCAATTACAGCTCCTACAGTTCCCCCGCCTATATTTTTTACACCTAAGTCATAAGAAGCTTCTATAATATCCTTAAATTCTAAATCAGCATTTATTGTTCCTTTTGATATCTCATAAATTGACATTGTTGCCGCAATGCAAGAAAGTAGAATAATATATTGTATTAATTTAGACGTAATATAACTTCTATCATCTTTTGCAACACATATAGCCAAAATCATAAATCCTATTGGAATTATATATTTTATAAATCCAATTATTCCTCCAAGTGCTGGACTTAATATTTCACCTATTACTCCCTTTTCCCCATAAATTAAAATAAATAATAATATGCTAACTATAAAAAGTGAAATCACTGCTAAATCTATATTAATACCAGTCTTTCTTTTGTTACTAACTTTTTTATTTTTATTCGTATTAGTTCTTTTTTTCTTTCTTCCCAAAGCTATTTCCTCCTAAAATATAAAAAACTCCATTAGCTTAATTAGCAAAAAATGGAGCACATAAATATTTCAAACAATTTAAAATTTTTAATGTGCTCCAATTTTATTTTATTTAAGTTCCTTTCTATTATTTTGAATTGTTTCTAGTGCATTTTGAATTGTCATTTCCACGCCACTAAGAGTTTTTCCAAGTTCCATCATATTGTTTTCAATATTTGCTAAAATTCCATCTACATAAGTGTTAGTTCCTTGAGTTATTTCTCTATACATTTCATTTGCATCAGCAATAATTTCTGTTTTCTTATCATAAGCCTTTTTAGTTATTTCATGTTCATCTATCATAGAAATTATTCTGTTTTCAGCTTCTTTTACAATATCATCAGCATCTTTTTGAGCTTCTGCTATTATTCTTTCTCTTTCTTCTTTTATCCATTTAGCCTGTTTTAACTCATCAGGTAATTTTAATCTTATTTCTTTTATTATATCTAAAAACTGATCTTTTTCAATTATACTTTTTTCGGTAAATGGCACAGTTCTACTTCTTTCCAAAATATCTTCTAAAGTTTCTAGCAATGCAAAGATTTCCATCTTTTACCCCTTTCGATTTAAAAATAGGAGATATACTCTTCCGTATTTTTTGATATCTTTTATATCAATATCTTTTGTATCCAAATTTGATATTACTTTTTCTTTATTATCTGTTTCTATAATTATTGTTCCATCTTTTGTTAATAAATCATATTTTATTATAATTTCAGTAGCATCTTCGGCAAAATTTGTCTCATAAGGTGGATCTAGAAAAATAATATTAAACTTAAAATTATCTTGTTTTAATTTTTCTAGAGCTTTTCTATAATCACAATTTAATAATAATGTTTTATCAGCATTTCTAGTTTTTTCTATATTTTGTTTTATTATTTTTATTGCTTCTTTTGAATGATCACATACAACTGCTTCTTTAGCACCTCTACTTAAAGCTTCTAAAGCAAGTGCGCCACTTCCTGAAAACAAATCTAATATTTCAGCATCTATTAAATCATAATTTATTTTAGAAAAAAGTGCTTCTTTTACCCTATCTAGAGTTGGTCTTGTGTTTATTCCTTCTAAAGTAAAAAGTTTTGTTCCTCTATTTGTTCCACTTATAATCCTCATTTGTCTCCTATATACACTAATTATATTATATATCTATTTTATTCCAAAAAACTAATAAGTCAATAATATTAACCAAATTGTAATACATACTTAATTTTTTTGTAATATCTTCAAAATGCATGTTCTATACTCTTTTAAGTTTTTTATAAAACAAAATATGAATTATAGTAACTTTTATATTATCTAGAAAAAAAGTTTATATAATGATGTGATAATTATAATCATCCAAAATAAAAAGGATGCCTTTAGCATCCTCATAAACTTTATTATTCTTCTTCATCCTTATTATCTTGTAATAATTCTAATTGTGATATTAGTAAAGCTTCCATTTTTGCTTTATAAACACCTAGTTGTCTTTTTAATTCTTCTGTTCTTTTTCTTATTTCAAATTCTTCTTTTGTTATTTCTTCTGTTGCTCTTCTTGCTTCACTTTGAGCATCTCTAATTATTTGTTCTGCACGAGATTGTGCATTTGTTTTTATATCCTCTGCTGTAGTTTGAGCCATTATTAAAGTGTTTTGTAAAGTTTGTTCAACACTTTTATAATGTTCTAAATCTTTTTTATTTTCGTCAATTTTATCTTTTAATTCTGAGTTTTCTTTATATAATCTTTCATAGTCTATTGTAAGTTGATCTAAAAAATCATCAACTTCATCAACATTATATCCTTTTAAAGTCTTCGAAAATCTTTTATTTTCGATATCTAAAGGTGTTAGCATAATATTTCCTCCTAAATGTTATTTTATCCATGAAGCAGAGAATTTATTTTCTATTTTTTCCTTTGTTATTTCATTTATAATATCATAATTACATGGTGCAACAACAAATATAGAATTTGATACTTTTTCCATATTTCCATCTAACGCTTTAACCGCACCACTAATAACATCCACAATTCTTCTTGCAACATCTTTACTTACATACTCTAAGTTTATTACAACTGCATTTTTCTCTTTTAATTGCATAACTATTTCGTCAGCTTGATCAAAATTAGTTGGTTTTGATATTTTCATTTTTATTTGTTGTGGTTGAGGCATTGGTACTACTTTAGGTTTTGATCTAAAGAAACCTAAATTTTTACCTTCATTTTCATCTTCATTTTCATATTCATCTACATAATCTGCATTATATACTTCATCATCTTCATCATATTCTCCTTGAGAATTATCTTGTTCTCCCCATATAAAATCTACTAACTTTTTAAATGATGTTCCAGCCATTTTCCTTTCTAAACCTCCTAATTTTTTCTCTTCATTTGTAGCTTAACATGTATATAGTATCTATCTTTTTACAAATATTGTCAATACTTTTTCTTCAATTTTAGTATTTGTTATACAAAAATAATTTTTTTGTAATTTTTTTGTAATTTTTTTGTGTTTAATGTAACAAAATTTCATCATATAATTTTATCTGGCTCATTTCTGAAATTTCATCTTCAGAATATCCAAGTTCTCTTAATTCATCATCTTCATAATTTTCTACAATAGAATACGTATCATTTTGTCTTAAAACTTTTACTAATATTTTGTCGATATATCCTGCTCTATCTTTTTCTACATAAATCCTATCATTTTCTTCTATAAGTGCACTATTACTTACTTTTAATCCTGTATATTTCCACCAAATTATATCTAATGAAATTTTTCTATATTCAAGTAATTCTGCAATATCTTTATCAATTTTAAATACTAAAATTGTACTATCAGTCTCTTCTTTTATATATACTATTTCGGATTTTATTTCATCTGAATTTGAAAGCCTTAAAGTTACTGTATCTCCTACTTTAGCAGTTGTTGCTCTTTCTGTAGTCATAGATACTGCTATATAACTTTCAAAATTATTTACTATTTTACCTTTTTCGCTACTAAGCGGTACGCTTGCACCTACTTTTAAATTAAATCCTTCTAAAAGTTCTGTTGATAAGTAGTCAAAATTTCCTACTTTTAAAACTTCTTCTAAGCCATCTACTCTATAAGAAGCTAGTCCTGAAACTGGTGCTTTTACAACTTCTGAACCTTTTTCCAATTCTGTTTTTAAATTGTTTCTTTGATCTATCAGTGTTTTAACATAAGAATTTTCTGGACTTAAAATTTCAGTCATTTGTGCCTTCTTAGATATATATGCATCAATTTCATTTTTATGCTCTTTAATTTCTTGTAAATAATTTAAGTTATACATAGAATCTATCGTTTCTTCAATCGATTTTCCTAAACTTACAAAATCACTTTGTGTATTTTGACTTATATCTTCATTCTCGATTAGTTCATTTATTTCTTCATCTAGTCCTGCTATCTGTTCTAAAATATCTTTTTCACCATTAGAATAGTATCTAAAAACATCCGAATTTTTAGCAACTCTTTCTCCATCAGATATAATCTGTACCATTCCATTTTTATAATTTTCTCCTTGAAGAACTACTTCATCTCTAATTATATATCCTTCAGCAGGCTCTTCAAAAGATAATGAACCATCTACTACAATAACTGTATCAGTAGAATTTTTCAGTATATTAGTACTATTTGTAACTAATACAATAAATAATACCATAAAAATTATTGTAATTATAACCTTTATTACATTAATTTTCTCTTTATGTACCTCTTTCACTCCAACCTCTCTAAAATAGTATTAATATTTTTTTCCATCTCTTTGCTTGCATCTAACCATATAATTTCTTTATTTCTTCTAAACCAAGTTAATTGTCTTTTTGCATATCTTCTAGACTCTTGTTTTATTTTATCTATCATTTCTTCTCTTGTTAAAAATCCCTTAAAATATTCAACAACTTCTTTATATCCAAGTCCTTGCATAGCAGTTGGAAATTCAGAATATTTTTCTAGTAAAATTCTAACCTCATCTTCTAATCCTTGGTTTATCATAATATCAACTCTTTTATTAATTCGCTCATATAATTTTTCTCTATCCATTGATATTCCAAAAACTTTAAAATCATATTCTATTTCTTTTTTTCTAGACAAAATTTCCTGTTCTGTTTTTGTTTTTCCTGTAGCCTTATAAATTTCTAAAACTCTTATTATTCTTTTTTTATCATTTTTACTTATTTTTTTCATGGCTTCCGGGTCAATTTCTTCTGCTTGTTTCCAAAGACTTTTCAACCCTTCTTCTGTTTCTGCAATTTCCATTAATTTATTTCTATATTTTTCGTCAAATTGCATATCTTGATATTCTATACCATATATTAAAGAATTTACATATAAACCTGTTCCACCTACTATTATCGGAACTTTCCCTTTTTTTAAAATTTCTTTTATAGCTTCTGTAGCATCTTTTTTAAAATCTGATACTGTATATCTTTGATTTGGATATACAAAGTCTATTAAATAATGTTTTATGGCTTCCATTTCTTCTTTTGTAACTTTAGCAGTTCCAATATTCATATCTTTATAAATTTGCATTGAATCTGAAGAAATAATCTCTCCATTTATTCTTTTTGCAAGTTCTATTGATAGTGCTGTTTTTCCAGATGCTGTTGGTCCTACTATAACTACAACTTTAGGTTTCATGTTTATCTCCTACTAAATTTCTTTTCTAAATCATATTTTGTCATTTTTATTGCTGTTGGTCTACCATGTGGACAAGTAAATGGATTTGGTAGCTCTAAAAGTTTATTAATTAAACTTCTTACTTCTTTTTCATCTAGTTTCATTTTTGCCTTAACTGCTGCTTTGCAAGCAACTGTTGCAATAAATTTATCTTCTTTTTCTTGCCTTGCAGTAACTGCAACTGTATCTATTTCATCTAATATATCTAAAAATAATTGTTTAGTATTTAAGTCTTCACACATTCCTGGAACTGTTACAAGTTTTATTGTATTATCCCCAAATTCTTCAAAAGTGAAACCTGCTTTTGCAAACATTTCTACATTTTCTTTTGCTATCGCCATTTCTTTGTGTGTTAATGAAATAACATCTGGTAAAAGTAATAATTGCTCATCTTTTTCATCTTCACTGTAATAATTTGCTTTTACTTTTTCATACATAATTCTTTCATGTGCAGCATGTTGGTCTATTATATACATTTCATTTTTTATTTCTATTATTATGTATGTACTAAATACAATTCCAATAAACTTGTAAGAAATTTCAGGATAATTATCTTTTTCTTCAAAAACATTCATATTTTCTGCTGCATAAGAAAAATCTCCTGCTGCATTTATTTTTTCTTGTTCTAATTTTTCTAATTCTTTTTCTTTTCTTACAGAAAATGGGTCAACACCAAAAGTCTTTTTATACATTTTATCAAATTCTGGATTAGTCTCAAAGTTTTCTTCTTTCAAAGCTTCTCTAACTTTTCCTGTATCTATCATTTGAGTATTGTCAAAATTCAATCTTGCTTCCATTAATTTGCCAGCTATTTTAGAAAACTCATCATTTTCACTATCTACTTTTTCTTTATTAATATTACCTAAAACATCTTTTTCTTGTATATTATTAATATTTTCTTTAGATATTTCATTTTTTTCATTATTGTTTAAAATAATAGTATTTTGTGGTAACGAATTCAAGTTTTCTTCAGCCACAACTGTATCTTGTTCAATTTTATTTGAATTTAAATCTATTTTTTGAGTTTTATCTAATTCTTCATTTCTAACTTCTTCTGTATCAATTTTTTGTGTTGGTTGTTTTTCTGCCATTTTTATTGATAACATTTTTGTTGTTGCATCTTTTATTAATTCATTAACATTATTTACATCTAATTCTTTTGTATTGCTAGAAATAAATGTATTTCCTAAACTTATCTTTTTAGAAATTTCATTATCATTAATAGTTTTTGCCATCTCTATTTTTTTATTTAAAATTTCTTCTTTTGCTATCTCATCATTTTCACTAATTTTCAAATTATTTTCTTCAAAATTATCAAATTCATTTTTTTCAAATTTACTTGTATCTTCAATTTTATTATTTTTTAAGCCTTGTCTATATTTAAAAATTTCTTCTAAATGATTATTACTTAATTCTTCTACTGTTTCTTCTGGTTCTTTCATGATTTTATGAAATAATCCAGCAATTCCTCCTGATTTTTTTTCATGTAAATTTGGAGTTGAAAAATCTGATAATTTAATCTCTTCACTTACTGCATTAACTGCATTAACTGTATTTTCTTTATTATCTGTCTTTTCTTCCACATTTGTTTCTTTACTAGTATTTTCTTTTTCAGCCTCCTCTTTGCTCGGATTTTCTTTTTCTACATTCTCTACAAGCTCAGATTTAGCTAAACTTGATTTTATAGCATGATATACTGCTTTAAACACTTTTCCTTCTTCTTCAAATCTAACTTCTAATTTAGCAGGATGAACATTTACATCTACAAGCTTTGGATCCATTTCTAAATTAAGAATTATAAATCCATACCTACCTATAGGGATCATTCCTTTATAAGCTTGATCTGCTGCAGCACTTAAGTTTTTATCTTTTATATATCTACCATTTAAGAAAAATAATTGATTACTTCTATTAGCTCTTGCAATAACAGGTTTTCCAACAACACCACTTACTTTTATACCTTCATATTCATAATCAAGTTCAATAATTTCAGCTGCTATATCTTTACCATAAATACTGTATATTAAAGTTTTTAAATCTCCATTTCCATTTGTTTGAATTATTGTTTTTCCATTACTTATAAGTTTTATAGCAACATTTTTATTAACTAAAGCTATCCTTGTTACTGCATCTTCAATATATCCTGCTTCTGTGTAATCTTTCTTTAAAAATTTATATCTTACTGGTGTGTTATAAAACAAATTTCTAACTGTAATTGTTGTACCAACATTTCTTGCTTCTTCTGTAAACTCTACAGTTTTTCCTCCTTCTACAACAATTTTATGTCCAACATCATCATCTTCCTTTTTAGAAACCATTTCAATTTTTGAAATAGCAGCAATACTTGCCAAAGCCTCTCCTCTGAATCCCATAGACTTAATACTTTCTAAATCTTCAGCTTTTCTAATTTTGCTTGTTGCATGACGTTCAAATGCTATTTCCATATCATCTTCAGCAATTCCTACACCATCGTCTGTTATTTTTATTAAAGAAATACCACCATTTTTTATTTCAACAGTTATGTTTTTTGCTCCTGCATCTATTGAATTTTCAAGCATTTCTTTTACTACTGAAGCTGGTCTTTCTATAACTTCTCCAGCAGCAATTTTATTTATAGTTAAATCATCTAAAAGAACTATGTTTCCCATCTTTTTCTTCCTTTCTAGCTCTCTATATACCCTATTTATAAACTAAACTTTTTTTGAATTATATCATTAAATTTATTTTTTGTATACTTTTTTAATATTTAATTTTACAAAAGATTTTCTCTAAAAATTTATATTATTTTTAATTATCATATACCTATTATTTTCTAATTATATAATAATTCTAAAATTTATAAATTTTGTCTTGTAACACATTTTATAAATCTTCATAGTATATAACATACAAAAGATTTGAAAAAACATATATTTATAAAGGAGGATTTTAAAAATGTCAGAAAACAGATGTTGTGGATGTGGATTATTTGGAGGAGATAATGACTGTCTTTGGATAATCATACTTTTAATAATTATTTTCTGTTGTTGTGGTAACAATGGAAACAGAGGATGCTGCTAATTACTAAATAATCTTTCAGCAGCAAAAAACGTGTGATAAATATATCACACGTTTTTTCTAAATTTATTTTAATACATTCCACCCATATCTGGCATTGCAGAATTCTGTCCACAATTACATTCTTTTTCTTTTTTATCTGTAATAATACTTTCTGTTGTAAGAATCATTGATGCAACACTTTCTGCATTTTCAAGAGCTGAACGAGTAACTTTAGTTGGATCAACAATTCCTTCTTTCTTCATATCTACATATTGTTCTTTTGCTGCATCAAAACCAACACCTGGTTTGCTTGATTTTACCTTATCTAGAATTACAGCGCCTTCTAAACCTGCATTTGTAGCAATTTGCTTTACTGGTTCTTCCAAAGCTTTTAATATTATTTTTACACCTATTTTTTCTTCTTCAGATACTTCTGCTAGAATTTTTTCAACTTCTGGAATAACATTTACATAAGCTGTTCCACCACCTGGTAGGATACCTTCTTCAACAGCAGCTTTAGTTGCTGATAAAGCATCTTCTATTCTTAGTTTTTTCTCTTTCATTTCTACTTCAGTTGCAGCTCCAACTTGAATTACTGCTACACCACCAGCAAGTTTAGCAAGTCTTTCTTCTAAGTTTTCTTTATCATAACTTGATTTTGTTGCATCTATATTATTTTTAATTTGTTTAATTCTAGCTTCTAATTTAGCTTTATCTCCCATTCCATCAACAACTATTGTATTTTCTTTAGTACATTTTACTTGTTTTGCTCTACCAAGTTGTGCTAAAGTTGTGTCTTTTAATTCTAACCCAAGTTCAGAAGTAATAACTTCTCCACCTGTTAAAACTGCTAAATCTTCAAGCATTTCTTTTCTCTTATCACCAAATCCTGGAGCTTTAATACCTACAACATTTAAAACTCCTCTTAATTTATTTAAAATTAATGTTGATAGAGCTTCATTTTCAAAATCATCTGCAATTATAACAAGTTTTCCACTTTGTGATGTTAGTTCTTCTAATAATGGTAATATTTCTTGGATATTTGAGATTTTCTTATCTGTTATTAATATATAAGGGTTATCCATTACAACTTCCATTTTATCTGTATCTGTTACCATATATGGAGATACATATCCTTTATCAAATTGCATTCCTTCTACTACATTAACATCTGTTGATGAAGTTTTTGATTCCTCTATTGTTATAACTCCATCTTTTGATACTTTTTCCATTGCATCTGCAATTAAATTTCCTATTTCTTCACTATTAGCAGAAATGCTTGCAACTCTTGCAATATCTTCTTTTCCGTTAATTGGTGAACTAATTTCCTTTAATGTTTCAATAGCTTTTTGTGTTGCTTTATCCATACCTTTTTTAATTGATAAAACATCTCCACCTGCTGCAACATTTTTAACACCTTCTTTTAACATTACTTGTGCAAGCACAGTAGCTGTTGTTGTTCCATCACCAGCAACATCATTTGTTTTTGTTGAAACTTCTTTTACAAGTCTTGCTCCCATGTTTTCAAAAGCATCATCTAATTCAATTTCTTTTGCTATTGTAACGCCATCATTAGTAATAAGTGGTGCTCCAAAACTTTTATCTAATACAACATTTCTTCCTTTTGGTCCTAAAGTAACCTTAACTGTATCTGCTAGTTTATTAACACCTTCTAATAATTTTTTTCTAGCATCTTCTCCATATTTAATTTCTTTAGCCATATAAATCTCTCCTCTCTTTAACTTCTATCTAAATTACTCTACTAAAATTATTCTACTATAGCTAATATGTCAGATTGTCTAACTATGATATAATCTACACCTTCATATTTTACTTCATTTCCTGAATATTTGCTTGTAATTACTTTATCTCCTTTTTTTACTTGCATTTCTATTCTTTTTCCGTTTTCATCAACTTCTCCTGGTCCTACTTCTACAACCTCTGCAATTTGTGGTTTTTCTTGTGAACCAGCTGATAAAATTATACCACTTTTAGTTGTTTCTTCTGCTTCTATCATTTTTATTAATACTCTGTCATTTAATGGTTTTATCATATTTTTTCCTCCTTATACATTAATTTTATATTATAATAACTAAAAATTAGCAATCGTTATTATCGACTGCTAATAATTTATACCCTATTATATAAAATGTCAAGAGTTATTTTTAAAAAATTTAAACTTTTTTTTGCTTACTTCAAAATCTGTAACATCAAAATATAATAATTTTATACCATATTCTAGTAATTTTACATCATATTCATTTTGTTTTAATTTTACTTCTAGCTCTTTTGATTTTTCTACTAGAGTATCTATATTTAATTTATATTCTTCTGATACTTCATTTATTCCTTTTTCTATTGAACTAATGATATATTTTCTTATTTTTTCGATAAGTTCCTGTTTAGAAAAGTGATTTCTAAGTCCTATAACTTTGCTTAGAAATTTAAGTATATCTTCTATTCTAAAATCATAAAACCCTTCAAGTTTTATATAGATTTCAGAACTCATTCCATTTTTCCAATCAACATATCTTATTGGATTATCTATAATATACTTATTGTGTATTATTTCTGATCTATTTAAAAAAATCACACACAAACTTTCATTTTCAGCTTTTTGAATAACTAATCCTTCAAAAATCTCATTCGCTTCTTCTTGGATCTCTTTTATTTCATATATTCCTTTTTCTTCTTTTAAATCTATAACTTTTCCTTTTTCTACTAGTATTATATTTTGATTATCATTTACTTCTACTAAATCATTTTCTGAAACATCGTATTTTACAAAAAGCAAATCATTACTTAAATTTTCACATTTTATTAATTTTAAATTTTTACTATCATTAGAAAAATTTAAAAGTTTTTTCATATCAAGCTCCTTTAGTTTATATTATTTGGGGTAAATATTAATAATCAAATATATCAATTATTTTTTATTTTCCTTTATAGCTTCTATAAAAGCTTTAAAAAGTGGTGCTGGTCTATCTGGTCTTGATTTAAACTCTGGATGAAATTGACCAGCTATAAAAAATGGGTGGTTAATATTTTCAACCATTTCCACTAATCTACCATCAGGTGATGTTCCTGATGCAATTAATCCTGCTTTTTCTAGTCTTTCCTTATAATCATTATTATATTCAAACCTATGTCTGTGTCTTTCGTTTATATTTTCTTTTTCATAAATTTTATATGCTAATGTGTCTTTTTTTATAGTACAAGGATATGAACCAAGCCTCATTGTTCCACCTTTTTCAGTAATATTTTTTTGATCTTCCATTATATGTATTACTGGATTTTTTGTTGTTTTGCTAAATTCCGCTGAATTTGCATCTTCAATTCCAAGTACATTTCTTGCGAATTCAACAACAGCCATTTGCATTCCTAAACAAATACCTAAAAATGGTATATTATTTTCTCTAGCATATTTTATAGCTGTAATTTTTCCTTCTATTCCTCTATTACCAAAACCTCCTGGAACTAAAATTCCATCATAATCTTTTAAGACATCTTTTGCAGTATCTTCAGTAATTTTTTCTGAATCTATGAATCCAACATTTACTTTTACACCATTAGCAAAACCTCCATGTCTTAAGCTTTCTGCTACTGATAGATATGAATCTTGAAGTTGCATATATTTTCCTACTAAAGCAACATTAACTTCACCTTTTAGGTTTCTAATAGTTTCGATTAATTTTTCCCATTCTTCATTTTTAGGTTCTATTTTATCTAAATTTAATTTTTTACATACAGCTTTTGCAAGGCCTTGTTTTTCTAACATAATTGGTACAGCATATAAGTTCTCTGCAGTAAGATTTGGAATAACATTTTCTGGTCTTACATTACAGAAAAGAGCTAATTTTTCTCTAATTTCTGCTGGTATATCTATTTCTGATCTACATACTAAAATATCTGGTTTTATACCAAAAGATTGTAATTCTTTTACAGAATGTTGAGTTGGTTTTGATTTTAATTCATTTGAACCTGTTATATATGGAAGTAAAGTTACATGTGCATATACAACATCTTCTGGATTTTTTTCTAATCCAACTTGTCTTATTGCTTCAACAAAAGCTAAACTTTCTATATCTCCTATTGTTCCTCCAAGTTCTGTTATAACAATATCTGCTTGTCCTTCAAAACTGTATATATTTTCTTTTATTTCATTTGTAACATGAGGTATTACTTGAACTGTTTTACCCAAATAATCTCCTCTTCTTTCTTTATTTATAACATTTTGATATATTTTTCCAGAACTTACACTGCAATTTTTATTTAAATTAACATCTGTAAATCTCTCATAATGTCCTAAATCCAAATCTGTTTCTGCCCCATCATCTGTTACAAAAACTTCTCCATGTTCATAAGGGCTCATTGTTCCTGGGTCTACATTTATGTATGGATCAAATTTCTGATTTATTACTTTATATCCTCTATTTTTTAATAATCTACCTAAAGAGGATGCTGTTATTCCTTTTCCAAGACCTGATACAACTCCTCCTGTTATAAAAATATATTTTGTACCCATTTTAACTCCTTTCTAAATTCATTTTTTATTCTTCATAACCTAAAAGTTTTGGTTCACATGTTAGATTTATTCCTAAACTTTTTAAAACTTGCATTTCTGATGTTGATATAATATATGAACTATGTGCTTCTAGATTTCTTAATTTATCTATAGCTTCAAGTGTTTTTGATATAATCGGATTTGTTTGTGAACAAATACTAAGTGCAATTAATACCTCTGGTAAACTTAAAGAATAATTTCTTTTATATGATGTTTTTTGTTTTAATTTTAGAATTGATTCTAAAACAGTTGGGGATAATAAATAAACATCATCTGGTATTCCAGAAATATCTTTTATTGTATTTAAAAGCAAAGCACTCGATGCACTTAATAACTTTGATTCTTTACCTGTTATTACTTTTCCATTATCCAACATTAAAGCCAGAGCATTTGTATTTTCTTTTTCAGATTTTTCTAAAGCATATTTTACAATTTCTCTATTATCTATAGTTATACCTATTTTATTCATTAATTTTTTTATTGTATCTACAACCTCTTTAGTTCCTATTCCTTTTTTATAATCGCAAAGACTTGAATAATATCTTCTTATTATTTCCATTTTAGCCGCTTTTTGTGCAACTTCATCATTTATAATACATTTACTTATCATGTTTACTCCCATATCTGTAGGAGATTTATATATACTTGTTCCAGTAATTTTTTCTAAAATGTTTTTTAAAATAGGAAATGCTGAAATATCTCTATTATAATTTACTGCTTTTACATTATATTCTTCTAAATGGAAAGAATCTATCATGTTTATATCTCCTAAATCCGCTGTTGCAGCTTCATAAGAAATATTTACTGGATGCATAAGTGGTAAATCCCATACTGGAAATGTTTCAAATTTCGCATATCCTGCTTTTATTCCTCTTTTATGCTCATGATATAATTGTGATAAACAAGTACCAAGTTTTCCACTATTAGGTCCTGGAGCAGTAACAACTACTAATTTTTTTGTTGTTTCTATATACGGGTTTTTTCCATATCCTTCTTCACTTGCAATTGTTTCAACATCATCTGGATAGCCCTTTGTAGGAGTATGTAAATAAACTTTTATATTTTTATTTTCTAAAGTTTGTTTTAGCTTTTCAACTTCCTGTTTACCTGTATACATGGTAATTACTACACTGTTTATTTCAATACCTAATTTAGAAATATTTTCTATTAATCTTAAAAGTTCAACATCATAACTTATTCCATAATCTGCTCTTATTTTATTTTCTTGAATATTATTAGAATTTATACAAAATATTATTTCTAAATTTTCTTTAAACTCTTGTAACAATTTTATTTTTGCATCTGGTGAAAATCCTGGAAGAACTCTACTTGCGTTATAATCATCAAAAATTTTTCCACCAAATTCTAGATATAATTTGTTATCAAACATTTTAATTCTTTCTTCAATTTTTTCTTTTTGAATTCTTAAATATTTTTCATTATCAAATGCTATCTCCATTTATAATCTCCCCATTTAATTTGCTAAAATAAAAAAAACAGATTTAAAAAAAGGGTTTTTTTTTTAAATCTGTTTCGATTTATTTTCTTTAGACATAAATATTTTAACATCTTATTTTTTATTTTGCAAGTGTAATTTTCATAAAATTT
This sequence comes from uncultured Eubacteriales bacterium, assembly GCA_902492015.1. Classification (GTDB taxonomy): domain Bacteria; phylum Bacillota; class Clostridia; order TANB77; family CAG-508; genus Scatovivens. The sequence goes on along the minus strand of CABUJR010000008.1, from coordinate 91,675 downwards.
ATTTTTTTAAAAAAATAGCTGTAAAATTCATTTTTTTACAATATTTTTTATATTTTTCTTAAATTTGAAATTATTGACTTAAAATTTTTTATTTGTTATAATTTATTTGTTTAAAAAGGTATTTTTTTGACAAGTTTTGGTAAAGGAGATTACTATGATTGGGTCTAAATTTATATTAGATGAAAATATTATAAATGATGAACTAGATACTTTGAATGATATTTTAAATCAACAAAGACAGTTAAAAAAGACTCTACTTTTATATTTAGAAAAACTTTCAGAGGGACTTTCTAATGCAACAGATACACATGATACAACTTCTTTAATATCTTGTCTTGAAACTATCAAAAAAAATTTTGAAAATATAAAAGATAATATAGATAAAATCAAATCATTAAAAAAATATTTATTAGATTCATTGAAATTTGATTTTTTTGATCCTATATATTTTGAAAAATATAATAAAGATTTTAAATCACTTTTTAATAAAATTTCAGAAGATAATATTTTTTACTACACTTTTATGGAATCTATATTAAAATATATGACTGTTACATTCCCAGATTTCAGTTCTGAGGACATAAAAAATATTTCAGATGTTACTCTAAATTCAAATATTGTTTCTGAAAAAAAATCAGACGAAACTGAAAATAAACCCGATGTTAATAAATTACCTCAAAATAGTAATTTAAATAAAGATTTAAATCTTAATGAAAATGTTTTACTTGTATCTGAAAAAAATAAAAATGTAGTACTTCCATATTCTACTGTAGAATTAGAAATATTTTTTTCAGATCATCCAGAGAAATATTCTTCTATCCAAGATATTGTTGATAAAGAATATACATTACCTTTAAAGTATTATAAACATGCTGCTATATCTAGATTTAAAGAAGCTTTTTATTTAGCAAGAAAAAAATCTAAATTATCTTTTATAAAAGCTTTATCACTAGCTAATGAAGTATTCTTTAATTCAAATCTAAATCCAGCAATAATCACAGCATGTAGAAATGTTGATGAATTATATATATATTTAAGTTGTTTGGATGATAATACTTTAGACAAATTTAATTGTTTTAAAATTGTATATGATACAATCTAAAAATTTTATTTTCTCTAATTAAAAAGAAGTTTTACTAATTTTAACATAGTAAAACTTCTCTTTTTTTATATAATTATTATATAATTTACTTCATATAGTATAAAATATAATATTTTAAAAACAAATTTTATATCTTAAATTAGAAATCTCTATCCTCTTTGTTTTACAGCTTCATATATAACAATTCCAGCTGATACTGAAGCATTTAATGAAGTGATATTGCCTTTCATTGGAATTTTTACTAAAATATCTGCGTTTTCTTTAACAAGTCTATTCATTCCTGCTCCTTCACTTCCTATTATTATTGCAATAGGTCCTTTCAAATCTTGATTATAATATACAGTATTTGCATCTCCATCCGTTCCAATTATCCAAAGACCTTCATTTTTTAATTTCCTTATAGTATCATTTATATTATTTACTCTAGCAATTTTTACGTAAGCTGTAGCACCTGTTGAAACTTTTACAACTGTACTATTTACAGCTACACTTCTTCTTTTTGGAATTATTATTCCATGAACTCCCGCTGTTTCTGCTGTTCTTATAATTGAACCTAAATTGTGAGGATCTTCTATACCATCTAAAATTAATACAAATGGATCTTCATTTTTTTCTTTCGCACTTTTTATAATATCTTCTACTTCACAATAATTAAATGGTGGAACTATTGCTATAACGCCTTGATTATTCTCAGCCATCTGATCTAATTTATTTTTATCAACTTCTACAATAACAATCTTATTTTCTTTTGCTTTTGCAATTATTTCATTTATAGAACCATGTTTTTCACCTTTTTCTATAAAAAGTTTATTTATATCCTTATCAGATTTTAATAGTTCTAGAACTGCATTTCTTCCTGCAACAATATCTTCATATTCTGTTTCACCATTTTTATTTTCCATATTTCTATCTTCTATATTTTTTTGTTCTTTATAATTTTCTCTATAATTTTTTTTCTTTTTATTTCTATTATTAAAATTTTCACTTTTTTCTCTTGCAATTCTTGCTTTTCTATTTTGTTTATCTCTATAACTTTCTCTCATTACTAAATTCCTCTTTCTATTCTTCATCATCTAATTTTAAAACTGCTAAAAATGCTTCTTGTGGTACTTCCACATTTCCTATTTGGCGCATTTTCTTTTTACCTTTTTTCTGCTTCTCTAATAATTTTTTCTTTCTTGTTATATCTCCACCATAACATTTTGCTAGTACATCTTTTCTCATTGCTGATAGAGTTTCTCTTGCAATTATTTTTCCACCAACAACTGCTTGAATTGGTATTTCAAATAATTGTCTTGGAATAACTTTTTTTAATTTTTCAGCCATTTTTCTACCTCTTTCATAAGCTGAATCTTTATGAACTATAAAGGATAATGCATCAACAGGTTCATTATTTATATGCAAATCCAATTTTACTAAATCTGCTCTTCTATATTCTTTAAATTCATAATCAACTGACGCATAACCTTTTGTTTTTGATTTTATTGTATCGAAAAAATCATATATAATTTCATTTAATGGAAGTTCATATTCAAGAGTTACTCTGTTTTCATCTAAATATTTCATGTCTAGATAAACTCCTCTTCTTTCTTGACAAACTTTCATAACATTACCAACAAATTCTTTTGGTATCATTATTTCAGCTTTCATAATAGGTTCTTCCATAAAACTTATTTCTGTTTGTGGTGGAAGTTCTGTTGGATTATAAAGTTCTAATACTTCTCCTGTTGTTTTATGAACTTGATAAATAACTGATGGTGCTGTTGTAATTAATCCTATATCAAATTCTCTTTCTAATCTTTCAATTACTATTTCTAAATGAAGTAATCCTAAAAATCCACATCTAAATCCAAAACCTAAAGCAGCTGATGTTTCAGGTTCATAATTTAATGCCGCATCATTTAATTTCAATTTTTCTAAAGCATCTTTTAATGGTTCATATTCACTACCATCCATTGGATACATTCCACAATAGACCATAGAATTTGCTTTTTTATATCCTGGTAATGGCTCTTTTGCAGGTTTTGCTTTTAATGTAATTGTATCTCCAACATGAAGATCTGATACAGTTTTTACACTAGCTGCAATATAACCAACTTCACCTGCTTCTAGTTTATCTGCTGGAACATAACTTCCAGCACCAAAATATCCAACTTCTGTAACTGTAAAAACTTTTCCAGTTGCCATAAATAAAATCTCATCATTTGCTTTTACAGTTCCATTTTTTATTCTTACATAACTTAATGCACCTTTATAATTATCATAATATGAGTCAAAAATAAGCGCCTGAAGTTCTTTATTCTTATCTCCACTTGGAGCTGGTATATCTGTTACTATTCTTTCTAAAACTTCTTCTACATTTAATCCTGTTTTTGCAGAAATACAAGGAGCATCCATTGCAGGAATACCAATAATATCCTCTATTTCTTTTTTTACTTCATCTGGTCTTGCATTAGGTAAATCTACTTTATTTATAACAGGTAAAATTTCTAGGTTATCTTCCAATGCTAAATACACATTAGCAAGTGTTTGAGCTTCAACTCCTTGTGTACTATCAACAACTAAAATTGCCCCTTCACAAGCTGCTAAACTTCTTGAAACTTCATAATTAAAATCTACATGTCCTGGTGTATCTATTAAATTAAATTCATAATTTTGCCCATCTTTTGCAATATAATTCATTTTTACTGCTTGAGATTTTATTGTTATTCCTCTTTCTTTTTCTATATCCATATTATCTAGAACTTGAGATTCCATTTCTCTTTGTGATAAAGCACCAGTCATCTCAATAATTCTATCTGCTAATGTAGATTTTCCATGATCTATATGTGCAATTATACTAAAATTTCTTATATTTTTTTGTTTATCTTGCATATTTTCTCCTCATATAAAATTATTTAATATATTTTTATTCATTATATTATAATTCTAATAGATTACTAAATTATAAATTATAATTTATAATCCTAAATTTCTAATAAATCAAATTTCAAATAATCTGAACTTACTAATTTAAAACTAATTTCATCTTTTATTCCTTCAAAAGCTTCTTTATGTGATTCTGAATGTAAATGTGCATAATAGCATTTTTTTACACCATAATTTCTCAATGTTTTTATAAAATCAATTTCTTCTGGTATCATTTGTTCTTTATAAAAAGGTGGATAATGTATAAAAGAAATTATTTCTTTATCTTTTCCAAATTCATTTATACCACTCTCTATTGAAAGTTTTAGTCTATCATTTTCTCTTTTTAATATTTTATAATTTTCAGCTGATTTCCAAGTATTTATCCAACCTCTTGTTCCTGTTATTATTTTATCTTCTATAAAAAAAGAATTGTTAAATAAGAAATCTATATTTTGAAAATTATTTTTTCTCAAAAATTTTTTCATGCTTGTAACTGTTGTCCACCAATAATCATGATTTCCTTTTGATAAAATTTTCTTTCCTGGCAAAGAATTTAAAAATTCAAAATCTTTATAACTATCTTCTAAATATGTAGCCCAAGAAAAATCTCCTGGTAAAATTACTGTATCATTTTCAGTTACTTTACTTATCCAATTATTTCTTATTTTTTCAGCATGATTTTCCCAATTATTTCCAAATATATCCATTGGTTTATCTACTGAAAAAGATAAATGTAAATCTCCAATTACATATATCGACATTAAGTTTCTCCTTATACTAAAATTTGAATTAATTTTTATGTCTTTTTGTTAAAATATAACACAATTTATAATAAATACAACTATCATTATAATCACTAATTTAAATTATTTTTTTTATTTTTAAATAATTTTTTTATAATACTTTCTTCAGTTTTTATTGGATCAGAATCATCTTTATCATCAGAATAATTTTTATCATGATAATCTATAATATCTAGTGAGTTTTCCTTAAATTCTTTGATACTTTCAAAATCACTAATAGGATTTCCTTCATGGTTAAGAATATCTTTTTTGCTCATATTTTTACTATTATCAATATCAGATATGTTTTCATTATTCATATCTTGAAAATTTTTGATATTTTGGTATTTATTTCCTTTTATCGTTACTTTTTCAACTTTCATTCCTGTTCTGGCACTATAGGTTTTACAATCAACACTTTGAGTAGAAATTACACTTTTTTCTTTTTTTATCTCATCAGGCACAATAACAGATATTTCTCTACTTAAATTATCTTCTTTTGGAGTTTTAAAAAACTCTCTCGCTGTTACTCTTCTCATGCTTCTCATAAAAGTGTGTTTTAAAGCTCTTCTTATCTCATCTTTAGTGTATTTTGAATAATCAAAGTCTTTTTCATATTTAATCATTAATTTTTCCACTTCATGATTGTCATAATCGTTGAAAATGTCATAAATCAAATATGTTGAAAATATTAATATAAATATTCTTAACAATATCATTTTTCCACCTTCTCTTTTTATTCTCCAATTTTTAAATTTGGAACTGCATTTAAGCTCAAATCTGCTCTTTCATTATTTATAAAATTATAATATCCTGCTGCTGCAATCATTGCTGCATTATCTGTACAAAGTATTGGTTCTGGATAAAATACTTTTATATTTAATTCTTTTTCCAAATCATCAAAAGCCTTTCTAATAAAAGAATTTCTAGACACCCCTCCAGCAATAACAATTTTATTTAAATTAAATTCTTTTATAGCTTTTTTTACATTTGTCAAAAGCATTTCTGTTACAGCAACTTGAAAACTAGCACATAAGTCCGCTTTATCTATATCTGGTGTTTTATGATGTAAATTTATTACTGCTGTTTTTATTCCACTAAAACTAAAATCAAAATTATCAAAATGAGTAACAGGAAGCTTTATATTTGGTTTGCCTGTTTTTGCTAGATTATCAACTTTTGGTCCTCCTGGATACCCTAGTCCAACCACTCTTGCTACTTTATCAAAAGCTTCTCCAACTGCATCATCCCTAGTTTTTCCCAAAATTTCAAATTCATTGTAGCCTTTTACATTTACAAGATGTGTATGTCCACCAGAAATAATTAAACATAAAAAAGGTGGTTTTAAATCTTTATGTGTTAAATAATTTCCTGCTATATGACCTTCTATGTGATTCACTGCTACAAGTGGTTTACCTGTTACAAAGCTCAATCCTTTTGCATAAGAAACCCCTACTAGCAAAGCTCCAACAAGCCCTGGTCCCTGAGTTACTGTAATTGCATCAATGTCATCTAGAAAGCAATTTGCTTCTTTTAAAGCCTGTTTCATAATTCCATTAATAACTTCTGTATGACATCTAGAAGCAATTTCTGGAACAACCCCACCATATTCCTCATGTATTTTAATTTGAGAATTTATTACATTTGATAAGACATCTCTTCCATTTCTTACAATAGCTACAGAAGTCTCATCACAACTAGATTCTATTCCCATTGTTAAAACATCTTTCATTTTAATTTTAATTAAACTCCTTTATTAAATTTATATTGTATTTTACGCAGTTTTAGGGATAACACAAGTTATCCCTAAATTAAGAATTCATTTTTATAAAAATAATCCAATTAACTTTTCTACTAACCAGAAAACTCCACTAGTAACTACATTTATTACTGGTGAAACTACAACTCCTAAAAATCCAAAAATCCATAATATAATGAAAACCCAATAAAGTGTTTGATAATTTCTATCTAACCAGCTTTGTACTTTATATGGTAATAAATGTCTAAAAATTTTCTCTCCATCTAATGGTGGTAAAGGAATTAAGTTAAAAACACCTAATCCTATATTTACAATTATAAGCATATATAAAAATAGTATTAAAACACTACCCAAAAAAGATTGTGTAAAACTAATGCTTGCAAAAGTTCCTATTAAAACATAAGCTATACAAGCTATAATTGCAATAATAAAATTCATAAGTGGTCCTGCAAGAGATACCATAGATTCACAAAAACTTCTAGATTTATTACTATTAAAATTATTTGGATTTATTTGTACTGGTTTTCCCCATCCTATATGTGCAAACATAAGTAATACAAAGCCAAATGGATCTAAATGGGCCATTGGATTTAAGGTTAAACGCCCTTGATTTCTAGGTGTTGTATCACCTAGCATATCTGCTGCTTTAGCATGTGCATATTCATGAAATGTAATCGCTACTATAACTGCTGGTAAAGTAAGTAATATACTAAGCCATTCGGCTCTACTCATGCTCATTAAAGAAAATAACACTAGTAATCCCAGTACAATATATATAACTCGTTTATCTACACCATATCCAAACATTAAATTCCTCCTTATTTCTTTAGTAAAAAGTATACGTTTTTATTTTCAACATATTTTAATTTAATGGTTTCATTGTTGGGAATAAAATTACATCTCTTATTGAAGCTGAATCTGTAAGAAGCATAACTAATCTATCTATTCCAATTCCCATACCACCTGTTGGAGGCATTCCATATTCTATAGCCATACAGAAGTCTTCGTCCATCATATTTGCTTCATCATCTCCTGCTTCTCTTTGTTTTAATTGATCAACAAATCTTTGTCTTTGATCTATTGGATCATTTAATTCTGAATAAGCATTTCCATATTCACGTCCATCAATAAATAATTCAAATCTTTCAACTAATCTTTTATCTGATGGTTTTCTCTTTGTAAGAGGAGATACTTCAACTGGATAATCATATACAAATGTAGGTTGCACTAAAGTTTCTTCAACAAATTCTTCAAAAAATGCATTTATAATATATCCTCTTGTTTTCTTTGCATCTTCTACTTCTACACCCTTTTCTTTAGCTATTGCAATAGCCTCTTCATCAGAATTAATTGTATTAAAATCAACTCCTGTTACTTCTTTTATAGAATCAATCATTGTAATTTTTTTCCAAGGTGATTCTAAATCTATATCTGTTCCTTGATAATTAATTTTTCCTGTACCTAATACTTTTTGTGCTACAGTTCTAATTAACTCTTCTGATGTATCCATCATATCATTATAATCTTGATATGCTGCATAAAATTCTATATTTGTAAATTCAGGGTTATGTTTAATATCCATACCTTCATTTCTAAACATTCTACCCATTTCATATACTCTATCAAAACCACCAACTATTAATCTTTTTAAATATAATTCATTTGCAATTCTTAAATACATATCTAAATCTAATGTGTTATGATGTGTAATAAATGGTCTTGCAGTAGCTCCACCAGCTATAGTATTTAAAATTGGTGTATCTACTTCTAAATATCCATGGTCATCAAAGAAATTCTTGATTTCTTTTAAAATTTTACTTCTTAGTAAAAATGTTTCTTTTACTTCTGGATTTACTATTAAATCTACATATCTTTGTCTATAACGTAAATCTATATCTTTTAAACCATGAAATTTTTCAGGTAAATCTCTTATTGATTTTGTAAGTAGAACAACTTCTTTTGCATGAATAGAAATTTCTTCTGTTCTTGTTTTAAATACAAAACCTTTTATTCCAATAATATCTCCTATGTCAAAAGTTTTAAAAGCTTTATAACTTTCTTCTCCTAAATCATTTATACTAACATAACTTTGAATTTTTCCTTGGCTATCTTGAATTGTACAAAAAGATGCCTTTCCCATTATTCTTTTTGCCATAATTCTTCCAGCAACAGATACATCTTTTCCTTCATATTCATCATAATTATCTTTTATATCTTGTGAAAATTCTGTTCTATCATATTTAGTAATTTCAAATGGATCTTTTCCTGCTTCTTGAAGCTCTTTTAATTTATCAATTCTAACTTGCATTAATCTGTTAATATCTTCTTCTGTTTGAACTACTTCATTATTATCATTTTCACTCATTATTTATACGCCCCTTTTTTATTAATTTGATTTAGTTATTATACATCAAATTTTAATTATTGTAAACCTGTTTTAATCGTTTTTAAGCAGATTTTTTTACATATGCATATCTTATACTATAAATATATAGAAATATTTTTTTAAGTTCAATACAAAAATTAATAATATCTAAAATAATTTTACGGCACCCTTCCATCAAAAGATGAACTCTTTCCGTAAAATTATTAAAGATATTCTAAATTTTTTCCATTCACAAGCAAAATATTTCTATATATTTATAGTATAAGATATGCATGGTATTAAAATATGTAATAAAAACCCTAATCTGTTTTTAAACATAATTAGGGCATTTATTATAATATTAAATATTATTCAAAATTTCTAATAAAAACTTCCATGTTCTTTGAAGTGAACTTATTGAAACTCTTTCATTTGGACTATGAACATCTTCTGTATTAGGTCCAATACAAACATATTCTAAATTTTCTTTTTTGTCTGCCAAAAATCCTCCTTCTACTACAGCTTGTGTAATAATTTTTTCTAAATTCTTTCCATATAAATTTTTATATGATTTATTACAAAGCTGTATTAACTCATTATCTATATTTTGGTTTACACCTTTTAATTCTTGATTCCATGTTATTTCTAAATTATTTTTTTCTACTAATTTTTTTAATCTTTCTAAATATTTATCTCTTAGCTCTAAATCATTTGCCCTTGTAGAATATTCTATATTTATATAATTCTCATCTTCTTTTATATCAGCCATATTACAAGACAATAATATAATATCATCTTTTTTTTCTAAAGCTCCATTTTCATAATTATAAACAAAATCTATTATTCTATTTGTAACTTCCCTTGAAAAAGCTTTATTATTATCTTGATTTTTCTCTTCTATTTCAATAATAGTATTTTCGTAAGATTCTTTTTGTTTTTCTATTAATTCCTCTATTTTCCTAACATTTTCTTCTTTCATAAAAAATTCTACATAAAAATCTCTTGGTATAACATTAACTCTACTTCCGCCAAAAATTTTATTTATATAAACTTCATCAATTTGTTTTAGAATTTCTATTCCTAATTTTATTGGATTTCCTCTTTTAGCATCCCCAATATTTCCTCCAGAATGACCACCTTTAAAATTTTTATATATTAATTTATATTGCTTGTAAGATTTAGAAACATCTACAAAATCTTTTTTTATTCTAGAACTCCACTCTAAACAATTTGCTGAACCAACTGTCATTTTTCCTTCTTTTCCAGCATCTAAAGAGATAATTTTTTCACTGTCTATTACAGATAAATCAATTTCTTTTGCTCCTATCATTGTAGTTTCTTCTTGCACTGTAAAAATTCCCTCTATATTTATATTTCTAAATTTATCTGAATCAAGTAGAGCAAGAATTTGTGCAACTCCTATTCCATTATCTGCACCTAAAGTAGTTCCATCTGCTGTTAAATAATCTCCTTCTATTAATAACTTTATAGAATCTTTTGAAAAATCATGATTACTTCCTTCTATTTTTTCACAAATCATATCTGTATGTGCTTGAAAAGCTATAGTTTTAGTGTTTTTTTCTGATTTTCTTTTTATAATTACATTAAAATATTCATCTGTATAATATTCAAATCCTCTTTCTTTAGCAAAATTTATTAAATAATCTCTTATTTTTTCTTCATTTCCAGATTTTCTAGGAATATCACTTATCTCTCTAAAAAATTTAATAACATTTTTAGGTTCTATATCATCTAAAGGATTTTTATTAATATTTTCCATTTCCTCTTTATCTCCTTTTCTAATATTATCTTTTCTTTTTATATATCTTTTTTTAGGTATAATTTCAGGTTCTAAATCTATATATCTTTTTAAAAATTCTTTTGTTCTTTTCTCTTTAGGATTTTTTATAACTTCTTTTGGTGTTCCTTCTTCTACAATTTTTCCATTATCCATAAAAATGATTCTATCTGCAACTTCTTCTGCAAATTTTATTTCATGTGTAACAATTATCATTGTTCTTTTTTCTTTAGCAAGTTTTTTTATTACTTTTAAAACCTCTCCTACAAGCTCTGGATCTAATGCACTTGTAGGTTCATCCATACAAATTATCTTAGGATTAATAGCTAAACTTCTTGCTATTGAAACTCTTTGCTTTTGACCACCAGATAAACTACAAGGATATTCATCCTTTTTATCTAATAAATCCATTTTTTCTAATAATTCATTTGCTATATCTTCTGCTTCACCTTTAGTTTTCTTTAAAACCTGAATAAGTGCAAGCACAATATTTTCTTTCACAGACAAATGTGGGAATAAGTTAAAATCTTGAAAAACCATTCCTGTATCTAAATTCATTTGATTTAAAATTTCCTTATCGTTATAAATAGGTTTTCCATTTTTTTCTTCTTTTATCATGCTTCTATCATTTATAATTATATTTCCACTACTTATTTTTTCTAAATTATTTATACACCTTAAAATTGTAGATTTTCCTGAACCAGAAGCTCCTAATATTACTAATGTTTCACCTTCATCTACTGAAAAGGATACGTCTTTTATAACTTCTAAATTTCCATATTTTTTTGATAAATTTTTAACTTCTATAACTTTCATCTTTTCACCTCTTAACTGTAATATTCTAGTTTTTTCTCTACTCTATTAAATATTAATGATACTAAAAATGTTAGTATTAAATAATATCCTCCTGCCATAAAAAGTGGAGTAACAGAAAAATAATAATTTGCTTGTTTTTGTGCAAGTGCAAACATTTCTGATATACCTATTATTTGTGCAAGTGAAGTAGTTTTAAGAAGTGATACTACTTCATTTGAAACTGGTGGTAAAACTACCTTTACAATTTGAGGAAGAAGTATTAGAAAAAAAGTTTGAATTTTACTAAATCCGCAAAGTATATGCAGCTTCTTTCTGTCCTTTTGGTATACTATTTATTCCACTTCTAAATATTTCTGCAAAATATGCTGCATAATTTGCAACAAAAGCAATTATTATTGCTAAAAATCTATCATAATTAACTTTAAATAAATAATATGGTGCAAAATATACTACTATTATTTGAAGCATAATTGGAGTACCTCTTATAATTAAAATATAAATTCTTGTTACAAAAGATATTACCTTGCATTTTGAATTTCTAAGAAGTGCTATAATAATTCCAAGTGGTATAGATAAAATAAGTGTTATTATAAATATTTGAAGTAAAACCCCAAGTCCAGAAAATAATACTTTTCCCAAATTTATTGTCTGTTCTAAATTCATATACTATCTCTCCTCTATTTTAATCATATCTGTTCCAAACCATTTTTCAGATATTTCTTTTAATTTTCCTTCTGTTTCTAATTCTTTTAAAGCTTTTTCTACTTTATCTCTTAATTCTGTATTTCCATTTTTAAAAGCTATAACCATTCCATTTGCTTTTGAAATATTTTCTGCTTCTATTGTTATATAAGATTTATCTTGTGAATTCATTAAATAGTTTCCTATTACCTTAGATGTATATAAAGCGTCTATTCCTCCTGCTTCTAAATCTGTAAATGCTGTTACAAAATCTGAAAAAGGTATTATTTCTACATCTTTACCAAATTCTGAATTTTCTAAATCTGATTCTTGAACAGAACCTGATTGAACACCTATTTTCTTTCCTTTTAATTCTTTTTGATTTTTTATTTCAGTTCCATCTTTCATAATAAAATACATTTCTGATTTTATATATGCATCTGATAATGTCATAGTTTCTGCTCTTTCTTCTGTATATGCAAATCCATTCCAAATACAATCTATATTTCCAGAATCTAATTCTTGTTCTTTAGAAGCCCAAGAAATTGATTGCAATTTTAACTCCATTCCTAATTTATCGCATACAGCTTTTGCCATATCTATATCTACTCCAACAATTTCATTATTTTCATTTCTGAATCCCATTGGTGGAAAACTATCATCTAAACCTATTACAAGTACATTTTCATCTGCGCTCTCATTTTTATTTAATAAAGTATTCGCACATACCACTATAGCTATAACAGCTATTATTGCTATTAAAATTATTAATATTTTTTTCATATTATCCTCCTAAATTTACATCTACTTTGTAGATTATTTTTCAAAAAAGAATTGCCTTTTCAAATATTTCTATTAAATTGCGCGCTATTTTTAATAAAAATATTTTTGGATTGTCTTTATGCCTAATTTTGTTTTTAAATTTTAAATTAGATATACAAAAAGAGCCTTAAAGGTTTTAGCACCTTTAAGGCTCTTAAAAACATTAAAGGCACAAGCATCATCAAAAGCCTGTGCCTACATATTCTAAAGACACAAGCTATTTTTTATGATGATGTTTGTTACCATTTAATAAATTTTTCATAAAAAATAAAATTCTCCTTTGATTTTTAATATGTTTAAATTTTAGCATGATTTTCCATTATTGTCAACTATTTTTTATAATTAAACTTAACGACTTATATTTTTCTATTATTTTATTTAATAATAATGCTAAAACAGATACTATAATAGTACCTGTTTTATTATATTATTTAAATTCTAATCTTGTTCGTATTTTATATTAGGATTAAAAGCTATAATACTTTCAAAAACAATAGGAAGTAAAACATTTCCTGCTGCAAATAATCCACCTCTTCCAAAATTACCAGCTAAGCATATTCTACCAATGATACTTGCTCCAAATAAGATAATCCATCCTATAACTGGTACAAACCATAAAAGTAAAAGCCATGGACTTAAATCAGAAATTTTATACATAACTATATCTCTATAAATAGGAATAACAGCTGCCCAAGCATGTTTTCCAGCTTTATGATATATTATTGCTCTTATGATAGTATCATAAATAAAAATTATTAATAAAACTTTCAAAATATTTTGAATAATGGAATTTGTAATAAATAATTTCATAGCTATATTAGCTTTTTGTTCATTAGGAATATCCTTTATAACACTTTTTACAATTTCTTCTGGAGAATATCCAGATTCTATCTTTTCTTTTATTTCTGTTATGTCAATATCTTCTTTTAAAATTTCTCTTACTGTTTCAGTGTCAGTAGTTTTTAAAATCTCAGTTCCAGCATCAATAACTTCTTCGCTAATTCCTTGTTTTTTTATTTCTTCCTTATTTTCTTCTATTATTTCTGCAATATCTTGTGTTGTGTATTCTTGTGTTACTTTATCATAAACATCTAATAATTCTTCTTCAGTCATATTATCTATATTATTAAAATCAATATCATTAATAGGTACATTGTCTAAATTTAAATTTCTTGCTCCTTCTTTCAATTCTTCTAATGTTTCTGAATCTAACGAAGTTGCCAAACATAAATTACTATAAGAAAGAATTATAATAGAAATTGCAATTATTGTTAAAATTTTTAATAAATTTCTTTTCATATTTTTTTATATAATAAAATTTTTATTATATGTTCTCCTTTCTTTAATATTAATATAATTATTCTTTCATAAAAATAATTATTTGTCAATTTAAAAAAATATGCTATAATTTCATTAATTATTTATTTTACTAGATTTTTTGTACAAAATCTAACTAAAAAAAAGAATTCTACTTTTAGTAGAATCTCTTTTTATTGGTTATTTCAAATCTAATTTTATATGCACTTCTCTTAATTGTTTATCTGTAACATTCCCTGGTGCTCCCATTAGTAAATCTTGTGCTTTGCTGTTCATTGGAAATGCTATTACTTCTCTAATATTTTGTTCATCTGCTAAAAGCATTAACATTCTATCAACACCTGGTGCAATTCCTGCATGTGGTGGTGCTCCGTATTGAAAAGCTTTAAATAAAGCAGAAAATCTATTTTTTATATCATCTTTAGTATATCCTGCAATTTCAAAAGCTTTAACCATTATTTCTATATCATGATTTCTTACTGCTCCAGAAGAAAGTTCTATTCCATTGCAAACTATATCATATTGATATGCTAAAATATCTAAAGGATTTTTGCTTTCTAAAGCTTCTAATCCACCTTGTGGCATAGAAAATGGGTTGTGTGAAAATTCTATTTTACCATCTTCTCCAATCTCATACATTGGAAAATCTACTATCCAGCAAAATTCATATTTTGACTCATCTATTAAATTTTGTCTTATTCCGATTTCTTTTCTAATTTCTCCAGCTAATTTCTCAACAATTCCTTTATGCTCTGCTATAAAGAAAATACTATCTCCTTCGTGTGTATCTGTTTGAACAAGTAATTCTTCTCTTGCTTCATCTGGAATTAATTTTGCAATAGGTCCTTGCAAACTTCTATCATCATTTACTTTAAGCCAAGCTAAACCTTTTGCCTTGCACTCATTAATTGCAAAATCAACCATACCATCATAAAAAGTTCTGGTTGCATCTGCTCCTTTTGGAAGAGTAATAGTTCTAACTATTTTTCCATTAAATACTTTTATATCTAATTTTTCAAAAACATTTGTAACATCTTTGATTTCTAATGGGTTTCTTAAATCTGGTTTATCTGTTCCATATTTAAGCATTGCTTCTTTATATGATATTCTTGGAAATGGATATTTTGTAACTTTTTTGTTAGAAAATTTTGTAAACACATTATACATAACTTTTTCCATTACTTCAAAAACGTCTTCTTGTGTACTAAATGCCATTTCCATATCAAGTTGATAAAATTCTCCTGGTGAACGATCTGCTCTTGCATCTTCATCTCTAAAACATGGTGCTATTTGAAAATATTTATCTATTCCTGAAACCATTAATAATTGTTTAAATTGTTGAGGTGCCTGTGGAAGTGCATAAAATTTTCCAGGATGCACTCTACTTGGTACTAAGTAATCTCTTGCACCTTCTGGTGATGAACTTGTTAAAATTGGTGTTTGCACTTCTAAAAAACCTTGTTCTATCATTTGTGTTCTTAAAAATTGTATAAGTTCTGCTCTTAATTTCAAATTTTCTAAATTCTTTCTTGCTCTCAAATCTAAAAATCTATACTCTAACCTTAAATCTTCTCTTACATTTCGATTATTTTCAATTTCAAATGGTAACATTTTAGTTCTTTTTCCTAAAACTTCAATCTCATTTGCAAATAATTCTACTGTTCCTGTCTCTATTGAAGTATTTACTGTTTCTTCATCTCTAAGTCTTACTTTTCCTGAAACAGTTATTGTTGATTCAGTTGGTATTTTTGAAGCAAAATCTACTTTTTCTTCATCTCCTGAAACAACTACTTGAGTTACTCCATATTGATCTCTTAAATCAATAAATAAAACTCCTCCTAAATCTCTTATTGTGTCTACCCATCCTGCAAGTTTAATTTCTTCTCCTACATGTTTTTCACGTAATTCAGAACAATTATATGTTCTGTACATCTTCTCCTTTTTCATAAATTCGCTCCTTTTCTTTTTTATATAGGGACGGAGGTAAAACAAAAAAGCTTTCATCTCTGTAACTTACGTTACAGGGACGAAAGCTATACTTCCGCGGTGCCACCCTATTTGAAAACACTAGGTTTTCCACTTTAATATAAATGCTAGATAAATTTAACATTTATTTTATTGCTCCAATGTGTTTCACAAATTGAACTTAATTTAAAAATGCTCTCAGCCGATGGCATTTTCTCTCTGTATAAATGTTTTTCAACTGCTTTCATCTTCATCGCAACATATAATAATATAACTATTATAACCTATTTTTTCTTAATTTGTCAAGTTTTATTCATATTTCATTTAAGACTATATAATTTTATTTCAATCAATCTATATTTTCTTGTCTTATTTTTAAACTTCAAATTCTAATATAAGATTTTCATGTGGATTAGAATCATAATTACTTGAATTTACTTTTAATAATCTATATCTTCCTTTTTCTAATTCTTTATATTCCTTTACCCAGTCTATTGTAAATTCAATAGTTCCAGATGGTGGTATAAACAATCCTATTTCTTGAGTTCCCCATGATGAAATAGTAACCCATTCCTCATTTTCACATTTATTTAATATAAATCCATTTGTTGTACAAAAACTTTGTGTTGTATTATTATTTGCCATAACTACTATAGCATTCTTTGTTGAAAAAGAATTTTCTTTAAAATACATTTTTATAAAACTTAAATCATTATGTGTTCCGAATATCTATATCTTTATTATCTTCATAAGCACTTTTATCAATATGAGTAATTTCAGTTTCTGATTCCAAATTAGTTATATTTTTAGATTTTTCCTCTGTAGCTAATATAGTTTCAGTTTGATTTCTTTCTATATAAAAATATATTAAGCAAGATACAATTATTAAAACAATAATAGCAATTATTAATTTATTTTTCATTTTTTCTCCTTTCACTAAAAAACTATAATTACAACTTTTAAAAATCAAAAAAATTGGCGAAAATTGTTTTTTTACTTATCCTACAACTGATAAAACTCGAATACATAATAAAAATTATTATGTATTCGAGCTTTTCTATTCATAAACATACCAAAGACCTTCATCTTTTAATTCCTTAATTTTTTGATTATGCTCTTCATTTGTTTTTGTAAAATATACTTTTCCATTTTTATCTGCAACAAAATAATATGAATCAGTCTCTTTATAATTTAGTGTTGCTTCTATTGCTGATTTGCTTGGATTACATATTGGTCCAACAGGTATTTTTCCTGCCATATTTGGTCCTCTTGTATTATAAGGATTTTCAGTATTTAATTCTTTTGCTGTTAAATCTCTTTCTCCCATATCTACTTTAAAAGCATAATATGTTGTAACATCACTTCCTAAACTCATTTTGTCATTAATTCTATTGAAAAATACTCCTATAATTTCTGCCCTATCTTCTGTTGATTTACCTTCAAGTTCTGCAATAGATGCAAGTGTTAAAATTTGATGTACTGTTAAATTATTATTTTCTATTTCTTCTTTATATTCATTTAAATATTTTTGAGTAAAATTTAATATTACATTAAAAATTGTTTCTACTGAAACTTCATCATTTTCAAAAGTATAAGTATCTGGTAGTAAATATCCTTCTAAAGGATAATATATTCTCTCATCTTTTATTTCATCTGTTATAAACCAATATTTTTCTATTAATGAATCAATATATTCTTCATTAGATAGCAAATTGTAAACATCTTCTTCTGTATTTACTGTTTTATTTGCTATTGTTTTTGCTATCCATCTCATATTTTTTCCTTCAATAAAAGTAATATTTACTTCATCATTTGCAACTTCACCATTTAAAATATGCTCTACTATTTGAGGTATGTCCTCACTATTATTAAAATCATATTTTCCAGCTTTTAAAGAAGATATGTTATTAATTTTTGAATACATCTTCATTACAGTTGCATTTTTTATTATATTAGAATCTTCTAATAATTTTGCAATATCTGAAATCCCATATCCTTCTGGTATTTCAACTCTAATCACTTCATTTTCTTCCACAGGAACTTTACTTACAGGTTTTAAGTTACTGTTATACCAAATAAATATTCCTGCTATACCTATAATCACTATTGCTAAAATAATTATTAGTAAAATTACTATTTTTTTCATATTTTTCTCTCCTATTTTATTCTTCAATTATATAATCTACTACATTTTCAATTTTTTCTTTATCTATAGTATTATTTAAAGTTACAAAAACTTTTAAATCTTCTGCTTTAAATCTTGGTACCAATTCTAAAATAAATCTGTAAAAACTATTTGGATCATCTATTTTTTCAAAATCTATATTTATCCCAATATAATTGTTCTTTTTTACTAATTCTTTTACAGAATTAATTATTGTACTTCTTTCTGAATATGAAAGTAAACTTGTTGATATAGGAACGTCATTTGTAAGTACTGGTAATATTTGTAATTTATTAGAATCTGTCCAATTTTTATAAACAGCATAAGTTGCTGTACCTACTGATGATTTATCTAATACTTCTGAATTTTTTTCTATATAGAAAAATGTTGGTACTACAACATTTAGCTTGCTGGTGTCCACTTGAATATTATCATAAATTCCAGAAATATTTGAGTATCCATTATAAACTACTAATTCTTGTTTATTATTAGTTTGCAAATCTTCTCTAATTACAATATCATCAGATAATGCCTTGGATTTTACATATCCTATATTTCCTAAAGCTGTTCTTATCTTCTTATAGTTACCATTTTCTTCTAAAACAGTAACTTTGTCACCTATTATTAATTTCTCTATATTTTTACTAAATAATCCTTTTTTATTCTTTACATTAGTTCTTTTTAAGATAGTTGCTTCAACTTTCTTTTTTTGAGTAGAATCAATTATTATCCTATTACTATTTTTTGAAAATTCTAAATCTATATCATAAACAGCTTCTAAATCTGTTAATGGCAAATAAATTGTATCATTTGCTTCTTTCAACTTACCTTTTAATTCCACATTTTGATCATTTATTAGAGCATATTGTTCATCCACTTTTAATAAAGCAACATGTGTATTATATGTAGTTATTAACTCTTTTTCTGCTTCGTTATAATATATAGTGTCATCAAATACTCTCTTTATGTCCTCTTTTGAAAAAAATATGTTATCATCTTCTATTATTACTTCTTTTGAAGCTTCTATAAACTCATTATTTAAAAGGATTGTTAATTCTTTATACTTATTCTTATTTTTATTTATTATACTTGAAATTAATATTAAAAAAATTATTATTGCTAAAAAAACAATTATACATCTTCTTATTGCTAACTTATTTAATTTTTTTTGCTTTTTTTTCATTTGTTCAATTCTTACTCCATTTAATTTCTTTAATTATAATTATAGTTTGAATTATATAATATGGTTTTAAAAAAATCTAGATAAAATTACAATTATTAGAAATATTATCAAAAAAAATTTTCTAATTTTAAGAGTTTTCAATGTTTAATAAAAAAATTAATAATTATTTTTATTTTTAGTTTTATTCTGAATAAATTATATTTTGCTTCATATTCTTTATTAAATATGTAATTTTTTATTTTAAAAATAAAATTATTTAATAATTTACTATATAATTTAATCACTTTTTTAGTCTATTTAACTTATTTTATCTTATAATAGCTAATAGTAATAAATATTTTGTAGTTTTTTGACAAAAACTGTTTTCTTTTGTAAAGTTATATAGTATAATAGAAATGAAGTTTATTATTCTTTTGTAAGAATGGATTGGAGGTTAATATGTGGAAATTATGGTTAGTAGCCGCTGGCATATTCCTAATTATTGAAATCCTTAACATGGGATTTTTAATATTTTGGTTTGCAATAGGTGCTTTAGTAGCAATGATAGCAAGTTTCTTTATCGAAAGTGTTATAGCTCAAACTGTTATCTTTTTAATTGTTTCTACAATTTTATTATTTGCAACAAAACCTTTTGTAAATAAAATTTTGCCAAAAGAAAGCTTCGTAAAAACAAATGCTTATTCTATAGAAGGTAAAGTTGGTAAAGTTGTTGTAGACATTGAACCTATTGAAGGTAAAGGTCAAGTAAAAATTAATGGCGAAACCTGGTCTGCTAAATCTGTTGATGATACATATATTGCCAAAGATACCGAAGTTATAATAGAAAAAATTGACGGAGTTAAGGTTTTAGTAAAACCATTAATGAAACACTAATATAAAATTTAAGGAGGAGTTTTAATAATATGGGAGGATTTTTATTAGTATTATTTGTTATCATTTGTATTGTAGCTTACAAAACAATCAAAGTTGTTAGACAATCAGAAGTTTATATTATCGAAAGATTAGGTAGATTTCATAAAGTAGCTGATGCAGGTCTTACAATTATCATACCTTTCTTAGATAAGGTTCGTTCAGTTGTTAGTTTAAAACAACAAACAATGGATATTCCACCACAAGGAGTTATCACATCAGATAATGTTACAATTACTATAGATACTGTTGTGTTCTACAAAATTACAGATCCAGCTAAAGCAGTATATGAAATTCAAAGTTTGAAAAAAGGTATTGAATACCTAGCAATAACAACCATTCGTGATATTGTTGGTAAAATGGAATTAGACCAAACTTTCAGCTCAAGAGACGAAATTAATGATAAATTAAGAGTTATTCTTGATGAAGCAACAGATGCTTGGGGTTGTAAAATAGACAGAGTTGAAATTAAAGATATTACTCCACCTGCTGATATTAGAGATGCAATGGAAAAACAAATGAATGCTGAAAGAAATAAAAGAGCTTTAATTCTTGAAGCCGAAGGAGAAAGACAATCTGCTATTACACTTGCTGAAGGTAGAAAACAAGCTGCAATATTAGATGCAGAAGCTGATAGAGAATCTAGAATTAGAAGAGCTACTGGTGAGGCCGAAGCTATTAAACAAGTTGCTGATGCTAGAGCTCAAGAAATTCAAAGAGTTTATGACGCAATTAAAAAATCTGATCCTGATGAAAAATTAGTTCAATTAAAATCACTAGAAGCTTTACAAGAAGTTGCCAAAGGTCAAGCAAACAAAATATTTATTCCTTTTGAAGCAACACAAGCTCTTGGAAGTTTAGGAGCTATGTCAGATATAGTAAAAAATGAAAAAAATAATAATAAGTAAATAATAACTAAATAATAAAGTAAAGGAAACTAACTAAAATTAGTTTCCTTTTTATTTATATAACTTATTCAAAACTTTTCTAATTTCTAAGCTTCATTACAATTTCTTCAATACTTTCTATTAAATATTCAGTGTCTTCTAAAGTATTTTCTTTTCCAAAACTCACTCTCAAACTACTACTTGCAATTTTGCTTGGTACACCTATCGCTAATAATACATGTGATGGAGTAATTAATCCAGCACTACATGCAGAACCACTAGAAGCACAAATTCCCTTTTGATCTAATTCTGCTAATAACTTACTTCCATCAACTCCATTAAAACAAATATTAGCATTTCCAGATAACCTATTTTCTAAATCACCATTAATTCTTATATATGGTACTCTTTTTCTTATTTCTGATATATAAAAATCTCTTAAAGTTTTTAATTTTTTATTATATTCTACCAAATTTTCTTCTGCAATTTCCATAGCTTTTGTAAGACCAACTATTCCAGGAACATTTTCTGTACCAGCTCTTTTATTTCTTTCCTGATGACCTCCATCTTGAATTCTCCAAAAAGGTATATTTTCATTAATATAAGCAACTCCCATACCTTTTGGTCCATAGAATTTATGTGCAGATAAAGAAATAGCTCCAATATTTTCTTCTCTTACATTGATTTTTATATTACCTATTGCTTGAACTGCATCTGTATGAAAAAAAACTCCATATTTTTTTGCTATTTCCCCTATTTCTCTTATAGGTTGTATTGTTCCAATTTCATTATTTGCATACATAACACTTATTAAAATTGTATTTTTAGTTATACTTTTTTCAAGTTCATTTATATCAATTATTCCATTTGATTTAGGAGCTAGATAAGTTATCCTATATCCAAATTTTTCTAAAAATTTACAAGTATCTAATATTGCCGGATGTTCTATTTTAGTTGTAATTATATGATTTCCTTTATTTTTATTTGCAAAAGCAATACCTTTTAATATTAAATTATCACTTTCACTTCCACAACTAGTAAAATAAATTTCATTTACTTTACAATTTAACATACTCGCAATTTTCATTCTACAAATATTTATTACTTCTTTATTACTTTTTCCAATTCCATATACTGAAGAAGGATTTCCATAATTTTCAGAAAAATATGGAATCATAGCTTCTAATACTCTATTGTCAACAGCAGTAGTGGCAGAATGATCAAAATATCTAATTTTCATATAACACCTTCCCTTTTTAGTATAAACCCATTTGTTTATATAATATGTATTTTTTTATAAAAAGTTAAAGCTTATAATAATTATTCTAATATGCAATGAAATTTGTGCACAAAGCTAAACAAAGTATTTATAATAGGAAGTTTAAAATTTTTCTATCAAAAAAAAGAATCTCTTACTACTGAGATTCCCATCTTGTAATTTTTATATCTTTATATTTATTTAAAATTTCCATATATTTTTGATATTCTTCTTCCCACAAGGCATCTGGTACTTTTCCAAAAGCATCAAAAACTATGTCCGCTTCTTTTAAAAATAATACCTGTTGTTGTGGAGTTAATTGTTCATATTTTATTGAAAAGGCATATAATTTATTTAAAGTGTCATTAGCTTTTATAAATGACCAAAAATCCTTTACATTCATTCCAGCCATTTTTATTTGAGCTACAGCAAGTACAGCTAAAAATAATATTGTTAATACCATAATACATATTATTATTACTATAAATATCAAATAAAACACCTTTCTTTCATTTGTTAAAACTAAAGCGATTATAACATATAGATTTTTTTTTATCAATATCTTGTAAAATTTTTATTATATGTTATCATATAATTTATATATGGAGGTCTTTTCTATGGAAAAAAGATTTAAAGATATAAAAAAAGCTGGAATGCTTGGAATTTTAGGAAATATTTTTTTATTAATTATAAAAGGTTTTATAGGATTTATTACTAAAAGCCAATCAATGATTGCTGATGCCTTTAATAGTGCATCAGATATTTTAGCTTCTCTTATGACTTTTATAGGAAGTAAAATTTCTAGTGAGCCTAAAGATGAAGATCATAATTTGGGACATGGGAAAGCTGAATATATTTTTTCACTTTTCATAAGCATTACGATGCTTTTAGTTTCTTTAAAACTTCTTGTTGATTCATTAATAAAACTTGTAAATAAGTCTTATTTTGAATTTTCTTGGATTCTGATTGTTGTATGTATTCTAACAATTATAACAAAATTATGTTTATATATTTATACAAAAACATTATATAAGAAATATAATAGTATCCTTTTAAAATCTAATTATAAAGACCATAAAAATGACTGTATTGTTACAACTTTCACACTTATTTCAATTTTATTTGGATATTTTGGTATTTATTGGATAGACTCAATTGTTGGTATAGGAATTTCAATTTGGATTTTTATTACTGGTCTTGGCATTTTTATAGAAAGCTATAATGTTCTTATGGATGTTTCTTTAGATGCTAAAACTAAAGAATTTATAATGAACTTAGTAAAAGAACATGAAGAAATAAAAAATTGTTATAATCTTTACTGTACTCCAATAGGCTACCACTATTTAGTTATTTTTACTATTGCAGTTGATGGAAATATGAGTACTTATGATAGCCATGCACTTGCAAATCATTTAGAAAAAGATGTTGAAGCTTTAGATAAAATTGAAAAAGCTGTTGTGCATGTTCATCCTGCTAATATGCAAAAATCATAAAATTTTCTGTACTCACCTGCAAATTTACTATAAAATATTATAAATAAAAGAATAAATAAAACTAAGATAAAATGAACTAGCTTAAAAGTATCTGACACTTAGAGCTCATTTCATAATTATCTTAGTTTTTTATTTATTACAGTATGCTAGAACAGCAGTTGTAATTGCGATTCTTCACTTATTTTTTAAATTATATATATATTAACAATTTTAAATTAAAATTTTAAACCTTTGTAAATTCTCCTATTTTTCTAAATATGATATTTTCTCCATCAGATAAAATTACATTTTTTTCATTTTTATTTATGACTCCATTTATTATCCCTTCAGCAATCTTATCTTCAATATAGACTTGAATTGCTCTCCTTATTGGTCTTGCACCATAATTTGAATCTGTACCTTTTTCTTGAATAATATTTTTTATCGATTTATCAAATTCTATATAATAATTTTGCTTATTTAACCTCTCTTCTACTTTATCTAACATTAAATCTATGATACTTGCAATTTCAAATTTTGTTAACTTATGAAAAATTACAATCTCATCAATACGATTTATAAATTCTGGTTTTAATTCTCTTCTTAATTCAGACATAACAGATTTTTTTATTTCATTATATTCATTTTTTTCAGAAAACTCTTCATTTCCAAATCCCATTTTTTTCCTATTTGTTATTTGTCTTGCTCCAATATTAGAAGTCATAATAATAACACTATTTTTAAAACTTACAGTTCTTCCTTGGCTATCTGTTAATATTCCATCTTCTAAAATTTGAAGTAAAATATTCATTATATCACTATGTGCTTTTTCAATTTCATCAAATAAAATAACCGAATATGGCTTTCTCCTTACTTTCTCACTCAGACCATTAGATTCGTCATATCCCACATATCCTGGAGGAGAACCTATTATTTTTGAAACCGAATGACTTTCCATATATTCTGACATATCCATTCTAATCATTGAATTTTCATTTCCAAATAAGCTTTCTGCTAATGCTTTTGTAAGCTCTGTTTTTCCCACTCCAGTTGGTCCTAAAAATAAAAATGAACCTATTGGTCTATTAGGATCTTTTAATCCTAATCTACTCCTTCTGATTGCTTTTGAAATTGCAGAAATTGCCTCTTCTTGTCCAATTACTCTTTTATGCAAAGATTTTTCCAAATTCTTTAATTTTTCATTTTCTGTTTCTGTTATTTTATAAATTGGTATTCCTGTCCATCTTGATATTACATATTCTATATCATCTTTTTCTATATTTATTATTTTTTTGTCATTCTTATTTTTCCACCTATCATTTTCCTCATCTAGTTTATTAATTAATTCATTTTCATAATCTCTTAATTTAGCTGCCCTTTCATAGTTTTGAGTATTAATTGCTTCTTCTTTTTCTTTAACTACTTTATCTAATTCTTTTTCCATATTTTTTAAATATTCAGGTTCGACAAAAGCTTTTAATTTTACTTTTGAAGCAGCCTCATCAATTAAATCTATTGCTTTATCTGGCAAAAATCTATCATTTATATATCTATTTGAAAGTTCTACTGCAGCACTTATTGCACTATCTGTTATTTTTACATTATGATGTGCCTCATATTTATCTCTTAAACCTACTAATATTTTTTTAGTATCTTCAATACTTGGTTCTTCAATATTCACAGCCTGAAATCTTCTTTCAAGTGCTGAATCTTTTTCTATATATTTTCTATATTCTTTTATTGTTGTTGCACCAACCACTTGAATCTCGCCTCTTGCTAAAAGTGGTTTTAAAATATTAGCAGCATCTATTGCACCTTCTGCAGCACCAGCACCAACTATTGTATGAATTTCATCAATAAATAAAATTATATCTTTTGCTTTTTTTACTTCTGCTAAACATTTTTTCACTCTCTCTTCAAAATCACCTCTATACTTTGCTCCAGCAACCATTGATGTAATATCTAATGTTATAACTCTTTTATTTTTTAAATTTTCTGGAATGTTTCCATTAATTATTTTTTGTGCTAATCCTTCTATAACCGCTGTTTTTCCAACTCCTGGTTCCCCTATCAAACAAGGATTATTTTTTGTTCTTCTCGATAAAATTTCTATTACTCTATCTGTTTCTTCCAATCTACCTATCACAGGATCTAATTTTCCTTCTCTTGCTTGTTTTGTTAAATCATTTCCAAATTGATTTAAAGTTTGTGTATTATTAAAGCTAGAATTTTCTTGTTTTTCTGGATTATTATTTATATTTTCTTCAAATTCATTTAAGGTTTTAGCTATATCTGATAACATTTCATCTGGATTTACTTCTAAATCTACCAAGATTCTAATTGCGATACTATCAGTTTCTTTCATCATTCCAACTAATAAATGCTCTGTACCTATATAATTGGACCCAAGTTTTTTTGCCTCTAAATAGGCGTTTTCTAAAATTTTTTTTGTTCTCGGAGTAAATCCTAAAACAGAAAAATTTTCTTTAACTTGTCCTCCTATTAATTCTTCTATTTTATCTAATATATCTTCTGGAGTTATATCTTGATTTTCTAAAACTTTACCTGCAACACCATTTTCTTCACAAGCTAACCCATATAACAAATGTTCTGTTCCTATATAACTATGACCTAAATCTGAAGCAAGTTCGTTTGCTATTGCAAGGACTTTTTCTCCACTTTTCGTAAATTTATATACCATAAAAACCTCCTGAAATCTATTACTAATAATATACACAATTTATTAATATTTTAAACTTTCCTATTATAAAAAAAATGGCAATATAAAAATTGCCATTTTTTTAATTTATTCTTATTTTTTTGGTAGTCTTATTGTAAATACACTTCCTTTTGGAGTATTATGACTTGCTTTAATTGTACCTCCATGTGCTGTTACTATTGAGCTTGCAATAGAAAGACCTAATCCGCTTCCTCCTGTTTCTCTATTTCTAGCTTTATCTTCCCTATAAAATCTCTCAAAAATTCTTGTCATACCTTCTTCACTTATTCCAATTCCTGTATCTGCAACTTCTAAAACAAATTTATTGTCTTTTAAATAAGTCTTTACTTCAATACTCTCATTAGCCTCTGTATATTTTATTGCGTTATCAAGTAAAATTATCATTAATTGATAAAATTTGTTTGTATCTATATCAATATCTACTTTATAATCTAAACTAAGAATTATATCCTTTTCTTGCATTTCTGCAATTTCTTTATATGGACTAACTATTTCTTCAATATATTCATCAATATTAACATTTTCTTTTTGTAGTTTCATACCATCTGAATCAGCTCTAGAAAGAAGCATTAAATCTTTGATTAGTTTGCTAAGCCTTTTTGTTTCATTTAAAGTCAAAATTATATCCTCTGATTTATCAATTATTTTACTATTAGGTTCTTGTAGTAATATTTCTTGTTTTGCTTGAATTATTGTAAGAGGAGTTCTCAATTCATGAGAAACATTTTGAACAAATTCCATCTGTTTTTCTATATTATCTCTTAATGGCCTTAAAGTTTTTTTGGACAAAATATAACTTGCAAAAATAGAAAGTACTATACCCACAGTAACAGATAAACTAATTATCTTTAAGTAATTAGTTACTAAATATTTTTCACTATCTATATTTATTAATAATTGTATATATCTATCTTCTTCAAAATCTCTCTCAAATACAAAATTTAAAACTTTATAATTATACTTGTTATCTAAAGTTAGGTCATAAATCCTATTCATTTTTTTAGTATCAAATTCTATCTGATCCTTATATTCATATAATCTACCTAACTCATCTGCATTAATTATTTCTTTGTTTTCATCTCTTAAAATAATTGATACATTCGGATTCATTATTCTTTGAGTTAAAGCTAAATCTTGATATTCGCTAATAGCTTTTTTTATCCAACTTTCTCTATAATTATTAGATAAATAATTTGGATTTATAATGATATTCATCTTTTCTTCATCTAATTCCAAAATTTTCCTTTTGCTATCATATAACTCCTGATATATTCCTCTATAAGTAATTCCTCTTACCATTAAAAATATAAATATACCACAAAGTATGAAAATTGTAGAAAATCCTATTATATTATAGATAATATGTCTTATTAAATTTCTCCTTAAAACTTTTTGTTCTTCCATATCTTCATTTATTACTCAGACCAGATATAGCCTACACCTCTAATTGTTTTTAAGTATTTATCATATCCGATCTTTTTTAATTCCTTTCTTAAACCACTTGCATAAACTTCAATTACATTAGTTGTAGTCTCACTATCAAAACCCCATATTTTATCAAAAATTTGCTCTTTAGTTATAATTGTATTTTTAGACTTTATTAGATATTCTAATACATCAAATTGTTTTCCTTGCAATATAATCTCTTTATCACCAGCTTGTACTTTTCTACTATTTAAATCTAAAACTAATCCTTTATATTCTATTATATTATCATAATAATTTCCATTTGCTCTTCTTATTAATGCTTCTATTCTAACAATTAATTCTTCTCTGTTGAATGGTTTTACTAAAAAATCATCAGCACCATATCTAAAACCTTTTACTTTATCTCCAATTCCATCTTTTGCTGTTAATATTAATACAGGTGTATAAATTTTATTATTTCTAAGTTCACTTAATACTTCATAACCATTCATAATCGGCAACATTATGTCTAATATGATTACATCATAAATTTCTTGTTTTGCATAAAGTATACCTTCTTCACCATCATAAGCATGGTCAACATCATATTTGCTTCCAATACATTGTTCTACTGTTTTTGCCAATATTTTATCATCTTCAACGATTAAAACTCTCATTTTATCATTCCTTTATTAAAATTTATTATTTATCTGTAATATTTACATTCTTCAAAAAAATTATAAAATAAAAAACTTAAATTAAAATTAAAATATTTAATTTAAGTTTTTATTTATATGAAGAACTTTAAAGAACTTTTTTAAATATATTTATTAATGTGATGACGCTTTTTCTCTAAGCATATATTCCAAAAGAAAATCCATATATCTATTTGTTCTTTTATATTCTTTTAGTTTTCCTTTGTATATAAGTTTAGTATTTTTCAAATTTTTAAAATGTTCTGGTTTTATAATATCTGGTAATCCTTCTGTATCAATACCTGATTTTTCCATTAATAATTTAACAAATTCTGCACAATAATATGTTTTATCAAGCTTTCTTTTTTTCTCAAATCCAGCTAAAAATAAACCTAAAATATTAAATTTATATTCATCCTTATGTACTTTTATATATTCTATTTTTTGACAAATTTTTTCATAAACCTCATCAGAAACTTCTAATTCATATATACTAATTTCAGTATTATAAAATCTTTTGAAAGTACCAAAATCAGCTCCCTCTTTTACAAAGCCACCTAAAAAAGCAATATATGAATATTTTCTTCCAAAAGAATACATATTTTTTAAATCTTCATCTAACGATATTGAAACATGTGTATATTCTGCACCAGTTTTCATTTTTATAATTCTAGATAATAGAGTTCCTGTATGTGCTAACACAATATAAATTTTCTTCATTTTTCTACCTTTTCTATATGTTTTATTTTCTACATTTTAATTATAATTCAAAATAATCTATATATCAACAAAATAAATAAAATGTTAAGAATTTGATTTATTTTTGCAAAAATGTTATTTTATCAAATTTATATAATCATATTATCAAAGTATTATTATATGAATAAAATTTATATTATAAATGAAATACTGCTGTTGAAATTGTAAAGAATAGTAAAACAGAAACAGTATCAACAATAGTTGTAAGTAAAGGTGAGGCCATAATTGCTGGATCTAACTTTAATTTTTTTGCAGCTATCGGTAACATACATCCTAATAATTTGGCAATTATTACTGTAAACATTAACGTTACTGAAACAACTATTGCTATTTTTATATCTTGATATTGAATAACAATTCTAGCAGTATTTACTATTCCTAAAGTTAAACCAACTAATAAAGCTACTCTAAATTCTTTCCACATAGCTTTAAGCAAATCTTTAGTACATATTTCATCCATTGCAAGACCTCTTATAATAAGAGTTGAACTTTGTGAACCACAATTTCCTCCTGTTCCCATTATCATAGGAATAAAAGCTACTAAAATAGGAAGTGATGATATTGCAGTTTCAAAATTTTCGATAATTGCTCCTGTTACCATAGCAGAAATCATTAAAATAAATAACCATACTATTCTATTTTTTGCATGTTTAAATACACTAGTTTTAAAATATGATGTTTCTGCTGGAGCTATAGCTGCCATTTTTTCAAAGTCTTCTAAAGTTTCCTCTTGCATTACATCAATAGCATCGTCTATAGTTATAATACCAACTAATCTTTCTTCTTTATCAACTACTGGAACAGCTATACAATCATATCTATCAAATAATTTTGCTACTTCCTCTTGATCTTCTAAAGTATATGCTTTAATAACATTTGTGTCCATTATATCTTGAACCAACATATTTCGGTCAGCAATTAGAAGTGCTTTTATATCTATTACACCCAAAAGTTTTCTATCAATACTTAAAACATAACAATTATAAACAGTTTCTTTTTTTAGACCTTTATTTTTTATAAATTCAAAAGCCTTTTCAACACTCATATTTTCTTTTAAATCTATAAATTCTGTTGTCATCATACTTCCAGCTGTATCATCTGGATATTTTAATAATTCATTTATTATTTTTCTGTTTTGTGGTTTTGTATTTGCAAGTATCCTTTTTACAACATTTGAAGGCATTTCTTCTATTAAATCAACTGCCTCGTCCATGTAAATTTCATTCATAACATTTTTTATTTCACTATCTGTTAAATAAGAAATCAATTTTTCTTTATCGTCAGAATCTAGTTCTACAAAAACTTCTGCAGCCTTTCCTTTAGGTAGCAATCTATAAATCATTATTGTATTTTCTTCATCAAATTCATCTAAAATGCTCGGCAAATCAGCACTATTAATTGTTTCTAAATAATCATGTAATTTATTAATTTTCTTATTTTCAATTAATTCTCTTATTTCTTCTACAATATTAACTGTATCTATTGCATCCATGATTTACCTCCTTTTTATAATAAATTTACTTATTATAAAATAACAAAATTAGATAAAAAAATACTATTTTAACAAACTATGAATTACTTTTTTGGTTAAAGTAGCACCTTGTAACTTAATCTGTTAATATAGTAATATTCATAAAGAAAGATTTATGTTAATTGCCGACATGATTATTATACTCTTAGTAAATAAAAAAGTCAATATATGTCTAAAAAAGTTTATATTTGCTTTTCTTATTTTTATACAACACGGTATTTTTTTCTTTTCTCTTAATTTCTTTCTTTTACTTTTATTTTTTATTAAATTAGGAAGTAACCATAATATCTTAATAGATTTGCAAAACTTTCTCACAGAATATTTATAAAAAAGCAGAAGTAACTTAGAAAATAAATACTTTGAATAATTTCTATCTCAACTATTAGCAACCTGAAAAAATAAAAAAATAGAGTAATAAGACAATCCTTTGAAGGCCTTACTACCCTATGTATATGGTGGCTTCAAGTGGAATCGAACCACTGACACGGGGATTTTCAGTCCCCTGCTCTACCAACTGAGCTATGAAGCCTTATATAAAAAATATCTAGTGACTTAACTAGATATTTTGGCGACCTGGAACGGGCTCGAACCGTCGACCTCCGCCGTGACAGGGCGGCATTCTAACCAACTGAACTACCAGGCCATAAAATAAATGGTGGTCGCTATAGGGTTCGAACCTATGACCTCCTGCTTGTAAGGCAGATGCTCTCCCAGCTGAGCTAAGCGACCATTTAATTGTTCTGTTCAACTGACGAGTTTTATTTTACTATATCTACATCAGTTTGTCAACACTTTTATCCAATTTTTATAAAAAGTGGTGGGCAGGGATGGATTCGAACCATCGTAGACTCTCGTCGCCAGATTTACAGTCTGGTGCCATTAACCACTCGACCACCTACCCGTATATGCTCATCTTGAGCACATGTCTTATTATAATGTTATTTCCACTTCTTGTCAATACTATTTTTTAATTTTTTTATTTTTTTTCTAAATCTTGTATTTTATTTAATTTTGTATGTCTATTCTCTCTGTATTGCCTTTTAATATTATTTTTTATTAATTTTTTTAAAAGATTAATAATCATTATCTATTTCTTCAAATCCATTAATAAATTTTATTTCATTATTTATTTTGTTATAAAAAAACTTAAATAGAAATAATAAAATAATATCTACAGATAAAAATAATATATAAATTTCAGATTTTGAGTACCCTTCATTTTTTATAAAATTATTAATATCTACTATTTCTTGATTAGACAGATTTTTTATACTTCCATTTTCATACTCTATTTTACAAGCTTTCTTTCCATCTGTAACAGAATATTCTATTTTTCTTGCATTTTTTATCTTACTTTCTAAGCCTACTAATCCATATTCTACTTTTACTTTTCTAGCTATATTTTCCATATTATCATCATTAATATATAAAGTATATTCATTGCTAGAAATTATATTTTTTATTATTATTGGAATAAAAATAACATTTAAAATCATTAGTATTATTAGCACTATTTTTATCCAAAACAATTTTACACTTTTCATAAGACCTCTTTTATAAATAATCTATTAATCAATTTTAGGTAAGTATTGCTTTGCAATTCTGTTTTCTGGCTCTTTATCAAATAAATATAAAACTATTAGAAAAATATATTCTAATGGTTTCATTAAAATATATGTAATATCTGCTTGAATTGGTGTATTTATGTGTTTTGATAATGGATAGCCATATTTATCATAGATATATCTTACAGCTTTATGGAACTTAGGAGTTTTTTCTTCAATTAATTGCTCAAAAGCATTTGCTATACATAATTGTCTATTTACAACAATTTTTTGATTTCTTCTAATCCCATATCTTATTGGTTTTACTAATTTTTTGTGACCTTTTAATGAAACTGTACATAGATAATGCGCATCATAATATACTGGTGGTGGAGAATACATTTGTGACAAAGTCCAATCACTAGTTGAAGTAAAAGCTTTTATTATTGCGTCTGGTCTTTGACCAAAAACACACAAAATAATTATTAATATTACTGCTAAAGGAACAACTAAAATAATTGCTATAAAAGGCCATTTTTCAACATCTATTTTCATTAACAAATTATTACATTTATTCAAAAATTTATTTTCATAAATTTCTTTATTTCTTTGTTTTTCTTTATATTGTTTTATTACTCCTATTTCTGCCCTTATTGAGCACAATATATAATTGAAAGGTAGTAATAAAAAATAAGCATATAAAGGATGCCCTAAAATATTTTTACTAATTTGAATCATAAATACTATGCAAAAAATTCTGCATATAGCTATTCCTGACATAGAAAATACTGTTATAAGTGGTGGTAAATTTGATTTATTTATTCTTATTAATGTATAAGACAAAAATCCAATAGCTATTACAGCATATACAGTAGGTGCTGAAGCAAAATCTATAGGAGTATGCTCTATAGGCTCAAAAATGAAACCACTATATCTTATAGTTTCTGTATAAGTTTTAAAATCAAAAGCATTCCATAATATACATGTAAAAATTATTCCTAATAAAAAAGTTAAAATATCATGTAAATTTTCTTTTAATTTTACCTTACTTATTAAATTTATAATATTTATTAGGGTTAAATATATTGGTATTAAGGTAAAAAAAGAAATAATAAGTAAAATTATAAAAAGTAATAAATTTTCCATACCATTTTCCTTGTTTTTATTCTTATTACAACTAGAAAATTTTCTAATTTGTTTATTTTATTCTTTTGAATATTCCAAAATATCTCCTGGTGTACAATCTAAAGCCTCACAAATTGCATTTAATGTAGAAAATCTAATCGCTCTTCCTTTATTATTTTTTAAAATAGATAAATTAGCCTGAGTAATTCCCACTTTTTCTGCTAATTCTTGAGAAGATATTTTTCGTTTCGCCATCATTACATCTAAATTTACAATAATCATTATACTTCTCTCCTCTTTCTTCTATTTTTAAATTGTTAAATCATTTTCATTTTTATATTCAATCGCTTTATTAAATAATTCAGACAAAATATATAAAGCTATTGTTACACCTATAAATAATATAAACATAAATAGTAATACAATTATAACTAAAATACTTGTGTTTTTTACTATAAAAGTTTCAAAAACAAAATCAAATAGCCAAAATACTGATGCCACAGCAGAAATTTTTTGAGATGCCTTTAATCTCTTAACTGTATTTTTGCAAAAAGGATTTTCTTCTTTTAGTGAATTAAATAGCCCAACAAATTGGTATATTATTAATAATAAGCATATTGCGTTTGGATAAAATAATATAATATTTGGATTTATAGAAATATTTGTGTTTGAAATTATTATTGGAAAAATTATTAATATTGATATACCAAAAATAAAAACTATCTGTAATAGAATTTTCAAAATATTTCCTAATCCATATTTTCCAAAAACTTTCATATTTTTACCTTCTTTTATTTCCATATTAAAATAAATTTATAATTATAAAATTTATTTTCTATGCTTCTTATATATCATTTCTTTTTTCGTTTGTCAATTATTTTTTATCGTTTTTCAATATTTTTTTGTTGTTTATTTTAAATTGCAAAATAAAATTCTATTTTAAGTTAATGATTAAACATTGTTTATAATCAACCATAATTTTATGAGTTATTATGCAAAACAATGTTTTTACTAGTATTTTACACTTATCTAATACATAAAAATTCTAAAGAAAAATTTTATTAAAATTTAAAAAAAATTAAATTTAGGTATTGACATATTATATTCAATCGTTTATAATTAATCTTGCGTTGAGCAAGAAACAATACGCGCCCTTAGCTCAGTTGGTCAGAGCAACCGGCTCATAACCGGTGGGTCCAAGGTTCGAATCCTTGAGGGCGCACCAAACACCAGTTGAAAAACTGGTGTTTTTTTATTTTATAAAAAATTGATAAAAACTGTAGGATATTTATTTAGAGCCTTTTTTCATATTAAATGTTTTTAAATTTCTCTCAAAATTTTACAGTTTTTCTCAATTTACATTACCAAACACATAACCAAAATTTGAAATTTTTATTTTTGGTTATCTAATTTGCATAACCAAAGCTTATTTTGGTTATGTAAAAGTCCTATAAGATTGATTTTATAGGACTCTCTCGCTTTATAATATTTTTTCATTATCTTGTTCTTCTTTTAATAATTGAACAGCTTTTAACATATTTTCTTCAAGATAATATTTATTAACCTTGTTAATTTCTTTCTCTTTGAATTTATCAAATACTGATGTATATGTATTAAGTGTTATTGATATATCTTTATGCCCCATTAATTTTTGAACAACTACTGGAGCCATACCACTTTCGATACATCTTGTCCCATAAGTATGTCTCAAACTATGTGTTGTAATATCTTCAATTCCAAAGTGTCTTTTCAATAATCGTTTTAAAGCATTATTTACATTTTCTCTATCTGTAAATTCTCTATCTTCTGGTTTAAATAATAATTTATCTTTGTTGTTAATTTGATTTTCAGCCAATATCATTTGTTCCATAATTGGATTTATTAAATAATCTGGTATTGGTAATGTTCTTTTTCCAAAATAAGTTTTCGTGCTTTTTCCCATTATAGTATGACCTTCTAAATCTTTTGTTAATGTTCTTTTCACATTTAATCTTTTATTTTTTAAATCTATATCATAAGTAGAAAGTGCTAAAGCTTCTCCAACTCGAAGTCCCATAAACATTTGAATTAAATATACATTTTTAAATTTGCACTCTAATATATCTTTTGTTAATAAATAATCAGTAAGTGCTTGTTGTTCTTCAAAAGTTAATGCTCTAACTTCCTTATCTTCTTTATTGCTTTTGGGTTTTATAACATTAATCATTGGATTTCTTGTTAAATAACCTTTATTAATAGCATTTTTAAAAGAACTTCCTAATTGATAATATAATTTATCTATTGTAGAATTACTTAAATACTTATGATAATTCATAAATGCTTGTAATTCATCTGAAGTAATTTCATCAATTTTCTTTTTTCCAATTGGAAATTGTTCAATTTTTTTAATAGTTTGCATTGTTCTATTATATGTGACTTCTGAAACCTGATTTGTATCAAATTTTAAGTTCAAATTTGATTTCATTAATTCACATAATGGAATTCCATTATTTTTAATGTACAACGGATTTTCTCTTTGATACATAATAGTATCTAAATATCTTTTGGCTTCTTCTTGAGTTTTAAAATCTTTAGCTTTTATTGTATGTTTACCTTTTTCTGCATTAAATTCTTTATACCTAACAGACCATGTTTTTCTATCTTTTCTAAAGGTTATATAACCAACTGCCTTACTCTGTTTCTTCATTTTCATTTGCCTCGCTTTCCTTCCTTTTCATCTTCCATATAAGATACGCAAGATGTGTAACAGTTTTTGTTTTTCCTATATTCACGGATGGAAAATCACTTCTTCTAAATATTGAATTAGCTGTTGCCTCACTAACTAGCAAATCTTTTGCTACATCTTTTACAGTTAAGTTCTTAAAAGGGTTGCCTATATTTTTTATTGCTTCTTTTACTAACATTTCTTCAATAGTTAAGGTTTTATCTTTTGTTTGATTTAAGTTTATGTTTTCGTTCATCTTTTACATCTTCCTTTCTTTCTATAAATTTGTTTATCATTTTATTTACTCTATCCATAGACCAGTTTAATATTAAAGATATCCACTCAATACTGTTATTTATATAATTTTTTAAGTTTTTATTTTCTTGTTTTAGTTTTGAATTTTCAAGTTTTATATTATAATTTTCTATTTCAATATCTTCTAATCTTTCGTTTGTAGTGTCTGTTAAATTTTTTATTCTAGTATATTGAGTTGCTAAAGTATTAAACTTTCTTATTACTCTTTTGTATTCCTTTTTTAGTTCTTCTGCATCAATTATTTCTCTTTCTTGTTCTAAATTAACACTCTGAATTTCATATTTTTGCATTTCATAATTTGTAATCTTCTTTAATTTATCTGTTTCAATATGTGTATTACCTGTTTGTCCTCTTTCTAAATCAAAACCTGATTTTATCATATAACTATAAAAACTATTTTGAAGTTTTTTATAACTATCTTTTCCTTTCCAATACTCTGAACATGCAATTTTACTTATAGTTTTTCCACTTTTGGTATCCAACTTATGCACAACAGGAATAAATACTATATGCATGTGCGGTGTTGTTTCGTCATTATGTATTTTGGCAGATATAATAAATTCTTCTCCTAAATTTTGATAGTTTGCAACAAATCTGTATGCAGTTTTAAAATATCTTAATGTCTCTTTTTCTCCAATTCTCTAAAAAAATTCCTTATCAGATGTAATTACAAATTCACAAAGAATATTTGTTGTACTTATAATTCTTCCCTTTAAGTCATATTGGTTTTGTAAAGTTTTAAATGCGTTCCAATAAGTTGTATTACACTTTTTTAGAGAATAATTTTTATAAGAATTACTTTTATTAATATTTGTATTAGAATAATTGGTATTTTTTCTTTCATTATGTTTATATAGTCCTGCTAGATTATCTTTTTTATAATTGCTATTTCTAATAATCGCAAAACTCATAACTATTTATCTATCTTTCTTTTATTTCTTTATTATCAATTTTTTCTTTGTATAAAGCTAGGTCTTTTCTTATACCAATATATTTCGTTAATGTTGCAACTGACTCTGATAAACAATCTTCTAATACCTCACTTAAAGGTGTATCACAGTCAAGCCAGTCATGATAAAACTCATTTAAAACATTATCTTGTAATAACATCATTTCTTTTTCTTGGTCATACAAATTCATGTGTTTTATTGCGTCTTTTATTTCTTCTTTTACTGTAATTTCATAAGCACTATTCAAAATAATTTGTTTATCTTTCTTTAAAAGATTTTGACAATAATCTTTAAACTCTCTATCTAATTTATCAGCTAAAGCTTTATCTATACTAAATCTTTTCTTTTTTAGATTACGAGTTTTATTAGAATATTGGTTATAATGTTTTTTATTATGTTTGTTATATTTATAATCTTGAACATTTCTTATTTTAAATTCTTTATATACTTTATTTTTCATATTTTAAAATCTCCTTTTATTAATATATTTTTCTTATTCAATTAATTTATATTATTCACTTTCTATAGAGCCTCACTTCGCAGTTTTACTAAATAATAACTTTATTTTTATGCCGAAAACATGAAAACTAATTTTCAGTTTCTAACACACTAGAAACTCAATTGAGTTTCTGTTGTGATTAGGGAGTACCCTAATAACCCCTTAAAATTATTATTTATATTCAGTTCCTATAGAAAGTGAAATAATAATTTTGTTTTAGTATTTGAGTTTCTATAGAACAATTTTCTATATACTCAAATACTAATTGAAACACCATTAATGGTTTTTCAAACTTTTCCTTAAGCTATCTCTCGAAGTCGGTATTTTTTGCTAAACATATTCCATCTATGAAAGCTTCAACTTCATTCCAAGTTTTAAAACAAGTTTTTCTATCTATTGAATACCAGTCTTTATGTTTTGTGGTTTTATCTATTAATGCTACAGCTTTATTGTATGTATAATCATTAGAGATTTTTAATAGTAATAATTCTTTTGTACTATCAGCTAGCATATATTTATTTAGTCCATTAATTCTTTTTTGAATATCTGTTTTATTCAAGTTCTTTTTCTCCTTTCAAGTCATTATTAGAAATACAAAAACTCCTGTTAAATTCTTCTTGTATTGTTTTTAAAAGTTCATTAAAATCATTTGCATTTAATTGTTCGTGCATTACCAACTTTTCTAGTAATAAGTCTTTAGGAGTTTTAATAAAATTTTCTATTTTATCTTCGTAATATTCTTTTTGAAAATCTTTATCCATAATTCCTCCTTTTTATATTAGTTACTCCAATGTTCTTGAAGAAATATTAAAATACTTGTTTGAATTTTTAGTATCATTTGTAAAGTTGCCTCTAGGTTTTCTTCTTTAATGTTCTTTTTATTTTTTACATCATTTCTAAAATCGCATTTATTTTGTTTTCTTAACTCTTTATTTGAAAGGTATTTACCATTTTCGTCAAAGTGCTTATATTTAAAACTTCCTTTCACTAAGAGTTCGTTATATTTAATGACTTGTTCTTTTGTTAAAGATATAAAATTATTTTCTTTTTTGGCAGTAATCAATATATCTCCTTTTATTGAGAAATTAAGTTTTTCAAAGCTAGTATTAAGATAGATATTGGGTTTTAAGTTTTCTCTATCTTTTCTGCAAATAATTTCTATATCTTCATAGGAAATAATTTCAATTTCTCCACCTAATTGACTTTTAAAGCTTTCAATATTATTTTCTATCTTCAAAAATATTGGTTCTTTTCCGACTTCTTTAAAAATAACAATTATTTTTTTAGTTTCCATTATTTCCACCACCAGCTTTTAAATTATTTTTTTGAATATTTTTTAGATTTTTAATAAAGTGTCTAATAGATTTTCTTTTTAGCATTAAAGCTTGTGTTTTTGATATTTTAAGTAAACTACAAATATCATTTAATGTTTGATTTTTTATTACAAATAGTAAAAATACTCTTCTTTCTAATAGTGGTAATTTTTTAATAACTAAATAAAAGTTTTTATCTTTTAAAAACATTTCGATACGTTTATTTACTAGTGTATCTTTTGTACTTATTAAGTTTTCTTTTCTTAAATAATCTTGATACATTTGTTTTTCTATCAATTC
This sequence comes from uncultured Eubacteriales bacterium, assembly GCA_902492015.1. Lineage (GTDB taxonomy): Bacteria > Bacillota > Clostridia > TANB77 > CAG-508 > Scatovivens. The sequence continues at coordinate 51,603 of CABUJR010000008.1, read as the reverse complement.
GTGGTTATTTTCATCATCAAGACTTATTTCATTATCAAAATAATTCATTAAAATTCCTCACTTTCTTAAATTATTTTGATTATCGATAATCAATTTGCTTAAGCTTAATTTAATGATAGCACCCTAAAATAAAAAATGTAGAAATTGCACAATAAACTACAATTTTCTACATTTTTACAAAAAAATACACAATTTTAACAAAATTTAAGTAATATAAAAACTTGAAAAGTATTGATAAATAGATATTTTGAATAATTTATATTATGAATAAACCGTTAAAAATAAAAAACACTCAAAATGCAACTGTATATTGCTCCTTGAATGCTTTTAACTTTATATAAATTAAATACTATAAAATAATAATATTTATTCATTTTCATAATCATAAGTATTGTTAGTATTTAAATATAATATTTCATATTTGTTTAGTTTGTTTTTTTCTTTATTTGTAATTTTCAATTTATTAATTAAATCTTTAGTTATTTCTAAATCTTCTTTACTTATAGCACATTTTCTAATAGAAGGTATGTATTGACCATTTGTGCAAGTTAGAGTGCCAAGCATAATACTATCTATACCATTTGAAATATTTAAAATTATTTGTGTAACTTCAAGTCTAGGGCTAAATTCTTCGTAATTTTCAAATACAAACACAGCTATATTAGTATCTGCTAAAATATAACCTGTCATATAAATTTTATTAGTAGCATAATCTAAAAATAGAACTTCACATTTTTCTGGTTTTTCTATTATCTTTAGCTTAAATTTTTTTACTTTGTAAGTATTATTACTAGGAAAATAAGCTTGATAATATAAATATAATTCTTTAACTTTAAATGGGTTTATATTATTTTTGATATTTACTATTTTATCATTTGAAGATTTAAAAAGTTCATATTCATTTATTCCTAATTCATCACATATTAAACTAATTTCTTCTGCATTAGGAGATAGTTTGCCATTTTCAAATCTGGCAATAGTTGAAACATTTTTATTTATTACTCTAGCTAAATTTTCTTGACTTAGTCCTTTAGCTTTTCTATATTTTCTTAAATTATTTCCAAATTCTATTTTATTAAAGTTAGACATAAATATCACTCCTTAAAATAAAACATATCAATTAATTATACCACATTTTAGAAAATTTTTCAACAAAAGAAATGTTATAAAATAGCTTAATATCAAGCATTACAGAGTTATTCTCTTTTTGATTTTTAGATAGAAATATGATATAATATACTTAACTTAATAAGTAGTAGAATGACTTTAAAGTCTTAATATTTAAATCATTCATTCAAGCAATGCTTGATTATCAATATACATTGTAATCAGGCATTGCGAGTGCCTGATTTTTATATACAGATTTTAACACATTTATTTTGAGTTAGTTTCCTGTATTACAATGTTGATTATTACTTGTAAGAATTTAGCACAGGAGAAAACTCAATTATGAAATTATTTATTGGTGGACGGATGCCCTGGCGGTTGTCCAATTATAAATGTGTAGTCATTTATCACAGGGGGAAATAAATTTCCCCCAAAAATCTTTTTAAACATTGATTTTTACATAGATTTTGTTTATAATAAAGTTATTAACTAAACTACTCGCAATAGTTTAGATTAATATAAGTTTTGTGATTAAGACACAAAACACATAAGAAAGCAGGGGTTTTGTAATTGAGTTTCTCCGTGCTTTCTTTTTTTGCACTCTGTGCAAAATTTTATGAAATATATTAAAAATTACAAATTTGTACTTAATTTTACTATACAAATAGCCTATTTTTATTATCTAAATTTGCACTGTACGCAAATTCTATTGCATACAGTGCAAATTTTACATTTTTGAACTATTTATGTAAATCTGCTACAATAAGTCTGTAGTTAGCTAACACAAATTTAAAATTCAACTAGTTTAAACCTTATGCAATTTTAAGGGGGGATAACCTTGGATAGTCAAATTTGTGATAATAAGAAATTAAATAAAAAGAAATTAGTTCTTGAAATCTATAATATATTAAGAAAACTTGGAATTAAAACAAGTAATCAAGGAGCTAAATTAATATATTTAGCAATAGTAATTATAATAAATTATAATATTGAATTTATTAAACTTGAAGATATATATGAAATTATAAGTAAGCAAATTAAAAATATGAATAAATTCCAAATTAGACGTTCAATACAATATGCTATTGATAGTAGAGATATAAAAAAGTGTGAAAAAAATTTTGAAATAATTTTTGGATATGAATATAATGAAAATATATTTACGAATAAAAGTTTTATTGAAGAATTAATCCTAAATATTTTAAAATGAGAGGAATTTGCTCCCTCTCATCGCACAAAACAAACCTTATAAGCTAATTTACTTGCTAGTCAATTTATTTGGATTCTTTCTTATGTTTAATGGATATTACGGATAAATCCAACACATCAGAAAAGTTCCATTAGGATTTCCATTCGGAAATTCATAATGAACATATAAATTATACTTTCCATCTACTGTGCTTGTAGGATATATATCCGTATCAGTTGCCGGAACATCTATCCAGCCTGTCAGACTCATAGTTGCCCCCATATTAAACATTGAAAGACACATTCTAGGTCTTGTAGAACTATTGTCTGACCTGGCTTTAAATGTAATCCGTCCTGTTCCAGAAAAAGTTTTCTCAATTCTAAAACTTCCTTCTGTAACACCCGCCGGAACCCATGCGCTACTATAATCAATAACATCAGCAGCTACAGCAACATTTTCTGCAGAATTGCTGACATTATTGACATCTTCAGCCGCAAAAACTGTTACATTGCACAAACTCAAGCATAATGCCAGAGTCAACATAAATGATAATAAGCCTTTTCTTTTTTTCATAAAGCACCTCCACACATGCTAAAAGCTCATTAAGTTTGTTTTGTGCTACTCTCACTTAATATTATTTTTTATGAAATTTCAATACTCATTAAGTGAAAGTTCAGTTTCTATATCGAAACTTTTTTTATTATAGCATGGTTCTTTTTAATTGTCAATTTGCATGCTGGTTAAATCAGGCTTTTTCAATTCTTCATCATTCACATTATTCTTATCTATCGAATATATTTCATAATGTCCATTTTTAGCATCAAATTTAGATAATACTCCTGTTTCTTTATTAAAATAAAAATCTGTTTGTCTGCCAGTTATTATATAATTATTTTTATCAGATTTTATAAAATTAATTAAATATAATTTTAAATTATTATTATCAAATTCTTCGTTAATTACAAAATCTAAATTCATAATATCTGTATAAATAAATTCTTCCTGTACATCATTAGAAGAATTTGAAATTTGTTCATTTGTATTAACATTTTTCCATTCAATATTTATCAATTTATCTTTAGAATATCTTTTTATTAGATATATTCCATCCTTATAATAAAACTCTTCTCTATCTATATTTTCTTCTGTTACATTATCATCAGAAATTTTAGTTGAAAAAGATTCAATCTTACCTTTATATGAATTCATATCAGAAAAGTATTTATTTGAATTATTCTTTATTTTATTGATAATATAAATATTTCTAATCATATTAAATATTAAAGCACATATAATAATCAGTATAAATATTATTATTAATTTAGTTATTTTTTTCATATTACTCCCTCCTTATTTATAATATACAAATAAAAAATTTGTTTGTCAACATTATTACATTACATAACATTTGTATTCACTACCTTAATCATATTAATAAGAAAAATAATTAAAATTAGTATTTTTCACATTACCATATACAACTCCAAATATCAATTTTCTATTTATATATCAATATATTAATCCGTCAGGGCGCACCAAAACCTCTAGTAAAACTAGAGGTTTTATTTTTTTTGTAAAAAATTAAATATGAAAAAGCTTTTTAAAAAAATAGAAGAACAGCTTTCTACTCAAAATACTTAAAAATTATATAGATTAAAAAATTTTTTATGAACAAAACTTAGTAAATATTGCTTTATTTTATATTATATGTTATACATAAGTTATATATAAGGAGTTTTTTTATGAAAAAATTTAAATTTATTCTTATTTTTCTTATTATATTTGGAATTATAATTATTTCAACATTTATATATGAAATAGCTAAATATACTACAAATTCTGCTAATTCAAACAACTTTAATTCTCAAGAAAGCACTTCTACTTCGGCAGATTTAAAAATCTCTAATTCTTCTAGTATAGACTTTAATACAGTTCCTGATTTTTTACCTGGTTTTATTCCTTCTAATATAGAAATTGAACAAAATAATTTAATTTCTAATAATACTATAATTGAAAATCCACTTCAAGAACAGTATGATAACTTCGAAATAGATAACATTAACATAAATATAAAAGAAAACTCTATTTCAAATTCTGGATTAATTATTTCTATAACCAATAACAATGATTTGTCATATTATCACCAACACAATTTTTCTATAGAAAAACTTGAAAATAATAATTGGATTCATATTATAACTAAACCATTATATGGATATGAAACCAGTAATTCCGAATTCTTTTATATAGAAAAAAGCACTCCGTTAGAATTAGACGTAAATTGGTTTCCTTTTTGTGGAGAGCTTTCAAATGGTTTTTACAGATTAAATATACATTTGCGTTCAAATTTAGTTTTTCAAGAAAAAGATATTTCTTTAGAATTTACTATAGATTAATAATTTGAAAGGAGTTTTTATGAAAAAAGTTTTTTATTTATTTATAACATTATGTTTCATTACTTTAATTTATTCTACTTCATCATTAGCAACTGACAACGTTAATTTAATAAAAATTGATGCACAAACTGGAGAAATTACATCTTGTCCTGTAAATTCCACTCAAACTACACTTACTACTCCAGCTTCTCAAGTTACACCTATTACAAGAACTGTATTTGCCTCTGATACTAGAGAACAAGTTATAGACACAACAATTTTTCCATATTCTACTATTTGTAGAATAGAAGGAACCAATAATTATGATAATACTTCAATAATTTCAACAGCCACAATGATTGGTCCTAAAGTAGCGATAACTTCTGCTCATAGTGTTTATCAATCTAATTTAGGTGGACTTTTTAATAATATTACTGTATCTCCTGGATATTATCGTGGAAATAAACCTTTTGGCTCATCTGTAGTCAAAACAATCTATTTAGCTCAAGAATGGTTAGATACTAACGGTTCTTCTGATTTAACAACTTTAAATAATTCTTTTGACTATGACTGGGCTGTAGTTGTTTTAAATGATAAAATAGGAAACGATTCAGGATGGCTAAGTGTTAGAAGATATTCAAATTATTTAGATTTATTTGGTTTGGATGCCAAAATTATAGGATATCCTCATAAAATAGAACGAGATAATTTTTATGCCAACTATTTTTTTCAATATATAGCTACTGGAAAAATAGATACTGCTTTTGGAAAAATTCTTGAATACACAATAGACACCTCTGATGGTCAAAGTGGAGCTGCCTTATTAAACACTACCAATGAAGTTATTGGAATACATGGTGGTACTACTTTAAATGGTTTAAGTAATAGAGGTGTCAAAATAGATGAATTCATAATGAATCAAATTGTAGAAGCTTTAAATGAATTATAATAATCATATAAATATATTAATTTATAGTAATAAAAGAACAAACGTGAATATTATAAAAATTGAAAAAAATTTTATAATGTCCACGTTTTTGTTTTAGTGACAAATTTTATAAAATAAAATTTGTGTACAATATTTATTGTTCCTTTATATAATAAAAGTTTAGAGGACTTTTTTATTTTATATTCCAATATATTAAAAAGTTGTATCTACTATTTTAGTTTTTAAATATTTTCTTCTTTATCTTTTTCTTCTATAAAAACATTTTCCAATTCTTCATGTTTTCTTAATGGCTTTTGCGTTGCAAAAAAATATACAGTAAATAGTAAACCTAAACTTACAGCTATAATTAATACAAAAACTTTTTTCATTTTTTCTCCTTTTATTAAAAAGTTTTGCAGATTTTATATGTTTATATCCAGTTTTTTATTATTTCCTCGCTAATATTTAAGTTTCCTCTTCCAACAGCTAAATTAATTCCAGGCTTATTTTCTCCATGGCAATCACTTCCACCTGACATTAATAAATTATTCTCTATACAATATTTACACATATAATCAATTTCAGTTTCTGAAAAATTACTATGATAACATTCAAAACCGTCAATTTTGTAATTATTTTTCAAATCATTTATAAAAGCAACTTTATCTTTTGCCCATTTATATATAAATACATGAGCAATAATTGCTTTTCCGTTGCATTCATGTATTTTCTCTATAGCATCTTCTAATTTAGGATAATCATTTGACTTGTCAATATAAAAATCACTATTAAAATCTGCACAATATTTTTTACTAAAGTTTGAAAAGTCCTCCCAAAAATCTTCTGGAACTTTTTCTTTATTTTCCTCATATTTTTTTATATCGTAATAAATCTCAAGTGTTGCCCAATCTTTTTTAGGATTCCATTCAAAATTAGCTTTGTCTGTCATTTTTAGATTTGTTTTTATACATGCTTTATATAAATGGTCAAAATATTTTAATTGTATATCTTCTCTTTTCTTATCCTTATAAAATTCATTAAGCCAACCTTGCATTTTTATTGTATCTATATTATATCCTAATAAATCTAAAATTCTTCCTTTATAAAACGTCTTAATTTCAATACCTGGTATAATTTTTCCTGAAAAATATTTTTTTACATCAATTTCTTTTAGTTCTTCATAAGCTTTGGCATTATCATGATCTGTTATTGAAATATATTTTAGTTTTAACTTTTCCGCTTTTTCTAATATCTCTTTTACTGAATAAGTTCCATCTGAATATGTACTATGAATATGTAAATCGATCATTTTTTCTCCTTTAAGTATTTTATTTGAGTTTTATAAATACTATATTTTATCTTTTTCTATTATTTATTGAAATTTTATTTCAATAAATAATTTTTGTCAACTAGCAATATAAGCATAGAAAACATATACAAAATAAGTGTCTTCTTGCTTATATTATTCTATTATCTTAATAGTTTATATTAATTAACTTTCTTTAATTTTGTAATAATATTTACACTTAATGGAATCATAACAGTTAATAAATTAATTGAGAAAATACGAATATTTACATAATCAAAAATACTTAAATTTTTAATATATAGTATAAAGCTTAATACACCAAATGCTATTATATCTCCCATTATTGTTATCAAAGATAAACTAAAAAACATTATTTTTTGTATTTGCTTATTTGAATATCCATTACTTCTAAGTATCTTCATATTTATTAATTCATTTTTTATAATTTTTCTATAACTTAAGAAATACATAATAGATATTATTAATATAACAATATATTTAATAATTTCAAATATAAAAGCTTTATAAACTTTTATATTACAATATATATCTAAAACTGTTTGAAAATTTATCCCTAAATTTAGCACTATGAAAAAAATAGAAGATAGAATTATATATATTCTATTAACTTTATTTCTTAGTATACTTCTTATTTGTGTTACTAGCATTTCTTTCTCCTTATTATGAGTATTGTATTCAAAAAGATACATAAAATCAATAGCTATTATATATAACCTATCATTTTATTCAATTAAAAAAATGGCGAAAATTGGTTAATTATTTTATCATTTATACCTTTAATCATTTATTACATTTTATATATTAAGCTTTAAAAGCATATCTTTTATATGATAAAGCCTTTATTTTTCTACAATTTTATGTTATTATAATATGCGTAAAATTTAATTATTTAAAGGATTTGTTATGAATTTAAAAACATTAGAAAAATTAGAATTTAATAAAATTTGTGATATATTAAAAGATTATGCCATTACTTTTATTGGTAAAGAATATGCAAATAATTTAAAACCTTTAGAAAATAAATCTGAAATTGTTAAAGCTCAAAAGCAAACTACAGAAGCTTCTATACTTTTGTATAGAAAAGGTTCTGCTCCAATATCTGAAATTGAAAATATCACATCACATATAAAAAAATTAAATAGTGGTTTATTTTTAAATATTAATCAATTATTAGATTTATCAAATATTTTAAAAACATCAGCTAATTTAAAAGACTATTTTTTTAGTACAGAAATTGATATGTCTGAATTTGTAAATCTTACCAATTTATTTAATAACTTATATATAAATCCATCTATTGAAAAATCAATAAATTCAGCTATTATTGATGAAAACACTATTTCAGATACTGCTTCAAAAGAACTATCAAATATTAGAAAAAATTTAAGAAATAAAGAACAAGAAATACGTTCAAAATTGAATTCTTTTTTACATTCTAAATATATACAAGAAGCAGTTATTACAATGAGAAGCGGGCGTTTCGTTATTCCTGTAAAAAATGAATATCGCCAAGAAATTAAAGGGTTTATACATGATATTTCTTCTAGTGGTTCAACTGTATTTATTGAACCTATATCAATTTTTGATTTAAATAATGATTTAAACAACTTAAAAAATGAAGAGCAAATTGAAATAGAAAAAATTTTACAAAAACTTTCTTCATTATTTTTTGACATTATTCCAAATCTAGAAAATGATGTTAATTTAATTGGACTTATAGATTTCATTTTTGCAAAAGCAAAATATTCAAATTTCTTAGATGCTTCAGAGCCAATTATAAGCGATAAAAAAATTATTAATTTAATTAATGCTTGGCACCCATTAATTAGTAAAAATATTGCTGTAAAAAATACAATTCCTATTGGTGACAAATATAATACTTTAATAATAACTGGACCAAATACTGGAGGAAAAACAGTAACTTTAAAAACAGCAGGTATACTAATGCTAATGGCAATGAGCGGTCTTCATATAACAGCAAAAGAAGGAAGCTGTGTCTATATTGCTGATAATATTTTTGCTGATATTGGTGATGACCAAAGCATAGCTGATTCTCTAAGTACATTCTCTTCTCATATTACTAATATTGCCAATATTTTAAAAGAAGCAACTGAAAATAGTTTTGTACTTATAGATGAACTTGGTTCTGGTACTGACCCTGTTGAAGGATCTAGTTTAGCAATAAGTATTTTAGAAAAACTTAATTCAATAAATTGTTTAACATTATCAACAACACATTATCCTGAAATCAAACATTTTGCATTAACTACAGAAGGTTTTGAAAATGCAAGTGTTGAATTTGATATTGAAACTCTATCTCCTACCTACAAACTTTTACTTGGTGTTCCTGGAGCTAGTAATGCTTTTGCAATTAGTCGAAAGCTAGGAATTCCAGAAGAAATACTTGATAGAGCTAAAGAATTCATTGATACAGATAAAATAAATATTGAAGAATTGCTTACTAACATTTATGAAGACAAAAGAGCTATCGAACAAGAAAAACAAAAAACTTTGGAAAATTCTAAAAGAATTGAAAATTTAAAAAGCTCTCTTGAAGTTGATTTTTCAAAGCTTGAAAATAAAGAAAAAGATATTATAAATAAAGCCAAAGAGCAAGCTAGAGATATTTTAATATCAGCTAAAGAAGATGCAAATAAAATTATAAAAGAAATAGAAAATTCTTCTAATAATAAAACTTCTAATAAATTAAGAAATAGATTAAATCAAAAAATTGATGATTTAAATATTACAAATTCTTCTGATACCTCTTCTTCAATAACTTTAGACCAATTAAAAGTTGGTATGGAAGTATTTGTAAAAAAGCTAAAACAAGATGGTACTGTCCTATCTATTTCTAAAGAAGGTAAAATTCAAGTACAATTACCTCTTGGAAAAATGTTTTTTGAAGTTCAAGAATTAGATATATCAAGAAATTCTCTAAAAGAGAAAAAACAAGTGAAAATAGATTATTCTAATAAGAAATCTTTCAAGCCAAAAGCAATTTCAACTGAAATTAATGTTCTTGGACAAACTGTTGAAGAAGCTTGTTTTGAAATTGATAAATTTTTAGATAATTGTACATTAAATGGTTTATCTTCAACTAGAATTATCCATGGAAAAGGTACTGGTGCACTTCGCAGTGGTATCCATAAATTTTTAAAAAATCATCCTCATGTAAAAAGCTTCAGACTTGGAACCTTTGGCGAAGGTGAAATGGGGGTTACAATAGTTGAGTTAAAATAAATTTATTTAAATAGATATAAAATTAAATTTAAATTTAATTTTAAGATAAATAAATTATTTTAATCAAATTGAAATATTAAATATATAAATAAATTATTAATAAAAGGAGTTTACTTATGTCTAAAACAAAAAAAATAATATTAGCTGGTTTATTACTTGGACTATTACTTGTACTATCAAGATTTGTTTCTATAAAAACACCTATTCTCGTAATTAGTTTAAGCTTTTTACCTATTATGATTTCTGCTTATTTACTTGGACCATTATATTCATGTTTAATTGCAGCATTAGGAGATTTAATAGGTGCACTCTTATTCCCTTTTGGTGAATATTTTGTGGGATTCACAATTATTCAAGGTTTAGTTGGACTTGTGTATGGTCTAATTCTTCACAAAAAAGATGGCTTTTTCACAGGTAAACAATTAATTTTTAGACTTACTATAAGTAGTATTTTAGTACTAGGAGTCATAGAACTTTTACTTATGAGTTTAATGTTACATTTCTTGTATGGAAGTGCTTTTCTTGCTATTTTATCAACAAGATTTGTAACAAAACTTATAATGCTTCCTATTCAAATTATAGTAATGTATTTTTTGTCTAAGTATATTATTGAACTTACAAACAAATACTTAATTGTAGATGATTAATTACTTATAAATTTCACAATTAATCATTTTACTTAACCTCGTTAATTTTTAATTTTATAAAATTTAGCTTGGTAAATTAATTGCTAATTAAAGGATTTTATTATGATAAAAATAGATAACTTAAATTATAAATTTAAAACTAGTCAATTTGAAATCTCTAACTTAAACCTTGAAATTTTAGATGGAGAATTTGTATGTATAATTGGTAAAAACGGTTCTGGAAAGTCCACTTTTTCTAAGCTTTTAGCTGGTCTTACAAAATTTAAAACAGGAAATATTATTATAGATAATATTTCTTTAAAAGATAAGAAAAATTTTTTAAAAATAAGAGAAAAAGTTGGAATTGTATTTCAAAATCCGGAAAATCAAATTGTTTTTGATAAAGTTTATGATGATATAGCTTTCTCTTTAAAAAATTTACATATTTCCTATTCTGAATTTGATACCCGAATAGAAAAAGCTTTAGAAAAAGTAGATATGTTAAACTTTAAAAATTCATCAACAAATGAGCTTTCACTTGGTCAAAAACAAAAAATTGCTATAGCATCGGCTCTTGCTATAAATCCAAGTATATTGATTTTAGACGAACCTACAACAATGCTTGACCCAATGAGTAAAGTTTCAATTTATGAAACTTTAAAAAATCTAAAACAAACTGGTACTACTGTTATTTTTGTAACTAATTTTATAGATGAAATTTTACTTGCTGATAAAATCATTTTATTCGATAAAGGTAATATTAAAAAAGTTTTCTATAAAAAAGATTTATTTGAAAACTTAAATTTATTAAAAGATTTTATGGCACCTGGTATTGTTTCTATACTTATCAAACTGCACCAAGATAATATTAATATTGATTTGGAGAATTTTTCTTTAGATACCATTGCAAAAGAAATAAAAAAATCTTTAGACTAATAAGATTTTAAGAAATAATTCTAATTTTTATTTATTTAATAATTTTTAATAATCATTTTAGGAGTATATTTTGTTAAATTTTATCTTGTTTTTAATTTTTATAATTTATGTGCTTTTTATATTTGCTATACAAAATTTAGTATTGGCAATTATTATATTACTAATAAATTTTATTATAATGATTAGTTTTAAAGTTTCATTAAAAAAGGCTTTTACTAATCTACTTTTTTTAATGCCTTTTATTTTGATAACTGGAATATTTAATTTATTTTTTGGCAGTTTATTTGAAGCATTTTTAATTACTTTTAAATTAATTTTAGTATGTAATATAACATATATTTTTAAAGCCATAGTTGGAACTACAAATATAATAAAAGCTATTGAAACATTATTTTTTCCATTAAAAATTTTTGGTATTTCACCTACTGACATTAGTTTAATAATAAATATTGCAATTACTTTTATTCCAACTCTTATAAGAGACTTCAATGAAACAAGAAATGCTTTAAAGGCTAAATCTTGTACAAGTTTTTTAAGCAGCATTAAATATACTTTTAAAATACTATTAACTTCTATTTTTAAAAGAACTAATGATTTAGAAATTGCTTTAAAAGCTAAAGGTTTTTCAGAAGAACAAAAGTAAACATTATAAAAATTGAATATAAGGAGATAATATGACACTAGACCAATATATATCTAATTTTGAATTTATGACTTCAGATAAACCCAATTTGAATGCAATGAATTGGTTTATGGAAGAACTTAATCATCCAGAAAAAAAACTAAAATTTATTCATATTGCTGGAACAAATGGAAAAGGTAGTATCTGTGAAATGTTAAATAAAGTGCTAATTACTTCTGGTTATAAAGTAGGAAAATTTATTTCACCTTATCTTTTAACTTTAAATGAATCTATTTGTATTAATAATAATTATTTTTCTGAAGACGATGAAAATTACTATATTCCTTTAATAGATAAACTTGTTAAAAAATATATTAAAACTTTTAACTTAAAACCATCTCGTTTTGAAATTGAAACCACTCTTGCTCTACTATATTTTTTTAACAATAATTGTGATATTGTTGTTTTAGAAGTTGGGCTAGGTGGATTATTTGACTGTACAAATATTATTCAAAATTCAATTTCAATTCTTGGAAGTATTTCTTTAGATCACACTAATATACTTGGAAATACTATTCAAGAAATTGCTATTCAAAAGGCTGGAATAATTAAAGAAAATTCAGATACAATAAAATTTAATCAAAAAAATATAGATAATATAATAAGAAAAATTTGTAAAGAAAAAAATAATAAATTACATATTGTAAATTCCAAAGATATATCTAACATATATCATAATATTTATAAAGATACACATTCTTTAAAAACATTATATCAGAGTTTTGATTATAAAAATTTCAAAGACATAAAATTAAACTTATTAGGAAATAAGCAAATTGAAAATGCTTGTGTAGTTTTAGAGACCTTAAAAATCTTAAATAAAAAAGGATTTGAGATTTCAGAAGAAAATATAAAACAATCTTTAAATGGTATTATTCATCCCGCTAGATTTGAAATATTATCAGAAAATCCAAATATTATATATGATGGAGCACATAATAGTAGCGCAATAGATAATTTTATTAATATAATAAATGATTATATAAATACTAATTGTACAAAAACTTTTATAATTTCAATAATAAAAAATAAAGATTATAAATCTATCTTAACAAAATTGTGTACTGCTTTTCCAAATTCTACTTTTATATTTACAGATGGAACTAAAGAAGAAAAATTTATATCAAAAGAAATTTTATGTGAATTTGCTAAAACTTTAAAATCTGCTAATTTATTGAAAACAAGTGATTTTGCTGATGCTATAAAAAATGTAAATTCAGATTTTAATTTTGTTGTAGGAAGTTTTTATACCTACAAATTATTAAAAGATATAATATAATTTAAGCAAACTTTCCTATTAGATAAAAAATATAGATATAATTTTATATTATATCTATATTTTTTATTTAGAATTTTATTTTTACCTACTTTTATCACTTATAGTTTTCTTAATTTACTTTTTGTATATTAGTTTTTTTGATTTTTTATAAATTATTTTCCTCTAACATCAGATTATCTATCTTATTTTTCTAAATACTCCTGAAACTTTTCCTAATATTTGACAAGTTGGAACTATTATTGGATCCATTGTAGAATTTTCTGGTTGTAATCTTATATGGTCTTTTTCTTTATAAAAAGTCTTAACTGTTGCTTCATCTCCTATTAAAGCTACTACTATTTCTCCATTATTCGCTGTATTTTGTTTTCTAACTAATATATAATCACCATCTAAAATTCCAGCTTCAATCATGCTTTCGCCTCTAACTGTAAGCATGAAACTTTCACCTGTTCCAACAAAGTCCAATGGAATTGGAAAAGTATCTGTAACATTTTCGACAGCCAAAATAGGTTCACCAGCTGTAATTTTTCCTATTACTGGTACATCAACCATTTCTTTACTTGAATATACTTCTTTATCAAAAGAAATTTGGTCTCCTTCTACTGCTCCACCTTTTAATAATTTTAAAGTTCTACCTTTTTGACTTTCTTTTTGTATATAACCTTTCTTTTCTAATGAAGATATATATCCATGAACTGTTGCTGTTGATTTTAAATCTACAGCTTTGCCTATTTCTCTAACAGATGGTGGATAACCATTTATAGCTATTTGTTTTTCTATAAATTTTAATATTGCTTTTTCTCTTTTATTAAGTGAATTTGGGTCTTTTTTTCTCATTTTTTATTTCCTTTCAACGAAACTTTGTTCTTATTACAAATGTATATTATCACAAAACATTTTGTTTGTCAAACAAAAGTTTTATTTATTCTAAAAAACGCAATTTTTTTAAATTATTTATTTCTGTCTTAAAACTCTCTATTTCCTCTCTAGTAAAGTACATAGCTAAAATTTTAGGATTTGCATTTACTAAATTTTCTTTTACATATACATAAGAATCTTTTAAAAATTCTAATAAAAATTCTTTATCTTTTAATTCATTAATTCTATCTATATTTTTAAATTTGGCAAATCTTGCTTGATATACTGAACATAAAGATTTTATATAAGTATAATTGTTCATATATCCTGTTTCAATCCAAAGTTTCATAATTCCAAGTATTTTATCTAGAATATCAGCAATATATCCTTCTTTTCCGCTTTTATATTCACATATAATTAAATAAATATCTTTTCCTAAAAATTTTTCTAATTCTTTTTCATCATTTTCTTCAATTTCGGCAAACATAGCTTTTGTTTCATCATTATATAACTTAATTTGAGATACTATTTCATTTCCTTTATATTCTCCAAAATCATGAAATAAAGTTTTACATACTAATTTGTATTTATCTATTTTTTCTCCTTTTTTAATCATATAATCTGCAAAAACTATATTTACAATAACCATGCAATATTGATGAAAAAGAACATCTTCTGGAACCATTGTTGTTAAAGTTGAATATCTATAAACATCTTTTAATTTTAAAGCAATTTGAATTAAATTATAATATTCCGTTTTTTCAAATTCTTCTTCCAAAATTAATTGATATATTTTCATTTTTTCTTTTTCTATTTTTTCAGAATTCTTAATATTTGAATTTAAATAAACTGCAAATTTATTTTTTAAAGAATTTATATAACTTAATACTTCCCAATTTCCTCTTTTAAGTAATTTATCTAAAATATAAAATTCAGCTACACTTTCACAAAATTCAATTAAATCAGAATATTCATTATTTTCTATTATTTTATAATTATATTTTAATTTCTTTAAAATTCGATTTTTGTATTCAAATTGTTCTGTTACTAAATGATTTAATACTTCATTATACAAAGATTTTCTTTCTTTATTTGATATTTCTAATGCTAAATTTCCTGTTTCTCCATATATATTTTGTCTTGTCAAATAACTTACTAGCACATCTTTTGACTTTTCTTCGTTAATTTTTAAGTTATTCAAAATCTTAATATATAAATAAGCAGAAATCATAGCCTTATCTATAATAGTGTATTTTTCATTTACATTTTGCATAATTTTAGCATTGTTACTATCTATTGCACTTAAATATACTTTTAATACATCTTCAACTAAATCTTTCATATTATTCATACCATTCAAATTCCCATTCTAATATTTTAACAGTATCTCCTTCTTTAACGCCTTTAGCTCTTAATTCATCTTCTATTCCTAATTTTTTAAGCATTCGTTCCATATAAGCATAAGACTCATTATCTCCGATATTTACTCTTCCCATTAATCTTTCTACTGCAGGTCCTTCTACAATAAATTCTCCATCTATGATTTTTATAGTAAAATCATCTTTATCATCTTCTAATGTATATATAATTCTATCTTCAACATCTATAATATCTTCTTTTGGAAGAATTTTTAATATTTCAGCAACATGATTAAATAAATCATCTAATCCTTCACCCGTTACAGCTGAAATTTGATAAACTTCTATATCTTTTTCTTTTGCAAGTTTTTGAATTTCTTTAAGGTTTGTATCATCTTGCATACTATCAATTTTATTTGCAACAATTATCTGTTTTCTATTAGCCAATTTTTCACTATATTTTTTTAATTCTTCATTTATTTTGTGAAAATCATCTACAGGATTTCTTCCTTCTGTTCCTGCTATATCTATTACATGTAATAAAAGTCTTGTTCTTTCTACATGTCTTAAAAACTGTGTTCCAAGACCTATACCTTCACTTGCACCTTCTATAATTCCAGGTATATCTGCCAAAACAAAACTATCACCATGTCCTGTTTTTACAACACCTAAATTTGGATCTATAGTTGTGAAATGATAATCAGCAATTTTAGGAGTAGCTTTTGTTACTCTTGAAAGAATGGTAGATTTTCCAACATTTGGAAATCCTACTAATCCAACATCAGCTAATAGTTTCAATTCCAAAATAATTTCTTTTTCTTTTCCTTTTTCTCCATCTATTGCAAATCTTGGAGCTTGTCTTGTGGATGTTGCAAAATGTGAATTTCCTTTTCCACCTCTACCACCTTTTAATATAAGCTCTTTTTGTCCTTCTTCTGATAGATCCATTAAAATTTTATTAGTCTCAGCATCTCTTACAATAGTTCCTAATGGTACTTTTATAATACAATCTTGCCCACTTTTACCAAATTTGTGACTTCCACTTCCATTTTGACCATTTTCAGCTTTAAATTTTTTAGTAAATCTAAAATCAATTAAAGTATTGCTATTTGGATCAACAACAAAGTAGACATCTCCGCCTTTTCCACCATCGCCTCCGTCTGGTCCTCCTGCTGCTACATATTTTTCTCTTCTAAAAGTTGCTGCTCCATCTCCACCATCACCTGATTTAATTATTATTTTTGCATAATCTACAAACATTTTATTTTCTCTTCCTTTTCAAATTATTTTTTAATATAAATCATTATCTTCTCCAATTATTTCTGTTGTTTTATCAAATTTTGGATTCATTATTAATAAAAGTTTCATTTCTCCAGCAAATATAAACTTAGTGTTTGCTGGAATTTCAATAATATCATTTTCTTCTACTTCATAAATATTTTCATCAATTTTAAACTTACCTTTTCCTGAAATCACATAATATATATGAGTAATTTTTGTATTTGTACAATATTTATCATGTCCTTTATGAACATCTTCAAATGTAATACTTATATTTTGATTATCTATTTTAGCTATATAGCCATCAAAACCTTTTTGTTTAAAATCTGGCGCTTTAGAAAACCTTTTTACATATTCTTTCATAACTTATCCTCTACTTTATATATAAAATTTATTCTTCAAAATAATCTAGCATCATTGCTTTTTTTACTTTTTTCATAGTTTCTTTTGCTGTTTTTCTAGCTTTTTCAGTTCCTTCTTTTAAAATTCTATCCACTTCTTCAATATGCTCTTCATAATATTTTCTCTTTTCTCTTATTGGTCTTAAAGCCTCTATAATATTGTTTGCAAGTTCTTTTTTACATGCAACACATCCTCTTTTTCCAGCTCTACATTCTTCACAAGCTTTAGTGCAAGCTTCTTTACTAGAAAATAAATTATGATAATAAGCTACCATACAAATATCAGGATTTCCTAAATCATCTTTTTTTATTCTATTAGGATCTGTTACTGCTCCCATAACCTTTCTTGTTATCTCTTCTTCACTATCTGATAAATAAATAGCATTTCCAAGTGATTTTCCCATTTTTTCATTTCCATCTAAACCTTTTATTCTTTTAGTAGTTGATAAAACTGCTTCAGGTTCTTTTAAAACACCTTCACCATAAATGCTATTAAATTTTCTAACTATTTCCCTACATTGTTCTATTAATGGAAGTTGATCTTCTCCTACTGGAACAAGTTCTCCTTCAAAAGCTGTAATATCTGCTGCTTGACTTACTGGATACCCTAAAAATCCATAAGTTACACTTTCTCCGAAAATTTCTCTTTTTTGAGCAATCTCTGTTTTTACAGTAGGATTTCTTTCAAGTCTTGCTATTGTTACCAAATTAGAATAGAATACTGTAAGTTCTGCTGTTTCAGGTATCATAGATTGTATATATATAGTTGTTTTTTCAGGATCTATTCCAACTGATAAATAATCCATTGCAACTTCTCTTACATTTTTTCTAACTTTTTCTGGATTATTAAAATTATCTGTTAATGCTTGAACATCTGCAATTAAAATATATGGATCATATTTTCCACTCTCTTGCATTTCTAATCTTGTTTTTAAAGATCCAAAATAATGACCTATATGCAATTTTCCTGTTGGTCTATCTCCTGTTAATATTCTTTTTTTATTCTCCATTTTTATCCCTCACTTTAATCATATTTTTTATTTATTAAAGCTTAGTTTTGCCATCGTCTATAATTTATATTTTTTGCTTTCATAAATTCTCCTTAATATAAATTTAACATTAATATTATACTGTATTTTTAAGTAAAAATCAATGTTTTAAACTACTCTAAAATTATTAAAGAAGAAAGCACACTAACTGTGTGCCTCCTCCATTTCATATACCACCATCAATTTTTCTTTGTTATCGACAATAGCATATCCATAAAACACATACCGTTTCCCTTTGATTTGTATGGAATCTTCTCCGCATGTTTCCACTGAAGTGTATCCATGATCTTTTAATAATGTTTCTGGTACATACTTCATTTTTAATTTCCGCCAAAAATCTTCAGCTTGTTTCAAGTCCTCTATGTCCTTTCCAAAATCCTCCTCCAATTTTTTTACAAAGAACATGATTATCTTCTTGTTGTCTTTATCCCTCTGGGTTTTCATCTTGTCATACCTTTTGGCGAGATAGCTCTCACCAATCCTTTCTATAATTATTCTTTAAAATTATAACACACTTTACATAACTTTTCAATTATACATTTTTAACATATTCTAAAATATAACGCAAGATTTATTTTATATGATTTTCAACCAGCTTTGGCTGGAGAGTGTTTCTATGTTCAGCCAAGAGGGTTAAAGAAACATCCTCTTATCACAAAAGCTGAACTTCCGAATACTCGTGGTAAAAAGATAGCGTGGGCTCTTTCTTTTATTTTGCAAAATTCTCAAAAACAGTTCCACTTTCCTTTTATCAATTTTTGTGATATAATATATATTATGAAAATCCTTAATAATTTGATTTATACTAAAATCAAGTAGGGTTTTTAGAAACTATTAACAATATGGGAAAGGCCAATAGGCACAGAAAGAGAGGAATGCAACATGGCGCGGATAACATTGACACAGGATTTAGATTTTCAGACCTTTGACTTCGGAGTTAAATATGTTGGTGGTCTTTTTAAGGCTATCGACTTAGCCGCTGGTGGTCAGGTGAAAGAAATTTCAAACGCACGCATCGGCCAAACTTACGAGTTTTACAGAGTTCGCGGGAACTTAAAGTGGGATTTGGTCGCAGATCTATAAGTTATTCCAAAGCATTACTCCCCCGGCAAGGATAATTGCCGAGGGAGTCTTTCTATTTTAAAATTCGTATTGTATTAATTATTGTAATTAGTGTAACACCAACATCTGCAAAAACTGCTTCCCACATTGTTGATAATCCAAAAACACTTAATACTAAGACAAAAATCTTTACAAATAGAGCAAAAATTAAATTTTGTTTTATTATTTTATTAGTTTTTTTCGAAATTTTAATTGCTTCTTCAATCTTAGTTAAATCATCTGTCATAATAACTACATCAGACGCTTCTATTGCTGAACTTGAACCAATTCCCCCCATTGAAATTCCTATATCAGATAAAGCAAGTACTGGTGAATCATTAATTCCATCTCCAACAAAAGCTACTTTATTAGTAGTATCTTTTTGTTTTTCTATCATTTTTTCAAGTTCATTATATTTATCTTGTGGTAACATTTCTGATTTTACTTCATCTACACCGATTTCTTTTCCTACTTCTAGAGCTATACTACTATTATCTCCTGTAAAAATTTTAGTAATTATTTCAAGGTTCTTTAAACCTTCTATTGCTTTTTTGGCTTCTTCTTTTAAACAGTCTTTTAATACTAGACTTCCTGCTACTTCATCATCTATACTTATGTAAATAGTAGTTCCAATCTCATTTTCACTAGTTGCATTAGTAAATTCTACATTACCTATTTTTATTAATTTTTCTTCGAAATTATATTTTAATCCTTTTCCTGCTACTTCTTCAAAATTTTTTATTCTTTCTTTATTTATATTTTTATTTGAATTTCTTTTGTTATATTCTTTTATTATCGCAACAGCTATTGGATGATTTGAAAAGCTTTCACCTAATGCTGCATATTCTAAAATATCATTTTCTTTATATTTCTCTGAATATAATTTTATCTTATCAACTGCAAATTCTCCTTTAGTTAAAGTTCCAGTTTTATCAAATACTATTTCTTTTATATCTTTTATTGCATCTAAATAATTACTTCCTTTTATTAAAATTCCTGATTTTGAAGCCTTTCCTATTCCTGTAAAATAGCTAAGTGGAACAGAAATAACAATTGCACAAGGACATGATACTACCAAAAATATTAATGCTCTATATATACTTTCTGTATAAGTTACATTTGAAATTATTGGTAACAATATGCCAACTAAAAAAGCAAGAAAAACAATTATTGGTGTGTAAACTCTTGAGGCTTTATTCACAAAAGTTTCTGTTTTAGTTTTTTTATCTGTTGCATTTTCAACTAATTCTAAAATTTTATTTACTGTACTATTTTCGTATTTTTCTGTTACCTTTACTTCTATTAATCCTTTTTCATTTATACTTCCAGAAATAATTTTATCACTAACTTTTACATCTCTTAATTTGCTTTCACCTGTTAATGAAGCTGTATTTAGTGAAGCTTCACCTTTTACTACTATTCCATCTAAAGCTACTTTTTCTCCTTGTTTTACAACTATTATATCTCCAATATTTACTTCACTAGGATTTACTTTATGCTCATGATTTTCATGTTTCAAATTTGCATATTCTGGTTTAATATCCATTAAATTTGAAATTGATTTTCTAGTATTATTTACAGCCTTATTTTCTAGTAATTTTCCAATTTCATAAAGAACTATTACTATAAAACCTTCCATTTGCTCTCCAATAATTAGAGCACCTATACAAGACACAGTTACTAAAAAATTTTCATCTATAACTTTTTTTTCTAATAATTTTATAGCATTTTTTCCTGTTCTAAATAATAAAATTGTATAAGCTAATATAAGACATACTAAATTTATTTCTATAGGTAGTTTTCCCCAAGCTCCAAGTAACATGAAAATTGTACCAGAAATTATTCTTATAATATCCCAATTCACTTTTTCTTCTTTTTTATCCATTTTTTTATTAAAATCCTGTACTTCTACTTCTGGTTCTATTTCTTTTATGACTTTTACTATATCTGGTTTTATATTTTCTAAATCACTTTCTAAAGTTAATTTTAGGGTATTAAAATTAACAACCACATTTTTATAATTTGAATTTTCAGCCAATTTATTTTGAATTTTATTAGCACAATTTGCGCAATCTAAATCTTTAAGAATAAACTCATACTTCTTCAATATGCTCACGACCTTTCTCAAAGATTTCTTTTACATGGTCATCATCTAAAGAGTAAAAAACTGATTTTCCATCTTTTCTATATTTAACTAATTTAGCTTGCTTCAATACTCTTAATTGATGTGAAATTGCTGAAGGAGTAGAATTTGTTATTTCAGCAATATCACAAACACATAACTCTTCCATCATTAAAGCATTTACTATTTTCATTCTCGTAGAATCCCCAAAAACTTTAAAAAGCTCTGCTAAATCAAAGATTTCTTCATCTTTTAAAATCTTTTCTTTTACTCTTTTTACAATTTCAAGATTAGATTTTTCTTCTTCGCACTTGATAAACTCTTCCATATTATCTCCTTTTCAATAAATATTATATGTGAATAACTGTTCATATATTCATGATAAATCTATTTATTTTATTTGTCAATACCTTTTAAAAATTTTTATAGTATTGTCTGCAAAGCCTTTATTTAGTAGAGGTGCAGAGCACTTTCCTACTAAATAAAAAAAGAGTAAGATTAAATCTTACTCTTTAAATTTATTTTTATTAATATTCATCTCTGCCTTCTGGTAATGCTGGATAATCAAGAACAACTCTTATTTGCATTATATATCTAATTGTTCTTACAAATTTACTATTTTTAAATCTTTGCCATAATGAAGGTTTTGTTTCAAATCTTGTTTCTTCAAAGTAATTGTCCATTTCTTCATCGAAATTTCCTCCTCCGAAGTTTTCTCCAAATTTTTGTCCATCATTTCCTTGCATAGCACTTTCTACAAAGTTTTCTTCTTCTGCTTCTTCTAAATTAGAAACTACATTTGCTTCCTCTACAGGATTAGCTGAAAGAACATCTTCGGCTGGAGCTGGGATATATTTTAAAGCTTCTGCAATTTCAATTCCAATATAACTTAAAGCTTTTGATTTATCCTCAATTCTTTCCATATCGATTTCTATATGTAAATTTGATTCTAAATTATTTATTTTAGCATCTATTAATTTAATTGCTCCTGTATATTCATCTGTTGTTTTATCTTTACTTTTACCAATTATAGTTAATGCTTGAGCAACATCTGCTGGATATTTTGGCTCTAATTTTTTAACTATTTCTTTCCAATTTTTAGCTCTTGCTTTAACAGCTGTTGTAGCATCTCTTAAAATACTAGCTAATTTTATATTCTTTTCTCTTTGTCTTATTAACTCTTCAATCTTTTTTGTGTTTTCCTCAAATTGATTTGTTGCATACTCAACTAAGTCATAAGAAGCTTTATAAACACTCTTTGGAAAATTCTTTTTCTTTGGATATTCTAATAAATATGTTTTTATTGATTCTACTAAATCCTTAAAATAAGAATCATCCTCTAATTGAACTATTTGCTTTTTACTATTTGGATTAATTAACTTTTGAACTTTATCAATATTTGACAAAATTTTTTCTTCCGTGATAACCATTTTCACGTTTACTATGCCTGATTTATGAAAAAATGACATTGTAAACAACCTCCTTCGTACCAATCTAATTAAATACTAAAGTAATTATATCCCCTTTTCCGTAAAACTACAAGAGTTTTTTCGACATTTTGTATTACATTTTGATAACATTTTGTCATATTTTTGTAATATTATAAGACTTTTTTAATTTCTTCAAATCTCTTAATTTTTAAAGTTGTTGTTTTTATTAATTCTTCTTCTGTCAAAATAATTTCCTTTACATATTTATAAGTTGGCATTTTTCTATTTATTTCTTTTACTTTGTTCCAAAGGATTTTTCTAATTTCTTCTAAATCTTCTGTTCCGTATTCTTCTTTTATTGCTTCTCTATCATAAACAATTTCAGCACACATTTTTAAATCTGCTGGGTCATCCTTTTCTGGTTTTCCAAATACAAAAGATTCTTTTACTCCTGGAATTTTATTTATAAGAGCTTCAGTTTCTTCTGGATAAATATTTTTTCCATTTTTCAATACTATAACACTCTTTTTTCTTCCTGTTATAAAAATATATCCATCTTTATCTATATATGCTAAATCTCCTGTATTAAGCCATCCATCTTCTGTTACACCTTTATCTTCGTTTTGATAATATCCTAGCATAACACTTGGTCCTTTTACAGCAAGCTCTCCAACTCCCATTTCGTCAGGATCTATAATTTTTGTTTCTAAACTTGGAAATGTTTGACCTATTGATCCTAATTTTGTACAAGTTTTATGTTCTGCAGCAACAACTGGTGAAGCTTCTGTTAATCCATATCCTTGATATGTTTCTATTCCTAAATCATTAAATCCTTTTTCTGTTTCTGGATCAAATGCAGCAGCACCTGCAACAAATAATCTCAATTTTCCACCAAAATTTGCATAAATATCTTTAAATAATTTTCTTTTTATATCTATTCCAAAAATCTTAGTAAAATTACTTAATTTTATACCAAATTTAACTGTTCCTAATTTTCCTTTTTTCTCTATACCTTGTATAACTTTTTTATACATATTTTCAAAAAGTACTGGAACTGAAATCATAACACTTGCTTGATACTCTTTTAAATTATCTGCTATATGTCTTATTCCCTCACAAAATGCAATATTAGCTCCAACACTAACAGCATATAAAAATCCAACAGTACATTCAAAAACATGGTGTAATGGTAAAAAAGATAAGAAAGTATCATCTGAATTTACATCAAAAACAGAACCAATATCATAAACATTTGTACAAATATTTGTATGTGATAATTGAACTGCTTTTGATTGAGATGTTGTTCCAGAAGTAAATAACATTACTGCCATATTATCATTATCTATTTCAGCGTCTAAAAAGCTTCTTGCTCCATTTTTAATTAAATCTTTTCCTATTTTTACTAACTCTTTTTGAGAATAAAATTCATCTGTTTTTTCTTCAATGTCCATTGATATAAAGAATTTTATTTTTCCTATTTTTTTATTAATAACACTTCTCATCATTTCATCATATTTTTTTGAAAATATGATAGCTTCCATTTCTGAACGCTCTATTAAACTTAATAATTCATTTTCAGGTAAAGATTTATCAAGTGGAACAACTATCCCTGTACCACAAACTACTGACAAATATGCCTCTTCCCATTCATATCTATTTTCTGATATTACACCTATTCTTTTATCTTTTAATCCAATACTTATTAAAGCTGTACCTAAAGCATTAACTTCATCTATGTATTCATTATAAGACATTGTTTTAATTTCTCCAGGTGTATTTGTCTTAAATTTAAATGCAGCTTTTTCTCCAAATTCACTTTTTGCATTATTTTTAATTTCTTTAATGTTATTAAACTTCTTTGCTTCGATTATTCTTTCGCACCCTTTATAAATTCTCTCTTTCATTTTATTCCACCCTTTATATTAATTTGTCAAAAATTGTTTTTTCATATTCTTCGTAAATTTGATATATATTTATTTCTTGCAAGCCTTTTTTTCTCTTATAAATTAATGCTGAACAAGTTAAGGAAAAAATCTCAGAAGCTAAAACTTCTGCATCACAATTTACTATATCTCCATTATTAATTCCCTCTTGAACAATATTTTGAATAACTTCAATATATTCTATAACCTTTTGTTTACAAAAAACATTTCTATTTTCATTTCCCCATGTTTGACTTAAAACAATGGTTAATAAGTTTTCATATTTGTAAACTGCTTTTAGTTGTATTAATGTAATTGCTTTTATTTTATCCAAAACATTATCACATTTTGAAGTTTTAATTTCTATGCTATTTATTAGTAATTTCATTCCTTCTTCAATAAGGAAATTAAAAATTTCTTCTTTGCTACTAAAATGATAATATAGCGTTCCTTTTGCTACCCCTACTGTTGCTGTAATCTCTTCTATACTTGTAGCATCATAACCTTTTTCTGAAAAAAGTTTTAATGAGGTTTCAAATATTTTTCTTTTCGTTTTATTCATATATTTCACCTAATAAAATAAATTTTACTAACATATTATATAAAATTTTAATACATTTTGCAACAAAAAATATCATAAACTGAATATTTAGTCAAGAAAATCTTTTAATTTTAAAAATCAAAAGTATACATTATAATAATTATAAAAAAATAAAAATAGACATCATGACAAAAACAAAATAGGAAGCGCAGAGCACTTTCCTATTAAATAAAAAAAGATAAATATAAAATTTAAAAATTTTACATTTATCTTTTTATTTGTTTTAAATGATTTATTAAAAATATTTACTTTAATTTAATTAGCAATTATTTTTTATACCTCTTTATGCATTATTTGGATATCTTTTCTAAAATATCTTCTTTTGAAACACCATATTTTTCTATCTCATTTATAAGTTTTTTAATAGTATTTATTTTACTATCTATTGTGTTTTTCAAAACATCTTCTGTTTTATTTGCTATAAAAGTTCCTTTTGTTGATAAAGTAACAATTATACCTTTTTGTTCTAATATTGAATAAGCTTTTTTTACAGTATTAGGATTTACTCCAAGTTCTGTTGCCATATCTCTAATAGAAGGAATCTGCTCTTCTGGTTTTAATATTCCCAAAGCCACATATCTTTCTATAGATTGAACTATTTGTTCATATATAGGCTTTCTACTTTGGTAATCTAAATTTATCATAAAACCATCTCCTTTCTATTAAAAGTTCTCTTCATATTCTGAAATAGTATTCTCATTTTCTATATCTGCATTATTTATTTCATCAAAATAAATATTATCTGAAGTTACATATTCATCTATAGATATTTCTGAATTTTTCATTATTTCTTCAATTAATTCAATATTATTTGTAAAATAGCTTATTCCTTGTATATCTGTATTTATAATATAATAATCTTTTGTAGAATCAAAGTTATTATTTTCATCTTTCTTTATATAATTAATTAATTTATTATAATCTTCTTCAAATAAACTTCCACTATAACGTTGTGTTTCATTATCTTTTATTTTTTTAAAATCAAAATATGGGTATACATATTCTTCATCTAAATTTTCAATAATCTGTTTAGTAATATTGTTAGTTTCTTTTGCTATTGCATTTAACATATCCGGTGAAATATATTTTAAATCAATTTCTAAAACATTTCTTGAATGATTTGTATAGCTATAAATTCTAATTTTATCTGTATATCCTTGTTCTTCGTAATTAGGATTCTTATAAGCATCTATTTCATCCTGCATGCTTTGTTTTATATAATCTATAAGATTATCATTTATTATTTTAACAATTTCACCTTCTTTTTTCAAAAAGAATCTGCTAATTCCTGTTGCATTGTAACCTAATATAGAATTAGTGTTTATCTTACATTTCTCTGAAAAATCTTTAATATAATTCTCATCTTGTAAAATTTTTTCTAAAAGTTCTATATATGAATTTCTATATATATCGGTATAAAATTTAACTTTTCTACCATTGTTAAGTGTTATTTTTAATGAAATTTGATTTGTATCTGAATTAGAACTACTTATATCATATACATACATTTCATCATTAATTGATATTATATTATCAAATATAAAATTTTTTATTTCTTCATTTTCTATTTTTGCATAGTGCACATCATCATTAGTAGTTAAATATGAATAAACAAACTCATCTGTCAATTCCAATTCTACATTTTCTACATCTGAAGCATAAATCTTCAAATTGTTTTGAACTTTTTCATTAATAATATCTAAACCTAAATTAATTACAACTAAAACAGTACATGATAATATGAAAGATAAAATTGTTACTTTCAATTTTATTTTCTTATTTGTGATTAAATCATAAACAAAATAATATACAAATATTAAAAATATGATCAAGACTAATTCTGGAAATCTTATACTAGTATATACTTCTCTCATGAATACTATCATTGGATATAATGTAATTGCTTTTATTATTAAATGTACTTTATCACTATAAAAAGATACTCCTGTATTTTCCATTTTTCTTTTTTCAAATAATCTTGTTCCTATTAATATATAAACAATGCTTAAAGCAGTTGTTACTAGAATTGAGCTTAAATTATATACACTTTTTCCTTCAAATACACTAATAATAGTATCCATTGGAACACTATAAATTGGATTTTTTTCTTCCATAAATATTTGTTCTGTTCCATTATTATTTATTAAAGATATTGCTTGATTATCTAAATCAGTAAAATTTACCATTCTAATAAATGGAATTAAAAATAATATTATAGCTGCAACTACCATTTGTGTAAATTTATTTCCTGAAACAGTTAGTGCAAGTGAAGAAATTATGAATAAGAATATATATCCACAAGACATTACCAAAAAAGCATCACACATCATTGAAATTGAAAAAGAACTATTTTTCATTATAAAAACATATAGCGAAGCTATTAGAAAAGTCACTAACTGTAATATAACTAAATATAATATTCCTACTAATATATTCGTTAAATATATCTTTTTTCTACTTATTGGCATTGAATTTACAAAATCTATACTATTTCTTTTATAAACATATCCTAATAAAACATTTGAAACTATAAATGGTATTATGAACATTGCAACCAAATTTGCTCCAATTAAAACATTCATATTATATGGAGTTGAGAAGTTGTTGTCATAATTATATAAGAAAAATAATGTAATTATAGGCATTGCAATTAACATTATTGCAAGTATTCCTCTTGACTTTTTCATATTTTGAAAAGCATATTTTCCACTAAATAACTTGTTTAAACTCATATCCAATTACCTCCATTTCATATATAAATATTTCTTCTAAAGTAAGAGATAGGAAATCTAAAATGATTGGATTTTTTTCTTTAAGTCTATTCTCAATTTCTTCTTTATCTCCTTTAAATATCATTGTTGCAACACTTCCAACTTTTTTAAATGAAATTGGATTTAAGTCTTTAAATGTTTCTTCATTAAAATCTTCTTTTAATGAAATCTGAACTTTAAACATATTTGTTTTTAATGTATCAATATCACTTTCAAATAAAACCCCACCTTTATACAAAACACCTAAATTATCACAAATATCCTCTAATTCTCTTAAATTGTGACTAGTCATTATTATTGTTGTATTATTAGTTGACATGTGTTTTACAAGTATTTTTTTCATTAAATTCCTTACTACTGGATCTAAACCATCAAAAGTTTCATCAAAAAACAAATATTCAGCATTTGTTGCTAATATACAAATTAATGCACATTGTCTTTTCATACCTTTTGAAAAAGTATCTAATTTAATATCCATATTAAGTTTTAAAATTTCAGCTAGTTCTTTCAAATAATTCATATCAAATTTTTTATACATAGCTTGATAGTATTTGGCCATATCTGTTAATGTATATCCTGGAACAATATACAAATCATCTGGTAAAAATGCTAGTTTTTGTTTTATATTTTCATTATTTTCAACTTCTTCACCATCAATAAGTATTTGTCCTGAATCTTTTCTAAAAACATCGTTTATTATTCTTAAAAGTGTTGATTTTCCCGCCCCATTTGCTCCTATCAATCCATAAATTGAATTTGTCTGAATATTGCAATTTAAGTTTTCTAAAACTTTCTTTTTTCCGAAAAGTTTTATTCACATTGCTAATTTTTATCATATTGACCTCCTATAATATAGTTTTTAATACTTTTACTATGGCTTTATCTATTATATTAGTATGTTTTTTTATAATGCTTTTGTATTATTTGTACTAGTACAATTATATTTTTATTTTTAATAGTAGTCAATACTTTTTATAAAATTTGTATACAATATTTAGGAAATCTTTATATAATAAGAATCTTAAAAAAACTTGTGTGCAATATTAGGCGTAAGCCTTTATTTAGTAGGAAGTGCAGAGTACTTTCCTACTAAATAAAAAATAATCGATATTTTCATATCGATTATTTCAAATCATATTTCATAAATTTTCTTTACATCGCTTTATTTTTATAAGTTTTATTTTTTATATAATTTTATTTATCATTAAATTTTTGTAATATCTATTGGTGTTAAATCTGCTTCTGTTATTTCATTTTCTATTGCTTGATATAAAGCATTTACAGTATCTAATGAAGTAAAACATGGTATTTTACATTCAACAGCCATTCTTCTAATTCTAAATCCATCTCTATTTGATTGTTTTCCTTTTGTAGGAGTATTAATAACAAAATTAATTTTTCCTGATTCTATTAAATCAATTATGCTATTTTTTCCTTCCCATAATTTTTCTATAACTGTTGATTCTACATTATGTGCTTTCAAGAAATTTGCTGTTCCATAAGTTGCATAAATTTTGAAGCCTTGTTTTGCAAATTTTTTGGCAATAGGTAACATTTCTTCCTTATCTTTATCTCTAACTGTAATTAAAATTGCTCCTTCTGTTGAAACATTAGCACCACTTCCTATGAAAGCTTTTAATACAGCATTTTCGAATTTCTTAGATACACCAAGAACTTCTCCTGTTGATTTCATTTCTGGTCCTAAACTTGTGTCTGCATTTTTAATTTTCTCAAATGAAAATACTGGCATTTTAACACAAATATAGTCACTCTTTTTATATAAACCTGTTCCATATTTCATATCTTTCAATTTTTTTCCTAAAATTACATTTGTTGCAATATCTATCATAGGTAAATTTGTAACTTTACTGATATATGGCACTGTTCTACTTGAACGTGGGTTTACTTCAATTATATAAACTTTTCCTTCACTTATAATAAATTGAATATTTAATATTCCTATAACATTAAGTTCTTTTGCTATTTTTTCTGTATATTCTATAATTGTTTTTTCATGTTTTGGTTCTACATTTTGTGTAGGATAAACAGAAATACTATCTCCTGAATGTACTCCCGCTCTTTCTAAATGTTCCATTATCCCAGGAATTAAAATATCTTCTCCATCACAAATTGCATCAACTTCAACTTCTTTTCCTAATATGTATTTATCTACTAATATTGGATGTTCTTGTTCTATTGTATTTATTTCATTTACATACTCTTCTATTTCTTTATCATCATAAGCTATAGCCATACCTTGACCTCCAAGAACATAAGAAGGTCTTACCAAAACTGGATATCCTAATTTGTTAGCAACTCTTTTAGCTTCTTCAACAGTATAGATTGTACTTCCTTTTGGTCTTAAAATTCCGCAGTTATTTAATGCTTCATCAAACTCTTTTCTGTCTTCTGCTCTATCCATATCAACTTCTTGTGTTCCCATTATCTTAACACCCATATCAGATAAAGCTTTTGTTAATTTTATAGCTGTTTGACCACCAAATTGAACTATTGCTCCTTCAGGTTTTTCAACATTTACTATATTTTCAACATCTTCTGGTGTTAATGGTTCAAAATATAATTTATCTGCTATATCAAAATCTGTACTAACAGTTTCTGGGTTATTATTTACAATTATTGTTTCATATCCTTGCTTCTTTAATGCCCAAACACCATGAACACTGCAATAATCAAATTCTATACCTTGACCAATTCTTATAGGTCCAGAACCTAAAACCATTATTTTTTTCTTTTTAGAAAGTTTTTCTTCGTTTTCATCGTCATAACTTGAATAATAATATGGAGTTTTAGCTTCAAATTCTGCACTACAAGTATCAACCATTTTAAAATTAGCAATTATACCATTTTTGTTTCTCAAATCTTTTATTTCTTTTTCTGTCTTTCCAGAAAGTTTTGCAATTACTTTATCTGTAAATCCCATTTTTTTAGCTCTTTCAAGCATTTTTGGATTCATCTTATTTAAAGTTAGTTCATTTTCTATTTTTATTAATTTATATACAATTCCTATAAAAAATCTATCTATAGTTGTTATTTCATGAATTCTTTCTACTGAAATTCCTTTTCTTATAGCTTCAGCTATTACAAAAATTCTTTCATTATCAACAACTTTTAACATTTCTTCAAGTTCTTCTTTTTCTAAATCTTGTAATTTATCTAAACTTAAATAATCAACATTTTCTTCTAAAGAACGTATTGCTTTCATAAGTCCTGCTTCTAGACTTGGTGCAATAGCCATAACTTCTCCTGTTGCTTTCATTTGTGTTCCTAAAGTTCTGTTTGCTGTCAAGAATTTTTTAAATGGCCATTTTGGTATTTTTACAACCACATAGTCTAAAACTGGTTCAAAACAAGCATAAGTTTTTCCTGTTACTTCATTTTTTATTTCATCTAATGTATAACCTAAAGCAATTTTACTTGCAACTTTTGCAATAGGGTATCCTGTAGCTTTTGAAGCAAGAGCAGAAGAACGACTTACTCTTGGGTTAACTTCTATAACAGCATATTCAAAACTATCTGGTTTTAATGCAAATTGAACATTACAACCTCCTTCAATTTTTAATGCTGATATAATTTTTAAAGCTGAAGTTCTTAACATTTGATATTCTTTATTTGCTAAAGTTTGAGTTGGTGCAACAACTATACTATCTCCAGTATGTACACCAACTGGATCTATATTTTCCATACTACAAATTGTAATAACATTTCCTTTGCTATCTCTCATTACTTCAAATTCAATTTCTTTCCAACCTGTAATACATTTTTCAACTAATATTTCATTTACTCTAGACATTCTTATACCAGAACCAGCTATTTCTTCTAGTTCTTCCATTGTATAGGCAATACCTCCGCCAGTTCCACCTAAAGTATAAGCAGGTCTTATAATAACAGGTAATCCAATTTCTCTAGTAAATTCTACTGCATCTTCAACATTATGTACAACTTTACTTGCTATACATGGTTCATTTATAGATTCCATCATATCTTTAAAACATTGTCTATCTTCTGCATTTCTAATTCCATCTACACCAGTACCTAAAAGTCTAACCTTCTTTTGTTTTAAAAATCCACTTTCCTCAAGTTCCATTGCTAAATTAAGACCTGTTTGTCCTCCTAAATTTGGAAGAATACTATCTGGTTTTTCAATTTCTATTACCTTTTTAACAGTTTCTATTGTAAGAGGCTCAATATAAATTTTATCAGCCATGTTTTTATCTGTCATAATTGTTGCAGGATTTGAATTAATTAAAACAACTTCAATTCCTTCTTTTTTTAATTCTCTACAAGCTTGTGTTCCTGCATAATCAAATTCAGCAGCTTGACCAATTATAATAGGTCCTGAACCTATAACTAATACTTTTTTTATACTTTTATTTCTTGGCATCTTTTCTCTCCTTTACTAAATTTAAAAATTCATCAAATAAATACTCTGTATCTTCTGGTCCTGGACATGCTTCTGGATGATATTGAACAGTAAAAATATTTTTATTTTTATATCTTAATCCTTCAACAGTTCCATCATTTAAATTTATATGAGAAACTTCTGCAATTTTTTTATCTACACTTTCTTCTACTATATAATATCCATGATTTTGTGAAGTTATATGTACTCTATCTTGTTTTAAATCTTTAACTGGATGATTAGCACCTCTATGTCCGTATTTTAATTTAGCTGTTTTAAATCCATTTGCAATTCCCATAAGTTGATGACCTAAACAAATTCCAAATATTGGTATATCTGTGTTATATAATTTTTTTACATTTTCAATTTGATATGTACAATCCTCTGGGTCACCAGGTCCATTTGAAAGCATTATTCCATCTGGGTTCATATCTATAACTTTTTCTGCTGAAGTTGTAGCAGGAAAAATTGTAACCTCAACACCTTTTTTTAATAAGGAATTTACAATATTATGTTTAAAACCATAATCCATTAAAGCTACTTTTATTTCTCTTCCTTTTCCATAAACTTTAATTTCTTTTGTTGTTACTTTTTCAATAGGTTTAACTATTTTATAATTATTTATTTTTTCCATTATTTCTTTCATATTATTAATATTTGAAGTAACATATCCTTTCATAGTTCCCATATCTCTTAGCATTTTTGTCAATTTTCTAGTATTAATTCCAAAAAGCCCTGGAATTTTATAATCTCTTAAAAATTTGTCTAAATTAAATTTGCTTCTAAAATTACTTTCAAATTCAGCAAGTTCATGAACAAAAAGTGCTTTAGCCCAAATATTATCTGATTCATAATCTTCTGGTATAATTCCATAATTACCTATTAATGGATATGTCATTACTATACCTTGTCCAGCATAAGAAGGATCTGTAAGAGTTTCAACATATCCTACCATTGAAGTATTAAAAACTACTTCGCATGCTGTATCCACATTATAGCCAAATCTTTCTCCTTCAAAAACCTCACCATTTTCTAGTACTAAATACCCTACCATTTTTCTATCCTTTCTTTTTTTAAAATATGTTATTTTCAAAAAAAAACACTAAATAAATTAGTGTTTAAATTGAATAATATTTAAAATTGAAAATGTAAATAAAACTATCAAAAATAGTTTTTGATGTTAAATATGCTATATTTTTTATTTTTTCATACTTTTTAGAATTTAACATTTTACACTAAACATCCTCTCATTTATTTACATTGTTTAATATTTTACTATATTTTTATACAAAAATCAAGTATATTTTTATAGATAAAATTCTCTTATTTCACAATTTTTCATAACATTTTTTGTTGGCTCTCCTTCTTCTGGTAGACCTTCAAAATATGCACTAATTGCTACACTCACTCCACCATGAATCACTAATAATACAGTTTTTTCTTCATATTGTTTATTCATCTTAAGTTCATCAAGAAATTCGAAAACTCTTCCAAAAAAATCTTGTATATTCTCAGCTTTTTCATACTTTATGTTTTTGCTGTAAGTCCAAAAATCCGGGAATTTAAATATCTCTTTTGTTAATCCTTCAAACTCACCATAATCTCGTTCTTTTAATCTATCATCAAAAATAATATCAATAACTCTACCATCTCTTACTATTTCTGCAGTTTGTTTTGTTCTTGTTAATGGAGAAGAAATTATTAAATCTATTTTTTCATTTTTTAATTTTTCTGCTGTTATTTTAGCTTGAGATTTTCCTTCTTCATTAAGTTCAATATCTACTAAACCTTGCACTTTATTTAAATCATTCCAATTTGTTCTTCCATGTCTTACAACTAAAATTTTCATATATTTTATGTATGATATATTTAATTATTCAAATATATATACTCTCCTTTCTAAAAAATTTAATAATAACTTTTAAATTACAATAAACATTATAATATAATTTTTTAAAAAAATCAAAAAAGCCACAATTAACTGTGGCTTTTTTCAATTTTTTTACATATTATTGATTTAATTGTTTCATTACTTCTTCTGCGAAGTTCTCTTCTTTTTTCTCGATTCCTTCACCTTTTTCAAATCTAGCAAATCTTACCATTTCAGCACCTTTGCTTTTAATTAACTCTCCAACTTTAACACTTGAATCTTTAACAAATTCTTGGTCTAATAAACAAATTTCTGAATAGAATTTTCCAATTCTACCTTGAACCATTTTTTCTGCTATTTCTGCTGGTTTACCCTCATTCATAGCTTGAGCTTTTAGAACTTCCATTTCTTTTTCAACTCTATCAGCTGGAACAGCTGCTCTATCTAAATATTCTGGTCTAGCTGCTGCTATTTGCATACAAATATCTTTTGCAAGTTCTGAATCACCTTTTGCAAAATCAACTAATACAGCTATTTTTCCAGCACCATGTATATAACTTTCTACTAAACCTGTAGATTCAAATCTTTCAAATCTTCTGATTGTCATATTTTCACCGATAGTAGCTATTTTTTCTGTTAAAACTTCTTTAACTGTTTTTCCTGTTTCTTTATAACTTGTTCCTAATAAAGCTTCTAAATCAGCAGGATTTTTTGTAGCAACTATTTCAGCAATATCATTTACAAATCCAACAAATTCATCATTTTTTGCAACAAAGTCTGTTTCTGCATTTACTTCAACAACAGCTCCGATTTTTTTGTCAGCTGTTACATAAGTTGCAACAAGACCTTCTGCTGCTACTCTTCCAGATTTTTTAGCTGCTTTAGCTATTCCTCTTTCTCTTAATAAATCTGCTGCTTTTTCCATATCTCCGTCTGTTTCTGTTAACACTTTTTTGCAGTCCATCATTCCTGCACCTGTTTTTTCTCTTAATTGTTTTACTAATTCTGCAGTTATCATTTTGCTACCTCCTATTATTTAAAATTAGGGCGTACTTACCTTAGTAATAGCGCCCTTATATTATTTATTTTTATTATTATTCTTCAACTTTTTCTTCTGAAGCTGCTACTTCTTCAATATCTGTAGCTTCTTCTGAAGCAGCTATTTCTTCCATTTCTGAAGATACTTCTGCATCTTCTCCTTGTCTTCCTTCTATAACTGCATTAGCCATAACATCTGCTATTAATTTAACAGCTCTTATAGCATCATCATTTCCAGGTATAGCATAGTCAACATCTTCTGGATTACAGTTTGTATCAACTAATCCAACAACTGGTATTCCTAATTTTTTAGCTTCTAATACAGCTATTCTTTCTTTTTTAGGATCTACTACAAACATAACTCCTGGCATTTCTTTCATATCTTTAATTCCACCAAGATTTTTTTCTAATTTTTCCATTTCATTTTTTAGACCAATAACTTCTTTTTTAGGTAGAACATCAAATGTTCCATCTTCAGCCATTGTTTCTAAATCTTTTAATCTTTGAATTCTTCCTTGAATTGTTTTAAAGTTTGTAAGCATACCACCTAACCATCTTTGGTCTACATAGTACATATTACATTTTTGAGCAGCCTCTTTTATACATTCTTGAGCTTGCTTTTTAGTTCCTACGAAAAGAACTGATTTTCCTTCTTCTGATTGTTCTTTGATGAATTTGTAAGCTTCATCTAATTTTTTTGATGTTTTTTGTAAATCGATTATATGGATTCCATTTCTAGCTTGGAAAATGTATTCAGCCATTTTAGGATCCCATCTTCTTGTTTGATGTCCGAAATGAACACCTGCTTCAAGTAATTGTTTCATTGCAACTACTGCCATTTTAAATTCCTCCTTATTTGTTTTTCCTCCATAGATGTCCACATTTTAAACAACCATTTTTATAGCACAATTTAAAACTCTATCTATGTGTGTTATTTTATAACTCTGATATTATACCAGCTTTTATGTTAAATTGCAACACCTTTTTTCTATTTTATTTGATATTTTTTCAATTTTTTTATATTTATTTTACTTATAAATTTCTAATTGTTGTTTGAACATTACTCCATCTTTAGTTGTATATAAATCTAAGTCCATATCTTTACTTAAAATATCTCTAACTTTCCATAAACCAAGACCTGAATTACCTTCTTTAGTTGTAAAATTTTTCTCAAAAATTTTGTTAGTATCCACATTTTTATTCTTATATGTATTTTCGATTATTATTAAGTTTCTATTTTTATTTTTCTCTTTTATAAATTGTACATTAACTATTTTTTCTTCACATTCACTAGTAGCTTCTATTGCATTGTCTAACAATATTCCGATCATTCTTGATAATACATAAGATTTTTCTTTAAATTTGTCTAAACCAACCATAATATCAATATTCATATTTATATTGTTTTCTTCAGCTCTTTTATATTTATTTAACAATACACCATATATAGCAGGGTTTTCAGTCCCTTTGTTATTTAAAAGGTCAATAGAATTCATACAATTACATTCCTTCAATAATCCACTAAAATATTTTTGCAAAGCAGCCATATCATTTAACATGATATAACCATCTATCGCTTGAATAATATTATTAAAATCATGTTTAAAACATCTTGTATAATCATTAACTTCTGATAAATTCTTATTTTTTTCTTCTAAAATATCTACTTTTATTTTATTTATTATTGCTTCTCTCCTACTAAAAATTCCATATATTGATATAAAAAAAATTGTTACAGTTGATACAATATTATAAAAAAAATATTTATTACTACTTTCCTGAAATATAGTCCTCATTTCTATCATCTCAATAATTGCTATTCCTATTCCCATAATTGAAATAGCAATACTAAAAAAATCCCTTTTTCTAAAATTCTTAACAATCTCTTTAACATAGATACTATCTTTTAATTTCATCTTTTGTAATCCTCCAAAAATATTAATTTATTATTCTGACCTTTTTAATCTTAGTATATTTTTTATGTTTTTTCAACACAATTCATCATACATATTTCGACCATTTTCGTTTGTTTTTCTTTCATTTTGCTAACTTATATTTTCAAGTTTTTAAAAAATATTATAATCAAAACCTTATATTACCTCCATTTATTTCAAAAAATCAAAGCATTACTAGAATAACACAGAAAAGTGGGTTTGTGTCAAAAAGTGATGAAAAGTGATGAATTTTTAAAGATATTTTTTTCTAAAAATTTATGCACTCTTTTAGTTTCAACACTTACAGTCATTAATTTTTTTATTCAAATTTAGAGAAATTATGACTAATTTATAAAAATAGAAAAGAAACTTTATATTTTATGAACAATATTGATATAATTTTTAATATTTATGAAACGTAATATTTTTTAAGTAAACCAAAAACCACTTTTCGCCAATTTTATTTTTAGTGTCTAAATCATAATAAAAAATTATTTTGAGTTCATGTTATGAATTCTTAGGAGTTTGCTATTTCCTTATATATATAACAATAGTATTAGGAAATTAGTATTGATACAGAGATATAAACCCAAAACAACAATGTATTTTTACAGAAAGGTGGTTATTTCACAATGAAACATTTTAAGCGGTTTATCTCGTTACTCTTAGCCTTCGTACTTAGTGCGACTATTTCAGTTTCTGCTTTTGCAGCTGAAACTGAAAGTACAATTCCGGAGGTGGAAAAGCACACCATCGAAATTACTTTAGAGCCTGGAGAAAGTATTGATACCGAAAGTAGTATCACTCCAAATATGCGGCGTACTAACGATCCTATCGTAAATTATACTATAGGTAATGTTTATTATTCTCGCCAATTTACTGCTACAAGTCAGAATCTTAGATATGAAGTTATTGTAGTTGATGAGAATCTTCAACCTTGTAATATAAGCGTTATGGTTTCTTTAATTACGACTTCTTACTCTCCCGTAACTAAAAAGTCAGTAAATGCAGATGGTTCAACTAATTTCTTAGGAGCTTCTGTAACCCCAAATTCTAATTACATGTTTAAAATTGAAAATGATTCATCCACAAGACTTCATGTGACTATTTATTATTATTGCAGTTAATATTTTAGTTTTTCTCTGTATCAAAAATGGCTAGGTCTCCCTAGCCATTTAGATTCTTTAAATATAATATTAATTCATCATTTTGATTTTTAGAATACTTTATTTTTAATTTAGAATTATATAAATCAATTTCTTTTGGCAATTTTATTGAAAATATCATTCTGTTTTGATGTATTTTTAAATCATTATCAGCATAATACTTATTTCCATATATGTCTTCTAAATACATATTATTTGTAGTTAAATATATATCCTTTTGTTCTATTCCATCAATCACCAATTCTACTTTTAGCCTAGAATGTTCTACTTTTATATCATATTCTTTAACTAGTTTTTCAGAATTTTCAAAATATGCATTTAAATTTTCAATATTATAATCATTATCAATTTTTTCTACTTCAATATCAAAGTTCCAATTACCTTTAGCTAAGCTGGATTTTCCCGAATCATTTATTTCAATAGAAGTAATTTCTATTTTTACTCTTTCCAAATTATTAAATATTGTATTTATATTTTCAAATTTATTTAAAAGTATTATAGAATTTTCATCTATTTTCTTTCTTTCAGTTTTAAATAGTATATCCGTATAATTATTTATATTATCAAATATTAAATTATCATTCTGATTTTTTATAACAAAATTATTTAAAATAACATCATCAAATTCTTTTTCTGTATTCACATTAAATGCAATATATAAACTTTGCTCATCAAACAATAAATAATCCACTTTAATCTTTACACCATCATATTCTACGTAATCCATATCAATATTTCGAACATAACCTTCTTCTATTGCAAGAGACATGCTTGAGTCCATATTGTAGAAAATTTTAGCAAAAAAGTTTTCCCAGTCACCTGCAAAAGTTAAACTAGAAACAATAATAAGACAAAGAAAAATAGAAGCAACTTTCTTAGGATATAAAAATCTAAGTTTAGTAGTTTCCTTTTTATCATTTTTATTTTCATCAAGTTTAACTTTAGGATCTTCAAGAGTTTTATAATATTCTTTGTCCATCATAATTTTTAAATTATCTTTAAACTCTTCAGATAATTTAGCTTCACTAATTTTATTCTTTGTTTTATTTATGCTATTTTTAAGATCTTCCACTAAACTCACCTCCTAACTGCAAATATTTTCTTACCATTTCTCTTGCTCTTTTCAATCTAGTTTTAACATTTGCTTGACTTATTTTCAATATTTTACTAATTTCAGAAATTTTAAAATTATCTATGTAAAATAATTCGAAAACAACTCTATATTTCTCTTTTAACTTTTCCAAAGAATCTTTCAAAATTCTATCATCAGTATCTGCTTCTAGTAAATCACAATCTGTTAATGGTATTGTTCTTTTTCTTTTGGCTGATTTATTTTCATTATAACATAAATTTATTGTTACTCTAATTAACCAACACTTTTCATGTTGTTTG
Source organism: uncultured Eubacteriales bacterium (assembly GCA_902492015.1). Classification (GTDB taxonomy): domain Bacteria; phylum Bacillota; class Clostridia; order TANB77; family CAG-508; genus Scatovivens. Next base: position 11,194 of record CABUJR010000008.1, on the reverse strand, counting down.
TCTTCAAACATACCATTTTCTTTAATATGATTTATATAAGTTATAAAAACTTCTTGAACAATATCTTCTGCAAAACTTTTATTTTCTAAATGACCAAGTGCTATACGATATATCATATCTGCATATTCGTTAATTATTTTCTGTGAATCAAATATCTCATTCATAATTTTCCTCAAATTTTTTCCTTTTTTTTAAAATTTTTGTCACCTTTTGACTATCTAAGTTGTTTTATAAGTGTGGAGGTATATAAAATGTATAAAATAATAATTTATCATAACGATTTAGAAACAATAAGAAATGTATGTAATAATATTTTCTTTAAATATCGTAATTTAAAAATAATGGGAGTTGCAATAACAGAAGTAGAATTTTTGGATATGTGCAATAAGGTTAAGCCACATATTATTCTAACCTCACAAAACCTTCTAAGAAGTTCTAGTATAAATAAACTTCTTTCAAAAATCGAAAATAAAATTATTCTTTGCAAAAATAAAGAAACCTTAAGAAATTCTAAACATATACTGTATATAACTCAAGAAACAGATTACAGCTCTATTCAAAAAGATTTTGATTCATTTCTTCTAAATGTGGATGAAAAACACATGCACAAAAAAATTCATAAATTGTTAGAGAGATTTGGTTTTGATTTCAAATTAACTGGTACTAATTACCTATATGATGCCATTATTTACTCTGTAATTCATAAAGATGAATATTTATTTGAAAATTTAGAAAAAAATATCTATCCTTATGTTGCTAAAAAATTTAATGTTAGTATTGGTAATGTCAAATGGTCTATTGTACGTTCAATAAATAACATGAACTCTAATTTTAATAACATTAATTCACCTAAATTTCCCGAAAAAATTACCTGTAAATCATTAATTACAGAAGTTGTAAATCGTATTAAATAATTTATTATTTACCGTAAATTATTATACAATTTTATATATTTTCAAAGAAAATTTGTATTCAAAATAACACAATTTACAATTCTTTGCTTTTATTTCAAATGCAAAATGCAACAGCCAAATTTGTTGCACTTTTATTTTTATTCTCATTTTTACAAGGTTTTATAGTAAATAAATATATAATTTTTATAATAATATAATACATTTTTTTGATAACTTTTTCAATACAACTATAAAAATTAATCTAATCATTACAACTAAACCTACATTAAAAATAGAACAAAAGTGGACATTACAATAATTGCAAAATAAAAAATTTTATGCAAATATCCACTTTTTGTTCTAGTGTCAAATTTTATGAAATAAAATTTTGTACAATATTTTGGAAATTAAAATTTTCTTTATAACCAATATGTTTTATAAGCTTAAAATTGTATCTATATCTTTATCTCCTCTTCCAGATAAATTAACAATTATACAATCATCTTTTTTATAATTTTTAGCAATTTTTATTGCATAAGCTATTGCATGACTGCTTTCTAAAGCTGGTATTATCCCCTCTTCTCTTGTTAAAATCTTAAAAGCCTCTATTGCCTCTTTATCTGTTATACTATCATATTTTACTCTATTAATTTCTCTCAAATATGCATGTTCTGGACCTATTCCTGGATAATCCAATCCAGAAGAAATTGAATATGCCTCACTTACTTTATTATTTTCATCTTGCATAAAATAAGTTTTCATTCCATGCAATATTCCTATTTTTCCATCATACATAGCAGAAGCATGTTTTCCTGTTTCCAAGCCTTCACCAGCGCCTTCAACACCATAAATATCTATATTTTTTTCTTTTATAAAATCTGCAAATAATCCTATACTATTGCTACCACCTCCTACACAAGCAATGATTGCTTCAGGAAGTTTTCCTTCTTGTTCTAAGATTTGTTTTTTAGCTTCTTCTCCGATTATTTTTTGGAAATATCTTACCATTTCTGGATAAGGAGCTGGACCAACAGCAGAACCAATTAAATAAAACACTTTTTTATTTTCTAATAAATATTCAAAAGCTTCATCAACAGCATCTGCTAATACTCCTTGACCTCTTGTAACAGATTTTACATCTGCACCAAGTAATTTCATTTTATCCACATTTACTTTTTGCTTCTTTATATCAACTTCTCCCATAAATATTGTACATTTCATTTTAAATAATGCACAAACAGTTGCTGTAGCAAGACCATGTTGACCAGCTCCAGTTTCAGCTATAATGTGAGTCTTTCCCATTCTTTTAGCAAGTAAAATTTGACCAATAGCATTATTTATTTTATGTGCTCCTGTATGATTTAAATCTTCTCTTTTTAAATAAATTTTTGCACCACCACAATATTTTGTAAAGTTTTCTGCATAATATAAAGGACTAGGTCTTCCTACATATTGTTTTAAATAATAAATATATTCATTTTTAAATTTTTCATCTTCAATAGCCTTATTAAATTCTTTCTCAATATTTTCTAATTCCTTTTTTAAGTCTTGTGGTACATATTGACCACCAAAATTTCCATAATTCATCATAATAAATACCTTCTTTCTTTAAATTTACTTTTTTAACTTTTGATAAATTCCAATGCCAGTCACTTTCCATATATACCACCACCTCCTTTAAAATTAGATATAAAATTTTGTAACAAAAAAACACATATATGAATAAAACTATTTTTACTCATACATGTGTTTAATATCTAAATTATTTTAATTTAATTTTTAGACACTACAAAACTGTATGAGTATTTATTACCCATACATTCCACCAATTATTTAATTTTGCATTAAATAAATTTTTCATAGTGACCTCTTTTTTATTTTTACTTTTTAATAGTATACACAAATAATTAATAAAATGTCAATGTTTTTTTATAAAAAATAAATTTTAATTATTTTTTACTATCTTTATACATTACACTTTACACATTTGGAAAATAATTTTTAAAAAAATAAAAAAAACTATTGACATCTAATTTCTTAGATAGTATAATAACTCTTGTCAGTTGAAAAACTGATTGCCAGTTAAATGCAGATGTGGCGGAACTGGCAGACGCACAGGACTTAAAATCCTGCGGTTGAATAAACCGTGCCGGTTCGATTCCGGCCATCTGCACCAAAAAAACCATGAAATCACAAGATTTTATGGTTTTTTGTTTTTATTCAACATTATTTAACGTTATTCAAAAGTATTGATATTACTAGGTTTCGAGCCTAGTTTTATTTTTTTCTATATTTAAAATTATTCAGCGTTATTCAATATTATTTTAGTTTTACCACCCTACTTACCACCCTCGATTTACCACCTTTTATAAAATAGATGTTTTTATTCTAATAATATTAGCAAATTCTTCTATAAATTCTTTATTAGTAAATATTTTGCTATCGTATGAGTAACCAAAAATCTTTTCAAAATTTTCTTTAGACATTGAGTTGTTTCTATGATTTAAAGCATAATAAATATTATCAGCAATTTGTTTTGGAGTTCTATTAATTGTTGATGAAAGTTTATCATAAACAACTTCAAATTTTTCAAAGTTATTTTCATTATCTTCTATTGCTTTAATTAATACAGCTTTTACTATTAACTTATAACCCTCGTTTCCTGCTTTTATTCCAAGTGAGCGAAGTTTTGCATTAATGAATAATGTCAGTTTAGGTATCATATTTTCTTTTACATTATTTTTATTATTCATAAATCCCCCAAAACAAAAGATAATAAATAGTTAAGTAATGTTTGTTTATGATAAGTAATTACTGATTACAATGTTAGTATAGCAAAATTATGTAAACAACACAAATTATTAAAACTTACGTTAAACGTAATGATTATTGCATATAACGTAAGTTTTAGCCCAATTTTTGTCAAAAAATAAAGCTATTTATCATAAAAATAGCTTTAAATTAATATTTTTAACAAAATATTACGTTTTACGTAAAAAAAATAAGGGAGCTCGACTGATGAAAGAAAAACCCCCTTTAATTAAACTAAACTATTGCGAGTAGTCTAGAATAATTAATTAAATTATAAAATAAATCTATATAAATTTCAATTACTTTTTATTATTTAGGGGGAAATTCTTCCCCCAATGCCGAATGGCAAAATCATTATAAAGTCTCGTGAACTGGTATGCTACCTGGGCATCCGTCCGCCGTAAAATAAGTTTGTTTTCATCAGTCGAGCTCCCTCTAAACGTATTCTAGTAGTAAAATCGATTACGTCTATTATGGAGTTAACTGATGTTAAAGTCACATATATAGAAAATTCAGGCACTCGCAATGCCTGAATCGATAATCGACAACAAGCATTGCTTGTGGAATGAATTTAAATATTAAGACTTTAAAACCATTCTATTACTATTTCTAGTACTTTATATTATACCATTTTTTAACGCATCTTTCAACCTCGTGCTTACTCGCCCAAGTAATTCGTTGATTTTATATTCAAAATATGTTATAATTAAGCGTGTAGAGTTTTTATTAAAGGAGTACTTTTATGGGAAGATTTAATAGAAAAGAATTTGGAGAAAGATTAAAAGAGTTTAGAAAAGCTAAAGGTTATAGTTTAGATAATATAGCTAATGCTTTAAATAAAACTTCTGCTACTGTTTCAAGATATGAATCAGGAGAAATATTACCAGATTTGGAAACACTTTCTTTGATATGTAATGAATTAGGTATTAATGAATCGGATTTGCTTAATAATGATATTCAGTTAAAGAATATTGAAAATAGTAAAAATCCATTTGGAGTAAAATCATTATATTTATACTATAAAACATACTCTCAAATTACACATAAATTTGGTAGAGGCAAATTTAAACTTAATATTATAGAAAAGCAAAATTGTTGTGGGGTAGAATTTGTTGATTATAAAACAAATAAAATATATATGACAGGTCATATAGTAGCTGACGGAAATATTGCTGTATTCATTTTAGAAAATTACAAACCTAACTCTCCTAGATTGGAAGTTACTGAAATAATATTAAATATTTCCGATTGTATGGATAGATTAATGTTTGGTAGTTTACATTGTACTAATGCGAAATATGTTCCTAATGTAAGAAAATGCATTATTTCAAAATTAGATTTAGAACACGACAATAAAATGGCTGAACTTTTAAAATTAAGTGATGATGAGAAAAAAGTTTTAATTGAAGAAGATGTTTTATACATAAATGTTGATAATATAGATGATTTTGAAAGCTAAAATTTAATAATAAATAATAAATTTAACGTCAATTTTTAAATTGACGTTCTTTTTTTGTTTAAATCAATAGTGTTTCGAGAGTTTTGCTCTCAAATTTTTTTCGGTTTTTTTCAATTTTTCACAAAAACTCCCAAAGTCTTTCGTATTATATGTTTTGCGTGTTTTTTGTGTGCTAATATAAAGTTAGTTCGAACAACAAATGATTTCCGGAAATCAAATATTTTTTTAAGGAGTATTTGATTATGAAAGAAGAAAAATCAAATTTTGCAAATGAAAAATTTATTATTGAAAACAATTTTTACTTTATAGGACTACCAGATGACACAGAAAAAGTTACAGACGAAATGTCAGTTGATAATGCAACTCGCGAACTAGAAAGGAAAACTTATCAAGATTTTTTAAAAAATGAAACAACAGAAAAAATATCACTTAAAGATATTGATTATAAAAATCTTGAAAATGTTTTTACAAAAAGAGCAGATTATTTAGCAATGAAAAAATTAACACCACTCGAAAAATTTACAATTTACGCTTATGCATTCTATCCTCAATATGTAGAAAGACTTTGTAAAGAGAGCAATATTTTGGTTGAAGATTTTACTTCTATTATGAAAAACGGAGTTCGTAAATTTTTGAAATATCAAAAAATCTACTCTAAAAATCCTACTAATTATAGCTACAAGAAAAAAAGAAAATATAAAAATAAATATTACAAAAAAGGTGGTGTTTAGTTATGACAAATAATGAGTTTTTAGTTGGAGTTTATAAAGAAGTTGGAAAACCACCTGACATTGTAAAAATCAAAAATGATAAAGCATATCTAGAAAAACTTTTAGACGGCGAATACACAAATATTGACTATGACTATTACACAATTTTATACAAAAAGCAAAGTGAAAATTTACTTGCTAACATATATGTCGACCAATATTCAAAAATTGGTATGTCTTTAAAAGGTAAAATTTTTGCAGTTGGTAAAGACGAAAATGGAAATTTAAAAAGTCTTAATAAAGACCAAGCAAAAAGGTGTATTACATTTTTCTTACGAGAATCATTTAATTACAAGAATTTTGATGAACACGGCAGATATATTCCAAGAAGAAAACGTAAAGACAAAAAAATCTTTACTAATAAAAAGAAAAATACAGAAACTACTAACTCACTTGAGCAGAAACAAGAACAAACTACACAAGGAAAGCCAACTACTGTTGTTTCTACAATTGATATGGTAAAAGCTTTAAATATTGGAAATCAATTTTTTGAAAGTCAATTTAGACTAGAAAAAGTTGAACCTAATAAACAAATCCTAAACACTTCTAATTCAAATGAGAATCAAGCACAAAACGCAAAACAAGAAAATTCAACTAATATTCCACCACCTATTATACAACTTTCAGACGAGCAAACTTTAAATATGATTTTAAAAGTTGTATTCATAATTTTAGACTTTGTAAAAGGAGCATTAGAGGATTCAAATGAAGACGAATAATTATAAAAAGACTGAAATTCAAATTTTGATTCAAGAAGTGTATATCGAATATAAAACAATTTTTAAAAAATATAGAAAAGAAACTACTCACTTTTCAAAGGACGGAAAATATGTTGAGTGAGTAAAAAATGATTATGAAAGATGAGGTAATTTAATATGGAAAATATAAATAATAAAATTGAACAAATGAAAAATGAAATTATAAATAGAAATAATAAAAAATACACAAAAGCAGAATTAATAACAGTCGAATCTATAAGAAGATTGAAAAATCCTTTTAGAACGATTGGTGTTAAAGAAGTTATGCGTGATTTAGGAATTTGTGAAACTATCGCATATAAAACATTTAAAAGACCAGATTTTCCCTCAAATAATATAGGCAAAAAAAATCAAGTAATGTTACTAGCCTATATTTTGTGGAAAATGGAAAAAAGAGATTAGGTGGTGTTAATATGAAAAATATCAAATGTCAAAATGGAACCATCTATTATGAAAAAGATAGAAATCGTTGGCGATGTGAATATAAAATACTTGATCCGAATACTGCAAAAGTGAAAAGAAAAACAAAAATATTTCATACAGAAAAAGACGCAAAAGACTTTTTTTCAACAATGCAATATCAAAAAGGCAACTCGTTATATGCTCAAAATAATGGGATTCCTCTTAATTTATTGATACGAAGTATTTTAGAAAGGAAATATGCTTCTGGTGTCGTAAAAGCTAGAACTTATTTAAGAACAATGGAAACAATAAAAGCTATGGAAAAATTTGATTTACTCAAAAAAAATATTGATGAAATTACAAGTGTAGATATTCAAATGTATTTAAATTCGTTAAAAAACTATAGTTCTAGTTCAATAAAAAAGTTTATAAGTCAATTAAATCAAGCATATAAATTTGCTTTAAATAAAGGGTACATTGTTCAAAATCCTATGTGCGATATTATTTCTCCAAGAAGTAATAAAAAAACTCGAAAAATTCGTGCATTAGATTTAGAAGAGCAAAAAATATTAACAAATTATTTAATGAACATTCCTGTAAAAGACGAACCTTATAAAGTAGCATTTTTAATGGAAATGTTTTTAGGAATTCGTATTGGAGAATGTTTAGCTCTAAAACCTGAAAATATTGATTTAAATAAAAATCTAATTACAATTGAACATTCTGTTACAAAAGATGATGAGGGTAATCTTATTATTGATGAAACAAAGACTCCAGCTGGTGAAAGAGAAATACCTATTCCAGACTTTCTAAAAGATTTAATTTCATATCAAATGAATTTAGCTGAAACTCATAAATTCAATTTATTATTTGTTGATAAAAATGGAAATATAGTAAATCCTATGAATGCTAATCAACAATTACAATCATCAGCTAATCGTTTAGGAATAAAAGATATAACAACTCATAGTTTAAGACACACTTACGGAACACGTTGTATTGAATCTGGTATGAGAGCAGTTGCCGTACAAAGACTTATGGGACATACTGACATTGGAGTTACCTTAAATACCTATACTTCTATTTTCAACAAATATAAATTGGAAGAATTAAGAAAAGTAAACGAATATTATATAAAAAATAATATTTTAAACCCAAAAGATTTGCAAGTTGAAAGTGAGGTGTTAGAACGTGAATAAAACAGATATTGAAAATCGAATTAAAGGCTTAAATGAATATATGCTGTCTAACACAGATATAAAATTATTGCTATTAAGAATTTCTAGTGATTATACATATAACAAAGCTATCCCTATTGTTCCCAAAGAACATAAAGATTGTAATTGGTATTCTGTCGATTATAAAAATTGCTTTAAAAATTGGAACGAAGCTGACGCTTTTTTAGACGGATTTTGTTTGGCAAAAAATACTAATTTTAATAAAGTACACGAAAGATAAACTTACAAAATTGTATAAATTTTATTTATAGGATTTTGTAAGTACTAGTGGAAGAGTGTGAGAAACCGACAGAGGTTTCTCGTCTATCTAAATCAATTTTGACTTAGATACTTATAAAAATAATAGAACAATATTTACTAGTGATATTTTAATTATTTTTATAAGCAAGATATTTAAAATAACAATTTTTATTTATAAAGATTGTGGTATTCAACATTATTTGTCGATATACGTTGAATAATTTTAAATAATCTTGAATAGGGTTTATTAAGGGACTTCCCTTAATCATACAGAACACTTTTAGCGACAGCGTATAAAAAGTGTTCTAGTATGTTCTAACACTTTTTGAAAATGTTAATTAAGTTGTACAAGAAGAAATTAGAATTATAGTAAAACTTCGTAGGCTCGACTTAAATAAAAAGGAAAGGAAAATAAAATTATGAATAAATATGAAATATTATACAAAATAGGATTGATTAGTTATGAAGAATATCGAGAAAAATCACAACAACTAGTTTTCGACTTACAATTTGAATATAAACTCAATAAGGAACTATATCAATTCAAAAAGAACTTAAAGAGAAAATCAAAAAATGAAATTATAAATAGGTCTTATGAATTAACTTGTAAAGAAGAAATCAAGCACGAACTTCTTAATTTAAGTGATGACAAAAAAGAATTTTTATATTTGCAAGATGACGATATATTAAGTGAATTTTACAACGATTGGTTGAAATTTGATGCCCCACTTGTAGATTCAATGAGAGGTTCTATTGATGAAACTATTACACGAAAAATGAATAATGCTCTTAATGAAAGATAGGTGTTAAAAATGAGCTATGCTATTGTTAGAAACATTAACTATAAAATGGGTCAACTTGGTTATGCTTATAGGCACAATGAAAGAAAAAATACTAACTATTCCAACAAAGATATAAAACGTGAAAAATCTTATAAAAATTATTCTATAAAAAATATTAATACTTCCTATCAAAAAGCTTTTAATAACATTAAAGATAAACACAAATTAAAAGGTCAAATAAAGATTGTAAGTAATGTTATGTGTGAATTACTATTTACTTCCGATAATGAATTCTTTGAAAGAATTGGTGAAAATGAAACAAAAAGATATTTTGAGTGTGCATATAAATTCATTGCAAATTACCAAAACTTGGGCGAAGAATTTATTGTATCAGCAAAAGTACATTTGGACGAGGCTACTCCCCATATGCACCTTGTATATATTCCAGTTGTCCACAAAATAGACAAAAAAACTGGAAAACAAATATCTAAAATTTCGTGTTCTGAATATTGGAAAGGAAAAGAAAGTTATCGAAGATTACAAGATAATTATTATGAGTATATAACTAAATGTGGCTTTGATTTGGAAAGAGGTCGAACAAAAGATAATGAGCATATCCCCATTGAAAAGTTAAAAGTAATAACAAACTATGAATTGCAAGAACTTGAAAAAGATTCTTTAAATCTTGAACAAGAAATTATAACAAACAACTTTAAAGAAATACAAACAGACTACAAAAGAGTTATCAAGAAATTCAATACTCTTGCAAAACAATATACTAGAGTTAAAAGTATTACAGACAATATACTAATAAATCAAGAAAAATTAGAACAAGAAAATCAACAACTTAAAGATGAAAATGACTACCTTGAAAACGAAAATAATAGACTTCATAACTTTTTAGAAAAAACTTATGAATATGTGAGTATAATATTTAACTTTCCAAAAGATAGACTAAAAAGACTTGTAAAAGATTTTGTTGATAAAATGAAAGGAGTTTAATTTATGAAACAAAAAGAAATTAGAAAATTATATGACTTTCTACTACCTGAAATATATACAAAAATTGTAAAGAATTCTAATTATATAAAAACTAGAAAGCTTTGTGATGAACTTGAAGAAGAACTAAAAAATTTTATAGGTAAAGACGGTTATAAAAAATTTGAAAATTTTATGGACGAGTATTTGTATTTAGTAAGTATTGAAAATGAAGAATTTTTTACACAAGGATTTTCAATGGCTAATAAGCTCCGTGATGAATCTTTAATCAAATAATTACATAAATACATTAAGGGAACAATTTTTATTGTTCCCTTTTTTTATAAATATAAAATTAATTTGTTGCACACATCATTAAATTTGAGGAATATGTATTTCTATATCTTCAGGTACTCTATCATTAAAACTATAATTTACTTCATTATTATTTGATATAATTTTAAAAATTAATTTATTTTCTTTATTAACAAAAACAGTGGTTTCTCCATCATATATTGTTAAAATATATTCATTATCATTTTCTAAAACAGGTCTAAATAAATAATTTTCACTAATTAATTTTAATACAGTAAAATCATGTGAATTTAAATAAGCAGATTTATATTTTTTTGTATAAAAGTCATTATATTCTTCTTTAGTTATTTTATTTTCTTTAATATTTTGCAAAATATATTCTTTATTAATATTATCAATCCAAATATTATATATATGTTCATCATCTTCAAATATTTTTATAAAATATACATCATTTTGAAAATATATACAATTTTTATAAGTAATATTATTAGATTTTATAGTTTCTTCAAAACTATAAGTAGAAAAGTCTTTATTATAAGAATATA
>CABUJR010000007.1 GCA_902492015.1 uncultured Eubacteriales bacterium | reverse complement strand
TATTATATTAAATTTAATTAATATAATTTTAAATGTATATTAATTTTCTTTCTTAAATATGTTTGAATTATATCAAATAATTTAAAATACTTCAATATAACTAAATTTTAAAAAATATTTTATTTCATGAAATTTGGCATTAGAAAAATGCTTAGTAATTTTTATTTTTTGTTTTACAATTACCATAATTTCACTTTTATTCTTTTTTGTATATTTTTAGTATTTTTGCAAATACTATTTTTGAATCAAAAGGAGGTGCTTTCTTAGATGTCAAAGAAAAATAAATCAAAAGGTTCTAACAACAATGGTGACAATACAACATCAAATAATTAGTTTTAAATAGTATCTTTTTAAGCCATAAAATATTTTAAAAAAGTTTATTTTTGTATAAAAATTAAGTTTCAAGAAAACATATTTTAATACTTAAATTACTTATTAAAATTTATATACTTAATGTATATAGTTATAGTTTAGCTAGATACTGTTTAAGAAAAAGAAAACAGCAATTTTATTTTTGCTGTTTTCTTTTTTGTATATGAAAATTCGCTAAACTTAATATTATATAAAGTCTTTTGCCCAATATTATACATAAACTATTTATTTTCTAAATATTTTTTTAAGAATTTTCCTGTATAAGATTTTTCATTTTTACAAATTTGTTCTGGTGTTCCTATTGCAATTACTTCTCCTCCTCTATCTCCGCCTTCTGGACCTAAGTCAATTATATGATCTGCAGTCTTTATTAAATCTAAATTATGTTCTATAACTAAAATAGTATTTCCTGCATCCACAAGACGTTGAAGAATATCTACTAATCTATGAACATCAGCTATATGAAGACCTGTTGTTGGTTCATCAAGTATATATAAAGTTTTTCCTGTTGCTCTTTTTGAAAGTTCTGTAGCAAGTTTTATTCTTTGTGCTTCTCCTCCAGATAAAGTTGTTGAAGGTTGTCCAAGTTTTATATATCCTAAACCTACATCAAGTAATGTTTGAATTTTTTGTTTAATTCTAGGAATATTGCTGAAAAACTCTACAGCTTCTTCAACTGTCATATCCAAAACATCAGAAATGCTTTTTCCTTTATATTTTACTTCTAGTGTTTCTCTATTATATCTTTTCCCTTTACATATTTCACAAGGCACATAAATATCTGGTAGAAAATTCATTTCTATTTTCAAAACACCATCACCTTGACATGCTTCACATCTACCACCTTCAACATTAAAGCTAAATCTGCCTTTTTGATATCCTCTCATTTTAGCTTCATTAGTTCCTGCAAAAATATCACGAATAATATCAAATACACCTGTATATGTAGCTGGGTTTGAACGAGGTGTTCTACCTATTGGAGATTGATCTATATTAATTATTTTGTCAATATTTTCTATACCTTTTATTTTTTCACATTTTCCAGGTTTTTCAGTTGACCTATTAATTTCTTTAGCTAAATATTTGTATAAAACTTCATTAACTAGAGTAGATTTTCCTGAACCTGAAACTCCCGTAACACAATTAAGTACACCCAGTGGAACTTTTACTGTTACATCTTTCAAATTATTTTCGCTAGCTTTTATAATTTCAATAGATTTTCCATTAGATTTTCTTCTCTTTTTAGGTACAGCAATTTTTTCTTTTCCACTTAAATATCTTCCTGTTACTGATTCATCTACTAGTTTTATTTCATCTGCAGTACCTTGTGCTATAATATTTCCACCATGAACACCTGCACCTGGACCAATATCTATTATTTGATCTGCAGCATACATTGTATCTTCATCATGTTCTACAACAATTAAAGTATTACCTAAATCTCTTAATTTTTTTAATGTTGCTAAAAGTTTATCATTATCTCTTTGATGAAGACCGATACTTGGTTCATCTAGTATATATAAAACACCTGATAATCCTGAGCCAATTTGAGTTGCAAGTCTAATACGTTGTGCTTCTCCGCCTGATAAAGTTCCCGCACTTCTAGATAATGTAAGGTATTCAAGACCAACATCCATTAAAAATTGTAATCTAGAATTTATTTCTTTTAGAATAACATCTGCTATCATTTTGTTTTGTTTACTTAATTCTAAAGCATTTAAATATTCTTTCATTTTATTGATTGGTAAGTCTGTTATTTCATTTATATTTTTATCTCCAACTTTTACTGAAAGAACTTCTTTTTTTAATCTTGCACCATTACAAGAGTTGCAAGGACAATTACTCATATAAAGTTCATAAAAATTACGCATACCTTCTGATTTTGTTTCTCTATATCTTCTATCTAAAGTTGGTATTACACCTTCAAAGCTTTGAGTAAATTTCCTAACACCAGCTGCTGAAGAATATTCAAAATCTATTTCTTCATCACCTGTACCATATAGAATTTTATCTAAAAATTCTTTTGGTAATTTTTTTATAGGTTTATTTTTTATATCAACTCCATAATGTTTTCCAATACTTTCAAAGTACATTCTGGCCATTGTATCACCTTTTTTTAAGGTACTAGATCCAAAAGCTTTTACTCCATCATATAAAGTTTTAGATTTATCTGGTATAATTAAATCTGGATCTATTTTCATAAGATAGCCAATTCCTGTACATTCTGGACAAGCACCAAAAGGATTATTAAATGAAAACATTCTAGGAGATAATTCTTCAAAACTAATATTACAATCTGGACAAGCATAATTTCCACTATAAAGTTTTTCTCCTTGTCCTATTATATCTATTTTAACTAAACTATTTGAATTTTTCATAGCTGTTTCAATAGATTCTGCAAGTCTATTTCTAATTTCATCTTTTATTACTAATCTATCTACTATGATGTCTATATTATGTTTTTTATTTCTATCTAAATCAATATCATCTGTTAACTCAATTACTTCTCCATCAACTCTTGCTCTTACAAAACCTTCTTTTTGCATATCTGATAAAAGCTTTGTAAATTCTCCTTTTTTTCCTCTAACAATAGGTGCTAAAACTTGTATTTTAGTATTATTTTCTAAGCTCAAAATAGAATCTACTATTTGGTCAATAGTTTGTTTTTCAATTTTCTTACCACATTTAGGACAATATGGAACACCAATTCTAGCATAAAGCAAACGCAAAAAATCATATATTTCTGTAACTGTTCCAACAGTTGAACGTGGATTTTTTGATGTAGTTTTTTGATCTATTGATATAGCAGGAGATAATCCTTCTATACTTTCAACATCCGGTTTTTCCATTAAACCTAAAAATTGTCTTGCATAAGCAGATAAACTTTCAACATATCTTCTTTGTCCCTCAGCATAAATAGTATCAAATGCAAGTGAAGATTTTCCTGAGCCTGAAAGGCCTGTTACAACTACCATTTTATTTTTTGGTATTTCAACATTTATGTTTTTTAAATTATGTTCTTTAGCCCCTTTAATAATTATTTTGTCGTTCATTTCTTACCCCTTTAAATATTATTTACCTAAGTTTATGGTATAAATTTATTTATTTTTTTAAAAACGTGATAATTATATCATAAAAACAAAAGTTTGTATATACTAAAAAAGATATTTTAAAATTTTATTTTTTACATAATTCGACAATTATCCTATAAACGTCTTATAAGTGTTTACTTTTAGGCACTTTTGTGATATAATATTATAGTAATATGCCCATTTACATAAATTTGGAGTTCCTTATATTAAAGAATTTCAAAAATAATTGGGTAAATAAAAAGAAAGTGAGGAAAACAACATGAAAAAGCTTGCGAATATGGAGGTGCGGTGGTGTGTAGCAGATCCGAATTTGATGTTTATAATCAATTCAGATCGTGCCTGCTATAAAGGCCACCTGCTCGACCAAACTGTCATGTACAAAGGTCTGATTCAGACACAGACAACGGTTCATTGGATGCAAATGCTGGCAGATGAAGAAATAGTCGGCAACTACATCCAAACCACAAACCCAAAGAAACTCATTGAATTCGGATTCAGCGACGAATCAGCAATCGGATCTGTTATTGCAACTAAAAGTTGCATACCAATCCCGTTAGATTGCATCATTCGCGGGTACTACGTCCCAAAATCTAACTGGTGGAAGCAGTACGAAAAAAACAGCGATGGAAAGCTTTTAACGGGTGTAAAACCTTATGAGCAACTTCCTGAACCTATATACACCCCGTTCTCCACAAAAGATGGTGTGTACATAACATTTGAGGAAACAATCAAAATACTGAAAGATTTCCTTGAAAATGTTTTTGTTCTGGAAGAAGGCTCAAATGCTGAAGAAATCGCGAAAACACTGGCAACAGCAGTAAAAGAAACGGCCCTGAGCGTATACCGGTTTGCACATAATTATGCCATTCAAAAAGACATAATCATTGCAGATACGAACTTAACTTTTGGGCTGCTTCAGCACTCGGCTCCAGAGCTGGTACTCGTTGGAAACACTTTAACCCCTGATTCTACTCGGATGTGGGATGGGAAAACTTATAAAATCGGCGAAGAACAATACAGCATGGGAGATCGTGATTTAAAAAGATTTCTTGTCGAATTTGGCGAGGACGTCACTCACATCCCGGAACGTGTTCTGCAGAATGTTTCAGAGTCCTATATAGACGTTTTTCAGAGACTTTTTGATGAAAATGTCATCAGGCTGTCTGAGAATTGTCTGTGAAGTTGGAAAAATGCTGTCGAATCTTATAAGCATGAAACCTCTGAAAAGAGAGCAAAGCAAGAGGTTCAGAAGCATTTTGAAAAAGAAACTTCCTGCCCCCCTAGCGAAAGAGGGTTTTCCAATGAGTCATTCTAAGATTTGTAAGCAATCAACATCCTGGGTTTACCCAAAAATGGTGACCTGTTTGCAGGTCACCATTTTCATTTTTTATATAATATTTATTTTATTTACTTGGTTCTTCAGCATATCCTATTTTAGTATGCGGAGCTATTGTTCTTCTAAAATATACAAATTCCTCTTGTTTATCTTCTTTTTTTCCAAAATCTATTTTATACATATCATCGCTTTGTTTGTCTTTAAAATTCTTCTTTTTTTCTAATAACTCTTTTGCAAAAAAATATCTATCTTTATACATTGAATTTGCAAAATCTATATAACATGTAGGTAATCCATCACAAAATCTTAAAAATGTATTTACTTTTTCAGGTGTATTAGTTTTTAAATGCCTTTCCAATATACGTGCAGCTTCTTCAGGATATTTATGCATTATATAAGTTAAAACATCTCTATAATTAGAAAATTTATTTTTCTCTCCTGGAACACGCATTCTTGAAAATAATATATCATCAATTTTTTTGCTAGAATTCTTGCTTTCTAATACTGATTCAACAGTATATTGATTTTCATATAAACCTAAAACTCTTTCATTATCATATAATGGATATAAGGCTATATCAGCTCTATTATTATCATATATTTGTACCATAGACCAGTTGTCAGTATGTCTATCATTATTTCCATATAAACAATCATATATAATCATTTCTATTGCTTGTAATCTATTATTTTTAACTCTATTTTCAACATAATCTTTAGATAATTCATTTTGATTACCACTATTTTGTTTTAAAGAAATCATATTTCTATTAGTTTTAGAGTTCTCATCATAAAAATTTCTAGTTCTTTGTTCAACAGCTTCTAAAAATAATTCAATATCATCTTCTGATTTATATTTTCTTCTTAATTCTGGTAAATTTTCAATAACAATACTACCTGGTTCTAAAATATCTTTTTTACCTAATAGTGAATATATGATACATCCTTTTTTTTCTACTGGAGTTCCACCATTTTTTTCTTTATGTATATGAGGATAATAATTTGTTAATATTGCTAATTCTGCAGGACATGAAGGTGTGTGAGCATTTCGAGCTAATAAATATCCGATAAATTCTCCATAGTGATTAGCACAAAAAACTTTTTTATCTCCGAATTCAAATCTCTTAGGTTTAAATAGTCCATTTTTAGGATGATTAACATTAGAATAATCAGTATACCATCTTTTTCCTTTAAGCATACCTACTCTTTCAAACAAACCTGGTTTAAAAGAATCAATGTTTCTAAACTTATACATTTTATTTCTCCTCTTCTACAACAAATTTATCTGTAAGTAAGATTCCTTTTGTTCTTCTTAAATATTCAAATTCATCATATTCTTTCATATCTAAGTCTTTTAATAAATCATCTAACTCTTCTTTTGAATAATTTTCAATTTTAGGTAATCTAATTTTAAATATAGCAAAAATCTTGTCACTTTCATATATTTTATCTAAATCAGAAAAAGGTAAAACTGCTTTAGCATATATTCCTTCTTTAAGAGCTTTTTCTATATGAACTCTGCTTGATTTAAAATAATATTTTCCTTTTTCCTTATCTCTGAATAGAGCACCTATTAAATATTTTTTATTAGTATTATAATCAAACCATTTTAAATATAAATATTCCATATATTAACTCCTTTTATAAATCTGGTCCACTATCTACTGATTTATCTTCTTTTCTATGTTCTTCATTTTTACTTTTTTCAAATTCTGAAACAATTTCGTTTATTTCTTTTTCTCTTGTTATGAAAATCTTTTTTGCTAAATCTTTATGAGGTTCAGAAAGATCTGGGCAAACTTCTAAAACTTCTTCTAAATGACTATATGTATATCTACCAATATCTTCTAAAGATTCTTTTGTTTCTTCATAATAATGTTCAAGTAAATATTTAAGTGTTTTACTAAAATTAGCATGTTGAGGATCACCAGGAACTCCAATATATGAACCTAAATCACTCTCTTTTAATTTTTCAAAAAACGTATCTTCTTGCACATAAGCTTCTGCTGATTTTTTTTCACATTGTAGGCCAAGTATTTGTTCATTATCAAATAATGGATAAAATTCAATTTCACCTGTTTTTAAAATTTTTAAACCAAAATTTCCTTCATGTCTATCTCTATTTGCAAATTTTAAATCAAAAATCATCATATCAAAAAAATCTTTTTTGATTTGTGGAAATTTTTCTTCTTGTCCATTACTTCTGCAATATTCTTCCAAAACTTTTAATATTACCTCTACATTTGTAATATTAGAATCAAGGGATGGGTTAGCATCACCAATCAAATTTTGATATTTTTTAGGATATGTATGTCTATAATCATCAACTATAGTACTATATTCTCTAAACATTTCTCCGTTTATTTCATCAAAAGAAGGATAACTTAAAACACCTTCAACGGTTTTGTTTTTTTTGCTAAAAGGAAACATTATTTCTAGTTCACCTAAATCAGATTTGCAAACTTTTTTTCCTAATTGCTTTAAAATTAAAAATGAAAGATATTCACCATAATGACCAGCAAATTCTCTTTTATTAATTAATTTTGTGTTATAACCAGCTTTAGACTTGAAAAAAGCAGTAATAACTCCCTGTAATGTTTTAATTTTCAAATCGCTATGAAGTTTTTCTGCTACTAAATCATATTCTCTATTATAAAATACTTTTCCAGAAGAATGTACAAAAGTACGACTTGAAATAAAAAAGCCACTTTTTTTATCAAATTTTTTAAAAACTCCTAATTGTTCATTTATTTCGTTTCTTACTTCTTCTAAGGATTTAACTTTTTTCTTCATAAATACTCCTTAATTATAATAACAGATATATTTTACCATATTTTTACACAAAAATCAAGATTATGTATACCTTTTTTAAGTAAAGCATTTGTGCAATAGACTATTATAATAATGTCCTTATATAATAAAAATGAAAATTATGATATTTGTAAAATAAAAAAATTAATAATTTTAAAAAAGGAAGCTTATGAATCTGCTTCCTTTTTATTTTCTGTTGTGTTTTTAATTTCATTTATAAATTATATTTTTTATTATTAATTTAAAAGTTATAAATTACAAATTATAATAATAACTTTAAGATAAATTTTCTAAAGCCTTAATTTTATCTCTAAGCTCAGCTGCCTTTTCAAATTCCATATTTTTAGCATATTTAAGCATTTCGTCTGTAAGCTTAGAAATAATATCTTCAACAGATTGATTTTCATTGATATCATACTCACTTTGTATGTCTTCAACTATTGTTGCTTTTATAGTATCTCTCACAGATTTTCTTATAGTTTGAGGAGTAATTCCATGTTCTTTATTATATTTTTCTTGAATTGCTCTCCTTCTATTTGTTTCTGAAATTGCTTTTTCCATTGAATCTGTAAGTTCATCTGCATACATTATAACTCTACCTTCAGTATTTCTCGCAGCACGTCCTATTGTTTGGATTAATGAACGTTCAGAACGTAAAAAACCTTCTTTATCAGCATCAAGAATTGCAACAAGTGAAACTTCTGGTATATCTAAACCTTCTCTTAATAAATTTATACCTACCAACACATCAAATTCACCTATACGCAAATCTCTTATAATTTCCATTCTTTCTAATGCTTTTATTTCAGAATGCATATAACGTACTCTTATACCTGCATTTCTTAAATATGCAGTTAAATCTTCAGCCATTTTTTTAGTAAGTGTAGTAACTAATACTCTATCACCTTTTTCAACTTGTATATCAATTTGCTCCATCAAATCATCTATTTGATTTTCTGTTGGTTTTACTTCTATTTTAGGATCTAATAGTCCTGTTGGACGAATAATTTGTTCAACAACATTATCTTTACTGTGAGCTTTTTCATAATCAGCTGGTGTTGCACTCACAAATATACATTGATTTATTCTTTCTTCGAACTCTTCAAATTTTAATGGTCTATTATCAAAAGCTGATGGTAATCTAAAACCATAATTTACTAAAGATTCTTTTCTTGCTCTATCTCCATTATACATTGCTCTTACTTGTGGTATTGTTGCATGTGATTCATCTATTAATAATAGAAAATCATCTGGGAAATAATCAAATAATGTATATGGAGGACTTCCTGCTTCTCTTCCACTAATATGTCTTGAATAATTTTCTATTCCTTGGCAAAATCCAGTTTCTTTTAGCATTTCAATATCAAAGTTTGTTCTTTCTTCTATACGTTGAGCTTCTATTAGTTTTTTATTTTCTTTAAAATATTCTACTCTTTCTTCCATTTCTTTTTCTATAGTTTCTAAAGCTCTTTCAAGTTTATCTTTACTTGTTACATAGTGAGAATTAGGATATATCATTACATGTTCTCTTACACCAGTAGCTTTTCCTGTTAATGGATTTATTTCAGATATCTTTTCAATTTCTTCTCCCCAAAATTCAACTCTTATAGCTGTTTCTTCTTGATTTGATGGATAAATTTCTAAAATATCTCCTTTTGCCCTAAAAGTTCCTCTTTTAAAATCCATTTCATTTCTCGTATATTGCATATTTACTAATTTTTTCATTATTTCATTTCTATCTTTTTCCATACCTGGTCTTAGAGATACTATCATATTTTCATAATCAATTGGATCTCCTAAACCATATATACAAGATACTGAGGCAACTACTATAACATCTCTTGTTTCAAATAATGATGCCGTTGCAGAATGACGAAGTTTATCTATTTCATCATTAATAGAAGCATCTTTTTCTATATAAGTATCTGAAGAGGCAATATATGCTTCGGGTTGATAATAATCGTAATAAGATACAAAATATTCGACTCTGTTTTCTGGAAAAAATTCTTTGAATTCACTATATAATTGACCTGCAAGTGTTTTATTATGTGCGAGTACCAGTGTTGGTCTTTGAACTTTTTCTATTATATTTGCCATTGTAAAAGTTTTACCAGAACCTGTAACACCTAATAAAGTCTGAAATTTCTTACCTTCTTCTATTCCATTGCTTAAATACTCTATTGCCTGTGGCTGGTCTCCTGTTGGTTTATATTCAGAATGTATTTTAAACATATTTCCTCTCCCTTTTTGGTAACATTTTTTAAAATAAAACTATATAAAATTCGTGTTATATTATACCATCTTATATAACAAAAAACAAGGCACTAACCTTGTTTCTTATTGCTTATAATTCTTCATCTAATACTATAATCATTCTAACCTCTGTTAAATAATTTTCATCTATTTCTCCATAATTATAGATTAAAACTTTTTGTCCCTCTTTTAATTCATTAAATGAAATATCGTTTCCATTCAATTTTATTTTAAAATTATCCGGTATATTATTTAAAGGAATATCAAAATAATAATATTCATCAATATGTTTTTCATGATTTGTATCCAGATTTTTTATTTTTATAGTTCTTAAGCCATACACTCCTGGATCAATTATTTCTTCAATTACAGCATAAAAAGAATCTGGATATCTCCCCTCTGAAACGATTGAATATAATTGTTCTGCTGCTCTTACATAAGCATTCTTCATATTTATGAAACTATATGTCATAAAAATTAATGCAACAATTAGTATAATTACTATTGTTATTTTTAAGAATTGTAATTTACTATTAAATTTCTTTATATACTTAACTTCTCTGTCATCTCTTTTTTCTGTATCAAAATTTAGATTTTTTTTCATAATTTCTAGCTTTTCTCTACAATCATTACAATAATTTAAATGCTCTTCAATAAAAGAATTAGTTTCTTCGCTAGTTAAGTTTTCAATATAATTTGGTAATAAGTCTTGAATAATTTTGCATTCTTTTTTATTTTCCATACTACTCACCTTCCTTTAATTTCATCTTTCCACGATAAAATGTTACTCTAGCCCAGTTTTCTGTTTTATTTAAAATAATTCCTATTTCTTTAAAGCTAAGTTCTCCTGTTATTCTTAAATAAATTACTTCTCGTGTTTTTTCATCTAACTCTTGCATTTTTCTGTATAAAGCCATTTTTTCATCTTTTAAAATAACACTATCTTCCGTCATATTGTTCGATTGTATTTCAAATAAATCTTCATTAATGTTTACTGTTCTCTTATTTTTTCTACAATAATCATACCATAATCGTTTAGCTATTTGGCATAGCCATACTGAAATTTTACATTCACCATTATATGTATCTATCTTTTTGACTGCTATATAAAAAGTCTCTTGAGTTAATTCTTCAGAAATATCATTATTACGAGTTAAACAGAATAAATATTTATTTACTGTATCAAAATATTCTTTATAAATTTGTTCGATATTCTGCATAACTTTTTATCCTCCTTTGCATATATAACGAACGAAAATAGATTTTGTTACAAAAAATTTTAAAAAATATATAATTTTAAGCTATTTATCAAAACTACCACTTTTTAAACCTTCTAAGTCTAATGTTATATATTTAAAACCTAATTCTTTAAGTTCATTTATTATATTTTTGTTATGTATAATTTGAGCAAAATATTTTTCTTCTACTTCAATTCTTGCAATCTCACCATGCACTCTAACTCTAAATTTAGAAATATTTAACTTTCTTAATACATTTTCAGCAAGTTCTACTCTTTTTAATTTTTCTTGTGTAAGTTTTGTATTATATGGAAATCTAGTTGCTAAACATGAGTTTGAAGGTTTATTCCAATAAGTTATTCCTAATTCTTTACTACATTTTCTGATATCATCTTTTGAAAATTCAGATTCTTCAAGTGGACTTATAATATTTAATTCTTTTAATGCTTTGTTACCTGGTCTATATACTTTTGCATCATCTGTATTTTTCCCATTTAATATATTTTCAAAACCATTATCTAAAGCATTTTTTTTAATCTTAGACATAAGACTTTTCTTACAATAATAACATCTATCTTCTCGGTTTTCTCTAAAAGCTTCTATTTCAAGTGGATTAAATTCTATTTCTTTATATCTAAAATCGTTTTCTTTCAAAAATTCTATTGCAGATTTTAAATCCTCTTTATCTAACATCTCACCATTTGCAATAATTGCTAAAACATTTTGTTTACCTAAAACCTTATTAGCATAAAAAAGTAAAAAACTTGAATCTATTCCACCTGAAAAAGCTACTGCAACTTTCTTTAAACTTTTTAATTTTTCCTCTAATTTATCTAACTTATCCAATTCTTTGTTTTCCTCTTGCTTCTCATTTAATTTTTCTTATTTTTTACATATTGCCTGATTTATTTGATTTGCAATATATCCAGCTCCATAACCATTATCTATATTTACTACAGAAACTCCATTACTACAAGAATTTATCATACTAAGTAATGCAGCTAGTCCTCCAAAATTTGCTCCATATCCTACAGAAGTTGGAACTGCTATTACAGGTACTTTAGCAATTCCAGCAACTACTGAAGCAAGTGCGCCTTCCATTCCAGCAATTACAATAATTACATTTGCTTTATCTAACTTTTCCTTTTGTGATAAAAGTCTATGAATACCAGCAACTCCTACATCATAAATTCTTTCAACATTACTTCCAAAAAATTCTGCTGTTTCTGCTGCTTCTTCTGCCACTGGTATATCAGCTGTTCCACCTGTACAAATTGCTATATTACCAGCTTTTGATTTTTCTTTTTCAATTTTTAGTATTTTAGAAACACTATTATATTTTACTTCTGGAAGCTCTTTTTTTACTAGTTCATATTGCTTTTCATTTGCTCTTGTACCTAATACTTCTCCATCTTTTTCATAAATTGTTTTATAAATTTGAGTTAAAAATTCATCAGGTTTACCTTGACAAAATATTACTTCCGAATTTCCTGATCTCTCTTTTCTATTATGGTCTATTTTCGCATAACCTAAATCTTCATAACTTCTATTTTTCAAGTTTTTTTCGGCTTCTTCAAAAGTAATTTCATTATTTTGAAATTTTTCTAATATCTCTTTTATTTCCATCTGTTTTTAAAGTTTTCTTCCTTTCTTAATCAAGTGTTCTATAATTTATATCTAATTTTGAAGTTCTTCTAGCTTATAAAAATTCTTTAGAGGAATATTATTTTTTTCAGCTATTTTTTTTATTTCTTCATATTCTGGATATATATATTCTTCTCCATTATTTATTACTTTTTTAGCTTTTATTTTTCCATATTTTGTTTCAATTTCTATAATTTCTCTTTTTAATACTGTTCTACGCTCTTTTCTATATCTAATCCCAATAGTCGTAGTTTCTCTAAAAATAATATTTTGTAATTTTAATCTATTTTCATCTCTACAAATTACAGTCATTCTATATCCTGGCCTATTCTTTTTCATAAAAATTGGTGTAAAAAATACATCTAATGCTCCATTTTTAAATAATAATTCTTGAGTATATCCTAATATTTCTCCTCCACAATCATCTATATTAGTTTCCATAACTATAACATCATCTTTTTCATCTTCTATGTTGCCATAATATACTTTTAATACATTAGGAATTTTTAAATCTTTACTACCTGCTCCCCATCCAATTTTTTCTATTTGAATTTCTGGAAGAGGCATAAAATCTGTTGCAAGTTCTGCAATAATTGCTGCACCAGTTGGAGTAACAAGTTCTGTATCTATATCTATTTGTCTGAATTTAACATTAGAATTTGAAAATATTTCACTTGTTGCAGGAACTGGAACAGACATGCTACCATGTGCACATTCTATAAAACCATATCCATCATTTACAACACTTGATATTATTTTATCTGGATTTATTTTATTAATTAATATTGCTGTTCCAACAATATCTATTATTGAATCTATTGCTCCAACTTCATGAAAATGGACTTCATCAAGAGGTTTATTATGTACTTTACTTTCAGCTTTAGCCACTCTTAAAAATATTTGTTTAGCTAATTTTTTAACTTCATCATTTAGATTACTATTATCTATTATTTTATTAACATCACTTAAATTTCTATGTTCATGATGATGAGTATGATGATTTTCAAAGCCATGTTCATCCTCATGATTATGCTCAATATGTTTGTGGTGATGCTCATGTTCTAATAAAACATCTACATAAGTACCTGTAATTCCATTTTTTATTTTTTTAGATATTTCTATTTCATAACCGCCTATATTTAGTTTTTTTAATTCATCTTGTAAATATTGTTTATCATCTATAATTTCTAATAAAGCTCCAATAGTCATATTTCCACTTATTCCACTTGAGCAATCAAAATATAATATTTTCATTATCTATCAATCCTTTTCTTATTTTTAGAATATAACATAAGTATTATATCATAAGTGGCTGTGCAATATAAGTACAGCCACTTAAAATTATAATTCTAATTTTTTAGCAGATTTTTCAAGTTCTTCTCTTATTTTTATATGTTGAGGACAAACTTCTTCACACTTGCCACATTTTATACATTCTTTTGCACTCTTTAGTCCATGTCCTCCAACAAGCCATTCTTCTTGATGTTTAGCAGCTGAAAGATCATTATATAATGTAAGCATATTTGTTGCTGTAAAAGTTCCAGATATACCTATTTTCATAGGACAAACTTTTGCACAATAATTACAAGTAGTACATGGAATTATTGGAATATTCTTTAATATCTCTTGAGCTTTATCTAAAGCTGCCTCTTCTTTATCAGAAAGTTTTGCAAAATCTTTCATATATGAGATATTATCTTCCATTTGCTTAATGTTACTCATTCCTGATAATACAGTAATAACACCATCTAAATTAGCTGCAAATTTAATAGCCCAAGAAGCAAAAGAAAGTTCTGGATTTTCATTTTTAAATATTTCTTTTACCTCTTCTGGAGGATTTGCAAGCATTCCACCTTTTACAGGTTCCATAATAATTACTGGTTTTCCATGCTTTCTTGCAACTTCATAACAAGCCCTAGATTGTATAGCTGGGTTCTCCCAATCCGCATAATTAATCTGTAATTGTACAAATTCTGCTTCTGGATGTTTAATTAATATTTCTTCTAACTCTTCAGGTGTAGAATGAAATGAAAAACCTATATGTTTTATTTTTCCTTGTTTTTTCATTTCTTTTACAAATGTCCACATATCTAAGTCATCAAAAACTTTTGTCCTTCCTTCACCTAAATTATGTAATAAATAGAAATCAAAATATCCAGCACCTGTTTGCTTTAAAGAAGTTTCAAATTGTTCAATAGCATCTTCTCTAGTTTTACAATTTATCCAAGCGGCATTTTTAGTAGCAAGCTCAAATTTTTCTCTTGGATATCTTTCAACTAAAGCTTGCCTTATTGCATCTTCTGAACCTGCATAAGCCCAAGCTGTATCAAAATATGTAAATCCTGCTTCTAAAAACTTATCTACCATTACTTTTGTTTGTTCAATATCTATTTTACCATCTTTTTGAGGTAATCTCATTAATCCAAAACCTAATTTTTTAATTTCTTCTCCTAAATAACTCATATTGCTAATCTCCTCCTATTCTAAATAAATCTTAACTTTTGTTAGAAATTTATTATTTATTTTTTTCTAAATATTTATCTAGCTCTCCTTTGTTGTAAAGATTAATTTTATATTCCAATCTTTGAGAAGCTTCCTGCATTGATTGAATTTTAGAATCTAATATTGCTTTTTGTTCTATTAAAATCTTTTTTCTTTCTTCTTTTGTTTCATCACCTTGATCAAATAACATTAGATATCTTTTTAATACATCTATTGAGAGTTCTGCTCCTCTCATACATTTAACAAATTCTATTCTTCTTATATCATCTTCCTGATAATTTCTATATCCACTTTTATCTCTTCTTATTGGACCAATTAAACCTGTTTTTTCGTAAAATCTTAATGTATCTTGTGATATATTTAATTTTTTAGATACTTCATTTATAGTCATTTATTTCCCCCATTATTATAATTTATCATATTCTTCATCTGTTACTGGTTCACACCATTCGTTAGATGTATTTTCACCTGGAACTTCTATAGCTATATGACTAAACCAAGAATCTTTTTTAGCTCCATGCCAATGTTTTACATTAGCTGGAATTGTTACAACATCTCCTGGTTTTAAGCTTTGTGCAGTTTTTCCTTCTTCTTGATACCAGCCTTCTCCATCAACACAAACTAGAATCTGTCCGCCACCTTTTGTACTATGATGAATATGCCAGTTATTTCTACATCTTGGTTCAAATGTTACATTAGCTAAAAACAAGCTAGTTTCATTTGGGTTAGTTAATGGTTTTAAATATGAATTACCTATAAAGTATTGTGCAAAAGCAGAATTTGGCTCTCCTAATCCAAACATTCCACCATGACTTTCCTTATCATCAGAATCTAAATATACTTCTTTTGCCATATTAAATACAGCCCAAGCATTTGGCCATCCTGCATAAAAAGCTGCATGTGTAATAATTTCTGCCATTTCTTCTTTTGTAATTCCGTTATTTTTAGCATTCATGATATGATATTTTAATGAATTATCAACTAATCCTTTTCCCATAAACACACTCAAAGTTACTATAGACCTATCTCTTAAAGACAGTTTATCTTCTCTACTCCATACTTCTCCAAATAATACATCATCATTTAATTCAGCAAATTTTGGAGCAAACTCTCCTAAGCTATCTCTCCCAGCAGTTTGTTTTACCATTTTACATTCCTCCTTTTATATTGTTTTCTAATTTAATATTTTAATAGTTTATTATTATTTCTTTCTATTATTTTATATCACTTGGAGTTCACTCCAAGTCAATACTTTTCTTTAATATTATAGAACAAAAGTGGACATTATGATATAAAAAAATAATAATCTTAAATCAACAGATTATTATTTCAAAAATTTATATATTTATATTATCTTACCATTTTGTATGTCTATTATCTCAATTCTATATACACATTTTTCAGTTGTTCCATTCTTCAAAACATTTTCATAACTTTCATGTAAATGTCCATGTATATTAATAGGAATTTGATTTTTATATAAATAATATGTAATTCCTTGTAATCCATCATGTGCATAATTTTTATGATTTATTGTAAATGGTTTATCATGTGATAATAATATATCAACCTCTGGCATATTATCTAAAAAGTTCTTACTTTCTTCATGAGTAAAACTAGGAAATTTTTCATCTTTATATTTATAAGTTCCTTGAATTCCAGCAATTCTTAATCCTTTGTAATTTATAACTTTTCCATTTATATTATTTAAATTAGCTTTTTCTAGTAAATCTAAACTATCATGATTTCCTAGTAAAGCTAAAATTTTATCAGTTGGTATGTATTCTTTTATTATTTCATATTCTTTTAAAGTAACATCTCCTAAAATACAGCATAAATCATAATCGATATCTTTAAATTTTTTAATATATTTATCATCTAATTCAAGTTCACCATGAGTATCTGAAATAATTAATAATTTTATTGAATTATTAAAATTTCTAGCCTTTTTCTTAAATCTTTTTAATAAAACTTTTTCATAATCATATATCTCTTTTTTCATAAATAATTTAAATAAATTCATTTTACAAAATCCTTTTAATTATGTTTTAATGTTTTAATATTATAATATTATAATTTCTAATATTCCTATTTATATTTTAGTTTTAAATATTATACTTTCTCATATCTTCTTGTGTTAATTCAAAAAATCTTACAGTCGTATTTCTTTTTTTCCATAATCTTAAAGAATTTTCACCTACAAAAGCTACAATTCCTTCTTCTCTACCAAGTCTATACTTACAAATTTTAAAAGGAACTTCCATACCTGGTATACTAGATACAAGAATTCTTTTTAGATTAGGACAATTTGTTATTGCAAAATTAAAAGCAGATTCAATAGTAGCAAATACTATTTCTTCCAAATTTGTACCTTTAAAACAATTTATTATGTTCTGAGGTCTTTCTAAAATATATAATTGTAAATCACCTAAAAATTCTACTCTTGTAAGATTTTTGCAGTCTAAAAAAGCATCCTCATTAATATTTTTTAATGCTTTAGAAAAAGTAATATTTGTAAGATTATTACAATTTTGAAAAGCTCTTTCTCCAATAACTTCAATTTTTCCAAAAGAAATTTGTTTTAAATTATTACAATCAGCAAAACAATCATTTCCAATGCAATTATAAGTTTTATCTGGACTTAAATTAACTCCTGAAGTATTCTTTACATCTGAAAAAATAATTTCTTCTAGATTTTCAAATTTACTGCCTTTTTCAAAATTATATTTAGCCACACCATTAGTTGCTATAAGGAGTTTTTTTACATTTTGAACTGTATCTCCATCTAAAATTTTTCTAGAATATTTATATGAACCATCCTCAAACTCTGCTCTAAAAGCAGGACCTTCTGGTGTTGCCCAATTAGCTTCCATATTTTTTTGATTGAAAAATTCTGAAATTCCAGAAAACCAGTTTTTTATAGTTGTAAATATTGTTTCATTATCATATACCTCTAAACTTGCATCACCAATTTCTTGCATTATTTTTATAGGTTTTCTGTCATCTTCATCAACAACATATTTTCTCTTATCTTGTAGATTCCCCATTATTTCTATATGATCATCTCTTGACCTTACATTTTTTACCATTAAAATTTGTTGCCAAAGTTTGTAATCATATAAGTCTTGTTCAGAAACTTTTTTTGCAAGTTCAATTAATCTATTTTTTCTTATTTCATCTTGGAATTCATCCTTAGCACCTTCAAATAGTACTTTTTCAATAGCATTTAATAATAATTCTTTTTTACAGTACTTAAATACTCTAGTAAAATCTAATACACCTTCTGTTTGAAGCTGAAAAATTATATTTTCTAAAGTAATTTTTCCAATATGTTTATTATATTCAATTTCTTCAATAGGATTATGCTTAGATTTATTCCATATTTCTATATCCATTTCTAAACTATCCCATAATCTTTTTACTTGCCTTAGAGCTTCTGCATCTATTTTACTTTCGTTTGTGCTTTCAATTATATTATTAGTTTTTAAAATAAAGTAATCTATATTTGAATCTAATATTATTAATTCAGAAATTACCTCTAAAGAAAGTTCATCAAAACCACTAGAAGTATTTCCATTATCTAAAATTATGTCTTTTGCTTGCAATCTAATCTTTTCTAATATATTTTCAAATTCAGTAGCTTTTTCAAATTGTTTTAATACTTTTATCTCAACAATTTTATTTTCAATTCTAAAAATTTCTTGTAACAACAAATCAAACTCTTTTTTATTTATCATAAGTATCTTCTCCAAATTATTATTATAGATAAATTATATCTTTATATGTTTTATTTTACAATATATATTTAAACTTTTATTATGTTAAATTTTTTATGTTTTAAATAAAAATAATATCATAGCAAATTTAATATATAATTCTTACAAATATCTATTTTCATCACTTAATTCAACAATTTGTTTTTTATCATTTTTAACATATTCTATTAATACAGTATTATTAATTTTTTTATAATCTTCTGATATATATCCTTTAGGAATAATATCGATAATCTTATCATTCTCTTTTAAATCTAAAAATTCTTCTAAACATTTTTTAGTTTTATTTTCTAATACTTTAGTATCATAAAGATATGAGATAATAACTAAATCTTTATCCATTTTTCTATTATATTTTTTCTCATAAAAATACGATAAACTTTGATAAATATCCTCATATATATTGTTAGAATTTTGATTTTCTGCTAACTTTTCTTTAGAAGCTTCTATTAAGTTAATTGAAGTTATTAATTGATATACTTCTTCAAAATTTTCATCTATCTCAAGTAATCCATTAATTATTATGCTCGAATTATCTTTAAATTTGTATTTTTTTAAAGTTTCTTCATCCAAAATTTCTGCTAATACATAAGTATATGGCATATATTCAGAATATGCTTTTCCTGTTCTTAATCCAACTTTATTTTCATCATAAATTCCTAAATATTCTCTAGTGAATAACTCATTTACTGTTTCTGTAAAAGTATTTTTTCCAAGTAATACTATATCATTTGAAAATTCTTTTAATATTTTGGTTTCTAATAAAACATTAGTTTTATTTTCAATATTTTTAGCAAAAAGATCTACTGTGCTACTTAAAGTATAATCTGTAAGTACGTGATTTAACTCATGAAAATATATTTCTTTGTTTTCAAAGTCTATCTTATCAAAAGATGTATTAAAATTTTCTTCAAAGTCATAAATAAATATTTTATTAGAAAAAATATTATAATCTCCTGCAACTTTTTTAGAAATTTCATAATTGTAATTTAATGTTCTATCCAAATCATTATAACAGATTTCTAAATTTTTAAATTTTTTATTAATTTTTTTTAAGTCTATAAATTCTATATTTTCTTTTATTTCTTTTTCTAAAACCTTTTTCATAAAACTTTTTTCATTATCACTTAATTTCTTATTTTCATCTATTGATGAAATCAATTCTTCATATTCCATATTGTTTTTATTTTTATATTCTTGTGAAAAAAGTTTTTCTAAATTATATTTTGCCTCAAATTTACTTTTATCAGAAATTAAATTAAAAAATAACACAAATAGAAGTAATACTAAAATTATTACTACTTCCATTTGTGCTATCCATTTAAACGAAAAAGGTTCATTTTTTTGAACCTTTTTGTATTTTCTATTTATTTCCTTTGTATAATTATTACATTTCATAAATTTCACCATTAACAAATTATTTCCTATAAGAATAATCTAAATCTTCTATACTAGAAGAGGCTACATACTCTTGCCCTTTATTATTACTTGAATTTTCTGGGAAAATATCAAAAATTATTGCAAAAGTAAAAATAATTAATGCAAATACTAGCTCTACTTTAAAAATGGATTTTAAAGCACTATAACCATTTTCCAAAAACGTAATTTCTTTATCATCTTTATCAATGGTTATAAGTTCTGTTCCAGTATAAGAAAATTTACTCTTATAATAATTATAAATTTCTAATTGTTGTTGGTTAAAATTTTTAATTAAATCATCTTTTGTGCTGTTTAAATTACTTTTCTTTTTCATATAAATCACCACATGCGGATTATATCACATTTTACATAATTTGTAAACGAGTTATGTAAATATTGTCAATTATTTTTATATTTTTGTACTAATTTAAACATTTTCAATATTTTCATAACTTGCTTATTATATTTTTAATCCTTGCCTTTCGAAATTTTATTTCTATTAAAGGCTATTTTTCCATAAATTAGAAATTTTATTCATTTTACTTTAAATGCGTGATTTATATCTTATTATCTATATTTCGTTATCCATATCTATATATTCAACTTGATAACTTGAAATATCAATAGGTTTAACATCATCATCTGTAACGATATCAAAATTATATCTAAATTCTGTTACATAGTCATTTACACTTTTGGTAACTGTACTTTCTGGAAAATATTCTTTATACCCTTCTCTATTAATTTCTTTTATTCGTAAACCTGTTTCCTTATCTATCCACATTTCCCATCTTTGATTATTCTCAAAAATATTTTTCAAAACATAGTATTCTTTTCCATACTCATAAGTATCTTTTGAAATATCCATTACAAAAACCATTCCAAATTTTAATAATATATAATTATCATAATCTCTAAAATATTTATATTTTATACTGTCTTCACTATTAAGATTTTTAATTTCTTCACCTTTTTGCACAGTTACCTTATTATTTATAAAATCTATATATGTTATTTGATCTGAGTTTTTCTCTCCAAAACTTGCACTTTCTACAGTAACTCCTTCATCAGAATATTTTTCAGATACTTTTTTATATTTTCCATCTTTGTAAAAAGTTTTAAATACTGTAGTCATATTATCCCCTAACACTTGTATTTGTTCTACATAGAAATTATTACTTTTTAATGATTCTTTTTCATTATCTACTATGCTATTTACAATTAAAAATTTACGCAAAAAGAATATAAACACTAGAGTCAATAAAATAATAATAGTAAAAATTATTGATTTTATTTGTGATTTTTTTCTAACCTTTTTTAAATAATCAATTTCTTTTTCTTGAAATTTTTCCCTATCTTTAAAATCTTGTTTTATTTCCTCAAATTTTGTTTTGCAATTATCACAAACTTCTAGGTGCTTTTCTACAAACTCTTTAGATTCTTGATTTAGAGTATTATCAGCATATCCAAACAATAAATCTTGTACAATTTTACATTCATTATTTTTTTCCATTTTCGTTTTCCTCCTTTAATTTTTGTTTTGCTCTATAAAAAGTAACTCTTGCCCAATTTGCTGTTTTCCC
Organism: uncultured Eubacteriales bacterium; assembly: GCA_902492015.1. Lineage (GTDB taxonomy): Bacteria > Bacillota > Clostridia > TANB77 > CAG-508 > Scatovivens. The sequence goes on along the minus strand of CABUJR010000007.1, from coordinate 96,450 downwards.
TAAAATTTCAGCAATTTCTATAAAATTTAGATTACCTACCATCTTAAGATATATTATTTGTCTAGACAGTTCATCCAATTTTTGCATATTCTTAAAAAGTTCTATTTTTTCTTCTTTTCTTAAAATAAATTCTTCTATATTTTCAGTTGTTTGCAAATTTTCAATTTCTTCTATTGAAATGTTTTTATACTTTTTTCTCTTTTTTAATTCTCTATACCACAAATGTTTTGCTATCTGACATAACCAAACTGATATTTTGCAATCACCTTTAAATTTATTTATCTCTTTTACAGCAATCGCAAAAGTTTCTTGTGTTAAATCTTCAGATATATCTTCATCTCCTGTTAAGCAGAATAAATATTTATATACTGTATTTGAATGTTTTTTATACACTTCTTCTATAGTCTGCATAACTCTCTCCTTAACATATTTTTCTTTATATACTTTATATTTCACATTTTCTTGTTTAAAATGCATTTTGTATATTATATCTTTACATATAATAAGAGTATATAATTCTAATTTTATTACAAAAATTTTAAAATTTTATCATATATTTTATACATATTATACTTTATATCTATAAAACTTGCCATAATGACACCTCCATGTTATAATACAGCTGGTAACTAAATTGTAGTTTCACTTTAGAAGGAGGTCTTATTTATGGGTGAAACAAAACGGTATCAAAGAGAGTCAGGAGTAGTAATGCCTATTTTCTCGCTTCCTTCCCCTTATGGGATTGGAACACTTGGGAAAGAAGCTTACAACTTCGTCGACTGGCTGGTAAAAGCTGGTCAACGCTACTGGCAGATTCTACCACTTGGACACACTGGATTTGGGGACAGTCCCTACCAGACTTTTTCTGTTGTTGCAGGAAATCCGTATTTTGTAGATTTAGATATGCTAATTGAAGACGGACTGCTTACAGCAGAAGACTTGAGTAATTGCGACATGTCTTTTGAGTTTGTAGACTACGAGAAACTTGCTCAAACTCGTTTTGCAGTACTCAGAAAAGCCTTTGAGAGGGCAAAAGGCAACTGCATCCTTCAGGAAAAAATCAAAAAATTTACTGAAGAAAACCAGGATTGGATTAAAGACTATGCCCTTTTTATGTCTCTAAAATCCCATTTCTCACAGAAACCTATGTGGGACTGGGATGATACAGATATAAAAAAGCGCACTCCAAAATCCCTTGAAACGTATTCCTTACTGCTTAAGGAAGAAATCGATTTTTACTGTTTTATACAGTATTTTTTCTTTAAGCAGTGGAAACAACTTAAACATTATGCAAATGAGAATGGAATTCTTTTTATTGGGGATATTCCTATGTATCCCTCTCCAGACTCAGCAGATGTTTGGGCTAACAGGAATCTTTTTAAGGTTGGTGAAGACCTGGTATGTGAGAAGGTTGCCGGTGTTCCTCCTGACATGTATTCAGAAACTGGTCAGCTTTGGGGAAACCCAATATATGATTGGGAAGTCCACAAAAAAGAAGGCTATCGGTGGTGGATAGAGCGTATAAAGCATATGCTTGACGTTACTGATGTTATCCGAATTGACCATTTTAGAGCTTTTCAAGATTACTGGGAAATTTCCGGTAATGAAGATACTGCTCTAAATGGCGAATGGGTGCCTGGTCCAAGAATGGAAATTTTTGAAACTATCAGAAAGGCTCTTGGTGATGTACCAATTATCGCAGAAGATCTCGGAATTATTACTGATGAAGTAAGAGAACTGCTTGCTGAATCAGGATATCCCGGAATGAATGTCATCATCTTTGGTATTAACGGAACAGATGACAGTACTCACCTGCCACACAATTATTGTATGAATAGTGTGGCATACACTTCAACACATGATTCTGAAACTTTTACATTTGCTGTTCAAAATGCTAATGATACTGACAAGAACTTTATCCTTGAGTATATTAACTACTCGGACAATGAGTCTCTTGGTATGGCGGCTATTAGAACTATCTGGTCGTCAGTATCTAGAATAGCAATGACTATGGTATCAGACATTTTGTCACTTGGTGAGGAAGGACGCATCAATATTCCTTCTACTCTTGGAGGGAACTGGTGCTGGAGAGTTCTGCCCGGACAGCTTACAGATGAACACGCAAGAAATCTGGCGCATCTTACCTGGCTTTACAGAAGAAATCACCAAAAAGAAGACTAAGCAAAGAATTCTTTGCAAAAAGAAAGGGCTGAGGAGTAACTTATCCTCAGCCCTTTCTTGTATCAATTTTTATTTTCTTATACTATATTTAATTTATTCTATATTTTCTATGCAATTTCATCTGCTTTTTGGAATTGAGAATTATAAAGATCGGCATAAAATCCGTTTTTAGCTAATAATTCTTCATGATTTCCTTGTTCTATAATATTTCCTTCATTTATTACTAATATTAAATCTGCATTTTTTATTGTAGATAATCTATGTGCAATTATAAAAGATGTTCTTCCTTCTGTTAATTTATCCATTGCTTTTTGTACAAGTTCTTCTGTTCTTGTATCTACATTACTTGTTGCTTCATCTAATATTAAAAATGGTGCATTTTCAATCATAGCTCTTGCTATAGTTAATAATTGTTTTTGTCCTGCTGATATACTATCATTATCTGAAAGTACAGTATCTAAACCATGTGGCAAGCTTTTTATAAAATGTTCTAACCCTACAGTTTTGCAAGCTTTTAATACCTCTTCATCTGTTACATCTTCTTTATTATATACAATATTTTCTCTTATTGTACCATTAAATAACCATGTATCTTGAAGTACCATTACAAAAAGATCATGTACATTTTCTCTTGTTAAATCATTTATAGATACTCCTTCTATTTTTATATCACCAGAATTTATTTCATAAAATTTCATAAGTAAATTTACAAGTGTTGTTTTTCCAGCTCCTGTTGGACCAACTATTGCTATTTTCTGACCAGATTTTGCTTCTGCTGAAAAATCTTTAATAATTAATTTATCATCATCATATCCAAATTTTACATGTTCAAATTTAATATTTCCTTTTACTACTTCTGGACTCAATTTTTTATTTTTTCCACTTTCATCTGGCATATCTTTTTCTTCTAAAAATTCAAAAACTCTTTCACTTGCAGCAGCAGCTGATTGAAGATTTGTTAATCCTTGAGCAATTTGCTGAAGTGGTGATGTAAATAATCTAACATAAACAATAAATGCAACAATTACACCAAAAGTGATTATATCATTTTTTACTAAAACTGCACCCAAAATACAAACTGCAACATAACTTAAATTTCCAATAAAATTCATTATAGGTTGCATAAGTCCAGATAAAAATTGACTTTTTCTACTACAATTAAATAATTTTTCATTTAATTCTTTAAAAGTTTCTATTGATTTCTTTTTTCCATTATATACTTTTACAACATTATATCCAGAATACATTTCTTCAATATGTCCATTTAAATTACCAAGGTCTACTTGTTTCTCATTAAAGTATTTCTGAGATTTTGCAAGTATTATAAACATAAATATAAAACCAACTAATGATGTAAGTATTGCAGTTCCTGCCATTATCCAATTTGTATAGAACATCATAACAACTGATGATATAAGAAGTGCTATTGCATGCACAAAAGTACCCAAGCTTTGGCTTATTGACATACCTATTGTATCAACATCATTAGTAACTCTAGATAAAACATCACCAAAAGAATGTTTATCATAATAACGAAGTGGTAATTTATTTATTTTTTGTGATATACTAGTACGTAATTTTTTAGCAAGTTTATTGGCAGTTGTTGCCATTATAAAACCTGTTAAAAATGTAAGAATACCACTTATTACATATATCATAAGTAAAAATAAACCTATAGATTTAACTTTATCTAAATCAATTCCTGTAAGAATACCTGCTGTAATAGTATCTGTTAGTTCTGATAATCCATTTGGTCCTATAATTGAACATATTGAACCTGCTATTGCAAAAATAATTGCAAGAATATAAAATGGTGTTAATTTTTTATCCCACATTAATAATTTTTTCATTGATTTTCTAAAATTCTTTGGTTTTTCATGAACTTTATTAGGACCAACATTTCTTTGTACGTGTCCGTGATTAGGCATTTTCTAATTCCTCCTTACTTAATTGAGAATAAGCAATTTCTTGATAAGTACTGCAATTTTGCATTAATTCTTTGTGTGTTCCCATACCTACACATTTACCATCATCTAATACTACTATTTTATCTGCATGAATTACTGTACCTATTCTTTGTGCAACTATTATACTAGTTGCATTTTTAGTATATGCTTTTAAATCTTTTCTTAATTTATAATCTGTTTTATAGTCTAATGCTGAAAAACTGTCATCAAAAATATATATTTCTGGGTCTCTTGCTATTGCACGTGCTATAGATAATCTTTGTTTTTGGCCACCTGAAATATTGCTTCCACCTTGTGCAATATGTGAATTATAACCTTCTTCCATTTTTTCTACAAATTCTGTTCCTTGAGCTACTTCTATTGATTTTTTTAATTTTTCTTCAGTTTTCTTAGGCTTTCCATTCTCACCATAATCTACATTTCCCATAACTGTATCATTAAACATTACAGCTTTTTGAGGAACATAGCCTAATTTATTGTGCAAAATTTCTTGATCATATTCTTTTACATTTACACCATCTACTAGTACTTCTCCATCTGTTACATCAAAAAATCTTGGGATTAAATTTATTAAAGTTGATTTTCCAGAACCTGTAGAACCAATTATTGCAACAGTTTCTCCTTGATTTGCTTTAAAAGATATATCTTTTATTGTATATTCATTTGAATCTGGATATTTAAATGATACATTTTTAAATTCTATAACACCTTTTTCTCCAGGTTTTCCTTCTTTTTTATCTCCATTTTTAATAGTTATTTTAGAATCTAGTACTTCTAAAATTCTACCTGCTGATACAGCAGATCTTGGATACATCATAAATATCATTGCAAGCATTAAGAAAGACATTATAACTTGCATTGCATAAGAAGAAAATACAACCATATTACTAAATATATCTATTTTGTCTGCCATACCTGCTTCTTCTATTAAAAAAGCTCCTGTAAAATAAATTGCAAGTGTTAAACCATTCATTATTAAGTACATAATAGGTGATAAAATAGACATCATTCTTTGATTAAATGTTTGAAGACGAGTTAATTCTTTATTTTGAACTTCAAATTTATTTTCTTGATATTTTTCACCATTAAAAGCTCTTACAACTCTTAAACCTGTTAAATTTTCTCTTGTAACATTATTTACATTATCTATTAAAGTTTGAACTTTTTTGAAATTTGGATATACGAATTTTAATAATACTCCAATAGTAACTAATAATATTATAACTGCTCCTCCTGTAATTTCACTCCAAAGCAAATTTTTTCCAAGTATTTTCATAACTGCCCAAACAGCAGTAATAGGTGCTTTTATTATTAATTGAAGTCCCATTGCTATTAGCATTTCTACTTGTGTTACATCATTTGTAGTTCTTGTAATTAAACTGCTTATAGAAAATTTATTCATTTCTTCCATACTAAAATCTTCTACTTTGCAAAATAAATCTTCTCTAACTTTTCTAGCAAAAGATGATGATATATATGATGCAAAATAACCAACTATACATGCGAAAATTAAACTTCCACCTGCACATAAAAGCATATATCCACCTTGCTTTAAAATTTCTGAAATTTCACTTCCTTCAGTTTGAACAAGTTTTGTAATGTTAGACATGTAATCTGGTAATTTTAAATCTAACCAAACTTGCCCAATTATAAATATTAAACATACAAATATAAAAATAAGTTCTTTTTTAGTTAATTTTTTTAAAAGTTTAAACATACTTTATTTCTCTCCTTTATCAAGTTGTATTATAATTAATAGAAATTTTATCTTTCTATTATATACGGCTATAACCTTTTTATAAAATAATTTGAGCTTAGATTCGCTCATTTTATAGTAAAATCCCTAAATCTTATTTTCTATAAATACCATATTTTAAAATCTCAATCATTTTAATATATTCGTCTCTTGCTTCTTTTTTAGAATTATATTTATAACTTGAAACAATAGCTTTTTTAGTAACTATAAAAAGCATTTTTATAATAATTTTTAAATCTTTTTCATTTTCTATTTTTAATTTAGATTTATCAATTTTAGAAATTATTTCATCTTTTTGAAAAGGACCTTTTAATTCTTCTCCCATAAAATTTTTTAAAATATAAAAACTTTCATCAGAAGTTTTTACATTTTCTAAAACTTTTTTATGAAATTTTTGATCTTCTTCATACAAATTATGATTTATTAAAAAATCATACATTCTTATATATACTTCAAAAATATCTCCTTTAGTTTCCTCTAAACTCTGTTTAGCAAATTCGTCAACTTTTTCCATTTCTTCTTGAAGTAAAAATTTTAATAAATCTTCTTTAGATTCAAAATATTGATAAAAACTGCCTCTTGCTATTTCTGCTTCTTCTACAATATTTTTTACTAAAACTTCTGAAATTGGTACTCTAGAAAATTCTTTTTTTGCTGCTTTTATAATTTTATCTTTCTTTTCTTGTGACAAATTCATAAAAGTAACTGTTGGCATATAAATCACCTACCCCTTTAAATGACACCGTGTCACAATTATATATGACACAGTGTCATTTGTCAATAGTAAAAATAGAAAAAATAGTATATAAAAATATACTATTTTAAAACTTATTTTGCTATATATCTTTTTTCAAAATTCTCAAATAACTGAGTAACTTTTATTTTTATTTCTTCATCAATTTCTTCTATATTTTTTAAATTATCTATCATAACCCATTTAACTATGTTATTTTCTTTATTACATAATTTTTTATTAATAGGTATTGCTAAATATTGGATATCTATCATGTCTCCAACATTATTTATATATCTTTCTGTAGCTATCGGCTCATAGTTTTTACCATTAAAACTCGGACCTACTACTTTTATTTTTACTCCTGTTTCTTCATAGGTTTCTCTTACAGCAGTTTCTATAGGAGTTTCATTATTTTCAATATGTCCTCCTGGCTGTAGCCATTTTTTTAATTTTTTATTATACATTAACAGAACTTGCTTTTTTTCAAAATCTATCGTATAAGCTGAAGCACAATATTGTCTTTCCATAATTTCTCCTAATCTTTTCTTTTTCCAAATATTGAAAGAAGTCTCAAGAAAATATTAATAAAATCTAAATATAATTCCATGGCAGCATAAATATGTATTTTGCTTTTATTTAAATTTTCTTCTAATATAAGAGCTTTTATCTTATTCATATCATAAGCTGTTATTCCTAAAAATACAAACAAAATAACCCAATCTAAAATAATATCTAATAAACCGTTACCTAAAAATAAATTAATTATACTAACAAGTAATCCTGCTATTAGAGTTCCAAAAAGTATTGTACTCCATCTACTTAAATCTTTATCTGTTTTATAGCCATATAATGCTAATCCTCCAAATAAAAATGCTGCAACAACAAATAATAGCACTATTGATTGTAGTTCATATATGATAAAAATAGTTGAAAAAGTAACACCATTAACAAATGAATAGACAAAATATAATACCGCTACCATTATTGGCGGAAGTTTCTTAAATAAAAATGTAAATAGCAAGACAACTATTACTTCTGTAATTAATAGTACTGAAAAAGAAGTAGATAGTATTATTTTTATATATAAACCTGAATAATAAGTATATGCAGCAACTATAGCAGTACCTAAAAGACCTAAAAACATCCAAAAAAATGTTTTTGTAAGCAGTTTATTATTATCAATACCTGTTTCCATTTTAAAGTTCTCCTTTCTAAAACTTAATAATAGTATATAAAAGAATATATTCTAACATCCTATGTGAATATATTCTTTTATAATATTAAATATTGTAAATTAAAATTTATTGTAATTGTGCTATAGTATTACTAGAATCAGTTGTTGGTGGATTTGTTGTACTTGTATTGGTATCAGTTCCTTCACCTGGATTATTATCTTCTGTTGGAGGTGTAGGCTCTGTATAACTTGGATCTTTTGTTTGACATCTAGTACAAAATCCATTTACATAATTATGTCCTAATGCTTGTATTGTTTCTGTTTTAGTTGCTCCACAAGAACATTTTAAAGTTCTAGTTCCAGCAGATGTACAAGTAGCAGTACTTGAAACTTGTTTGTAACTATGTTCATGTGTTTCTTCCTTTTCCTCTTCTTTTTGATTAGGGTCTTTGGCTTTACATCTAGTGCAAACTCCATTTACATAATTATGTCCTAATGCTGAAACTATTTGTTCTGTAATTTTTCCACATTTACTACATTTTTTAGAAATTTTACCTTGCTCTGTACAAGTTGGTTGAGTATCTGGTAATGAAATACTATAATCATGTTCACATTCTTTTACTGTATTCTCATTTTTTACTGTATTTTTAGAATCAACATTTTTGTCATCATCTTCATCATCGTCATCTATGGTATTTTTAGAAGTTGTGTTTGAAACCTTAATATCTTTGTTTATTGTCTTTGTATAACATTTTTCTATTTCTTTATCTTCTAGCTCTAAACTTAATAGTAATTCATCAATTAAATCTTTACATTTACTTGAACTTGCTTTATAAAACCAAAGACTATTTATCATTGCAGAACTTCCAGGTAATTGTTCCATTCTAATATTTTCTGTATCAAATTTTAAGGCATAAGGTACATATCCTAAAGCTTTTCCTAAATTCATATCTGTTTCTAAGTTTTCAAAGACAGCTGTTGTTATATCTTTTAATTTAGTTACACTATTCCAAGAAACTAATTCTCCTGCAACTACTTTCATAAACTCTCTTTGTGTTCTCATTCTTCCATAGTCGTTATCTCCATATTCATAAGGGTATGAACTTCCATCATTATTGTGTCTAAACCTTAATAATTGCTCTGCTTTGTCTCCATCAATTTTTTGAACACCTTTTTCTAAGTGAATATGCAAGTCTTGTGTTGGATCATCATAATCCATATCAATAGGAACATCAAATTCAACTTCTCCTATTGCATCAACTATTGCTGGCAGTGCAGTATTTCTAACTACTACATAATTATCTATATTGATTCCTGTTAATTTTTCAACTGCAGCTATAGTTTTATTAACATCTGTTTGATATAATGCATTTATTTTATCATACCCATTGGCACTTGATTCACTTTTTCCAACAAAAGTATCTCTTGGTATTGAAAGCATAAATGCTTTTTGTGAATCTGGATTATATCCACAAAGCATTATAGTATCTGTAAGTGGATTTGATATATCCTCACTTACACCTAATACTAAAACAAATATTGGGTCTTTTTCTCCTAAAACATCTGTTGTAACATTAAGTACAGCTTCTGCAATATTTCCATTTGCTTTATAAATATACACACCAAATACTGTTCCAATCAAAATAACTATTGCTACTATAATTGAAATAATTATTTTTTGTTTTTTAGTTAACTTTTTCTTTGTTCCTGATGTTTTTCCCTTATTATCTTTAGATTTATTTTTTCTTTTGTCTTTTTTGGTGTTATCAATTCTAGCACTTCTTTTTCCACCTTTTTTAGGCTCTTTCTTTTTTATAGTTATTTTTTCTAAAATTTCTTCATCATTATAATTATTTTCAAAATTCTCTTTCAATTTTTTTCTCCTGCAACTTTTATTTTTTTAAATTCAAATATGTTTTTATTAGTTCTACAGTATTATCTACACCAATTTTAGAAGTATCAATCATTAAATCATAATCATTTCTATCGCCCCATTGTTTATTAGTAAAATAATTATAGTATTTTTCTCTTTCTAAATCAGTTTTACGAATCAATTCTTCTACTTCATTTCTATCTTTAATATCTGAATATTTAATTTTCCTTTGAATTTTAAATTCTAAATTAGAAGAATATACAAAAATATTAAAAACATTTGGCTTATTTTTTAAAATAATATTTGAACATCTTCCTATTATTATGCAATCTTCTTTGTCTGCTAAATTCTCTATTACTCTTGCTTGTTCAATAAAAAGTCTTTCATTAGATGGTAATTTTTGATTCATAGGGTCTATACTATCTGTTGTTTCATACAAAGAGGTAGCAAAAGTGTACCAGAAGCTTTGTTCTTGTTTTTCATCAACTTGTTCTAGAATATTTAAATCAATTCCTGATTCATCTGAAACCTTACTCAAAATTTCTTTATCATATAGTTTCATATTTAATTCTTGTGCAAGTCTTTCTCCAATGTATTTACCTCCACTTCCGAATTCTCTACAAATTGTTATTACCATACTATCAACTCCTTTTAATCTAAAATTTTATCTAGCTCACTTTTTATTTCGTCTTTTTCTAAATCTTGTCCAATAAATACAAGTTTAACTATTCTATCTCCTACTTTTTCATCCCAGCCTTTTAGTAATTCTGGATTTTCTTTAAGTAATTGATTTTTTTCATTTTCTGGAGCTGATGCTATCCAAAGTCCTGCCTCTCCAAGTTGCATTTGATTTCCTGCTTGTTCAAAAACATAAGACATATCTTGTTCATCTGAAAACCAAACTATTCCTTTACATCTTATAATATTTTTTCTCCATTTAAAATTAACATATTCTTCAAATTTATCTCTATTAAATGGTTTTCTTCTTGTATATACAAAAGTGCCTATACCATATTCTTCTGCTTCACCATCTTCATGATTGTGGTGGTGATGGTGATGATGTCCATGTTCTTCTTTTTCATGGTCTTCATGATGATGGCCCTCGTGTTCTTCATGCTCGTGGTGATCATCTTCGTCTTCATTTTCATTGTCATCTCTTTCTAGCTCTTTTATCCAACCTGCTGAACTAGATGCTTTTTCAAAATCAAAACTATTTGTATCTATTATTTCTTTTACATCTACTTTTGCATAATTAGTTTCTATTATTTTAGCAACTGGTTGAAGAGTTTTTATTACTGCTTTAACTTTATTTAACTCTTCTTTTGAAACTTCATTTACTTTATTTAAAACAATCGTGTTACAAAATTCTATTTGTTGTATAAGTAAATTTTCAATATCTTCTTCATCTAAGTTTTCTTTTACCAAATTCTCTCCTGATCCAAATTCATAAGCAAGTCTTGCTGCATCAACTACAGTAACAACATTATCTAATCTACATATTTTTGGAAGTCCATAGGCTTCTGTTTGTTCAGATAATACTGTTATAGTTTGAGCAATTGGTAAAGGTTCGCAAATACCACTTGCCTCTATTAAAATATAATCAAATTTTCCTGTTTTAATTAATTCAACTATTTGTTGCATTAAATCAACTTTTAAAGTACAACAAATGCATCCATTACTTAGTGGAACTAAATTACTATCTTTTTCTTTTACTATTCCACCTTTTTGAATTAATTCTGCATCTATATTTATTTCACCAATATCGTTAACGATAACTGCAACTTTATAACCTTCTTGGTTTGATAATATATGATTGATTAAAGTTGTTTTACCGGCTCCCAAATAACCTGTAAGTAATGTTATTGGCACTATTTTATTCATTTTTTCCTCCTAGCTTATAATTTTTTAACAAATATTTATTCATAAACATTATACACTTTAAATAATTTTCGTTCAAGAAATATCTACATAAAAATACATTTTTTAAATAAATTTTAATTTTCCTCTACAAATTCCACATCTATACTTTCTAAAAAAGTTTTTAGCTAATCTTTGTCTATAATAAAATGTATTACATTTTTCACATTTAATAATGTATTTATATTTTCTATTATTTTCCTCAAAATATTCTAAATTACTCAAATTATAATCTTTTTCCCTATTTCCAAGTCTAGTTATATTATAGCCTAGCTTTTGATTTATAAAATTTGCATATTTTTTGAATTCTTTTCCATGATTATTACAATTTGGTAAGCAATGGATAAGCTCATGCATAATGGTATTTTTTATAATATCATCTTTCAATTCTAATACCCATTTACTTACTTCTATATGATGTTTTTTATATCTTGAAAAATAGATTTTTCTTTTTACTATATATTTAGAACTTTCATCAGGTTTTTCTTGTTTACAACAAGCATATCTTTTTTTAGCTCTTTTTGATATAGTTATATCTATATCTCCTATATACGAATTATTTTCTATGTCTATTCCTATACTTTTAAGTTCTGATATACATTCTTTATATAATTTATCCAATTTTTCTTGCATAATTTCTACTAGTTCAAACCTCTTTTAAAATTTTTATTAATAATAAAATTTCATATATTCTTAATTTAAAGAACTTAAAAAAATCTCATGCATTTTAGGCTTTATTCTCTTTAAAGAAACTGGTTTCATTTCTTGATTTGTGAAACAATGTTTTGTTTCTCCAGTTAAAACTAATACATCATTATTTGATTTATTAATAATTTCATATGCAACTACCATTTTTACTCCTGTATATTCTTTAATTTTTACTTTGATTTCAATTAAATCTTCAAACTTGGCTGGGTGTTTATAAGTGCATTGAACTCCAATTACAGGTATCATTATTCCTTCTTCTTCTAATTTACTATATGGCAAGTTCATTTTATCCATAAAATAAATTCTTGCCTCCTCTAAAAATCTTATATAATTTGAATGATGTACAACTTTCATAGCATCTGTTTCATAATAATTAATTTTTCTCTGGTATAACATTTCCATTTTTTAATTTCCTCCAAAGTTAACTTATTTTTACTACTTATCTTAATATAATTTTTTATAAATCTATTAATATACTTATTTTCTAAAATGTATTATATTTTTTAAAATTAACTAGCATTAGTGCTTAAAAATTCTTCTATTGTTTTTTGAATTTTATTTACTCTTTTTATTGTTTCTTCTTTTTTAAAATCAAATTTGTTTAAAATATCTTTTATATACTTAGTTTCAAAAACAACTTTTTTTGAATATTCAAAATTAAGGTCATAAGCAAAAGAGATTATTGCTATAACATGATCTAATTCTGATTGATCTTTTTCAATTAAAATTTGTTTTCTATTAATAAATTGATTAAAATAACTATCTGAAATATCTGAATTTCCAATCTCAATTCTTATTTCTTCAGTATCCCAAAATATTGTTTGTGCTTCATAAAAAATATCTAATTTATCAGCATCTCTAATAATTTTACAATGAAGTAAAGTTTTCTCATCTGTAATAGACTCATCAATTTTAAATTTATTATGATTTTTAATTGCTAATTTTATTATATTGTCATATTTATCTTCTAAAATAAAATTTCTTATAAAATTATTTTGTTCTAAGAACTCAGCACCTTTATCTCCATGATCAAAACTAAATTTGTCATTATAAACTCTATACTTTTTCCATTGCTCAAATCTTGCAATATCATGTAATAAACCTATTAAAGTTGCTAAAGCTATATCTTCTTTATTTAAATTTAAACTTTCAGCTATTTTCCTACTATTTTCCATAACTCTAAAAGAATGTTCATATTTTGATTTAATTCTTTTTTCATTCATATCATAATTACTAACATATTTTATAAATTCATTTTTAGCTTTTTCTATATCAATCATTTTTATCTCCTATTTATCTCCTAATAAATTTATCTTTGAAATTATATAATTTTTTAAATAAATTTTCAAGCTTCCTATTAAACAAAAGTAGACATTATTATATAATGGGAAGTTTATAGAACTTTCCTAATTTGGCGAAGGATTTATATAATAGGAAGTCTGGAGCACTTTCCTACTAAATAAAAAAGGAGCAATAGCTCCTATATTAATATTATTTATATGTAATTAAACTTTTGAATCATATTTTAGCTCTATTTCAGAATATTCTTCTGGTTTTAATCCCACTCTTTTTTTCATATATTTTAGAGTTAAAAGAATAATAATTAAACTTAAGACTCCAAAAATTATCATAGATTTATTAGTTGGCATAAATTTAACCAAAATAGATGCTATAATTCCAAAAACAATACTAAAAATAGCAGCAAGGGAACTATTTATTGCAAAAATTTTAGTATCTATTTTACTATTCGTAAAATTACTCAAATATTTAATATATAAAACATTATACAATCCAACTGACATATATTTAATCATATATAAAATTATTATTATTGATACTATTACTATTATAGGAAGTTTTAGATAACTTATAAGACCTGAAAACAAACAAGACACAGTTAAGCAAATTCCTAATACTGAAAGTGTTCTATTTTTAAATTTTTCCTGGAATATTTTTTCTGCACCAGAAGAAAATGCTGAAACTATATTTAACAATGCAAATATTATACCAATATATTTAGAAGAAACATCTAACTCTTCTAATAAACTTACTTCATACGTTGCTAAAACTGTAAATATACCATAGAATATTGCTGAAAATAATAATAAACTTTTACACCTGTTGGATTTTAAAACAAAATTTATAGCTTCTTTTAAACTTTGATTTTCTATTTCTCCATTTGTTGAAACTTTTGGTGGTTCATCAAATCTAGTTGAAATTATTAAAGCAATTATAACAATTATCAAAGAAATTGTTATTGGAATATACCCATTTATTTCATATAAAAATCCTGAAAGTATCATTGATACAGCACTTAATATGTAATATCCTGATATAGCTTCTCCTTGTATCTTTGAAAATATTTTGCTTTTTTCTTCTTTAACAAAAGTAATTGATTCATTAAGTATTGCATGTTCTGCAACATCTTTTAAAGCAAAAGCTATTGCACAAGTTACTTCTGCAAGAATAAGATTAAATAAGTTTGAAGCATTAATTACTAAAAATAAATATATTGCATTTAAAAAATTTCCTAAAACCATTGATTTTTTTCTACCAATTTTTTCAATTAAAATTGTAGCTGGAACCTGTGCAAGCACTACAAAAAGTGAATAAAAAGTATCTACTAAAACAACAGAAGAAATATCGATTTTTTTGATTTGAGTTAAAAATAATACATTGATAGTATAAAAAAACAAAAAATCACGCGATATTCTTCTATATTTAGGAAACAATTTTAAATTTTTGTTTTCTTTTTTCATTCTAAAACTCCTCTATTATAATTCTGATGAAACAATAATTCTATAAATCCTTTATTGTATGGTATAAATTTATTTTCATCTATTAGTTGTAACACTTCATCTTTAGTTGCCCAAACTATGTTTTGTACTTCTTCATATTGAAGTTTCAAATTGTTAATATCTATATCATCTTTTATAATAAAAATGTCATCAAATCCTTTTTCATAGTTAATTGTAAAATATGGTCTTTCTAATGAAAAATCATATTCATATCCTAATTCTTCAAAAAGCTCTCTTCCTATTGCTTGTTCACTTGTTTCTCCTGAAATAACATGTCCACCAGCAGTTACATCCCATAAATTAGGATAAGTTTCTTTAAAACTTTGTCTTTTTTGAATTAATAATTCTCCATCTGAATTGAAAATTCCAACATGTACTACTGTTTCATATTCTCCATTTTTTAAAGAAGCTCTTTGGTTTTTTAGAATTCTCTTTCCTGTAAGATTTCTATATTTATCATATACATCCCAAATTTCCATAAGGCACCTCCTTACTTGCTACAATTCTACCATATAATTACAAAAAAATATATATTTTATTTTTAATTTCCTTGTAACATATCTATTTTACCTCATATATTATTTTCAATTTATGTTTAAACTATATTTTATCTTGATATTTATCAACTTACAAAATAATAGACTTTTAAGAATTTATATGTTAAAATTTCGTTAAAATTATATAGAAATATTATATTATTAAACTTAAATTAAATATGTATATAAAGGAAATTGATATGAAATTAAATTACAAAGTTACTGATAATAAATATTTGAATGTAAAAGAAGTTTTAAAATCACATTTTAAAATTTCTGATAGATTATTAACTAAATTAAAGAAAAATCAAAAAATTTATCTAAATAACATTACTACTTTTGTTAATGCTAGATTAAATTTAAATGATTTAGTAGAAGTTGATTTAAATTTTGACGAAATTAGTGAAAATATTGTTCCTACAAAAATGAATTTAAATATAATTTTTGAGGATGAAACTATACTTATTTTAAATAAAGCACCAAACATTCCTGTACATCCTTCTATATTGCATTATGAAAATAGTTTATCTAATGGAGTTCAATTCTATTATTTAGAAAGCAATATAAAAACCAAAATTAGACCTGTAAATAGATTAGATAAAGATACTTCTGGAATCGTTGTATTTGCTAAAAATGAATATATACAAGAAATTTTAATAAAGCAAATGAAAAATAAAACTTTTAAAAAAGAATATTTAGCAATTTTAGAAGGATTTTTAAAAGAACCTTTTGGAACTATAATTGCTCCTATCGCTAGAAAAGAAAATTCTATAATCGAGCGAGAAGTAAATTCTAATGGAAATAATGCAATTACTCATTTTAAATTACTAAAAAATTTTAAATATGAAAATCAAAAATTATGCTTAGTTAATTTTGATCTAGAAACTGGAAGAACTCATCAAATTAGAGTTCATTCAAAATATATAGGGCATTCAATTTTAGGAGATTCTCTATATGGAAATCTTTCTTCTATTATAAATAGACAAGC
Source organism: uncultured Eubacteriales bacterium (assembly GCA_902492015.1). GTDB lineage: Bacteria > Bacillota > Clostridia > TANB77 > CAG-508 > Scatovivens. The sequence goes on along the minus strand of CABUJR010000007.1, from coordinate 79,816 downwards.
CCTTCATGCATACAAGATTTCTTTTATTCATCCCATTTATAATACAAGTTGCACTTTTGAAGCTCCTATACCAGAAGATATGAAAAAAATAATTAAATAAAACAGGTTGAGATGGTTTGCTTTATGTATATGCAAATTATCCCAACCTGTTAAAAACTCTACTTATTTCGTACTAACTTTGTCTGTGCAACGCTTCGCATGAAAGATACGCTTTTTACTCAAACAGTCATAGTTTTCACAAAAAATGTTTTCCTCGCAAAGCGAGCACCTCGTCGCCAGTCCGAACTTCGCCTCTAGCTTAATAATAAAACGTTTAAGCTTTCGTTTTAAAATCCAGAAATGCTTTTCGAGCCACCGCTTAACTTCTTGATGTTTCATTTTGAAACTTTTCATGGTTAACACTCCTTTTTCTAAGTAACAAAAATTCTGCTATTCTAAAATTTTATACAAAAATTATGGCTATACTATGCATAAAAAATGAATTTATTGTGTCTTATTAAAATTAAGCAGTTTCTTCTTTTTGATTTGTTTTCATTTTTCTTTTTGGCTTTGGTACTTCTCTTTTCTTATTTTCATCAATAATAAGCTCTGGACTTGCTTTGCTTTCTACAGTTTCTTTTGTTATTATACATTTTGCTATCTTTTCATTTGATGGTATATCATACATAACATCTCTCATTATTTCTTCAATAATTGAACGCAATCCTCTTGCGCCTGTATTTCTTTCTATTGCTTTATCAACTATAGCTTCTAATGCATCTTGATTAAATTCAAGTTCAACTCCATCTAATTCTACCAATTTTTTATATTGTTTTATAAGAGCATTTTTAGGTTTTGTAACAATATCGATTAAAGCCTCTTTTGATAGCCCTTCTAATGTTGCAACTATTGGCAATCTACCAACAAATTCTGGTATTAATCCAAATTTTAATAAATCTTGTGGTAAAATTTGTTTAAATATTTCTGTTTTATTTAAATCTTTTTTACTTTCAATTTCAGCTCCAAAACCAATAGATTTTTTACCAACTCTATCTTTTATAATATTTTCTAATCCTTCAAAAGCTCCTCCACAAATAAATAATATATTTGATGTATCTATTTGAATAAATTCTTGATGTGGATGTTTTCTTCCTCCTTGTGGTGGTACTGATGCAACTGTTCCTTCAACAATTTTAAGTAAAGCTTGTTGAACTCCCTCACCGCTAACATCTCTTGTTATAGATGGATTCTCAGACTTTCTGGTTATTTTATCTATTTCATCTATATATATGATTCCTTTTTGAGCTTTTTCAACATCATAATCAGCTGCTTGAATAAGTTTTAATAAAATATTTTCAACATCTTCTCCAACATATCCAGCTTCTGTAAGTGTTGTTGCATCAGCTATTGCAAAAGGAACATCCAATATTTTTGCTAAAGTTTGAGCAAGTAAAGTTTTTCCACATCCTGTAGGTCCTAATAATAGAATATTACTTTTTTGTATTTCAATATCATCTAAAGCTTCTAAATTATTTATTCTTTTATAATGATTATATACTGCTACTGATAAGGTTTTCTTAGCTTCTTCTTGACCAATAACATAATCATCTAAAATCTTTTTTATTTCTGCTGGAGTAAGCATATCAACTGGCTCTTGTTTTTCCTCTGCATCATAAATACCTTCATCAATAATATCTTGACAAAGAGCTACGCATTCATCACATATATATACTCCTGGTCCAGCAATTATTTTTTTTACAACTTCTTGTGGTTTTCCACAAAAAGAACATTTTACTATTCTCTCTTGATTTTTAGACATATAAATACCTCTAAGTTTATTTAGATTTTTAGGAAATTATCTATAAACCTTTAATTTCTTTTATCTAGTATACCGTCTATTAAACCATATTTTAGTGCTTCTTCAGCTGTCATATAGTTATCTCTTTCTGTATCTTTTTCGATAGTTTCTAAGCTTTGACCTGTTCTATCACTTAGTAATCTATTTAATTTTTCTCTTGTTTTAACCATGTGGTCTGCATGTATTTTTATTTCTGTTGTTTGTCCTGAAAGACCTCCACCACCAATTAATGGTTGGTGAATTAATATTTCTGCATTTGGAGTTGCAAATCTTCTTCCTTTTTCTCCTGAAGCAAGTAAAACTGCACCCATACTTGCTGCCATACCAACACAGATTGTTGATACAGGACATTTAATATAATTGATTGTATCAACTATTGCCATACCATCTGTAATTGAGCCTCCTGGACTGTTTATATATAAACTAATTTCTTTATCAGGATCTTCTGACTCCAAAAATAATAATTGTGCTACAACTAAACTTGCTGATGTTGGATTAACGTCTTCTGCTAAAAAAATTATTCTATCTTTTAATAATCTTGAGAAAATATCATAAGATCTTTCTCCTCTGCTTGTTTGTTCGATAACATAAGGTACTAAACTATTATCTATCATTATTCATCTTCCTTTCATTGTTTGATTTATTTTTATGTTTAGCAAAAATCACTAATAACTTTTACTATTCAACTATTTTATAACTATATACTAAAAGAAAAGTTTTTTCAATATATTTATTCTAAAAAAAGAAATAATTTGATTCTTAAAGTTCGACATATTTTAGCAAAAGCTTACTATCATAGGAATTTAATGTTCCTATGATACAAAAAAGCTCTAAAATAAAATTTTAGAGCTTCTCATCTTTTTATTATTCAGCTTTTTTACTTGATTTCTTAGTTGTTTTCTTTTCTGTTTTTGTTTCCTTCTCAGCTTTTACTTCTTTATCAGCTTCTGCTTTTTTGCTTGTTTTTTTAGTAGTAGATTTTTTTTCTGTTTTTTCAGATTTTTCTTCTTTATCTTTTTTTTCTTCAACAACTTTAACTTTTGCATTATCAACTATAAATGCGATAGCTTTTTCAGATTTAATGCTATCTTTAATATGTCCTAATAATTCTTCATTATTTTTTAAGTCTTCTTCTTTTCTACCATAAGTTGTTGCTAATTCTTTTATTTTTTCATCAACTTCTTTATCAGAAATTTCTAATTTTGCATCATCAAAAATAGCATCTAATACTAATCTTATTTTAATATTTTGTTTTGCAGGTTCTTGACTTTCGTTTCTGAAATCAACTTTTGTTTTACCAAGCATTTGTAGGTACTGTTCTAAATTAATTCCTTGATATGCAAGTCTTCTATCCATATCTTGTTCCATATTATCAATTTCAAGTTCTATCATACCTGCTGGAATATCAATAGTTGCATCTTCTGCTACCGCTTTAACAGCTTTTTCCTCTAATTCTGCTTTAGCTCTTTCTTCATTTTGTTTTTCTTTTTTAGCTTTTATATCAGCTTTTAGTTCTTTTAATGTATCAAATTCACTAACATCTTTAGCAAATTCATCATCTATTTTTGGTAATTCTTTTTCTTTTATTTCATGAACTGTTACTTTAAATACAGCATCTTTTCCAGCTAATTCTTTAGAGAAGTATTCTTCTGGGAATTTAACTTTTACATCTTTTACTTCTTCTGTTTTCATTCCAATAACTTGGTCTTCAAATCCTGGAATAAATGTATTGCTTCCTAATTCTAATTCATGATTAGAAGCTTTTCCACCTTCAAACTCAACTCCATCAACAGTACCAACAAAATCAATAACAGCTATATCACCTTTTTTTGCAGCTCTATCTGTAACTGTTACCATTCTACTGTTTCTTTCTGCCATAGTATTAATTTCAGCATCTATATCAGCTTCTTCTACTTTATATTCTGTTTTCTCTACAGAAATTCCTTTATATTTTCCCAATTTTACTTCTGGTTTAACATCTACTATTGCTGTAAATATTAAATCTTTTCCTTTTCCCATTTGAACTATATCTATTTTAGGTCTACTAACAACTTCTAATTTTTCACTTTTGATTGCTTCATCATATATTTCTGGTACAACTTCATTAAAAGCATCTTCATAAAAAATTTCATCTCCGTAGTATTTTTCAACTATATTCATTGGAGCTCTTCCTTTTCTAAAACCAGGAATATTAAAATATTTTGCATTTTTATTAAATACTTTTTTTATTCCTTCGTCAAAAACTTTAGCTTCAACAGTAAATTCTAATTTTAATTCGTTCTTATTTTCTGTCTTTTCTACTTTTACACTCATTTTACTTCCTCCATTTTCTTCCTATTTTCATAAATAGCTTTTATATTATATCACAATAAAAATAAAAAGCAAGTTTTTTATTAAATTTTCATTGATATTTCTGCTTTTATAGGAACGAAAATAAAAATTAAAAACAAAAGTAAACTATTATAGTAATATAAATTATCACATAAAAAAGCAGACCTAAGCGGTCTGCTTTTATTTTACAATTTTAATAAAATATTAGATTTTTATTAGTCACCTAAGCATATTCCTAAATCTCTAGCAATTTTTATTAAATCATCATCCATTTTGATTTTTCTTATATTGCTTTCCTTTGTATTTCCTGATGCTGCTCCAACAACTTTATTGTTTCCAACAACATCTTCTAATGTTACATAGCTCATTTCACCTTTTTTATATGTTACTAAAACATTAAAGATTCCTTGCATAGCAAGTTCCATAGCTTTGCAACCATATTTTGTTGATAATATTCTATCAAAAGCAGATGGTGTTCCTCCTCTTTGAACATATCCTAATACTGTATTTCTTGTTACCATACCTGTTAATTCTTCTAGTTCGCTTGCTATTTTTTCTCCAACACCTCCAAGTCTTATGTTGTCTAAGCCAGCACCATCATTTAAAGTTTTCTTTACAGTAATTGTTCCATCTTTTGGCATAGCACCTTCAGAAGTTACAACTATTGAAAATTCTTTTCCTCTTGCTCTTCTTTCATTTATTTTATCAACTACTTTATTTATATCATAAGGAATTTCTGGAATTAAAGCAACATCAGCACCTCCTGCAATAGCTGATTCTAATGCAAGCCATCCTGCATATCTACCCATAACTTCTAGAATCATTACTCTGTGATGCGCTTCTGCTGTTGTATGAAGTCTATCTAAGGCTTCTGTTGCAACAGAAACTGCTGTATTGTATCCAAAAGTCATATCTGTATGTGCAACATCATTATCTATAGTTTTAGGAACACCAATACAATTTACTCCTTTTAAAGAGAAATCTCTACTAGATTTTTGTGTTCCATCTCCACCTAAAGTGAATATACAATCAAATCCTGCATTTTTTATATTTTGAACACAAATATCTGATAAATCTTTATATTCTACTGTTCCATCTTCATTTACAACTTTATAGTTAAATACATTAGTAGCATTTGATGTACCTATTATTGTACCACCTTTTGTTAATAATCCTGAAGCATTACCTTGTAAATCTAATTTCACATAATTATTTTCTAGTAAGCCTTTATAGCCTTCTATAAATCCATAGCATTCTACTCCATAAGTTCTACCTGTTTTTACTATCGCTCTTATAACAGCATTTAATCCTGGTGCATCTCCACCATTAGTTAATATAGCTACTTTTTTTACTTTTGATTCCATATTATAAAATCCCTCCTGCTTTATCTATTAAATTTATTATTTCACAATCTTTTCACATTATATACAATATTTTTTTATAATACAAGGACTTTTATAATAATTATGTAATTATTTTCTTAAAATGCTAAACCAATTTTGAACTGTATAGTTAAACATATTTAATATATTTTTTTTGCTTATATCTTTTTCTGCAACAAGATTAACTGAAGAAATCAACTCATTATCCAAATAGTAATTTATATTTCCTAAAACATCTCCTGCTTTGATTGGTGCTTCTATATTTTCATTTATATTTATTTCTTGGTTTATTTTATTTGAATCTGATTTTTTAACTAATACACCACCGTCGTTTTCGAACACAAGATTGATACTACACTCAGTTCCTTTTTTTACTTCTACATTTTGAAATACATCTCCTTTAGTAGCAATTTTCTTGAAATCATAAGTATTAAATCCATAATCTAACAATAATTTAGCTTCTGAAAATCTAATTTTAGGTGTAGGAGCCCTTAAAACAACTGCTATTAGTGACAAATTATTTTTGGTAGCACTAGCTGACAAATTATATAATGCAAGTGAAGTAGATCCTGTTTTAAGTCCTGTAGCTCCTTCATAAGTACGAATTAATTTATTTGTATTAACTAATTCAGATTTTCCATCACGAAGACTATCCATCCATATAGTTGTATATTTAGTGATATCTGGATGATTTTGTAAAAGCTCTTTAGACATTAAAGCTATGTCATAACTTGTAGTAAAATGACCATCTTCATCAATACCATGACAGTTTTTAAAAGTAGTATCATTCATACCTAATTCTTTTGCTCTATCATTCATTTTCTGAACAAACAGTTCTTCACTTCCTGATAAATATTCTGCCATAGCAACTGTACAATCATTTGCACTTACAACACAAATTGCCTTAAGCATTTCATCAACTGTTAAAGTTTCTGTTTCATTAAGCCAAATTTGTGAACCTCCCATAGATGCCGCATTTTGACTACAAGGTATCTGAGTATCTAAAGTAATTTCACCTCTGTCTAAAGCTTCCATAATAAGTAAGATAGTCATAATCTTTGTAACACTTGCAGGACGAAGCTGTTCATGAGAATTCTTCTCATATAAAATTTGACCTGTACTTTGTTCAATTAAAATTGCACTTTCTGACTCTATATTTAAAAAGTTTTCTGCAGTAGTATCTGCACTAACTTCGGTGGTGTCGATATCTTCTGACCATACTGGCACAGCAGTATATAAAGCTAATGAGTTTGTGTTAAAAATAAGTATAAACATTATAAATATGTATAAAATTTTTCTTTTCATATTATCCTCCATATTTCTTTAATAAATATTATGATAATGATTTTTAAATATTACTATTTATATAACAAAAAAGAAGCTTATATTTGATTTTATATAAGCTTCTAAAATTACTCTTTATTATTTAATTACATTAATTTTTAAAATTACTTTTGCCAAAATCTTCAATATGTTCTTTAAAGTCTGTTATAGTATTTTCTATATCATCTTTTAAATTTTCAATTACATTACTATTATCTAAATATTCCTTTCCTAAAAATATATCAATCATTACTGCTATCATAACTAGTAAATATTCATAGCTTAAATTATTTATTTCTATTCTATATTCTCTCCTTACTAGTGGATCCATACAATCAATACTTCCAATAACAATTTCATCAAGTTCTATTAAATAGTGATTATCAGAATAGTCAGCAGCAATTTTTAAACTATTTCTACCAATTTTTCCTTCAAAAATATTTTTTACTTCATCTTTATTTCTTGCTATTTCTATTTTTTCAAATGGTTGTTTTAAAAAAGTGTATTTATCATTTTTATATTCATTATATTTTAAAGTCCATGCTTCTCTTCTTTCTTCACAATTCTTAAATATAAATTCATTCATTAATGGATTTTCTCTAGCTTCATATATTATTTTTGAAGTATCATCTAAAAATTCAAAAAATTTTCCAACAACTATTAAATTTCCTAAAGCTTTTTTTACATCTTCTTTCATATATAAAACTTTTTTTGCACTTGTTATATGTTCTGTAATAGTTCCGTTTTTAATATAATCATTTAATAAATCATATATTTGTTCTATCATTCTATCTGTTTGTGCTAAATCTATTGCAGAATCTACTTTTAATGTATCATCTTTTATATGATTTTCTTCTAGTTCTCTTTCTAATATTATTTCATTAGCTCTTATACTTATTCTAATAAGGTATTTTCCTCTAATATCTGCAATTATATTAGAATCTTCTGAATTTAAATCAAATCTTAATTCTCCAATTTCTTTTTGATACTTTTCTAATAAATTAAAAATTTCTTCAATATTTAAATTTTTCTCATTTTTTATTCTTTTAAATCCTTCAAAATCTTCGAAATCCATAACTTTTCTTTGTATGATAAAATATCATACTTTCCTCCCTTGTATATTTATAAAATTATTTTAACATATATATATTTTTTTGTCATTAATTCTAGATAATTATTTAATAATCTTTGTTTCCGCATCAGATTAACTTCTTATTATACAACATCTACTAAGAGCTTTATCTAATAGAACTTCAAAAGCATTTTATATTATATAAAAAAATCTAGGATTTGAAATATATTAAAAAATAATACATTTCAAATCCTAGATTTTATTGCGCAATAAATTTTATATTTTGGATACTTAAAACTTTGATTAAGCAATACCATATTTTTTCTTAAATTTATCTGCTCTACCACCTGTAGTATTTTGTTTTAAGCTTCCTGTCCAAAATGGATGACATTTAGAACAAACATCAACTTTCATTTCTGGTTTTGTTGAATTTGTTTCTATAACATTTCCACATGCACAAATAATTTTAGAAGCTGTATAATTAGGTTGTAATTCTTTTTTCATGTAAATTCACCTCTTTCTTACATTTTAAAAACAATCTTTTATATAATAACATAATATTTTTTACATTGCAAGTGTTTTTAATTTATTTTTTATAAATTCTTATTACTTTTATATTACTAATATTACATTATACTTAAGTCCATAATTTCTTTTAATATAACACTATAAATTTTGTGCCTTGACTATCTTTACTTTCATCAGTTTCTGTAGATGTTTCTTCATTTGTCCCAAGTTCTTCTTCTGCCACTGTTTTTTCTACGTTTTCATCTGTTTTAACATCTTCTTCTACTATTTCCTCATTTTCTATAGAATTTGAAACTTGATTTTCAACTAAATTATTTTCATCATTAACAGTTTCTTCTTTTTGGAACAAGTTAAATACTGTTGTACCATCATCTACACTTTTTAAATTTACTTCTAAAGAATTTCTATTTACTAATTTAGACATTATATTATATATGCACGCTATTATACATATAGCTAATAAAAGTTTTTTCCATATTTTGGGTAACATCTATTATTCCTCCGATTACACTACTACAAATATCATTATACTATATTTTATGAAAAAGTCAATGCTATTATGTAAACAAATCAAATATTTTATTTTTTATTTTTTTCTAAAAATATCTTGCTTTTTTATAAATATTATGTTAGACTATTAAATAGTCAGTTTATTAAAAATAATGGAGGTGCTTTAGATATGGCAAAATGCGCATTTTGTGGAAAAGAAACAAGCTTTGGAAAACAACTTAGTATTACTCGTTCTCATATCAGTAAAAGAACTACTAGAACAGTAAAACCAAATTTAAGAACTGTAAAAGCTGTTATAGATGGAAAAGTTAAAAGAGTTTCTGTATGTTCTAAATGTTTACGTTCTGGAAAAGTTCAAAGAGCTGTTTAATAATACAAAATTAATAATTATGATATATAAAAAAAGAAAAACCTATGCAAATAGATTTTTCTTTTTTTATTTTTTATATAATAAAGAAAAAAGCTTCTTATTATATAAATTCTTACATTTTTACCCTAAATTTTATGTAGATTTAATTCCGAAAATAAATTTTACAAATCCTCTTAAAAATTTAGGTACTTTTTTTACAACTATTGTCATTGGTCCTCCTCCTATTTACCTAGTAAAAATTTTATGCCTCCGATAAACATAGCTACACCCATTATGAATATCCAAGCAACTGGAGGAAGAAATAGAACTAGAATAATACCTATTCCGAGTCCTATAAGAGCTCCTGCTATTACTTTTCTAAATTTACACCATATTCTCATTTTGCTTCCTCCTTTATATATAATATTATTTTTTAATATATTATGTGATGAGTATAGCAAAATTTACATAAAATTACTAATAATTATCGTCATCTTTTTCATCGTTATTTTCATCATCAATATTATATTCATCATCTTCATCGTCTTCTTCAATTTCATCATAATTATTAGTACAATCATGCATACAATGAGCGCAATCTGAATTACAATAATCATCATCTTCTTCCATTACAGCACCACCAGCATAGGCAATATCTTCCAATAGATCAAGACTCTCATCTTCACTAAGAATTTCATCATCCACTTTTATCTCTTTAATTTCAAACTCTTCTGCATTATCATCTACAGCAAATCTTATTAGTATTCTACAAGGCTCATCATCACATGTTGCTTCTCCTGTAAAATCTACATATACTTGTTTATCTTCTTTTACGACATTATAGTTTATATTATCAAAAAAAGATTCAAACAATTCTCCAATTTTAAAATCTGGAATTGCATTAAATTCTCCATTACAAATTAAACCAATATAACTTTCATCAGTGATATTTTCCATTTTTGTCTCCTTTTTATATATAAAAATTTTTAGTTCATGTTATAATAACACAACACTATTAATTTTTCAACAATTAATTTATTTCTTTTTATTTCCTTTTTCTTTTGGCTGTCTTACTTCCAACTTAGGAAAAGCTTCCATTAATCTTTTTCTTAAAAATGATTTTTGTTTAAAATTCTCAACAACTTTTTTGGTTATTTCTTCTGAATTAGTTTTTATATTTTTTATAGTATTATCCAATTTTTGAATAGAAGATTTTTGGAAAGTTTCAAATTCTTCTTTAGTTTTTCTAATTCTTTGATCAAAAATTTGTTTAGATTCTTTTTGTTTCATTTCCCACTCAGATTTCTTTAATTTCATTTGTGTATCAAATTCATCTTTTTTGTCTATTAGTTTTCCAGTAATTGCTTCTCTTTGCTTTCTTATTTTCTCTGCTAATTCTCGTGGTGATTCAGTAAGTGCTCCCATCACATTTATTCTATGATATTTTACTTTTCTTTGGAATTTCAAACCTTTTACTTTTAATCTTCTGCTAAATACTATAGCATCAGACTCAACTTTCATCAAAATATCTTCTGTTTTATCTTTTACTCTATTTCCTATTTCTTCAGTATTATCTTTTTCCTTATATGTTTCTCCTTTAAAACTTATAATTATATTAAAAGATATTATAATATCTATAATAAATAAAAGACTAATACTAATAGTTATTATATGTCTTACTAAATCCGGTATTTTTAAATAAATATTAATAAAAAACGGATTAATAAAACACAAAATTGTAGTCCCTGCTATTCCAAATGGAATTAATGTTTCCAAACAAATTCTACCATTTATATTAAATTTCCTATTTGTATAATCCCACCAACGAGCATTAAATAATTTTTCCATAATATAACTTGTAACATATTCTAATAAACCACAAATAACTGTTGAAAGAACAAAAAGTGCTGCTATATCTTTTGTATAATCTTTAAGCAAAATGCTTATCAAAACAACACCTGTTCCATACACAGGACAATATGGTCCAATTAAAAAACCTCTATTTACAAATTTCTTTACTTTTAAAATTCCTCCAACAGATTCCATTACCCATCCAAAAAAAGAATAAGTAAAAAACAACAATATATACATTTCAATACTTTCTAACATAAAAACTCCTTTAATAGAGATATTTTTTTGTGCTTTACATTATATCATAAAAAATTTATTTAACAATATTTCGTTTTAAGAATTTATATGTATAGTATATGCATAATAAAAATTTATACAAAAATTTTACTATAAATTTAATTTAGCCTTTATTTCATTAATTTTTTTCTTAGTTTGTTCATAACCTTGATTATATAATTCTTCCATCTTAGATTTTTCTAATAATCCTACATTTGCTGTATCTATTTTTAATAAATAATCTGTTCCTTCCCATTCATATTTATAAAGTTCATGACAAAGTATTGAAAAAGATTTGCTAATAACCTCAAATAAATTTTTACAACATTTTTTTCCTTTACTTGTAAAAACTATACTCAATACCTTATCTGCTCCTGCTCTTTTAGTTTCTCTCCACGGTAAATTTTCAGAAATTCCACCATCTACTAAAAGTTCACCTTTATATTTACATGGTGAAAATATTCCTGGATAACTACAACTCGCTTGAACTGCTGTTCCTATATTAACATTATTTATGTATTTTACTTCATCACATTTATTTTGTAATATATTATTTGAAAATACATATACTTTTTCAGTATTAATATTAACAGCTGGAATAAGTAATGGCATTTTAATTTGATTTATATTTTCAATTCCTTTTGTCTTGCAAACTTCATTAACTAATTTTTTTATTTTTTCACCACTATTAAGTCCATCAATATTAAAATCTCTTTTTAATATTACATTTTTAAGAAATTTTAAAACATTTTTCATATCTACATATTTTATTTGATTCACATTTTTTCTAAATATTTCATAAATTTCATCAACTGTAAAGCCTGATGCATATAAGCAAGAAACTATACTTCCTGAACTTGTTCCTGATATAAAATAAAACTTAATATTTGCCTCTTCTAGAGCTTTTATTGCTCCAATATGTGCAAAGCCTTTTATTCCACCTCCTGAAAGACACAAACCTAATTTCATAAAAAAATCACCCCAAATATAATATTCAAAGTGATTTTTAAATGTAACTATAATTTTATTCTGAAGCTTCAAAAGCAAGTTCTTCCATTAATTGCTTTACTGTTGTTATTTTATTTATTTTATAAGCATTGCTTCCAACAAATAATAAAGCATTATCAATATCACCTTTTACAGCATTTATTAGAGCTCTTGTTATACAATATGGTGTTTCTGTAGGATTACATGTTTTTATACAACTTAAGCATTTTTTGTCTGTTCCTTTTAATCCAGCTAATTTTCTTTTTTCTACTTCTTTTATAAACTTATTATTAATTGCTCTGCCAGGCATTCCTACTGGACTTTGTACAATTTCTATCTCTTCTTTTGTTGCTTTTATATAAGCTTCTTTATATTTTATATCAGCATCACATTCTTCTGTCGCAACAAATCTAGTTGCCATTTGTACTCCAGAAGCACCACATTCTAAAGCCTTTTTTATATCTTTTCCCGTATATATTCCTCCAGCTGCTATAACTGGTATTTTAGCATTATACTCTATTTCAAATTCTTTAACTTTTTGAACTACTTCTTTTACTATTTGATATATATCCTTTTTATTCTCATCTTCTAATTCTTCTTTTGAAAACCCTAAATGTCCTCCTGCTTCTGGCCCTTCTACTACAATCATATCTGGAAGACGTTTTTGTTTTAACCATAATTTAATCATAAGAACAGCACCTCTTGCAGAAGATATAATTGGTGCAATTTTTACTTTACTTCCTTCTACAAGTTTAGGTAATTCTTTTGGAAGTCCTGCTCCTGAAATTATTAAATCTATACCACTTTCAATAGCTTTTTTCACATTTTCTTTATAAAAATTTGTAACACTCATTATATTTATTGCCACAATTCCATTTCCTTTAGAAATTTCTTTTGCTTTTTTTATATGTCTTTCTAAAGCTCTTAAATTAGCATTTAAAGTATTTGTTTCAAAATCTAGTTCATCAAAACCAATTTGAGCTGTTGAAATAACTCCTATTCCTCCTTCTCTTGCGACCGCTCCTGCTAATTTTGAACGTGATATTCCAACACCCATTCCTCCTTGAATAATTGGAACTTTAGCAACAAGTTCCCCTATTTTTAACTCTGGTAATTTCATATTTTCATCTCCTATTTTTAATTAATATAAATTATAAAAATCAAAACAATTCAAATTATTTTATTATATAATACTGTTTATTTTATTATGTAGTTTTAAACTCTAGATGTATTTTAAAAAATATAGGTGATTTATTATCACCATATATTTTTAATAATATACTTCATTATAATAAAACTAAATTTTATAATTTAGAATAATATATATTATAAAACATTTATATATAAATTTTATAATCCCATGATATTATATCCACTATCAGCATAAATTACTTGACCTGTAATTGCTCTTGACATATCACTTAATAAGAAAGCAACAGCACTTCCAACTTCTTCTGTTGTTACATTTCTTCTTAATGGGGCTTTTTCTTCAACAACAGTTAATATTGAATTAAAATCTTTAATTCCTTTTGCTGATAAAGTTTTTATTGGTCCTGCTGAAATAGCATTTACTCTTATTCCCATAGGACCTAAGTTATCTGCCAAATATCTAATACTACATTCTAAAGCTGCTTTAGCAACTCCCATTACATTATATCCTGGTAAAACTTTTGTTGAACCATAATATGTTAATGCTGTTATACTTGCATCTTCATTTAGAACTTCTAAATCTCTTGCAATTCTAGCAACTGCAACTAGACTATATGCACTAACATCATTTGCATGTGCAAAACCTTCTTTACTTGTATTTATAAAATCATTTCTTAAATCTTCTGTATTTGCATGTGCTATACTATGTAAAATTCCATCAATTTTTCCATAATCATTTTTTATTGTTTTAAATAGATTTTCTATTTCATCATCTTTAGAAGCATCACAAGTATATGCTTTAAATCCTTTAAATTCAGATACAAGCTCTTCTATTTTTTCTCTGTTTTCTTCTCCCATAAATGTAAAAATTAATTTTGCACCTTGTTCATAAGCTGCTTTAGCTGCACCATAAGCAATACTCCATTTGTTTCTAATTCCCATAATTAAAATTGTTTTGTTTTCTAATATCATATTTTTTCTCCTTTTTAATTTATATTTTTCTAATATAACAAATATTAGTTATTTTAAACATCAAATAATTTTTTATTTAGAATTTTGCAATTAGCATGATTTTCCACTTTTGTTCCAATTCAAATATTACAAAATTAAATATTTTAGATTATCTGCCTATTTTTCTAAATTTTTCATATCTTTCTGAAATTAAAGCCTCTAAGTCTTTATTAATTAATTCAGGTGTTGTTTTTTCTATATATTCCTTTAAATTTTGTGCAACAAATTCTTTGTCAAAATGTGCTCCACCAACAGGTTCTTCAATTATTTCATCAATAACTCCAAAATCATATAAATCTTGAGCTGTAAGTTTCATTTTTTCAGCAGCCTCTTTTATTCTTGTTCCATCTTTCCAAAGAATACTTGCATATCCTTCTGGAGAAAGTATAGAGTAAACAGAATTTTCTAGCATAACAACTTTATCTCCAACTCCTATTGCTAAAGCACCACCACTAGAGCCTTCTCCTATTACTATTACAATTATTGGAACTTTTAAATTCGCCATTTCCATCATACTTCTTGCTATAGCTTCGCCTTGGCCTCTTTCTTCTGCTCCTATTCCAGGATATGCACCTTTGGTATCAATAAAAGTTATTATTGGTCTATGAAATTTTTCTGCTTGTTTCATAAATCTAATACCTTTTCTATAACTTTCTGGATTAGGCATACCAAAATTTCTTTGTATATTTTCTTTAGTATTTCTACCTTTTTGTTCGGCTACGATTGTATAATTTTGATTTCCAATTCTTCCAAGTCCACAAACCATTGCTTTATCATCTTTAAAAACTCTATCACCATGTAATTCCATAAAATCATCAAAAATTATTTCTATATAATCTAAAGCTGTTGGTCTTTGAGGATTTCTTGCCATTTCAACTTTATCCCAAGCTGTTAAATTTTCATAAGCTTTTTTTCTCAAACTTAATAATTTTTCTTTAGCCTCTTCAATCTCATCACTAACATCTATAATTCTATCTTTACTCATATTATTAAGTTCTTTAATAACTTCTTCAAGATCTTTTATTTCTTCGCTTAAATCTGCCAAAATATTCCCTCCTATTTATAAATTATTTGTTAAATTTTATTAATTTATAAAGTATTTCTTTCATATCTTTTCTTTCAACTATTTTGTCTACAAAACCATGTTCTAATAAAAATTCTGAAGTTTGAAAACCTTCTGGAAGTTCTTCTCCTATTGTTTGTTTTATAACTCTTGGTCCTGCAAATCCAATCATTGCTTTAGGCTCAGCAAGTATTATATCTCCAAGTGATGCAAAACTTGCTGTAACTCCTCCATAAGTTGGGTCTGTAAGAACAGATATGAAAAGTATTCCAGCTTCATTTAATTTTGCAATAGCACTTGAAGTTTTAGCCATTTGCATTAAAGAAATAATTCCTTCTTGCATTCTCGCTCCACCAGAAACTGAAAATATTATTATTGGTAATTTAAGTTCTATTGCTTTTTCTATTGAATAGGTTATTTTTTCTCCAACAACACTTCCCATACTTCCCATTAAGAAGTTTCCATCCATTACACAAATAACAGCTTCTTCTGTATTTATTTTTCCTATTCCACAAACTACAGCTTCATCTATTCCTGTTTTATTTCTTAATCCTTCTAATTTTTCCATATAACCATCCAAATTCAAAGGATTAGTTTCTTTTATTTCAACTTCAAATGGTACAAAAGTATTTTCATCAGTTATTTGCTTTATTCTTCTTCTTGCTGATAATCTAAAATGATTACCACAATTTGGACAAACACTAAAGTTTTCATGTAGAGTTTCTTTATATAAAATCTCTCCGCATTTCTCACACTTAACCCATTTTCCAACTGGTATATCAATTTTATTATCTTTAAGATTATCTTTTACTTGACTTCTTTTCTTTAATTTATCAATTATCATACTAAAAAAACCTTTCTTCTAGTTAAAAGTATTTAATTTAATCCTTTTTAATATACTTAATAATTTATTTATATGTTTAACCTAATAACTTACTAATAAAAGATGTATCAAAATTTCCTGATATGAAATCTTCATTTTCTAATATCCTATATAGGAAATCTATGTTAGTATCTATTCCGTCTATTATACATTCTTCTAAAGCTCTTTTCATTTTAGAAATAGCTTCTTCTCTATTTTCAGCATGAACTATTAGTTTTGCTATCATAGAATCATAAGTTAGTGGTATTTTATATCCAGAGTATACTGCTGTATCTATTCTTACACCATTTCCTCCAGGTAAATTCAAGTCCTTAATTTCTCCAGGACAAGGCATAAAATTTTTATCAGGATTTTCTGCATTAATTCTACATTCAATACTATGTCCTTTAAATTTTATATCTTCTTGTTTAAATCTTAACTTTTCACCTGAAGCAATTCTTAATTGTTCTTTTACTATATCAACACCTGTAACCCATTCTGTAACAGGATGTTCAACTTGTATTCTAGTATTCATCTCCATAAAATAAAAATTTCTATCTTTATCAACTAAAAATTCTATTGTTCCAGCATTAGAATATTTAGATGCTTTAACTGCTTTGATTGCAGCATTTCCCATTTTTTCTCTTAACTTTTCATCTAAAACAGTAGATGGACTTTCTTCTAATACTTTTTGATTTCTTCTTTGAACAGAACAATCTCTCTCTCCAAGATGAATAACATTTCCAAATTCATCAGCTAATACTTGTATTTCAACATGTCTTGGATTAACAACAAATTTTTCCATATATATTTCGTCATCATTAAAAGAAACTTTTGCTTCTTGTTTAACTATATTATATGCATCTTCTAAATCCTCTAATTTTTCTACTAATCTAATTCCCTTTCCGCCACCACCAGCAGCTGCTTTAAGCATTATAGGAAAACCAATTTTTTTTGCTATTTTTTTTGCTTCTTCTAAACTTTTTAAACTGCCATCAGAACCTGGTACTACCGGAACTCCTGCTGACTTCATAAGATCTTTAGCATTTGATTTATTTCCCATTAAATCAATAATTTTATAAGATGGTCCTATAAATTTTATATTGCTTTCTTCACACATTTTAGCAAATATAGCATTTTCAGATAAAAAACCGAAACCTGGATGAATACTATCACTTCCTGTTAAACTTGCTGCTTCTAATATATTTTTTATATTTAAATAGCTTTTTGATGAAGGAGCTGGTCCTATACAAACTGCCTCATCTGCAAGTTTAGTATGTAAACTATTTTTATCTGCTTCAGAATAAACAGCTACTGTTCTAATATTCATTTCCTTACAAGCTCTTATTATTCTTACAGCAATTTCTCCTCTATTTGCAATTAAAACTTTATTTAACATTTTCTTTCTCCTTATACATTAACCTACTATTGCAAAAGTAAGTTCACCTTTTGCAGCAACCTTCCCATCCACAGTTGCTATAGCTTCTCCTATTCCAATAGGTCCTTTTGTTTTAATTATTTTTACTTCTAATTTTAAAACATCACCTGGAACTACTTGTTTTTTAAATCTTAATTTATCAATTCCTCCAAATAAAGCATTTTTACCTTTGTTTTCTTCCATTGATAAAATTGCAACAGCACCTGTTTGTGCTAAAGCTTCAACAATTAATACTCCTGGCATAATTGGTTGACCAGGAAAATGACCTGCAAAATGTGGTTCATTTATACAAACTGTTTTATAAGCTGTTGCACTTTCTCCTGGAACAAAATCTTCAACTCTATCAATCATTAAAAATGGAGGTCTTTGAGGTATTATTTTCATTATTTCGTTTATATCTAGCATAATATTTCTTCACATAACATATTTATGTGAATTTCTCCTTTCTTTAAAAGAATTACAAAATTTATTAATAATCTCAATATTTTACTTAATAAACCTTTAACTTTATTAAAAATTTTAAATTATTTTATAATAAATAGTGGTTTTCCATACTCTACCATTTCTTCATCTTGTACTAATATATCTACAATTTCCCCATCATATTCTGATTCAATTTCATTCATAAGTTTCATTGCTTCAATTATACAAAGTTTATCACCTTTTTTTACTTTGCTACCAATTTTTACAAAAGGATCTACATCTGGTGATGGTCTTGAATAAAAAGTACCTACCATTGGTGATTTAACAACATTTCCTTTTACTTCTTCTTTTACTTCTGATACAGGTGCTTGAGGTTTCACATCTGGAACAGTAGCAGAAACTTGTGGAGCTAAATTTTGTGCTTGCACCTCTGGAACTGCTAACATAACTTGGTTTGTTTTTACCATTCCATTATCTTTTTTCATACTAATTTTTAATCCGTCTTTAAATTCAATCTCCATTTCTGTAAGTTTTGAATTTCCCATATCATCCATAAGTTTTTTTATTTCTTTATAATCCATTTTTAATTTTCCTTTCTATACTTAAAAATTAAAATTAATCTTCATATTTTTTAAATATTATTGAACTATTATGTCCTCCAAAACCTAATGAATTTGACATTGCAACTTTTACTTCTACTTTTCTTGCTTCATTTGGAACAATATCTAAATCGCATTCTTCATCAGGAATTTTGTATCCTATTGTTGGTGGTACGATTCCTTCATCTATTGCTTTAACACAAACTATTGCTTCAACACCACCTGCTGCTCCTAATAAATGTCCTGTGTGACCTTTAGTTGAGCTTACCATAACTTTTTTGCTAGCTTCTCCTAAAGCTTTTTTTACTGCTGAAGTTTCACAAGCATCATTTAAATGTGTAGAAGTTCCATGTGCATTAATATATGTTATTTCTTCTGGTTTCAATTTAGCATCTTTTATTGCGTTTTCCATAGCTCTTGCTCCACCTTCTCCTTCTGGAGCTGGAGAAGTAATATGATAAGCATCTGATGAAGCTCCATATCCTACCATTTCTGCATAAATTTTAGCTCCTCTTTTTTTAGCATGTTCTAATTCTTCTAAAATTATTAAACCTGCTCCTTCTCCCATAACAAAACCGCTTCTTTCTTTATCAAAAGGAATACTTGCTCTAGTTTTATCTTCTGCTTTTGATAAAGCTTTTATATTTGTAAAACCAGAAATTCCTGTTGGAGTAATAGAAGCTTCTGTTCCTCCTGCAAGCATCATATCTTGATAACCATGTTTAATTATTCTATAACATTCGCCAATTGTATGAGTAGCACTTGCACAAGCTGTTGTCATGCAAAAAGATTCACCTTTGGCTCCAATTTCTATTTCAACATTTCCAGTAGCCATATTACTAATAGCCATTAGAATATACATAGGAGATACTCTATCTGGTCCTTTTTCATGTAATGTAATAACATTTGATTCAATACTTTGAAGTCCACCTATACCTGAACTTATAGCAACACCAAAACGTGTAGCATCTTCTTCTTCCATATTTATTTTACTATCTTCCATTGCTTCTCTTGCAGCAATCATAGCAAATTGAGTAAATCTATCTAATCTCTTAGCTGTTCTTTTATCAAAATATTCTTCTGGATTATAATTTTTTACTTCTCCAGCTAATTTGACTTTGTATTCTGAAGTATCAAATAAAGTTATTTCATCAATACCACATTTTCCGTCTACTATTTCTTTCCAAAATTCTTTAGTATTGTTTCCTATAGGAGTTATTGCTCCTATTCCTGTTACTACAACTCTTCTTTCCATTATCTTAATCCTTTCTTATTTATTTTTTAAATTACATTAACATTCCACCATCAACATTTATTACTTGACCTGTAATATAACTACTTTCTTCTGAAGCTAAGAATTTTACTACATTAGCAATATCTTTACTTGTTCCCATTCTCTTAAGTGGTATTTGAGAATTTATATTTTCTTTTACTGTATCTGATAACACATCAGTCATATCTGTTGCAATAAATCCTGGTGCTACTGCATTTACTAATATATTTCTACTTGCAACTTCTTTAGCTAAACTTTTTGTAAATCCTATTATTCCAGCCTTAGATGCTGAATAATTTGTTTGACCTGCATTTCCTGAAACACCTACTACTGAGGAAATATTTATTATTCTTCCAGATCTTTGTTTTACCATTAATAGAATTACATTTCTTGTTACATTAAAAGTTCCAATTAAATTAACATTAACTACAGCTTCAAAATCTTCTTTTGACATTCTCATTAATAAATTATCTTTTGTTATTCCTGCATTATTTACTAAAATATCTATTTTTCCTAATTTTTCTACTGTTTCTTTTACCATTTTTTCAGCATCTTCAAAGCTTGCTACATCTCCTTGAACTACTGCACATCTTACTTTATATTTCTCTTCAATTTCTCTTTTCATTTCATCTACTTCAGCTGTTTTAGTTCTATAATTTATTGAAACATCATATCCATTTTCAGCTAATGTATAAACAATTTCCTTTCCTATACCTCTTGTAGCTCCTGTAACTAAAGCTACTTTTTCTGAATTTTCCATAGTTTTCTTTCCTTTCATTTTATTAATATTTTTAGTCTAAATACTTTCTAATTCTCTTTCATCTTTTTTAAGTTCACAAATTGCATTTTCAAAACTTGGTACATCATTTATATTAATACACTTTACGTCTTTATTTATTTTTTTAACAAATCCTGTTAAAACTTTACCTGGTCCAATTTCTACAAAAGTGTCAACTCCATTATCTAACATATATTTTACTGAGTTTGAAAATCTTACTGGATTTATAACATGATTAGCTAAAATATCTCTAATATCATCTGACTCTGTGTAAGGTTTAGCATCTATATTTTTGATAACATTACAATTTGGAGTTTTAACCTCAACTGAATCAAGTTCTTTTCTTAGAGCTTTTGAAGCTTCAGCTAGTTTTTCCGTATGAAAAGGACCACTAGTTTTTAAACTTACTACTCTTTTAGCTCCTGCTTCTTTAGCAATTTCTGCCATTTCTAAAACTCCTGCTTTGTCTCCTGAAACAGCCACTTGACCTGGGCAATTATAATTTGCTGGAACTGCAAAGCCTTGCATCACTTTTTTGCATACTTCTTCTACTTTTTCATCTTCCATTCCAATTACAGCAGCCATAGCCCAGTCTCCTTCTGGAAGAAGATTTTGCATAAATTCTCCTCTTTTTTTAACAATTTTTCCAGCATCTTCTAAAGTAAAAGCTTTAGAGTATGTAAGAGCTGCATATTCCCCTAAACTTAAACCAGTAGCATAATCTGCTTTAATACCTTTCTTTTCTAAAAGTTTTAAAATTCCTAAACTCATAGCAAGTATAGCTATTTGTGTATTTTTAGTTTGTGATAATTCTTCTTCTTGAGAATTAAATGTTAAATTTGCAATATCAATACCTGCTGCCTTGCTTAAAGTAGAATATACTTCTTTCACTTCATCATATTTTTCATATAAATCTTTTCCCATTCCTACACTTTGAGCACCTTGCCCTGGAAACAAAAATCCTATTTTCATATTTTCTCCTTTATATTTATAATATTTTTATTATTTTTCTATTAAAATACTTCCTAAATTAAGTCCTCCACCATAACCAACTAAAACTAGCTTATCACCTGTTTTCAATTTTTCAAAAATATCATCCAAAGCTATTGGAATACTTGCGCAAAAAGTATTTCCATATTTTTCTAAATTACTATACATTTTTCCATCAGTTATATTTAATTTTTTAGAAATACTTTCTAATATTTTCATATTTGATTGATGAGGAATTATATATCTTAGATTTTCTATTTTTAAATTTTTAAATTCTAAAGTTTCTTCTATATTCTGAGTAACTTTAGATACAGCATATTTATATATTGCTTTTCCGTTCATATATAGTTTTTCTCCATTATGGCAAGTTAAAATTTCACCATCTTGGCCACAACTTTCTATATTGCTGAAATATTCTTTAGACTCCTCAGACTTTCCAATTAATACTGCTCCAGAACCATCTCCTAAAAGAATTGATGTATTGATATCATCAAAATCTAAATATTTTGATATATTTTCAACTCCTATTACTAGGGCATATTCTGTTTCTTCAAAACTTATATTTTTTCTAGCAATATCAAAAGCATTTATAAAACCACTGCAACCTGCAAAAATATCTAAACACATACATTTTTTTATATTTAAAGCTTTTTGCACCTCAAAGCTTATTCCCGGCATAATTCTATCACTTGAAGTAGTTGCCACTATTATATTTCCAATCTTCTGAACATCAAAATCTATTTTTTCTACTATTTTTTTTGCTGCATTTATTGCCAAATCTATAATATTTTCTTCTTTAGTAAAAAATCTGTTTTTTATTCCTGTTCTTTTAAAAATCCAATCTTCATCTAAATTGAATTTATTGTCAAAAAAGCTATTTTCTAATTTATTATTTGGAAGATATTTGCTTGTCGCGATAATTTTTATTGACTTCATCTTATAGCTCCTTTTAATATCTTTTACTTTTGGATTATATCATATCATTTCTCACAAGTAATTAGACTAACCAGTCAGTTTATATAGTTTAATTTTCTAAATATAGATATTGGACAAAACTTTCTACTTTACCCCAAACTAACCTCATATAATGAAAAAAAGATAAATATAATTTAAAAATTACATTTATCTTTTTCTCATACAAACTATAAGATTTACTTTTAAAAAGTTTAATAAAATACATTATTCTATAGGTTCTGCTGTCTCTAAATCTCCATTTTCTGAATACAATGTTTGTGTTTCTACAAGTTCCCAAGTATTTCCATCTATATTTATTTGAGTATAAAAGATTTTATCTTCTAAAACACTTTTTAAAGTTGTACCATCTATAAGTTCTATCTCCATATTCTCACTACAATTAGATTTTATTGCATCTACTGTTAAAAAATTATCAGGAAGTGTATCTGGATCTTCTTGTTTTTGGTCATGATAGTCTGATAAAGATTTATCAATCGCTCCAGATATTGCCTCATCAACTCTTCTACCTAAGTCATTAATATCTTCTTCGTTTTCTATAGGGTCTGTATTTGTTTCTATAGTATTTTCTTCTATAAAATTATTAGTTTCATCTCCTGTTAAATTTTCATAATTACTTAAATCTTCATCACTAAATCCTAGTAACATAAATAATCCTGAAATATAGTAATTAGGGTGTTCTTCTACAGTTTTTGATAAATTCTGAATAATTTCCTCTCCTAAAGAATTCAAATCATCTTTTGAGTAATCATTTAAAATTAAAGTATTTTCATCTGTTAATTCCTCTACATTAAGATTAGAATCAAACTTAAATTTTACTACAGCAGAATAATTTTCATTTCCTAAATCAATTTTAGTTGTTACATTATCATTATTTTTAGTTGATTGCAATCTAATTTTTGTATTTTGATTCTCATAACCACCAAGATAATAGTAATAATCTCCACTATCTGACAAATCTTCTAATGCTTTTACATCATCTTGATTATAATTTTTACTTCTCTCAAAAGTTAATTCCCCTTGATTATCATTAAAATTATTAGTTATAATAATTTTTTCTTCACTTGCAACATTATTTTCTCCAGATTTTGAAATATTTGATTTAAAAACAATATTATTATTATCTTTTATCATAAATTCTGAAATTTCTGCATTATTATCTATATTAATTTCAGTTTTTACTGTTCTTTTATCTGCTGAGTATACAGAAATTACAATTTGTGAATCTGCCATATAAGAACTATCTAATGAAGTCTTTAATTCATCAATTTGAGATTTCATATCTTCTATATTATTAGTTCCCCAAGACATTCTACTATTATATAAATCTATAAAATCTTGATCATTTAATAACTCTGTCATTATATTTATAATTGACTCTAATATTTTTTTTGTACTTGTTGTGGCTGAATATTTATTAGCTTTAACTGTTTCTCCATCAATATCTACTTGTATTCCATTTTCAGAAGTAAAAACACTTTCTTCAAATTGATTTAAAAATTTTTGAATATAAGTTGCATATAAATTATTTAATTTAGTTTTTTCTTCTTCAGATAAAGGATTTAATAAAGCTATTTGGTCAGGTATCATATTTGCGATTTCTTCATCTTCTATAAAATTACTAAAAAATTTTTTTAAATTTCTATTTTCTAAAGCAAGATATTTTTCATGCAACCCTTCAAAATAAATGCCATAAGTATCATTATTTACAGCTAACTTTGTTTGCATAACTTGTTCATCTTCCTGTTTTATTTCAAAATCTAATGATTCTTTTTCATTTTGTAAATCTCCCAAATATGTTAAGCTAATTTCTTGTGGTATAACATTATTAGAAATACTTAAATCAATTTCTGTTTTATTTTCTTTCATTTTTTCAAAAGATTCATTATATGGTTCTAAATTAAATTCAGCTAGTTGTGTTGCATTATTTACAAGATATTTTGCAAATAATTGCTTTGGAGTTTTAAAAATATCTGTTGCAAAATATGCATAAGCAATTCCTCCCAGTAATATTAATAAGAAAATGATTATAATTAAAATTATTTTTTTTGCTTTTCCTTGATTCATTTTTTCCTCCTAAAATTATTATAATTTGATTATATCTATATATTTCTCAATTTTCAATATATTTATTAATAAATCTAGAAAGCTTTTTACTTTACTTTTTTTTTCATATTTGATATGCTTATAAAAATTAAAATAATTTTAAAAGAGGTATTTATTATATTGAATAGGATAAATAAAGAAAGAAAAAATAGTTTAAATAAACATCAATTTAAAAATGATGATGAAAAATTCGAAAAAGAAAGTAAAATAAAAACAAAAAAATTTAGAAGATTAAAAATTATATTAATAATTCTTCTAATTTTAATAATTTTTACTGCAATAAAAACTGGAATTTTTATTGCTAATTGGCAAAGTCTTGCACAAGACATGATTTCTAATACTCCATCACAAGTTCTGGATATACAAGGAAATGTAATTGCAGAATTTGGTACTAATAAAAACACTAAAAATGTTTCTTTTAGTGATATGCCAGATAATTTAAAAAATGCTTATGTAGCTATTGAAGACCAACGTTTTTATAAACACTCTGGAGTAGATTTTCCAAGAACAGCTGCTGCCATTTTTTCTTATATAAGAAATCTTGGATCATCTTCTTTCGGTGGAAGCAGCATAACTCAACAATTAGTTAAAAATCTAACAGGAGATAATTCTTCAAAAGTATCTCGTAAAATAAATGAATGGATTAAAGCATTTGCTCTTGAAGGCGTACTTGACAAAGATGAGATTTTAGAAGCTTATCTAAACATTATATATGTTGGACCTAACTTATATGGTGTTGAAATGGGCTCAAATTATTATTTTAATAAAAGTGTTTCTGAGCTGGATTTAGCTGAATGCGCATTTCTTGCCGGAATAAATAATTCTCCAAATTCTTATAATCCTTTTGATGATGAAAAAGATAATTCTGAAAAAATAGAAAAAAGAACAAAAACTGTTCTTGCTAAAATGTTAGAATTAGAATATATAAATGAAGATGATTATAACTTGGCTATTTTGCAAGTAGAAAAAGGGTTGAATTTCAAACAAAGTAAAATACAAAACTCAAACGAAAATACAATCTATTCTTATCATACAGATGCATTATTAACAGAAATAATAGAAGATATTTCAGAAAATAAAAATATATCAACAAATTTTGCTGAAAATTATATAGAAATGGCAGGACTAAAAATATATAGTACACAAGATTCTGAAATTCAATCTGAAATTGAAAAAGAATTTTCAAAAAGGAAATACATATTAAAATCTGAAAATGATTCTTCTGCTACTTCTCAAGCAGCAATGGTAATTATTGATCATAAAACTGGTTATGTTGTAGGTTGCGTAGGTGGGCTTGGTACAAAAGATACTTCAAGAGGATTTAATAGAGCAACTCAAGCTTTAAGACAAACTGGTTCTGCCGGTAAACCACTTGCAGTATTAGTACCCGGTTTAGAAGAAAAAATATTTACACCAGCTACTTTATACCTTGATGAAGAAACCACTTTTGATGATGGAACAGAAACAGGATATTCGCCAACTGACTATAATGATTATAGAGGTATAATTACAGTAAGGCAAGCTGTTGAGTCTTCTCAAAATATACCTTTTGTAAGAATGATGGAAGAAATTACTCCAAAAACATCTATAAAATATATGGAAAAAATGGGTATTACTACTCTTACAAAAACTGATGAAAATTTAAATTTAGCTTTAGGTGGTCTTGATAAAGGAATTAGTCCTTTGGAAATGGCTGCAGCATATTCATGTATAGCAAATGATGGAATTTATATTGAACCTACATTTTATACTAAAATAGAAAATTCGGCTGGTAAAACTGTTTTTAAATCAAAACAAAAACAAAAAAGAAGTATTTCAAAACAAGTTGCATATATTGTTCAAAATTTACTAACAGAACCTGTAACAGGCTCAAAAGGAACAGCTAATTATTGTAAAATTTCTGGTATAGATGTTGCAGCAAAAACTGGTACAACAAATGAAGAGTATGATAGATGGCTTTGTGGATTTACACCATACTATACTGCTGTAACTTGGTTTGGCTTTGATTTAAATGAAACAATAAAATTTAATGGAAAAAATCCTTCTGGACAAATTTGGTCTACTGTTATGAAATCAATTCATTCAAATCTAAGTGATGCAAAATTTGCAGCACCAAAATCAGGTTTAGAAACAGCAACTATCTGTCCTTCAACCGGATTACTTGCATTTGCAGAATGTCCTGGTGCATACACAGAATATTTCTTAAAAGGTACATTGCCTTCTGAATATTGTTCAGAACACTCTGGAACTAAAACTAATAAAAATTCTACTTCTGAAGAAAGTAAAGTTCAAGATACTACTCAAACACAAAATCAAGAACAAAAAACTCCTTCAACTATTAATAAAGAAACAGAATCCTCAAATAAAAATACAACTATAACTCAACCTTCTAATGAGGATACCACAATAAAAACTCCTAATATTTCAGAAGATAATGTGGATGATTCAAAAAATACTAACACAGTTACAGAAGAATCTAATCCTTCTACTGATAATGATTCTCAAGATGATGACACCCTAGGAAGTGAAAATACAGTTTCACCACCTACTACAGAGACACCTGTAGAAAGTACAGATGAAACCTTTGAACAATAAGAATATTTTCACTTATTGGTTTTATATCAAAATTTTTCTAATTATTCGTAAAGATGGTAATAAATATATCATTATAGGACCTACAAAATTTAATTTGTAGGTCCTATTTTGTTTAAAGTTCTATACCATATATCTTAAAATTTTTTTATATAAACTTTTTCTAATTTTTTTGTAATATCCAATTAATAATTTCTTTTTTTATAGCAAAATATTCTTCTTTTTCACATTGCATATTTGAAATACAATATTTTTTATTACTAATATGTGAACAAAACATACATTCATCTAAATCTTTACAATCTTGAATAAAAAATGAATTGCTTATTTTAGCAGAACAAATTACATTATAACTGTTTACACATTCTCCAGAATCATCAACTCTAATACAAAAGTTTGAACCTCCTGTTCTTTGACAGCCCATAATAAATTCTGAATTTGCACATCCATCACAATAAATTGTATTTTTGCATTCTCTACAATCTAAAGACCTATATACATTTTCGGATCTATAAATAGTATCACTTTTATGTACATTCTCAGAATCATAAATTCGTTCTGTTGTAGTATAATTAATTTTTTTCCAGTATTTTAATACATCTTCTAAAGAATTTATTTCTTTCTTTTTTTGAAACCACCCATGTTGAACATCAAATAATTCCATGTTTTTCTGTGTTATGAATTTGTTAGGATTTATAGACTCTGCCCATGTTTCTTTATTAGTCATACTATCAAAAACCTTTTGAGGTAATTTTATATCAAAAGCAAATTTAGAAAGAATTTCTTCTAATGTATAAGGATTTTCTTTACCAAAAATATTTATAAATATTTTATTCAATTTTTCTAAAGTTTCCTTATTAGTCACTTACAAGCTTCCTCCTTCCTGTTGATTGTGATTTCATAATTTCTTTTAAATTAATATCAGTATTAATTACAAATTTATTTTTTATATTTTCTTTTGTTTTATTTTTTATTATTTCTACTTCTTCCTCTTTTTCTATTATTCTTGGATGTGAAATTACATTTAATGTTCTTGCCTTAAATGCAGGTAAAACTTTTCCATTTTTACTTATTCTTAATACACATTCTCTATTTCCAAGTTCAGAAAGTATTTTCAACTTAGCAAAAAATGAATCATGAACTGCAACTTCCATTTGCATATTTCTACTTAAGATTATTGCATCTTCCCTTGAAACTCTAAAAGTATAATAATTAATTATATTCGCAAAAATAGCCTTTTGTATATCTTCATTAATTTGGTTAAAATATTGTCCTGAAAGTATTAAAGACAAATTATATTTTCTACTTTCTGATAAAAATCTTTTTAAAATTGGATTTTGAATTATTGCAACTTCATCGATAATTAAAATTATATGTTCATCTATACATCTTTTTTGCATAATAGAAAAAATTTGTCCCATTACTAGTCCAGAAATTGTTTTGGTCATTTTTTCTCCAATAGATGATTCATCTAAAGAAATTATACTTAAAAAATTATCTTGTATAGTTTTTTCTAAATTTTCTAGATTATTTTTACTATTAAAAGCGGGTAAAATAGTCATTTCATCTATAAAGGAAATTATAGGAGATATTGCTTCTGTATGAGATTTATTTTTTAATTCATAAAAGTCATTTAAAAAGAAATTTATAATTGGCTCTGGTAAAATTTCTTTATATTTTTTTAAAATTTGATTTCTAAATTCAGTATTAATTATTAGTTCTCTTAAATTAATAAAATTCATTTTACCTATACTTATTAATAAAAAAATGCTATGTCTTAATACTCTTTCTAGTTTTGAATTATATTCTTTATCCATTATGGATTTAAAAAGTGAAAGCAAAATCTCAGATTCTGAAACAATATTTTTTCTAGAAGTTTGAAATAAATCTATACTATTTTTTTCTTTTTTAAAGTCAATTACCTTTGTATTATTTAAACCTCCTATATCCTCTTCTAAAGAACTATGTGGGTCAATTACTATGATTTTATATTTCATTTTATAATTTAGATTGTTATATATGTTATTAACTAAAAGACTTAATAATTTTGATTTACCTGTGCCTGAGCCACCTATTACAATAGAATGTTTATCAAAATCATAATTATTTAAATTCAAATAATAATCTTCTTGCAAATATGGAAAAGCGTCAATCTTTAAAATACCATTTTTGTTATCACTTTCAAAAACATTTATAGTTTTTTCTATGTTAAGATATCTTTTTATATCTTTTCTATGTAAAAATCTTGTATGTTTTGAAAAATCTATACTTAAAAATTGATGTGGCAAATTAAATAAAAATTTTTTATAAATTAATCTATTATTTTTTCTAAAAATTCCAATTGAAGAAAACAAATAATTGTCTTTTTTGTAAGGAATTATTTTTATTTCAGCCCATTCTAACTTTCTATTTTTTTTGCTTTCATTTCTATCTAAAATATCAATAATACTTTTTTCTTTATTAGTAACTATATATAAAGATTTATGCTTTAAAATTTTTTTGGGAAAATCTATATTATCTATTTTTTTAAGCAAAAAATCATTCAAATTTCCTAATGTTGTTGGCATTTCTTGTTTTGTTTTAATAAAATATCTAACATTATTTTTTTCAAAATTTATATATATTTTATAACTTTTAAAAAATCCATTTAATTTGGAAATATATGATAGAAAAATAAGCCAGCTCTCTTCTGTTACAAAATCAGTCGCAAAAAATATTTCAAAATACTTTGATTTCCACATAATTTATCACCTTCATATATAATATTCAAAAGTATTATATAATTTTTAAGCAAAAAAAGACTGACTTTTTATTAACCAAAAAAGTCAGTTTTATAACTTATTCCTATATACAAATTAATCTTCAATTGCAACTAAAAACTCTGTTATATTATCATGATACCATTCAAGTTCTGGAATTGGTTTTAAATTAAATTTTGTACTTGGCACAAAATTTGCATAAAATTCTGTTGATACTTTTTGAATATCTCCTGCTTCTTGATTATCGATTTTAAATCTTAACCATTTAGATTTTGGTAAAATCATTTTTTTAAATTCAGGTATTTCTTTTTCATAAGCTATCCAATATTCATAATTATCACTATCAAACCTGTCTTCATATTTAACTATTCCATACTCTATTTCACCATATAATTCTTCATATTTTTCGCTCATTTTTTTAAAAAACATTGGTGCATCTTCTTTTATTTTATTGTGAGTAGTTTTCATCCCTATTCCATATAATATTTTCTCATCAAGTTCTATAATACTATATTCCATGCTCACATTTTCATTGATATTTTCATCAAATTTTAATTTAGAAAATAGCTTTAATCTTTCTGGAATAGTTTTTATTAAACCTGGTTTTATACCATGAAATTTTTCAAAAGCTCTTGAAAAAGAAGTTGCATTATCATATCTATATTTAACTGCTATATCAACAATTTTTTCATTTCCATTAATCAAATCATATCCAGCAGACGATAATCTTCTATTTCTAATATATTCTGATATTGAAATATTAGCAAGTAATGAAAAAACTCTTTTTGTGGTATATTCATTTGCTCCCATAATTTGAGCTATCCTAGAATAATCTATATCTTCTTCTAGATTTTTTTCTATGTATTCTATTATCTCATTTAAAACTTTATATATATTCAAAATTTTATATTCCTTTATTATTTATATTAGTATTTTCAAATATTTCTTAAAATAAATTCTATAGTTTAAAGTTCAAGTTAATATATTAATTTTATAATTTGTTTGGCTCTGGATAAGTAATTCCAAAAGTTTCTACTGTTACTTTTTTCATAACAGGTGGATTTACTGGTCTATCTTTGCCACCACCAAAAGGACTTCTTGTAATTACTCTGGTTTTTACAATTTCATCAACTGTATCCATACCTTCTAACACACTACCAAAAGCTGCATATTTTCCATCTAAAAATGTTGAATCATCTGTTACTATAAAAAATTGAGAACCTGCTGAATCTGGCATATTACTTCTTGCCATTGATACTACTCCTCTTAAATGAGAAATTGTATTTTCTACACCATTCTCTTTAAATTCTCCTTTAATTCCATAACCAGGACCTCCTGTACCATTTCCTTCTGGATCTCCTCCTTGAATCATAAATCCTGGTATTGTTCTATGAAAAAATAATCCATCATAAAAACCTTTACTTACTAAACTTATAAAGTTATTTACAGTTTCAGGAGCTTTACTAGGATAAAGTTCTATTTTTATTATTTTTCCATTTTCCATTTCTATTGTTACAATTGGTTTTTTTATTGTCTTTTCTTCCATTTTTTCCTCTTTCTTAAATTTTATTATAATTTTTATACTATATATTTATATCATTTTTCAATGTTTTTGTAAAGCAATACCTGTATTCTTAAAATTCTTTTCTATATGCTTTTACGATAACCCTTTTTTTATTTGCATTATTACAAGTTACAAGAGTTAGTTCATAATTCTTTGTATTTCTTAATACAGAAGTATCATTTTCATCTGTTTCAAAAATATCAAATACTATATATTCATATTCTTTTCCTTGTAAATTACTTAAAACAATCTTATCTTTTGTTTCTAGTTCATCAATTCTTCCAAAAAATCTATCATCATTATAATTATGCCCTGCTATACAAATGTTTCCCTTTTCTTCTATCTGACTGCCATAAAATTTACATGGTGAAATTTTTAACAATTCATCTGTTAATTTATTAAATACTGCATATTCTAAATTTATTTTTTCTATATATATTTTTCCAAAATAATTCGTACTTTGCTTTTCAGCCTCATAAATTGAATTTAATCTTATATTCTTTTCAATAATTTTTGATATATTTTCTAAATCTTCATTACTTTTATAATTTATTATAATATAAAAAATAAATATTGCAGCTAAAAAAATTGAAATAATACCCTGAAGTTTAAATATATATTTTTTCTTATTATCTTTTTTATTAAAAAGTATTTGGTTCATATATATATTCTATATAAAATTATTTGAATTATTCAAAACTTCTTTATCTAATGATTTTAAAGAATTTTTCAATAGACAAAAATATTAATTTGTGATATATATATTACAATAATTAAAGAAAGGATTTGACAAATGGAAAAATTACTTGCAAAAAATCCAACAGCTTATCATAACTATACCATTGAAAACACTCTAGAAGCTGGAATTGTTCTTACAGGAACAGAAATAAAATCTATAAGAAATGGAAAAGTTAATATAAAAGATACTTATGTTAATATAAAAGATGGAGAAGTTTTTATTTATGGTATGCACATAAGTCCTTATGAATTTGGAAATATATTTAATAAAGACCCTCTTAGAACTAGAAAATTACTATTAAATAAACGTGAAATAAATAGATTATTTGGTATGATAAAGCAGAAAGGTATTTCTCTTATACCAATAAAAATGTATATGAAAGGAAATAAAGTAAAATTAGAAATTGGAATTGGCAAAGGTAAAAAATTATTTGATAAACGTCAAGATATAGCTAAAAAAGATGCAGAAATAAAAATTCAAAGAGCTTTAAAAAATAGATAACAATTTATAAAACAAAATAGGAACTTCAAAGTACTTTCCTATTATATAATAAAAGTTCTACATTAAATATGTAGAACTTTTTATCTTTCACCTTTTATAAAAGATTTTGCATTTTTTACTTTTCCAGAAATATTTCTTTTGCTTTCGAAATTACATTACCTAATTTTTTTCTTTTTGTTTTTTCTATTAAATCTCTATCATAATTTAAGTCACTTACTTCTACAACTTTTGATTTCATTTTTTCAAACA
Source organism: uncultured Eubacteriales bacterium (assembly GCA_902492015.1). GTDB lineage: Bacteria > Bacillota > Clostridia > TANB77 > CAG-508 > Scatovivens. Next base: position 46,302 of record CABUJR010000007.1, on the reverse strand, counting down.
AAAATTTATAATAATCTTTTTCTTCGTCTGTAAGTTCAACACCAGTTCTTCTTGTCATATCCTTTATTGCTTGTTCTAAATCTAAATTTAAAACTTTTCTTTCAATCCATTCTCTAAACCAAGGTTCTTTTGAATATTGTAACATAAAGCTTGGTATATCTTCTTTATTACCTTGAACTACTCTATGTTGTGTTTTAATTGTTGGCACAACACCTGCAGAATAGTCATAACTAAAAATTGGTGCTAAACGTAAGTTTTTATCACTACATATAATAAGTCCCCATTTTTCATTTGACTCATTTTCATTAAAAACTAACTTATTAAATAAAGTTTGTTTTATAAGACCTTCTCTTATTTCTCTTCTTGCTTTTTCTAAGTCTTGTTCTGGAAGCTTATTTTTCTTATAATATTTTCTAATATATTTATCAGTTGTATCTAAAAGTGACTCAAAATTAATTTTCTTTCTTTTTTTGGTGTCTTTAATAATTGAATTTCCTTGTATTAAAGTTTCTTCATCATATAAAAAATTTTTTGTTAAATGATGTGTAGAAGTTGCTCCATTTTTATCAGTAAATTCTCCTTTATAATATACTGTAGCATCTATCCCCATCTGTCTTGCAATTTGAGGAAGTAAGAAATTATTTTTTTCAGATATTCCTATAAATTTATTTTCTATTTCAGTATATCTATTTGGTGGGACTGTTGCTAAATAAGTATCTAAATTTGAACTTAATATCCAGAACACACCTATTTTACTGTTTAAAAGTCTTCGTTTTGACCTTTCAAAAGAAAAATCATTTAAGTTAATAATTCCTTTTTCATCAGGATCTAAATGTTCATTATATTCCTCGCTTTTATATATATCATATAATCTAAAAAGATACTTACATCTTCTTTCTATATAATCATTTTTATTTTTACCTGATAAATGGTCTTTTAATGCATTGATTTCAACTTCTCCTAAACCGTACAATTTAGCCGCTTTTACGATATAATCTAATTTACTTAATTTATTATTAGAGACACCTTGTTTTTGCTCTTGGGTGTCTCTTATATTAATTTTCTCCAATAAATAAATCCTTAAGCTTTATTTGCTGAACAGAACACATCTGTTATTTTATGTGCTACTGTAGCTTTTATTTCATCTCTAGCTGCGCCTAAATATTTTCTTGGATCAAATATTGATGGGTCATCATTAAATACTTTTCTAACTTGAGCTGTCATAGCTAATCTTAAATCTGTATCTACATTTATTTTAGAAACACCATTTTCTCCTGCTTGTTTTAACATTTCATCAGGACAACCTTTAGCTCCAGGAATATTTCCTCCATTTTCATTGCACATATCTACAAGTCTTGGTATTACAGAAGATGCTCCATGTAATACAATAGGTGTATTAGGTAATTTTTCTTTAATCTTTTGTAATATGTCAAATCTTAATTTTGCATCACCTTTAAATTTATATGCACCATGACTTGTTCCTATTGCTATTGCTAAAGAATCGCATCCTGTTCTTTGAACAAATTCATAAGCTTGTTCTGGGTCTGTGTATCTAGCATCATCTGAAGATACATTAACATCATCTTCAACTCCAGCTAGTTTTCCAAGTTCTGCTTCTACAACTACTCCTTTTGAGTGAGCATACTCAACTACTTGTTTTGTTAATGCTACATTTTCTTCAAAATCGTATTTTGATCCATCTATCATTACTGATGTAAATCCTGCATCTATACATTTTTTACAAGTTTCAAAATCTGGTCCATGATCTAAGTGAAGAGCTATAGGAATAGTAGTTGTCTCTACTGCTGCCTCCACCATCTTAATTAAATAATTCATTCTTGCATATTTAATAGCGCTTGAAGAAACTTGTAAAATTACTGGTGATTTAGTTTCTTCTGCTGCATCTGTTATTGCTTGTATAAACTCCATATTGTTTATATTAAAAGCTCCTATTGCAAAATGTTCTTTCATTGATTTTTCAAACATTTCTTTTGTTGTTACTAATGGCATAATCTTTCCTCCTTTAATCTTTTATTACTTTTTATATTTTATAATCTTTTATGCTAGTCGTCAAGTAAATTTTATGTGTCTAAAAAATTTATGAAATAAAATTTATGTATAATATTTGATAAATCCTTTATAAAAGAAAATTAAAATAATTTTTCTATTATATAAAAAAGTCTATATAAAATGAAAAATTTATTTAGTATTCATCAAATTTACATTAATATACTAAAAAATCTTCATAATATATAGACCATATTTAGATTTTAAATCTAGTCACATTTACATTTATAACTTCCACACATTGATTCTTCTTCAGGAGAACCTGTTTGGCAATTTGGACATGCCATAACTTCTATTTGTTTTAATTCACATATTTTATTATTACAATCATTATATTCACAACTTTCAACTGTACAATTTATTTTTTGACCATTCATTTTAAAACCTCCCACAAAAAAAGATAGAACTAAAAATTAGCTCTATCTTATTATTTGCATTTTAAATTTTTTTAATCATTTTTTTAATCTTCTAAATAAAACTTATCTCCAACAAACTCATAATTTAAAGTTTTTAAGTCATTTTCAAAATTCTCATAATTTTCATCTTTTTTACCAGATTCTGGAATTGTGAAATATAAATCATAGATTTGCTGTATACCATCTAATAGTACTTGACCATCATAATTTAGTAAACTCCAATTCATTTTCGCATATCCATACTCATTTGCCTTTATATCATCTGTTGTATCTAAAGTTATATATAGATTTTGAGTAATAAGTCTTGGATTTATAGTAGCAAATTCTCTACCAAATACATTATTATATTCATCATCTATTATTTTGAAAGATTCGTCACTATTTTTAACAATATATCTACCTTCGCCACATACATATATGCCTTTGTATTCTTCAGAAAGCATAGTTCCACAAGAATCTATAAAATAAACTGTATTATTATTGTAATTTCTTAATAATATTCTATCTCCAAAAAAGTCTAAAATTTGTGCTTTTCCAGTCATAGCATTTTTTGAACCATAACTTGTGAACCAACCTTGAGTTCTTTTAGATAATTCATAAAATGGAATAGTACCATTAGAAAACAAATATAAATAATTTTCATCATAATCTAATTTTGTTGTATCTAATTTTACCTTTATATGTGAATCATCTTTTTTTACAAGTTGATATTCATCAGCAAGACCCAAACTTGATTGAGTTACCATTAAATCATATTCTTCATTATAATCATATCTATATGTGTATTCTGATGATATTTCACTATAAGCTGGAACTTTGTTTTTATTTTCTGTAATACTTTCAATTTCATATTTCATTTCTCCTTCTTGGTTCAAAACATTTTTATAAATATTTTCTAATTCCTCAAGTTTTGATCCTAAGTCTTCATCTGAAGATTCTGTTCTATATGACATTACTTCTCTTTTATTTTTTAATATTATTGTAGAACTACCTTCTTTACAAACTAATGCAATATGAAATTTTTTATCATATTCTGTTATTTCTATAAATGGACTTGCATAATCATATTCAAAATCAATTACTACTTCACCTTTTGGATTTATATATCCAAATTTTCCATCTTTTTCTACATTTATATATGGATCTTCTATATCTAGTTCTGTAATATATTTAAAATAATCACTTTTATATGCAAGCTCATCTTTATTTTCTTTATTTTTTATACTTTCACCTATAGATGCATAAGTAAAAGATAATAATCCAAGTATTGCAGTTGCTGCCATAACAACAATAGAAACAGAAATTGCTGTAGTACTATCAATTTCTACTAAATTTTCTTTTATACTTTTAAATAAGACAATAATGCCTGAAATTATACTAAATGCTGCTATTGCAGGTTGCTTTATAAAAATAAAACTTAAACAAAATATTCCTATAATATATCCTGTGTTAAAAGTTGTATCAGTTCTAAGATTATAACTTTGGAAAGCATCAATCAGAGCTACAGCTACCATTACCAAATATATGCCTTTAACTACATATCCAACTACAAAATTTTCTTGTACTGTCATTAGGGTTTTATCTTGTGGCACACACATAGTAAAAACAATAATTAAAGCTCCAAATAGTAAATTCATAAAACCAATACATAAATTTACAATTTTACCTCTCATACCTATACCTCATGAGTTTATTTCTTTTGTATTTCTCTGCAAACTACTTTATAAATTTCTTCATGTATATCTTCTCTTGTTCTTAAAACATTATTTTTTACACAATTTATTTCATTCCAATTATATTTTTTTGCTAGACTGCAAGCTGCACTATAAGATTCTTCTAAATGTTTCTGGTCTCTTTCATGAATATCTTTTTTCTCACTATGTGTAAATTTGTTTTCTCTGTTTTTAATAAGTTCTTTAACAATTTTAGGTGGCATGTTTAAGAAAAACACTTGTGTTGGTATTGGCAATCCATATATATTAAATTCTAAATCAAATAGCCAATTTAAGAATTTCTCTCTTTCCTGTTCATTTTTTATCTTTCCAGCCTGATGTACCATATTAGCTGTTGTATATCTATCAGCCAATATTATTCCACCTTCTTCATAATATTTTCTAAAATCCTTTGTAAAAGTTGCATATCTATCAGCTGCATAAAAAGTTGAAGCAACATAAGGACTAATTTTTTTAGCATCTTCCCCAAATTCTCCTGATAAATACATTTTTACAAGAGCTGATGATGGACTATCATAATTTGGAAAACTAACAGTTCTATATTCTATTCCATCTTTATCTAAGTGTTTTTTTAATAAATCAAACTGTGTTTGTTTTCCACTTCCATCTGTTCCGTCTATTACAAATAGTTTTCCCATGATAAATCTTCCTCTATCTCTATTAATAATTGATTGTTTATTTGTTTATTTGTTTATTTGTTTATTTGTTTATTTGTTTTTTTGTTGTATATTGTTTGTTATTTTTATTTTTTATTAATTCTAGAAAATAATGGCTCAATATTTTCTAATTTTATATTACTTTGCACCTCTATAAAATTCCAAGAAGGATTTCCAAGATTTAAATAATTTCTTATCTTTGCACAAGCAGTTGGCATTACTATTTCAAACAAATTAGATAAATTAGCAATTATTACTGCACAATTATATATTGTATTATTAAAATCTTCTATATCATTTTTTCTAGCAATCCAAGGTTCTTTTTCATCATAAAATTTATTTCCATACTCAACAAGTTGCATAATTTTCTTTATAGCTTCTCTAAATTCTAATTTTTCTATTAGCTCTCCAGCTTCTGTATAAGTATTTTCTATTTGAGCTTTTATTTCTTCATTTAAAATTCCTTTAGGAAGTTCTTCTAGTCCCTTAAATCTTAAAGTTCTATTTACTAAGTTTCCAAACTTGTTTAAAATTTCTCCATTATGAGTGTTTTCAAAATCTTCAATTGTAAAATTAGTATCTTTCTTTTCTGGACCATTTGCTAACAAATGAAATCTTAAAGAATCTGAATCATATAAATCTAAAGCTTCTAATGCTGTCATTCCAATGCCCTTACTCTTTGAAAATTTTTGGTCATTGAAATTTAAGTATTCTGCTGAAACTATAGTATCTACCAAATGATAATTTTCTTCTTGTCCTAAAAGTAAAGCATTTAATATTATACTATGAAACATTATATTGTCTTTTCCATGACACATATAAATTTTGTTATTATGCCCTTCTTTCCAGAAATCTTCCCATGTACAGTCTGATTTTTCCTCACATAATTTCATTGTATCTGTTACATAACCTAAAACAGCATCAATCCATACATACATTTTTTTATCATCATATCCATCTACTGGAATATCAACACCCCAATTCAAATCTCTTGTAACTGCTCTATCTAATAAACCTTGTTTTAAATATTTTAAAGTTTCATTTTGAGCATTAATTCTCCAAGTATTTTTTACTTTTTCTGTATGTTCTTCAATTTGTTTTTGAAATTTTGAAAGTGCTAAATATAAAACTTTATTTTCTTTTTCTATTATTTTAGAACCACACTCTATACAGTTTCCTTTTTTTAGTTCATCTGTAGTTGGAACATGTAAACATTTATCACATTGATCTCCTTTAGTTTCTTCACCACATTCTGGACAAGTTAATATAATTTCTCTATCTGATAAAAATTTATTACAATGTTCACAATAGGCCTGTGGCTCTATTTTTTCATATATATATCCATTATCATATAGCTTTCTAAAAAGTATTTTTACTTTTTCTTTATGATATTCGTCAAAAGTTCTTGAATATAAATCATAAGAAAATTGATAACCTTTAAACATTTTATTAAATTCTTCATCATATCTGCTTGCTATTTCTTTTGGTGATACTTTTTCCTTTTTTGCTCTTTCTGTGATTGGTGTTCCATGACAATCTGATCCTGAAACATAAAGAACATTATCACCTTTTAATCTATGGTATCTTGCAAGAAAATCTCCTGAAATTAATCCTGCAATATGACCTAAGTGTAATGAGCTATTAGCATAAGGCCAAGCTCCTCCTATAAGTATATTTCTTTTCATTTTTAACTCCTTTTAATGTGTTCTTTTTCCTGGAACTTCAAAAGCTTCAGGCTCATCATCAATTTCTCTAATAGATTCATCAGTTTTTCCTTCTATTTGAGTACTTTCTTTTTCTGCTACTTCTGCACTTTTATCAACTTCTGGATTATATTTTCCTATGCAATCTTTCAATTTGTCTTTTGCTTTATCTTCTACCGCTTCAAGCATTTCTGCTTTATTCTCAGCATTGCTCGACTCTATTGTTTCTACTTGTTTATCATATTCAAGCCTTATTTGAGCTATTTCTTCTAATATTTTGTCTAATCTATCATCATCAAGTTCATGTACTTGTGGATTTCCTTCATTTTGTAGCATTATTTCAGACATTTTATTATTATCTATAGCATTTGATGGTAATAATTCACCATTTTGAATTATATAAACATTATCTGGTCCGGCACCAGCTTCTTTATTTTTAAATCTAAGCATAAGTACCATTCCACCATTTGGGTCAACATTTGTTCTATTATCATTATCATTTTCTATTGTTGCTGGATCTACAACAGTAAGAGTTTGTTTTATATCTTCTGGGCTTAGCCCGTTTTCTTTACAAATTTTTATTATTGCATCTAAATCTGAATTTCCTGCTAAACCTGCTTCTTGGGCTTCTGCTTCAAGTTCTTCTTCACTCTTTTCTTGAGCTTCTGTTTCTCTTCCATCATTTAAGTCTCCACCAACATCTGCTCTTTCTTTATCTTTTTCAGGCAAGCCTTTTATTCTATTTCTTGCATCATCTCTGCTTCTAATTTTTACAGAATCATATTTTTCAATTTGTTCAACAATTTTTTCAACAGAATCTGGTTCCATAACTCTAGATAGCTCTTCTAAATCTCCAACTTCTATTTTAGTTCCATCATTTGAAATAGAAGCTTGGCCTAAAAAAGCTTTATTATTTTTTAATACTTCTGGAGATACTTCTACTACCACATTTTCATCTCTTATATAAATCATTGCTATATCATAGCCTTTATTATCTGTTAATAAATCCACTTTTCCATCATCTGATCTATGCTCTTTATCATCTACTGTCATAACCAAATATTTTTTCAATTTATCATCCATTCTTCTATCCATGTCTACTCTTGTAGCAAAGCTTCCAGGCTCTTTTAAATATTGGCTAAAACTTCTTACGTCTTCCACATCACCAATCTCACCTGTTTTTCTAAAATTTGTAGAATTTGTTTTTATTAATGCACTACTCCAAGCTTGTTCTACTAAACTTAAATCACTCATTTTCTTTTCCATACTTTTCCATCCTTAATATAAAATTATATAGAATAATTATATAAATATCTTGTGATAATTTCAAGCTTTTTATAAGTTTTCTTTTAATTAAAATTAATTTTAGATTGCAAAATTTATATAATTACAATATATATTTATAATTATTTTAATATTTTATCTTTAATGTCATAAAGAAGGTATTAAAATAATACCTTCTTTTTTCTTTATATTTTTAAAGTTTTTAAATTATAATTTTTATATAATTTTATTTTAACTTCTAATTCTTAAATAGAAACATTAGATTTACTATATGTCTTTATTATTTTTAGTTTTAGGATATAAATTATCAACTAATAATTCTTCTTCAATTCTTGCTTCTTGTTTTTGTTTTTGCTTTTCTATCTCTTTGTTTTTTCTAGCTTCTTCACGTTTTTGCTTTTTTTCCAATCTTCTAGCTTTTCTTTCTTCAATAGCCATCCTTTTTTGAAGCATTTTTTCTTCTCTTTTTTGCTCTTTGAAAAATTCAAGCTCTCTTTTTCTTTCTTCTTCAACTTTTTTATAGTCTATTTCTTCTAGTTTATTATTTTCATTATAATATTCATCTATAGACATATTATCATAATTATCATTTGACACATTTTTATTATCATCTAAAACTTCTTTTTGAATTTCTTCAACAGTTTTTGCTTTTACTTGTTCAACTTTAATATTAGACAATTTTTCTTTTATTTTACTAGCATTTTCATTAATTATTTTATTTAATTTGCTATTTTTAACTGATTGTTTTATTTTCTCTAACTTTGAATTTTCATTTATTTCTTCTGGATTTAATGATTTACTTTTTAATAATGTTTTTTTTATATCACAATCATATATACCTGCAAATCGGTTCATAACTAATTTATCTGTAAAACTAATTGCTTTAGATTGCCATAAATTATCTAAAACATAATCAATTTCTAACAAACCTTCTCTTAATTCTTGTTTTCTTAAATTTTGACATCTTTTTTTATAGTCATTTTTTTCTTCACCAGGAATAGCATCATAATCTTTTGCCATACATCTTGCATATATATCAGCTTTATTTGAAATCATTTTTCTTTCAAGCCAAACTGTATCATCATAATCCATTAATGTACTATAAATTAATGTATCAATTCTTTTAGCTTGTTTTTCTGTTATTCCATATAAATTCATTAAATCTTCTAATCTTTTCTTTAATAAATATGATGAGTAATTTGCCTTATTAAAACCATCAATAGGGTCAATTCCTCTTACAGCTTTCTCTGTAAAACAATATTTATTAAATGCTCTACAATATCCGTTTTCTGCATCTACTATAACTAATATTGCTTCATCATTATCTTTTAAATCATCTATTATTAATTTATTATCTTCTTTTAAATCCTCTTTATTATCTTCTTTAGTGGTTTCGTCTGTTTTCACAGTAGTATCAGCAAAAGATAAATTTTTTTCTTTTTTATCAATATCTTTCTCTTCATTTTCTTCTTCTACATATCTTTCTTCGTCTTCAGCAATCTTATTGCTTTTAACTCTGTCTAAAGTATTTTGAAAATTATTTTTTGCTTTTTCAATGAAGTTTTTAATATTATTTTTTGAACTTTCAAAAATAACTTTTGCTTTTTCCTTTATATTTTCAATTTTTTTATTAGATAAACTTTTTTGTGTTTCAGAATTTTGATTATTTTCTTCTTCATTTTCTGCTTTATTTTTATATATTACTTTTACTTCAGTTTCTGGATAAACATTATTCTCTAAATTTTCTTCCTCTGAATTTTCTTCTATAGTTTCTGTTTTTTCAAGCAAACTATTTTGGTCTTTTTCTAAATTACCTTCAGAAACTATTATTTTATTTTCTAATACATTATTTCCTGAATCATAAACATTTACAACATTTTGGATAACTCCAGATTGTATTGCTACATTTGGTACAAATTTATTTTCTTCTTTCTTTAAACCTTCATTAGAAGTCTCTTCTTTATTTTCTATAGAAACACTGTTAGAATCTTCGTTTTCTTCTATACTTTGATTTAATTCATTTTCTTCAAAAATATTTACACTTTCATTTTTATTAATTTCTTCTATTGGAGCAATATAATTAATTACATTTTCAAAAGTTGCTGTATTATCAGAAATATTATTTTTGTCACCTTCTATTAATAGTTTTTGTCTTGATTTATTTTTCAATTCTGTAAAATATTTCTTTAATTTATTAAATACTTTTACCATTTTTCTTGTAATTTTTTCAAAGGTTTTTATTTCCTTTTTTACATTTTTCTCTTGCACTTTATGTTCATTTTTGTGCTCTTTTTCCTTTGTCTTATTTAATATATTTCCTATAATTCTTCCGCCAACATTTTGAACATCTTTTTTAGCTTGCCATAAATCATCTTTATTTGTTTTCTTATAACTTGAAACTAAAATAGTTGAATTTACAGCTCTTGTTAGTATAAGTGCATCAGTTTCAGAAAGTACTTTTCCACCATCAATTATAAGTACATCGTAAAATACAGTTAAATCTTTAATTAATTCAATAAGTTTTGGTGATGATAATAATTCAGAAGTATTTGGTGGAATTGTTCCAGCAGTTATTAAATTAAGGTTTTTAAATTCTGTTTCATTTATAAATTTATTAACTAGTTCATTTATTTCAATTCCATTTGCATCAAGATTAGATAAATAATTTGAAAGCCCTAAGTTGTTTGGTATATTAAAAATTTTGCTCTGTCTGCCACTATTCATATCTGCATCTATAAGTATTACTTTTTTTCCTACTTCTGCAAAACTTACTGATAAATTTGCTGCAACATAACTTTTTCCTTCTGCATTTTGGGGACTTGTAATTAATATTGTATTTTTTCCTTTATTATTTACATTCACAAATTGAATATTTGCTCTTAAGCTTTTAAAAGCTTTTGAACTTAAAGAATTGCTATTTTCATCAAAAACTAAATCATTTTTTCTTTTTTTATTATTTAATGGTATTGAGCTAAGATTTCTTAAAGCAATTTCTGATTCTATTTCTTTTATACTTTTTATTTTCTTATCAAATTGTACTAAAAATAGAATATATACTAATATTATCGCAACTCCAATTAAAAGACTAACTCCTATTGAAATTAAAAAAGAATTTCCATAAGTCTTATTCTCAATATATGGCTCATCTACTACATAAATTTCTGCATTACTAAGCATTATTTCTGCTTTTTTTGAAAATGTTTCTATAAATTCATTTTCAAAATTAATTAATTTATCAGAATCTTTGCTTTTAATTTGAATACTAAAAATGTCTGAATCTGATTGTTTCTTTAAAAATATATCTTCACTTTTAATATCTAATTCTACATTTTTTTGTGTTTCTTTTATAGTTAATGTGCTTTTTGCTATTTCTTTAAAAGTTGATACCATATTATCACTTAATTCTAGACTTCCATTTGTTTGAAGCTTATTATCAGAACTTTTTTCTGTTTTTAAGCACACTAGAGTTGCTTCTGCCACATATTTGGGTGACACAAAACAAATCGTATAAATAAACCCAATTATTATAGATATTATTATTACTGAAATTATATAAAATTTTTTTTGCTCTAATTTTTCTAAAAACAACATTTTATTCCCTCATTTTAACAAAAATAAAAAAAGACACAAATAATTTTTTATTACTTGCATCTTTTGTACCATAAAAATTTCGTTATTATTATACCAATTTATTAGTAGTTTTTCAATACTTTTCGCCAATTTCTTTTATAAATTTATTATATTTATATAAATTATAAACAACTTTATTACTTATTTTACTTTTTCTAAACTTTTAATAAAATATTAAAGTAAAAGCTAACATTATGCTAAAGCAAAAACTGAACTTATATTATATAACAAAAAGCCACACTATACGTGTGACTTATAATTATTGTTAGTTTTAGTTTTTAATTAAACATTATAGTCTGATACTTTTTTATACGCATATAATGCTGAAGCAACAAGTGCGATAACTACAAAAACTAATGATGTATTTGATCCTGCATAAGGTAATTTTCCTACTGAATTTGCTGCATTTGTATTAGTGTTTGTATTAGTATTTGTGTTTCTGTTTGTGTTAGTATTTGTATTGGTATTTGTATTACTATTACTTGTTACTGCACCAACAGTATTTGTCTTATTTGTGCTATTATCTTCATCTGTTTCATTTTCTGAAGTTGTATTTGTTGGTTTTATTGTTCCTGTTGTATTCCCTGTGTTTGTAAGATCTGTTGCTAAAGAACTTACATTTCCGATAACTAAAGCTACTAATACAATTACTACTAAACTAACTAAAAATTTTTCTTTTCTCATTTTCTCTCCATCTCCCTATTACTTAACATCTGTACATATTATAACATATAGTTTTTTTTCAATGCAAGTTTTTTTTACATTTTTTTTAATTTTAATATAAATGTAATATTTCTATACATTAAATTTAAATAATACTATATCTCCATCCTGCATAATATAATCTTTTCCTTCTGAACGAATTAATCCTTTTTCCTTTGCTTGAACCATCGAACCACCGGAACTCATAAAATCATCGAATGATATAACTTCTGCTCTTATAAATCCTCTTTCAATATCTGAATGAATTTTCCCTGCTGCTTGTGGAGCTTTTGTTCCAATTTTAATTGTCCATGCTCTAACTTCTGGTTCTCCAGCAGTTAAAAAAGACATTAATCCTAATAATCTATAACTTGCTTTAATAAGCTTATCTAATCCTGATTCTTCTAGCCCTAAAGCTGATAACATTTCCATTTTATCTTCTTTTTCTAAAGCACTTAATTCTTCTTCTATCTTCACACAAAGAGGTATTACTTCTGCATTTTCAGTTGCAGCATACTCTTTTACTTTTTTTACATTTTCATTTTCTTCTGGATTCTCTATTTCATCTTCTGAAATATTTGCTACATATAATACTGGTTTCATTGTTAATAAGAAACATTCTCTTAAAACTTCTTTTTCTTCATCAGTATAAGATAAAGTTCTGGCACATTTTCCATTATCTAAAGCTTCCTTTACTTTTTCTAAAGTTTCTACTTCAAATTGATATTTTTTATCTGCTTTTAATAATTTTTTTGCTCTATCTATTCTTTTTTCTATTGTTTCCAAATCTGCAAAAATTAATTCAAGATTTATTGTTTCAATATCTCTTATAGGATCTATGCTTCCATCAACATGAACTATATTAGAGTTATCAAAACATCTAACTACTTGCAAAATACTATCAACTTCTCTTATATGTGATAAAAATTTATTTCCTAATCCTTCGCCTCTACTTGCTCCTCTAACAAGCCCAGCAATGTCAACGAACTCTACCATAGCATTTGTGACCTTTTGTGGTTTGTAAATTTCTGCCAATTTTTCAATTCTTTCATCTGGCACTGCTACAACACCAACATTTGGCTCTATTGTGCAAAAAGGATAATTAGCACATTCTGCTCCTGCTTTTGTTATACTGTTAAATAAAGTGCTTTTTCCAACATTTGGAAGCCCTACTATTCCTATTTTCATATTATATTTTATCCTTTCTAATTTTTTTATAAATCTTTTTAGAACAAATGTGGTATTATTATAAAAATTACAGAACAAAAATTTTATGCATAAATCCACGTTTTTGCTCTAGTTCCAAATTTTGTTCATAAAATTTGTGTACACTATTTAGCAAAGCCTTTATATAATAGAAAGTTCAAATGACTTTACTATTATATAAAAATGGAGCCCACTAGCAGACTTGAACTGCCGACCTCTTCCTTACCAAGGAAGTGCTCTACCACCTGAGCTAAGAGGGCATTTAAAAATAAACTAACTATAAAATTAGTTTATTTTTTATACTAAATTATTACTTAAATTTCCTTCTAAAATACATTTATCAAATGAAAAATTATTCTTCTTCATTTAAACATTTTATAGCCTTTTTTCTAATTCTTTGTATGGCATTATCGATTGATTTTACTGGTGAATTTAACTTACTTGCAATATCTATATAAGTTTCACCTTGTATGTATCTATTTAAAACTTGTTTTTCAAACAAACTCAAGTTTTTATCTATTTTATTTTCAATAAATTCCAAATACTCTTTTTTTGTGATTGTATCTAATGGATCTTCCACAAATTTTGTATCTAATACTTCCATCACACTTGTATCATCATTTTCATCATAAGCTGATGTATTTAGTGAAAATGAAGAATTAAGTGGCATGTGTTTTTGTCTATTTGATGTTTTTATTGCTGTAATTAACTGTCTTTCTATGCATAAATTTGCAAAAGTTTTAAAAGAATTGTTTTTTTCTAAATCAAAAGATTGTATTGCTTTAAAAAGCCCTATCATTCCTTCTTGTACCATGTCGTCTGTTTCTGCACCAACTAAAAAAAAGCGATTTGATTTCATATTAACTAAATTCCTATATTTTTCCAACAAATAATTTTGTGCTTTCAAATCACCTTTTCTTATTTGAGCAATTAACTCTTCATCAGAAAAATTATCGTATTTATTGTTAAAAGAATATAAGGCATTATTTGACATTTAGCTTTTTGAACCTCCTACGCACGTTATATGGCTATTATATGTTGAAACACTATTAATGTCAATAGTTCAAAACAAAAAAAGATAGAATTTCTTCTATCTTTTTTATTAATTATTTTGCATAGTCAATTACTCTAGATTCTCTAATAACATTTACTTTTATTTGTCCTGGATATTCCATTTCATTTTCAACTTTTTTAGCCACTTCTCTTGCCATTACTACCATATCACTATCTGAAACTTTTTCAGGTTTTACAATTAGTCTTACCTCACGTCCAGCTTGAATAGCAAAAGATTTTTCCACTCCATCAAAAGAATCAGCAATTTCTTCTAATTTTTCTAATCTTTTGATATAAGTCTCTAAAGTTTCTCTTCTAGCACCTGGTCTTGAAGCAGATATTGCATCAGCAGCTTGTACTAAAACAGCTTCTAATGTAAGTGGTTCAACATCACCATGATGTGCTTCTACTGCATTTATTACAGTTTCATTTTCTTTATATTTTTTAAGAACTTCAACACCTAATTCAACATGTGTTCCTTCCATATCATGGTCTAATGCTTTTCCTAAGTCGTGTAATAACCCAGCACGTCTTGCTATTTTTGAATTTATTCCTAATTCTTCTGCCATTATTCTAGCTAAATTAGAAACTTCAATAGAGTGATTTAATACGTTTTGGCCATAACTTGTTCTATATTTTAATTTACCTATTAGTTTAATAATATCTGGATGAAGATTGTTAACACCTGTTTCTAGTGCAGCTCTTTCACCTTCTTCTTTTATTGTTGTTGCAACTTCTTCTTTTGCTTTTTCAACCATTTCCTCAATTTTAGCTGGATGAATTCTTCCATCTTCAATAAGTTTTTCTATTGCTATTCTTGCAACTTCTCTTCTTAGTGGATCAAATCCAGAAATTATTACAGCCTCTGGTGTGTCATCAATTATTAAATCTATTCCAGTAAGTGTTTCTAATGCTTTTATGTTTCTACCCTCTCTACCAATTATTCTTCCTTTCATTTCATCATTTGGAAGTGAAACAACTGATACAGTAGTTTCTGATGTATGATCAGCAGCACATTTTTGAATTGCAAAAGCTACAATTTCTCTAGCATTTTTTATTGCTTCTTCTTTAGCTTTTATCTCTTTTTCTCTAATTATTGCTGCTTTTTCTTGTGTTAGTTCTTTGTCCAAATCATTTAATAATTGTTGTTTTGCTTGTTCTTGTGTTAATCCAGAAATTCTTTGTAACTCTTCTAATTCTTTTTCATAAAGTTTTTCAAGTTCAACTCTTTTTTCTTCATTGTCAGCAAATTTTCTTTCTAATTCTTTTTCTTTGCTATCAAAAATAGTTACACGTTTTTCTAGATTTTCTTCTTTTTGTATTAATCTTCTTTCTTGTGCTTGAATATCCCCTCTTCTTTCTTTAATCTCTTGATCTAATTCATTTCTGATTTGTAGTACTTCTTCTTTAGCTTTAATCAATTCTTCTTTCTTTAAATTTTCTGCTTCTATCTTTACGTTTTCGATTAATCTTTTAGCTTCACTTTCTGCACTTTGTATTTTAGATTCTGCAATTCTTTTTCTTATAATTACCCCAACAGGTATAAAAATTACAGCTGAGATTAGAAGAGTGGCAACGATAATTAAAACTTGCATAATTACTTTTACCTCTTTTCTATTAAATTTTCAATGTACAACAAAATTATTCATAAATTTAATTCAATATTTATATAATTTATATTGTATTTTATCCTATGCTATTATTTTATATGTATTATTGTAAACTGTCAAGTTTTTTTAAATAAATTAGACATAAAATTTGTGGGTTAGTCAATCATATGTCACACTTTTTTGAAATTAGTATTGTTTGAACATCCTTTATTGCTTATACTGATTCTCCTTGACTTTTATATCTTTTTAAGAACTCGTTGGGACTCAACCATCCTAGTGGTCTCATTGGAAAATTATTATATTCCTTTCTCCAATCTGCTCCTCGATTTCTTAAATCTTCTAAACTATAAAATTTTTTTTCATAATAAAACTGCTCTTGATCTTTTCTATGACTTCTTTCTACTCGTCCATTTTCTTTTGGGGTATATGGTTTTATCAATTTGTGTTTTATTCCTAATTCTTTTAATGTTTCTTCAAACATTGTCTTTTTATTTCTCGAAAATGCATTCCAACTTAATCTATTTGTAAATTCAAATCCATTATCTGTTTGAATTGTTTCTACTTTGAATGGAAAATACTTTATAAGTCTTTTTACAAATTCACTAGACATATATGTGCTATGTTCATTTGTAAACCATGTATAACGCTTTCTTGTGAACTCGTCTATTGCTGTATATTGATAAAATTTTTCACCTTTATCTTTTAATTCTTTTGTCAAACATTCTTGGGGAACATATTTTACATCTATCTGTACTTTATCCCCTGGAAATGTTCCTGAAACCCACTCCATTGGTTGCTTTTCTTTCTTTTTACTTGGTGCTTTTTTATATATTTCCATCCTTCTCATTACATGATATAAACCTTGAATTGTTCGTGTATATCCTGCTCGTCTTAATTTAACCCACAACACTACTAATCCTGTATTTTTATTGTTTGCTTTATATTGTTTTATTAATTTAATTTCTGCTTCCGTATGCTGATTTGGATGGTAATGTGGTTTACGTGAATAATCTTTAAGACTTTCTAATGTTCCATCATATCTTTTTCTCCATCTATATATTGTTCTTCTGCATTCTCCATATTTTATTGCTGTTTTTGTTACACCATATTTATATGAAAATTTTACGATAGACTCTTTATATTTTAATCTTTGTATGATATTATTACTCATATTGAAAGAGATCACTCCTTTCTTGTTTATTTGTCGTTATTTAAACAATATCATTTGGATTGTTCTCTTTCAATATTTTATTTTCAATTTACATGTGACATATCTATTTTAAACCTATATTTTAAATAAATTAGACATAAAATTAAAATATAGCTTTATAATTATTTATTTTTTAAAGCTATATTTTTTTATTTTAATCTATATTTATAGTATGTAATTTTATTCAAACATCTTATCTATCGCTTTTGAGTAAATCTCTTTAGCAATCTTATATCCCTCTGGAACCATCTGTGCAAATTTATTCATACATACGCTTTTGTTAATTTCCATTACTAAAACTTTTTTATCAGAGGTTACTGCAATATCTATACTTGCAAATTTCATATTTGTTGCCTTTCCCGCAGATGCTGCAAGCTTTTTCACCTCTTCTACAAATTCATCAGTTTCATCTATTAAGATAGGCTCTGCTCCATTATATAAATTATGCTTCCAACATATTGTAACTTCCTCTCCTTTTTGAGGAATATATTCTAAATCCAATTCTCTTATTAAATCAATGTTATTTGAAAATTTTTCTTTAATTAAATCATCTAGTTTCTTTGTTCCATCACCTATAACATAGGCTTTTCTTTTTTTATAAACATATATGATTTCTCCATATAAATATATAGCTCTATACTCAAAATCTATATCTAAATATGGACAAGCACTTAATGTATCATTTTTTTCAATAAATAATTTTCTGATTTTTTCTTCTATTTCTTCTTCTGTGGTACAAAAATAAACATCTTTTCCTTCACAAGAATCATTTGCTTTTATTACTATTTTATTATCATTTTTTATTAAAAGATCTTTTGCTGATTCTATGAATTTATTTTTATAATACATACTTCTAGTTTTAGGATTAAATATCATTCTATGCTCTATTGTTGGTACATTATTTGCTTTCAAAACTTCATAAGTAGCAAATTTATCACCTGCTATATTATAAGAAATTGCACTATTTAAATCAAATTGATATCTCATAACATAATGTCTTCTGTCATTTTTTTTCAATTCTCTTATCCAACCATAAGATAATAGATTTTGCTCTATGTTTTTTTCTTTACATATTTCATCTAAAATTGCATAAAAAGGTTTAATTTCTTTCATCGTGCTTATTATTTCCTCTCATCTATATTATACTCATCTAAAAGTTTTAAATATTCTATCTCAAATTCATTTAAAAATTCTACAATTATTTCTTCTTTTGAAAAATCTTTAGAAAATTCTTTTTTTAATGATGTTGCTATATCTTTTAAGTCTTCTGGAAAATCAATTTGATTTACATTAAATCCAATTCCTATAATTATTTTTTTTACTTTTTCTCCAATAGTATTACTCTCTGTTAATATTCCTGCTATCTTTTTTTCATTACAAATTATATCATTTGGAAATTTCATTTTTAATTCATAACCATATAACGTTTTTACTGTCTTAATAATACACTCTGCTATTAATTGGGTAAGATTAGAAAATACTTTTATATCTGCTTCTGGATATAAGACAAAAGACATAGCTATATTTTCATTATTTCCTGTAAACCATTTTCTTTCATGTGTACCAACTCCAGCACTTTGAGTATCTGCAATAACTAGACTGCCGTTTGTTATATTTTGAGCTGATTCTTCCTTTATATATTTTTGAGTAGAATCTATAGTCTCAAAATGCAAAATATTTCTTCCTAAAAACTTTGTTTTTAAATTTTTTAATTCCATTGATTCCTCCTATATTACTTTAATAAAAGCGAACTCATATACATTTTTATAAAAAGTTCGCTTTTGTAAAATTATTTATTTCTTGTTATTATTTTTAAAACTTCTGAAACACTCCAAGCTTGTGAAAAAGTTCCGCCTGGTTTATATGGTGCTTGTGCATTATATACCTCAGAAATTGTTCCAATTCCTTCAGGATTATATACTTCTGTTTTAAAAGTTGTATATACATTTTTCATAAATTTTTCATATTCTATTATTAATTTTTCTTTTTCCAACCTATCTTTTTCATCATCTATTACATTTTTAAAAGCATCTGCATATAAGCCTAAAAGCCAAACCCATACTGTACCTTGATGATAGCTCATATCTCTTTTTACTGGATTACCTTCATAACATGGAACATATCCATCTTCATTTTTAGCAAGAGTTCTTAAACCATATTTTGTTAATAATTTTGTTGTAACTGTTTTTAATATAGTTTTTCCAACTTCTGATGATGGCTTAAGTACAGGATATGTTGTAGAAATGCTAAATAATTGATTTGGTCTTATTTTATCATCTCCAATAACATCATACAATGATTTTTTCTTTTTATTGAAAAATTGTTTTTTAAATTCTTTTTGATGATTAGAAGCTTTTTTCTTATAAATATCTGAAATTTCTTTTCCTTCAAATTTATTTGCCAAATTTTCTAAAGTTTTTAAAGCATTATACCATAATGCATTAAGTTCAACTACTTTTCCATTTCTTGGAGTCACTGCATAATCTCCTATTTTTACATCCATCCAAGTATTTTGAGTATTTTCTGTTCCAGAAGATAATAATCCATCTTCATCTATGAAAATATTATTGCCATCTAAATCAATTCCTTTTTCATAATTTTCTACTATATCTTTTAATTTTTCATATATATTATCTTTTATAAAATCATAATCTTTTGTGTATTGCAAATATTTATTAACTTGTTCAAATAGTAAAAGTGAAGCATCTGAACTATTATATAATGGTCTATTGTCAAACCCTGAATAACCATTTGGAACAAGTCCAAATTTTATATCTCTTGTGAATGTTAATAAGATTTCTTTTGCAAGATCAAATCTTTTAGTAACTAAAAGTAATCCTTCAAAAGCAATTAAAGTATCTCTACCCCAATCCAAAAACCAAGGAAAACCAGCTATTATAGAATGAGTTCCAAATGTAGGTCTATTTATAACAAAACTATCTGCTGCTATAACCAAATCTTGAATAAGCAAATTATAATCTTTTTCTGTTTTAGTTAATCTTTGTTTTTTTATTAATAGTTCAGAATTGTCTACAACTTTTTTCAATCTTTCTATTTCGTCTTTAAAAACTTTATTACTATCTACTTGTTCAGTATTATCTTCAAGTGAAGCAACAAAAGTTATTTCTTTATTTTCTTTTGCTTTTATATTTATTTCATATCTACCTGGAACCAATAAATCTTCTTCAGGTGCAAATCCTCTCTCTTCTTCTTTTAAATATAACATGTTTTTAAAAATATCTTTTTCATGCTTGATATAACTTCCACTATTAGAAAAAATATATATTGGTGTACTTATATTCCCATCAATTTCTAATCTAATTTTATTTTTATCTATTTTTTGTATAACAGAAAAATCATGATTAGGAGTCATTTGATGAAAATCTCTAAAATGAACAACTGGTGCTAAAGTTAGTTTAATATCGTTTTTTCCGTTTTTTACTTTATATTGTACAACAACTGTATTTCTTCCATATATCATTGATATTGTTTTTGTTATTTTTATATCTTTAACTTTATAGGTAAAAACTGGTAAATATTCTTTTTCAAAACTATCAAGATTTTTATATCCATCTGAAATATAATTTTTACAAATATTTGTATATAAATTATATTCTTCACCATTTACTTCGATTTTTTCATCTAATTTTGAAACCAGTACATGTCTTTGAGCAGGTGGTATTAATGGTGCTACTAAAAGTCCATGATATCTTCTTGTATTTGCACCAATTACTGTTGATGAACAAAACCCTCCTAATCCATTTGTTATGACCCATTCTTTATTTAAACAATCTCTTAAATCAATTTTTTTCTTACTTAATTTCATTTGTACTCTTCCTTTTTTTATTTATTTCTTCTTGGTAATTTTCTAGTATTTTCTCTTCTTCCTCTTCCTGATGTGCTTCTTCTTTCAGGAATATTATTTTTTTCTATAGAACTTCTCTTATCTTTTTCCATTTTGTTTATTTCTTCTGCTATTTTTCTATTTTCTTTTATTTTCTTATCTGTATTTTGAATTGATTCAACTCTATCTCTATATTTTTCTTTAAATTTACTATCCTTTTTTAATTCTCTTGATTTTTTCTGTGGTTTGCTTGCTTGTTTTTTTCTTCTTTTTTCTTCTTTTAAT
Organism: uncultured Eubacteriales bacterium; assembly: GCA_902492015.1. Lineage (GTDB taxonomy): Bacteria > Bacillota > Clostridia > TANB77 > CAG-508 > Scatovivens. The sequence continues at coordinate 24,903 of CABUJR010000007.1, read as the reverse complement.
TGTAATTTTTTCTGATCTTTTAATACTGATTGCAATAATAAATATTCTGTATTATTTTGCATATCATGGAATCTTAAATCATTACAAATCATTTCAATTATTGTTGCTGCAATAATATCTGGATTATGTCTAATTTTACCATCTTTAATACAAGACATATTTTTTTGTATTACTCTTACATTATATGTAGCCATGTTTTTCATATCTATATCTACAATATCAGAACCTTCTTTATTGTATTTTCTGATGTATTCTGGTACTACTTCACCTGTATCTGCTAAACAGTAATCAATTATTCCTGTTCCTACATGTTCTTTTATAGCTTTCAAATGTTCAGACAAAGAATAATTATCTGTTTGTCCAGGTTCTGTCATAATATTTGAAATATAATATTTCATTGCTTTACTATCTTTTATAGCTCTTGAAACATTTTTTACTAAAAGATTTGGTAATACATTTGTATATAAGCTACCTGGTCCAATTATAATAACATCAGCATCCTGAATTGATTCTATAACTCCTGGTGCCGGTCTACAATTTGATGGAGAAATATATATTCTATTAATAGATTCTACTTTTTGTTCTACAATTTCAGGAATCCTATCTTTTTGTTTTATAGTTGTTCCATCTGTAAGCTCTGCACAAATAGTTATTTCATCTAAAGTTACTGGCATAACTCTACCTGATATATTTAAAACCTCTGTACTTTTTAATATAGCTTCTGAAATATTGCTATATATTTCATTCATTGCTGTTAAATATATATCACCAAAATTTAAGCCTGATAATCTTTCATTCTTAAAATTCCAATTCATAAGTTTTCTCATAATTTCTTCTTTATCAGACATAGCAATAATACTATCTTTTATATCTTTTAAAGGTAAAGTATCTAATGCTTTTCTTGAAGCTGTTGGAATATTTCCATAATCAGACATAGTTACTATTGCTGTTATATTATTAGTATATTTTTTAAATCCTTCAATAACAGTATTTAAGCCTTGCCCACCACCAATAATAACAACTTTAGGTCCTTCTTCATAAACCTTTTTATTAAAAATTAAAGATTTAATATTTAATTTAGCTTTTTTACCTTTTTCTGTTGTAGTATTATTTGCTTCTATAATTATTTCTAAACTTCTTTTTTGTATAAAAACTATACTTGTAATAATTGCAATAAAACCTATAACAAATATTACTATTACTTTTCCTAGCTCAAAAAAAGTTATTTCTTCTGATACCAAAATTTTAGCAATTCCATAACAAGTAAGAATTATACCAAAAATTATTAATAGTATCCAGCGTTTAACTTTAGTACTTGCTTTAAACCATTCTAAAAAAGATTTCATTATTTTTCCTCTCCTAATACTAATATTTCTAATTCTATATCTACATTAAATTTTTCTTTAACTTTATCTTTTACATATTCTACTAACTTTAAAATATCTGTAGCAGTTGCTTTTCCTTTGTTTACTACAAAACCAGCATGTTTTGTAGAAATCTCAGCATCACCAACACTATATCCTTTAAGTCCACATTCATCTATCATTTTTGCTGTAATTTTATCTCCTACTCTTTTAAAAGTACTACCTGCATTAGGATACTCAAGTGGTTGCTTTTCTTTTCTTAACTTAGAATATTCTTCCATCTTGTTTTGTATTTCAAATTTTTCGCCTTTTTCAAGTTTTAGTGTTGTATCAATAATTATTGCATTTAATTTCGAAAAAATACTATTTCTATATTCAAAATTATGTTCTTTTAAATCTAAAGTTTTTATTTTGCCATCATAAGTCATATATCTTGTTTTAAGTACAATATCTTTCATTTCTTTACCATAAGCACCCGCATTCATACGAAGAGCTCCACCTATAGTTCCTGGTATACCTGATAAAAATTCAAGTCCGCCAATTTCTTCCTTTAATGCAATATTAGCTAAAGCTGCAAGTGTCATTCCTGCTTCTGCTGTAATTAAAATTTCATTTGACAATCTTTTTATTTTAAAATCTTTTAATTCAAGCTTTATAACAATACCTCTAATTCCAGCTTCTCTTACTAATATGTTAGTTCCATTGCCAACTACTGTTAATGGTATATTCTTTTGTTTTGTAAAATTTAGGATAGCTTTTAATTCTTCCACAGAAGTTATTTTTACAAAATAATCTGCTGTTCCACCTATTTTAAAAGAAGTATGTTTTTCCATAGGCTCATTTTTAAAGATATTTTTTCTATTTATAATTTCTTGTAACTCTTTTTCAATATCCTCCATTAAAACTTCCCTTCTACAATATTAAATTTTCTTTTCTTATACTATCATTTTTTTGTACTTTTTACAAGTAAAAAAAGGTAGAAAATTCAAAATCTTCTACCTCATTTTATATCACATATTAACAACTTAAAATTTAAACATTTGTACTTGTTGTTACTTCTTTTATATTAATATCTCTAACATGTTCAATTTTTTCCCATTTTGTATCTGGTTTAACTAAACATTTTATGTTTATTAAAATCCATGAACCTAAAAACAAAGGATAACATAAAATTCCACCAATCATAGGTTTTATGTTCTTCTTTTCTAGTGCCATTATTGCTGTTCCTGTTATAACTGGTAAAATAAATGTTGCTATCAAATATCTAGCAAAGTTACCAATCAACTCTGCAATAGTCATTTCTGCACCTAGATATAGCAATGTGTTTACACCTAATAATAAGAATGTAAGTAACATCATTGGAATACCAAACATATATAATAAACCATCAAAATTCATTAAAGATTTATATTCTTTTACACCTTTAGCAAGGCTTTTTGTATAAGTTTTCATACATTGAAGATGTCCTACTGTCCATCTTGAACGTTGTGACCAGCTTTGTTTAAAAGTAGTTGGTTGTTCATCATAAACAATAGCATCTACTGCCCAACCAAGTTTTCTTCCTTGTGCAATATTTATTAAGGAAAATTCAATATCTTCTGTTAAAGTAACTGTTTGCCATCCATCTGGTTTTATAACATCAAATTTTACCATAAATCCTGTACCATTTAATAAAGGTGATAACCCTAAATTATATCTTGCTAAATGATAAAATCTATGCATCATCCAATAAAATATAGCATATCCTGCTGAAATCCAAGAATCTGTTGGATTTTTAATATCTCTATATCCTTGAACAACTTCTTCACCTTGGCAAAGTTTTTTATTCATATTTTTTAAGAAATTTTTATCTACAATATTATCTGCATCAAATACACAAAATGCGTCATAATCTGCATTTTCTTCTATTTTTTGTTTTAAAAACCAATTTAATGCATGACCTTTTGTTTGATTTACTTCATCAAATCTTTTTAATACTATTGCACCAGCTGATTTAGCAATTTCTGCTGTTCTATCTGTACAATTATCTGCAATAACATAAATATCATATAACTCTTTAGGATAATCTTGATCTGTTAAACTATCCACTAAATTTTTAATAACAGCTTCTTCATTGTGTGCTGGGACTATAGCCATAAATTTGTGATTTTTTTCTACTATTAATTTCTTATCCTTTAATTTAATTAAAGAACAAAAACTTACAATAATTTGATATGCCCAATAAATTGTTATTATCCATATCAAAGCTTGTTGTAGAAGATATAAATACTTCATTTTTATACTCCTTTTAATTTTAATTAATATTCTCTAATCTTGCTTATCCCTAAGGAAAAATGCGCAAAACACATCCTTTTTTCATCTCTTTTTCTATTATAGCAGTATTTAGAAAATATTTCAAGTTTTTTATATAAAATTAATAAAATCATAATAATTCATTTTTATTATAAAAACTTATATTCCGTAGTTTTATAAGTATCTCGTTTAATTCATTTTATTTAGTATTTTTATTATTTTATACTTATATTATATAAAATTTTCAAAATTTTATTACAAGTAAAATTTCTCTATTTCTTGACATATATTGTTAAAATAAACAAAATTTGTAAATTTTATAAAAACTAATAAATCAAAAAAACGGTATTTGAAATAAGAACAAAATAAATAAAAAAGCAGAACAATTATTTTTTGAGCTAAAACTAAACTCTAAAATAATTTGTTCTGCTATTTTTTATTCTTCTGAGTCTGTATATAAATCTTTTCTTGTTAAATTAATTCTTCCTTGATCATCAATCTCGTAAACCTTAACAGTAACTTCATCATTTAATTTTAATACATCTTCAACTTTATTTATTCTTTCTTTTGCTATCTTAGAAATATGAAGTAAGCCTTCTTTTCCTCCACCTAAATCTATAAATGCTCCAAATGTTGCTATTCTTACTACTTTGCCTGTATAAATTCCACCAACTTCAATTTCTCTAGTAATTTCTTCTATTATTCTTTGTGCAGATTTTGCAGAATCTATATCATCTGAATATATAAATACTGTTCCATCTTCTTCAATATCAATTTTAACCCCAGTTTCTTCAATTATTTTATTGATAACTTTTCCACCAGAACCAATAACATCTTTTATTTTTTCAGGATTTATTTTCATATTAATAATTTTTGGTGCATACTTAGAAATTTCTTCTCTTGGTTTTGCAATTTGTGGTGCCATTATTTCATCTAATATATAAGCTCTAGCTTTAGCTGTTCTTTCAAAAGCTTCAGCAATAATTTCATAGCTTAATCCATCAACTTTTATATCTACTTGTATTGCAGTTATACCATCTTTTGTTCCACCAACTTTAAAATCCATATCTCCAAAGAAGTCTTCTATTCCTTGAATATCAGTAATTACTACATATTTACTTGGATCGTTTTCATCTGTAATTAATCCTGTTGAAATACCTGCAACTGGTTTTCTAATTGGAACGCCAGCATCCATTAATGCAAGTGTTGATGCACAAATACTTCCTTGTGAAGTAGATCCATTTGAACTTAAAATCTCAGAAACTACTCTTATACTATATGGAAATTCTTCTACGCTTGGAAGCACTGGAACTAGAGCCTTTTCAGCTAATGCACCATGTCCAATTTCTCTTCTTCCTGGTCCTCTTGAAGATTTTGCTTCACCTACACTATAACCTGGAAAATTATATTGATGCATATATCTTTTAGATTCTTCTGTATCTAGTCCATCTAATATTTGTTCTTCACTCTTCATTCCAAGTGTTACTATTGACATTACTTGTGTTCTTCCTCTATTAAATAATGCACTACCATGTACTCTTGGAATTAAACCAACTTCGCATGATAAAGGTCTTATATCATAAATTCCTCTACCATCTACTCTTTTTCCTTCTTCTAATATTAATTTTCTAACAGTTTTCTTTTCTAATTTATATATTGCTTGTCCTATATCTGCTTTATCTTCTTTAGCTTTTTCTTCACCAAATTTTTCAATATACCAATTATTTACATCTTCTGTAAGTTTATCTATTTTTGCATCTCTTTCTGGTTTGTCTGGTGTTTGAACATCTTGTTTCATTCTTTCAGAAAATTCTGCTGCTATTACATTGTAAACTTCTTCATTTACTTCAAAAGATTTATATTCAAATTTAGGTTTTCCAATTTCATCTTTTATATCTTGAATAAATTTACATACTTTCTTAATTTCTTCATGTGCTGTTTTTATAGCATCTAACATTATATCATTAGGTATCTCATCAGCACCAGCTTCAATCATAGCTATTTTTTCTGCTGTTCCTGCTACTGTTAATGTTAATCTGCTATTTTTTCTTTGCTCTTCTGTTGGATTTATTACTATTTTATTATCAACATATCCAACTGCAACCGCAGCTGTTGGTCCTCCAAAAGGTATATCAGAAATTGAAAGTGCAGCAGAAGTTCCTATCATACTACATACTTCTGGTGAGCAATCTTGTTCTACTGATAATACTAAACAGCTAACTACAACATCATTTCTAAAATCTTTTGGGAATAAAGGTCTTATTGGTCTATCAATTGCTCTTGCTGTTAATATTGCTTTATCTGTTGGTTTTCCTTCTCTTTTTGTGAAGCCTCCTGGTATTTTTCCTACCGCATATAATCTTTCTTCATAATCTACTGAAAGTGGGAAAAAATCTATTCCTTCTTTTGGTTCTTTTGAAGCTGTAACATTTACAAGTACAGTTGTTTCTCCATATTTAACCAAAACACTTCCATTAGCAAGACCTGCCATTTTTCCTGTTTCTATAGTAAGTGTTCTTCCTGCTAATTCCATACTATAAGTCTTAAACATTTTACATTTCCTCCTTCTAAACTTTAACAGCTTAGTATTCTTAAAATTAAATACTAATTTTTATTTATTTGAAATGTAACCTCTATAATATATTATTTATATAATACATTATACAAGCTACTCTTCAAATAAATAGCCGTATATATTTTACTATATTATTTTTAAAAAATCAATATTTGATAAAGCTTTCTATTATATTGTAAAAAAGCTCATAATACTATAATAGTATTATGAGCATTTTTTTACTTTCTTAAATTTAATTTTTTTACAATTTCTCTATATCTATTAATATCCTTTTTAGCTAAGTAATTTAATAGATTTCTTCTTTTTCCTATCATTTTTAATAATCCTCTTCTTGAGTGATTATCTTTTTGATGAACTTTTAAATGTTCTGTTAATTCAGCAATTCTTTCTGTTAAAAGAGCAATTTGAACTTCTGGTGAACCAGTATCATTTTCTTCTCTTTTATAAGTATTGATTATTTCTTGTTTTCTTTCTTTAGTCATTTTTTAATCCTCCTATTTTTTTATATTTGCCATAAACCGAGTATAAAGTAGGTTTTTTTCTCAGAACCAAGTTTATGGTATTGCTACATTTGCTATTTTACTATACTTTTTCTTAAAAATCAAGTAGTTTTACATATTTTTACTTTATTTTAAGATAATTATAATTTACATATTTATTCAGTTACTTTTTTTCCATTCTTTTCATTTTTATTTATATATACAAGTAATTCTACCACAGCAATACTTGCCATTATATTAATTAAAATTGGTGATAATGGAATTCTAGCTATTGCAATAAAACTAGCGATAGCAAGTTCTGTCAAAACAATTTCAGCCAATATCGTACCTAATAGTTTAAATGCACTTATTTTTCTAAATCTTATTACTAAATACACTGCAATTAAAACCGCACTAACAATAACTGGTTTTAAATAAGGTTTTACTAAATCTCTAATTCTTATATTTGCATTTGTATTTACTTTTACGTTTTCTGCTACAAAGCTTGTTCCATATTTTTCATTTATTTTACTTATCAATTCTTCTTTTTCTTCGTTTGTTATTGTCTCAACACTTATGTTAAATGAATCATTAAATAACTCAACATCCTTTAAAACAAAATTTTTGTTTTCAAATACTTCATTACATATATCTTTTATATCATTCATATTTATTTGTTTTCCAATATATAAACTTAATGACTCGTGTTGTTTACATGTTAGAGAAACATTAAATCCCTTTAAAGCTACAACAACTGTTCCAGCAATAATAAGTAAAATTAATCCTAATAACAATATTTTTTTTACTCCACTTAACTTCATTATATCTTCTCCTTTATCAAATTCTAGATTATTATTTAAAAATTAGACTACATCTAAAACTGGTATTAATAAAGCATTATATAATGCTTGTATAAATAATCCCCAGAATAAAAGCATTCCAATACTACTTATTACTAAACTAGACATAAAAGTAAATATTATAGCAATTATACAAACTGGTATAATTACAAGATATAATTCTTTCATTGTATTTGCAAAAACAGCTTTACTATCATTTCCTGCACTCAATAATTTTATGCTAAATACATAATTTATAGCGACTACTGCAATAAACGCAATTAGTGAGTTTAAAGTTATATTTACATTTGTATATCTTAATATTAATAGTAATATTGCAATATAACCAATGTCAAATATTGCTTTTTTGAAACCTTTTTTAAACTTAAATCTAATTGTCATATAAATTGTAACAATTACAATTATTACTGCAAAAACTATTTCAGCTATTAATTTCATATTATCCGTAATAGATGATTTTATATAATTATCAGAACTTAATTGATATGCAAGTGGCATAGTTTCTGAACTAATTATATCTGCTATTCTTGTTATTCTATTTTGATAATCAAGATATTGGTTATAATCAGTAATTAATTCTCCCATTGGTATTTGCATTTGGCCATTTGTAATTTCTTCTCCAAAATATGTTGTTATTATATCTTGTCCATCAAGGCTTGCTGTTATATTTTTGGTTGTTTCTGTTCCAGCAGCATCTGTTGTAGCAACATATTCTGTACTTATGTTTTTTATTTTTTCTGTTCCAGAGTCATTAAATCTTAAGCTTAAATATGCTTGATATCCAGAACCAGTACTTGATGTTAAAACCTCAGCTGATTTTAAATCTGAGTTATCCATTAGAATAATTCCAGTTTGTGAATCAATAATTTCAAATTTTCCAATAGTAGTAATTAATGATTCTTCTAGTTCAATATTATCATCATCAGGAAGCTCTACAACTAATTCTCCTGTAACTGTATTCAATCTAATATTATATTCATATCCTGATATTGATTCTAATCTGTCTTGAATAATCTTTTTTGTTTTCTCAAAATTTTCAATATTTATATCTTCATCATTATTTGCTTTAACTACTCTTGTTTCTTTTGCATATTGTGGCTGTGTATCCACTTCTTTTGGAGTAGCTACTTCTGTAGTTTCATCTGTAGTAGTATTTTGATTTTCTGTATTTTCTGTGGTTGTATCCTCTCCAGTATTTTCCTCAGTATCTAAAGAAATTGTATTTGCTTCTTCTTTTACTTCACCTAATATATTTCCTTCTTCATCCACATAAACCTGCTTTTCTTCTTCAGTAGTATCTAAAACAAATCTCAATTCTCTAATTCCAGACAATTCCATACCATAATTAAATTCAGGTAATGCATTAACCCATATTCCGTTTGTCTTAAGATATAAACCACCAAAAGCTATTATTGATATTAAAATTACAATTAATAATATAGCTATTGTTCTAATTGTTTTTAAACTCTTTTCCAAAATAATTACCTCCTATAATAAGTTTGTATCATTTATAATTAATTCAAACCATAATCCTAAATATTTTGCCGCTCTTTTGCTCATTTGAGTTCTATCCATAAATATTTCAAAATAATCTATAACTGGACAAATTTTGGTATCAATTTTTAAATTTAATATAGCCTTTCTTTCTTCTGTATCAATTTTAAGTTCAGAATTTGTAACAGCATAATTTACTTCATCATGTTTATCAAATAAACTTCTATCTTTTTTCGATACTCTACTTCTGTGTGCATCTGATTTATCAGCTAAAATTAAAGCTGCTGAAATATCACTAACTGGTGTTCCAGTAGCTTCATCATGATTTCCTATTGCCATCATAATTTCAGTTCTATCTTCAACATCCATGTTCATATCTTTCAAAATATTATAAGCAAGTATTGCACCTGAATGTGCATGATCAACTCTATTTACTGAATTTCCAATATCATGCATATAACCTGCAATTTTGGCAAGTTCAATTCTATGTTCATCATAACCTAAAGCTCTTAAAATATACTCTGCTCTTTCTGCAACTAACGTTACATGTCTTGCAGAATGTTCTGTATATCCCAATATGTCTAGTTGTTTCTGAGCATTTTTTATAAGTTCTCTAACTTCAGGGTTATTTACAACATCTTCATAAGTTATCATATTTCCTCCTTTGTAAAATAGTGTTATGTAAATCTATTTTTTAGTTTAATATATCCTTGTAAATTGTATATTAAAACATAAAAAATATCAACATATTTTTTTAATATTTTGAAAATTATATACTTAATTAAATTTACTAAATATTTTAAAAATTAACACCTATTATACCACCTATTGCTCCTCCTAATACGCCCAAAATTATCATTACTATTGAATTTATATTTAAACTAAAATCAAAATTTACAAAACTTGAGATAATATAAAGAATTAACATATAAATTGCACCAAGTAATGCACCAAAAACTATCCCTTTTTCTTTTTTACTTTTTGAAACTCTAAATCCTCCTAAAAAAAGTGATAGCGAAACTATTCCCATTGTTATTGGATTAACTAGATTTTCATTTAATTTTGTTGTACTTAGTAATATAGATAATATTAAAATAAGTAATAAAGAACATAGAATTGAAAAAATAATTTCTCTTATAAAAACCTTCATATAAACCTCCTAAAATAAAACAAAAAGATTTCTATAACATTATATTTATAGAAATCTTTTTTATTCTTTTTACTATGAAGATTTTAACTTTTATATTCCATTATTCTTGAGTTTCTACATCTCCTTGATTAACTTCATCTTCAGTATTTCCACTTTGTGTTTCATCTTCTACAACATCTTTATTTTCTTCTGAAGTCGTTGTATTTGTTACAGTATTAGTATTTGTATTATCATCTTCAGCATCACTATCTTCAGTCTCTTCAACACTTACTAAATTATTTTCTTTCAAATATTCTGCTAAATCAAGTTGTTGTCCATTAAATTCAGCATAATAAGTTGTTACTCCTGATCTTGTTATAGAATAAATTTTAGTATATGCACAAGGCAATATAAGTTCTTCTTTATTTACATCAAAAATACCATATAAACCGTCTAAACAAACAACTATACCATTTATTCCAACTGATGAAGGAATTAATAGAACATTGCTTTCTCTCGTTGAAGCCTTTTTATCATCAACAACTTTATACCCTAAAGAGTCATAACTTACAGATAAAGCTAATTCTCCATCTAAATTATATAATCCATATTTTAATAGCCCATCATCACTAAGTCCTTTTACAGGAATAACCTTTCCGAATAATATTGCTGGATTTTCTATGTCTTCATTTTTAAAGTCTGTTACATCATATCCAATTTCTTCATATTCAACATAAACAACTTCTTCGCCTTTTCTATTTATAACACCATATTTTTCATTTAATTTTACTAAATATAATTGGTTTTCAGCATCTAAAACAGAAATTTCTTCATATTTTGGTTGTAAGATAGTACCACCATCAGCTGATAAAATTCCCATTCTTTTTGTACTTTCTTTACTATTATTATCTGTTCCTGTTGAAGTAGTAACATAAAATTCTTTTGAATTTTGTATAAATTTTATATCATTATATTTAACACTTATTGTTTCTTTTCCATCTTGTAAGTTAATTACACCAAAAGCTGTACTAGCTTTCTCTTCTTTTCCGTCTGCACCAGTTGTTCCATTTCCTACTATCGCATAGCCATATAATAAAGCTCTTAAATTTTCATAATATCCACTTATTTGGTTATATTCTAATTTTGCAATTACACTCTTAGACTTGTTAATAATATATTCTAAGCTATATATTTTTTTTCTATATTGAGTCCAGCTAATTTGAATATTAAGCATATCTCCAAGCGAATCTAACGGCACATATAAATTACTATCAACAAATTTTATTGGTTTTTCAATTTCAAAAACTTCATAATAATCAGAATCTGATTTTGCTAAAACCGGTATTTCAGCAATAAGAAGATCGTCTCCCATATTAGGGTTTAAATATTTTTCATATTTTGTTCTTTCAGCTGATATTGCTACTATTTCAAAATCATTTTCTAAATAGGCACTATCTTCATTTTCATTAAACTTATTATATTCTCCTTTTGTATATGAATATCCTAATATTGAAGCTATTTCTTTTAAATTTATATATGTAGTTCCATCAATATCTCTATATAAATCTGCAGGTATAGCAATTTGCTTATCATCCAAAAACAATTTTTCTGTTATAGAATCTTGATATTTTAAAATCATTATTATTATAAAAAGGAATGCTATCAAAAAAGCACACAATACTATTGAAAGCATAACACCTTTTCTACGTCTAGTATTTTTTTCAATTTCATCTTTATATGAATCACTTTGTTCTAAATTCATAATCTTATCCCCCTATTAGTTTTCCTTTGTGTAACCATAATTTTTATAAAATTCATCTCTGAAATTTAATAAATTATCATTCTCTATTTCTATTCTAACCTTTTCCATTAATTTAGTCAAGAATCTTAAGTTATGAATTGATAATAATCTTATTCCTAAAATTTCTTTTGTATTTATAAGATGTCTTATATATGCTCTAGTATAGTTTTTACAAGTATAACAATCACATTCTGGATCAAGTGGTGAAAAATCTCTTTCATAAGTTGCATTTCTAACTACTAATTTTCCATGACTTGTCATTGCTGTTCCATGTCTTGCAATTCTTGTTGGAAGTACACAATCACACATATCTATTCCTGCTATTGCAGCTTCAATTAAATAATCTGGTGTGCCAACTCCCATTAAATATCTTGGTTTATTTTCTGGCATTAATGGAGTAGTATATCTTAAAATATCTAAAAATTCTTCTTTAGGCTCTCCAACACTTATACCTCCTATTGCATAACCTGGAAAATCCATTTTTATTAAATCTTCTGCACTTTGTTTTCTTAAATCTTTATAAAATCCACCTTGAATAATACCAAATAAACCTTGTTTATCTACTGTTTTATGTGCTTTTTTACATCTTTTTGCCCATCTTGTAGTTCTTTCCATTGAATTTTTAGTATATTCATAAGTTGAAGGATATGGACAGCACTCATCAAATGCCATTATTATATCTGCTCCAAGGGCTTCTTCGATTTCCATAGCAATTTCAGGGCTAATAAACTTTTTACTGCCATCTAAATGTGACCTAAAATCAACCCCTTCTTCTCTTATCTTTCTTAGTTCACCTAAACTGAAAACTTGAAATCCGCCACTATCTGTAAGAATTGGTCTATCCCAATTCATAAATTTATGAAGACCTCCAGCTTCTTTTACAAGTTCATGGCCTGGTCTTAAAAATAAATGATATGTATTCGACAAAATAATTTGTGCTTTTACTTCTTCTTTTAATTCTTCAGGTGTCATTGCTTTTACGGTTGCCTGTGTTCCAACAGGCATAAATATTGGAGTTTGAATATCTCCATGTGGTGTATGAATAACACCTCTTCTTGCTCCTGATTGTTTACAAGTATGTAATAGTTCATAAGTTATAGCTTGTTTCATTTTCATTTCCTTTCTATTTTTTACTAAAATCTAATTCTATAATATCTAATACATATTTTCTTTTTGGATTTTTCATGTTTTTTAATTCATCCAATGCTGTTTCCTTTTTTAAAAGAATAATTTCTTCATATTCCATTTCTAAATTATTTCTTTTTAAATACTTATAATAGTTTTCAAAATGTTTTCTCACATCTTTTGAATCTAATTTTAAAATTCCCTTATAAATAATTTCATAAGTTTTTATTTTATCTGTTGCGGGAGAAATATATTTTAATTCATAATTTTCAACTTGTTCTTTATTTTTTACATCGAAATTTAATTCTTCAATAGCTTCTCTTCTCATAGTAGCTTCAATGTCTACTATTCCATTTTCTATTATATCTTTTTTATCTACAGCACCTCCTTGAATAGTTAGACCTTCTGGGAAAGAAGTCGTTTTTGAAAGTTTTCCTAGAACATAATATCCATCTGAGGTTTCAAAAAAAATTCCAGCTGATAATCCATAATTTCCATATTCCTTAGGACATCCAATTCTTTCATCATATAAATAATGTGCATAATTTGTCTTACTACAGTCTAGAATTATTTCTGTCTCATTTTCTGTCAATAGTCTTACACTAAAAATATCTCCATTCCATAATTCTGGTGTTTGTTTTATTGCTGTTTTCCAATTTTTATCTATCTTCTCTTTTAAGTTTTCTGGTAATTCTATAATTTTATTATCGTATATTATTTTTAAATTTCTGTTTTTTACATCTATAATCATAAAACCTCTCAAATTAAATATTATTAATCTTTATTTTTCTTCATCTGGAAACTCTATTTTTTTATCTGAATTTTCTATTTTAATATCTTCGTTAGGTCTTATCTCTAATGGTTTTATTGGATCTACACCTTCTTTTATCTGTTCATCAAAAGTTTTCTCTTTTGATTTTTTTGATTCTTCTTTTTCTTTAATATTTCTATCTATTCTAACTATTCCATTCTCTCTTTCTATTCGCTCTCCAAAACTCTCTTCTGCATTATAATCTAAATATGGTCTATTAAATTTATCATATTTTATATTAATTTTTCTTTTTCTATCTTTATATATCCTTGTTTTATTTTTTATTTTAAGCATTCTTCCAGAAAGCACTCCAGGTACTCTTTTATTACTATCATAAAAAATAGATTTTAATCTTTTTAATTCTTCATTTTCATCTTTGCTTGCATACTCTGTATAACCATTCACTTTTTTATAAATATCTTCAAAATCAAAATCTTTATCTGTTAATCTAAATGTAATTTTTTTAAAAGATTTTTTTAAGTCATCTAACGTTTTTTTATCTCCTTTTTTTACTGCATTAAAAATTTCCTTTAATCCATCTGTATTAGAAAATCCTATTTTTTCCATTATTAAAAGACTTTTTAGTGGCCTTGGTTTAATACCAATCATTTTTTCTAATGGTATATGATTAAATTCTTCTTCCTCTTTTATAATTTCAATATATCCCGCTTCTGCTAGAGCTTCTAAATTATTTAAATTAACAGAGTGTGTTATAGTAGAAAATTCTTGTTCATACACTCTTTTTCCATTTGATTCAATTATTCTATCCCCATTTATTTTTGCATCTACTTTATATCTTTGAAAACCTATTAATGTTTGTAATCCCATTATACAAGCTTTATCACTAACGTTTATACCTCTTAAGTAAGAAGGAAATTTCAAAGCATCTTGAGATATAATTTTTTCTCCACTTCCACTATTTCTTGTAACAAACATTAAACTAGGTTCTGACTTATAAATAGTTTCACTCGCAGCTTTTACACCAGAATATACACTTCCTAGTAAAGCTATTGTAGGTAAAGCAGGAACACCAAACACTGATAAAACTCCTGCACTTGCTATTCCTAATCCGCTTAAGGTAATATTTTTGGCAATTTTTCCACTTCTTCTTAAAAAGTCCACAAAATTTTTAGATATTTTTTTATTATTAATATCAATTAAATTTCTTTTGGAAATCAGTGGTAATTTTTCATTTTGATCATTCTTCATATGTACTCCTCCATATTTACACAATAAACATTGCATCACCAAAAGAGAAAAATTTATATTTTTCTTCAACAGCTTCATTATAAGCTTTCATTATAAAATCTTTTCCGGCTAAACTAGATACAAGCATTATTAAAGTTGACTCTGGAAGATGAAAATTAGTTATTAGACTATCTATACATTTAAATTTATATCCTGGATAAATAAAAATACTTGTATCACCTTCAATTTCTTTTACCATACCATTTTCATCTGCAACAGATTCTAAAACTCTACAAGAAGTTGTTCCAACTGAAATTACCTTATGCCCAGTTTTTTTAGTCAAATTTATTTTCTCAGCATCTTCTGCTTTTATGTAATAATGTTCAGAATGCATTTCATGTTCTTCTACATTTTCTACTTTTACTGGTCTAAAAGTTCCTATTCCAACATGTAGAGTTACATTTGCAATTTCGACTCCTTTTTCTCTTATTTTCTCTAAAAGTTCTTCAGTAAAATGAAGACCTGCTGTTGGAGCAGCTGCGGAGCCATCATATTTTGCATAAACTGTTTGATATTTTTCATTATCTTCTCTTGTAGCTTCTGTAATATATGGTGGAAGTGGCATAAGACCTATTTGATCTAAAATCTCATTAAATATTCCATCATACTCAAATTCAACTTTTCTATTTCCATTTTCTAAAACTTCAAGTATTGTTGCCTTTAAAATACCTTCACAAAAAATAACTTTACTACCTGCTTTTAATTTTTGTCCAGGTCTTACCATTGCTTCCCAAATATCATTTTCTATTCTTTTTAATAATAAAAATTCTACATTAGCACCAGTATCTTTTTTTCCATATAATCTTGCTGGTATAACTTTTGTGTTATTTATTACTAAACAATCGCCTGGATTTAAGTAATCTATTATATCTTTAAAAACTTTATGTTCTATGCTTTGATTTTCTTTATCTAATATCATTAGTCTTGCTTCATCTCTTTTATCATAAGGATGTTGAGCTATTAGTTCTTTTGGTAATTCATAATTAAAATCTGAAACTTTCATTTTATATTATTATATTTCCTTTCTACCACTCTAAAATCTTATTAATTTCTTTTTCTAAATCACAATTTTCATTGTTTTTTATAACATAATCTGCTTTTTCTGTATAAAAAGAATCTTCATGTTGAATATTTAATCTACTTTCTGCAGTTTTTTCATCTATATTATCTCTCATACAAATTCTTTTGATTTTCAAATTATAATCTGCAATTAATGCAACAACAATATTACAATGTTTATCAAGTCCAGCTTCAAAAAGAAGTGGAGCATCTATAACAATATATTTTATATTTTTTTCATTAATATTTCTTATTCTATTTAAAATCTCTGTTACTACATATTTAAAAGTTAATCTATTTAAAGATTCCAAAGCTTGTCCATCATTATAAATTTTATTTGCTAAAGATTTTCTATTTAAGTTTCCATCATCTAAAAATACTTCTTCTCCAAAAGTATTTTTTATAGCTTCCAAATATTCTGCACCTGGCTCGCTCATTTCTCTTACTACTTTATCTGCATCAATTAGTTCTACATCTTCTCTTTTATTTAAAATCTGGCTTAAGGTTGTTTTTCCTGAACCAGAAGTTCCTGTTATTCCTATAATTTTCATTGTTCCTCCTTTAGATTGGATAATATTTCTTTTTCTATATTTTCCAATTATAAAGTTTTTATTGCACTTGTTGCTAAAAAATCACATCTATTATTAAATTCATTATCACTATGACCTTTTACTTTAATAAACTCAACTTTATGTTTTTGTGTTAATTCATACAATTCTTCCCATAAATTTTTATTTTTAACAGGTTCTTTATTTGCTGTTTTCCAATTATTTTTTCTCCAATTATAAATCCATCCTTGGTTAAATGCATTCACAACATAAGCACTATCACTATAAACTTTAACTATGCATTCTTCTTTTAATAATTTAAGCGCCTCTAGAACTGCTGTTATCTCCATTATATTATTAGTAGTTTCTTTCTCAGCACCCGAAATTTCTTTTTGGTTATTATTATACATTAAAATAGCTCCCCATCCACCAGGACCAGGATTTCCAGAACATGCACCATCTGTATAAATTGTAACTTCTTTCATGAGTTTTCCCTTCTTTTAAGTTGTTTTATGATTATATTTGTCTTTTTTTTTAATCTATGATATTATATCAGTAAATTTAAAATATTACAATATAGGCGGTGATTAATTTTGGATGGAATTTTAGGTATTGTTTCTGAATATAACCCTTTTCATAATGGACATCTACACCACTTAGAAGTTTCTAAACAACTTACAAAATCTGCTTTCACAGTAGCAGTAATGAGTGGTAATTTTGTTCAAAGAGGTAATACATCTTTAGTAGACAAATGGGTAAAAACTGAAATGGCTTTAAAAAATGGAATAGATTTAGTAATAGAACTTCCTACTATTTATGCTATCTCTAGTGCTGAAAACTTTGCAGATGGTGCTATAAAAATTTTAAACAGTCTAGGAGTTGTAGATTACGTTTCTTTTGGAAGTGAAATTGGAGAAATCAACTCTTTAAATGAAGTAGCAAATATTTTATATAAAGAACCAAAAGAATTTTCAAATTTAATTACAGCTCAATTAAAGTCTGGAATTTCATATCCTAAAGCAAGAGAAATTGCTCTTTCTCAATATTTTGGAACTTCTAAAAAATATTCTGAAATATTAAATAATCCAAATAATATACTTGGAGTCGAATACCTAAAATCCATAAAAAAACATAGGAGTCACATAAAACCAATTACCATAAAACGTGATTATAGCGATTATAATAGTACAAAAGTTAAAAATGGGATTGCTAGCGCAACAGCAATTAGAACAATGATACAAAACAATAAAAATGTTCATTATGTAGTTCCTTATGAAACTTATGAACTTTTAGATGAATGTATTAATTCTGGAAAAATTATTTCTGATTTAAAAGTTTTTGAAAAAGAAATTATATATACACTTAGAAAAATGACCATTTCTGAAATTGCTCTTCTTCCTGATGTTTCAGAAGGATTAGAAAACAAAATAAAAATTGCAGCAAATAATTTTAATACTTTAGAAGAACTAGTTTCAAATATAAAATCTAAAAGATATACTCAAAGTAGAATACAGAGAATTTTATTATATGCACTTTTAGATATAACTCAAAAAGATATGAACTCTTCAAAAAGAGTAACTCCATATATAAGAGTTTTAGGATTTAACAAACACGGAAAACGTATAATTTCAGCAATTGCAGCAGCAAATCCAAGATTAAGTATAATCGTATCTGTTAAAAAATTTATGGAAAGTTCTATCAATAATTCTTTAAGAAATATGATTTCCAAAGATATATTTGCTACTAATGTATATACTCTAGGATTTAAAGAAAATCCAATAGCAAATTTAGATTACACACATAAAGTTATTGACATTTAAATTTAATAATATAAAATATGAAAAAATTAATAATAAAAAATCACCAATTAAAAATTAATAAAATTGGTGATTTTAATTATATTACTTCATAACAGCTTCTAGTACTTTTGCTAAATATTTCATACTAGTATTACACTCTTCTAAAGTATTTCCTGTTGCTCCAACTTCTATAATGCATGCTCCTTTTGTTACATGCTGATTATATCTTGAATCTCTCAAAATTATTGGCTTAAATAATCCTGGATACATCAGATTTGCTTGTTCTTGTATTTTTACTGCAAGTTTAAAATTGTAAAGCCAATCTTTATGAGTTAATCCTCCACCATCAGTTCCTATTACAAACATTATTTGTGCTGCAACCTCATCTCCTATCTGTACTGTTGGTCCATAAGCACTGCTACTGCCTAAAGCATCTCTATGCAAATCTATTACAAGTTCACTAGTTGGATTTGCTTTTAAAATATTATTTATAGTTTCCAATGAACGTGTGTATGAACCAGTATATGCTGGATAATCATGATATGTTGTATCATGTATCACATTAAATCCCATATTTATTAAATAATTTGAAAGTTCTGTTCCTACTCTTGCAACACTATAATTTAAATCAGTTGTCCTAAAATTTCCACTTGCTGTATAATTATTTTCTGCTGTTGGTGTATAACTCTCACAAGTATGAGTATGATATATCACAATATCCTTTTTATTTTGAAATTCAACATTTGGTGCTAACATTTCTTCTGTTAGAGTATATTTTGACTCATTTCTAATTTTTACACTATTATAATTATTTGTGAATCTATCATTTAAATTATTAGTCTCTATCACTTTTGTTCCTAAAGTTTCTGGTATATTTTCTATAGAAACCGTTTGATTATTAGCTGATTCAACATTTTTTTCTTCAGATATATTTTCATCCTGTTTTCTATTTTCTTTATTATTTTCAGACATATCTTCAAATTCTGTTACTTCTTCTTGATTTTCCATTTCCATTAATTCTTCTTCTGAAAATAATGCAAGTTCTGATTCTAATATTTTCTTTAGACCTTTATTATTTTTTTCTGAATAATTATTATTCAAATAATTTGCAATTAAGATATTTTTATTTATGCAAGATAAATAATTATTATCCAAAATTGTCTTTTTTTCAAAAAATGCTGTTGTTTTTATTTTTCTAAATGTAGTAATACATACTTTAAAAATTATTATTATTAATAACAAAATAATTGCAATTTTCTTTAAAATTTTCAATATATCTTTTAAATTTATAACAGCTAAATTAATCATACCAACCTCTCTAAAACTAATTATATTAGAGATTTGTTTTTATATTACTTGTTTTATACAATATAGTGGTTATAAATTTTTCTTTTCAATTTTAATCTCTTTTTAATCTCCTTTTCTAATATCTATATTTTTAAATACTACTTATTCTTAATAAGTAATAAGTTAACAGGTAACGAATTGACATAATATTTAGAAAATGATATAATTTTTTTATCAAACAATTAAGGAGGACTTGAATATGACGAATTCAAGAAGACCTGGTAGTTCAGGTCATCGGTCATCTACAAGAAAAGAATTACCTTCTCAAAATAAAGAATTTTCTAATGAGAACGTAAAAAAATATGTAGACGACAATGGTTTCAGTGTGATTGAGTACAAGACTCCAACCACACATTTAATTCTGCGGTACAATGATACCCAGATGATTTACATCATGAACTCAGAAATAAGATATTCCGGACCTATAAGAAATGATATATTGGATAAAAAACTTGAGGAACTGGATATCAAGCTTTCTAAGTTAAATACTTCTTTTGATGGTACTTTTTATGACTTTGACAAGATGCTTGACGATTTTGATAAAGATCTCGATGTGTGGGATCACTATTTTGATAAGCTGATAGAAGATTTTCCAACTTTTTCCAGCGGATCAAGTGTATCAATCAGTCAAAATTCATCAAGCGGGACAGGTACCTATAAAAGAAGTGTTCGTACTAAACGAAGTAGTGGGAGTAGCGGATGTTTGGGTTGCTTTTTATGGACCATTTTGATTTTCGTAATCTTTTGCCTGGTTCTTTATGGCATGGGAGCTTTGGGTAGAACTATTTTCGATTTCTTGGCTGGAATTTTTAACTAGATATATATAGTTATCCCAAAAGTGTTGAAAAAAGTGAAAAACGTACGGTCTAAACAACCGTACGTTTTTCCTCTTTATAATAGGAAAATTAGATAGAATTTATTTTTTTTAATACTATAATTATTGACATTTTAATATCTTTAATATTTTAGTTTTAATAAATAAAATTACTTTAATATATTTTTTATTTCTTCAACTTCTAAATCTAATTCTATTTCTTCACCTGTTGCCATATTCTTTATTTTTGCTTTCTTACTTGCTAATTCATTTTCACCAATTACTAATAAATATTTTGCCTCTACTTTATTTGCATATTTCATTTGAGATTTAAAACTTCTCTCAGAAATATCTTTTTCTATAATATAATTTTCTCTTCTTAATTTTTCAGAAATTTCCAAAGCAAATTTATTCTCTTCCACACCACTTGAAAGTATATATAAATCAGGAACATTATCTTTAAGGTCTTCATTATTTTCATTATACATCTCCATAATTCTTTCTACACCTGATGCAAATCCAACTGCTGGTGTTTTCTGCCCTCCAAGTTCTTCAACTAAGCCATCATATCTTCCACCGCCAAGAACTGTTAGTCCTGATTTATTATCAATAAATTCAAATACTGTTTTTGTATAATAATCTAAACCTCTAACAATACTACTATCAATTTCATAATCTATGCCAAGTGATGTAAGCATTGTTTTTACATTTTCAAAATGTTCTTTACATTCTTCACATAAATAATCTATCATCTTAGGAGCGCCTTGATTTAATTCTTTACATTTCTTTTCTTTGCAATCTAAAATTCTTAAAGGATTTTTTTCAAATCTTCCCTTGCAAGTTGAACAATATAAATCTAAGTTTTTGCCAATAAATTCTCTTAATATTTTTTGATACTCTCCTCTACATTTAGGACAACCAATACTATTTATTGTTAACTTTATATTTTGGATATTTAATGCTTTAAAAATTTGATTTCCTACTAAAATAGCCTCAACATCAGCTAAATAACTACTAGAACCAATCAATTCTATTCCTATTTGATGAAATTCTCTTAATCTTCCTTTTTGAACATTTTCATATCTATACATTCCCATATTATACCAAAGTTTTACAGGACTAGGCATGCTTCCCATTCCGTTTTCAATATATGCTCTTACTGCTCCAGCTGTTCCCTCTGGTCTTAATGTTATACTTCTTCCACCTTTATCATCAAAAGTGTACATCTCTTTTTGAACCACATCTGTTGTTTCGCCAACACCTCTTTGAAATAATTCTGTATGTTCAAACACAGGTAATCTTATTTCTTTAAAATTATATGAATCTAAAACCTTTTTTACCTTTCCTTCAACTTCTTGCCATTTATAACTTTCATTTGGTAATAAATCTTTAGTTCCCTTTGGTTTTTGTATCATTTTTTGCATCTCCTCATTTTTTTAATTTACTATTATAAGCTTCTATCATTTCTTCTTTTGATTTAAAATCTCTTGCTTTTAATCTTACTCCACCAACCCAAGAAATAATATGGCTATTTATTTTATTATAAAATCTTACTGCTTCAAAATATTCTTCAATAGAAACATTTTCCCTTTTGAATAATATTATTGCTTTTTCATCTTCTGGGTGTTTTCTAATATATTCTTCATTATGTTTTTTACTTGTTAAAATGAAATTTTTATAATATTCTTTATCATGAGAAAATTCTTCTTTTTTAGTTTCAAAAGTTTTATTTTCAACATCTTTATTAATATTCTGTTTTATATCTTCTTCCTTTTTCTCTTCCTCTTCATTATCTGTAATACTCTTTTCTTTAGAGTCTGTTTCTTCAACTTTTGATTTATCTGCATATTTTTTGCTTAAAATATTTCCATATTTATCTAATTGTGCTTTCAAATCATCTTCATAACTCTTAACATAAGCTTGATATCTAGTAAGCTGAGCTGGTGTTAATTTTAATTCTCCAGTTGGGATTTCACGAATTTCAACTGGAATTGTAGAATATCTAATTACAAGTCCCAAAATTTTATTTATATCTCCATCCTCAAGTGCATTTTTAAAACCTTTTAAGAATTTACTATCTTTAACAGTTTTATCTTCTAGTCCTATTATTTCTTCTTTTTCATTTTTCTTCTCAACTTCTTTTATATAATTCTTAGTTATTTTTAGCACAAGTAAGAAATTAATATATCTTTTACAGTAATCTACTAAATTTTCATCTTCTTCTGCATCTATTAAATTTTCATCAGCATTTTCTAAAATGTCTTGTGGAGTCATTTCAAGCTCTTCAAAAATATTTTTTATTTTTGGCTTATAAATAAATTGTTTTAAACACTCAATTACATCTTCAAAATCAAAATCAGCTTCTTCATTATAACTATCCATATCTTTTCTCCTGTATTTTAAAAATCTTTTTCTCTTAATTCTAAATATATATTTCTTTCATCTTGAATCATAGTTATTTTACCATGTCCCGGATAAACTATTGTATCATCTGGAAGTACCATTAATCTATTTGTGATTGAAGTGATTATATCAACAAAATTGCCTGTTGGCAAATCTGTTCTTCCCCAAGTTCCTGAAAATAAAGTATCACCTGTAAATACTAATCCTTCTTTTTCAGAATATAAACATAAACCTCCTTTAGTATGACCTGGTGTTGCAATTACTTTAAATTCTAATTCTCCAATATGGATTAAATCCTCATCATCAACTCTTGAGTCAGCTTCAAGTTCTGGTTTTTCCATATTTATATAATAAGCAAGATTAATTTCTTCATTATATAAACCTTCACTATCTGCTCTACTTATTAATATTTTTCCACCTTTTAATTTTTTTAATTCATTAATCGCTCCTATATGATCTGCATGACAATGTGTTATAAAAATATATTTTAAATTTGCCTCTAAAATATCTAAAGTTTCAGCTATTCTATTTGCTTCTCCACCTGGATCTATAACCATTGCTTCTTTAGTTTTCTCGTCACATACAACATAACAATTTGTAAGTAAACCAACTTGTGGAGTCTTAACTTGTAATCTTTTTAATATCATTTGTACCTCCTATTTATTTTATTTTGAAAAAGCATATTTTTAAATTATCCGCGTTTTCTATTAACATCATATACACTTTCAACATTTCTAAAAGAAGTTAATACTTTATTTAAAATCTCCGTATTTTCAACTTCTAAAGATATATCTATTATTGCTATTCCTTCTTTAGTTGTTCTTGTATTCATTCCTGTTAATTTTACTTTTGCATTTTCTACTTGTTTAATAATATCTTTTAATAACCCATTTCTATCATTTGCTAAAATTTCAATTTCAACCTTATATGAGCCATTAACATCATCAAACCAATAAACATCAATCATCCTGTTTTCTTCATTAAATAAATCTTTTACATTCACACAATCTTTGCGATGAACAGATACTCCTCTTCCTTTTGTAATGTATCCTATAATTTCATCTCCTGGTAATGGATTACAACATTTTGAAAGTTTTACTAAACAATTATCTATACCTTTAACTACTACACCTGTTTTAGATGGTTTTGATCTTGTCGGCTTTGCTTTTGCGAGTTCTTGAATTTTTTCTTCAAAATCTTCTTCTTCATGTTCTTTTCTATATTCATCTAATAGTCTTGCCATTAACTTATTTACTGAAATACCACCAAATCCTATACTTGCATAAAGGTCATCAACACTTGCAAATTTATATCTTTCCATTGCAAGTTGTAGCCATTCAGGTTTAACTAAATCTGAATATTTTATTCCTATTTTTTTAACTTCTCTTTCTATTGACTCTTTGCCTCTTTCAATATTCTCACTTCTTTGAGCTCTTTTAAACCATTGATTAATTCTGGTTTTAGCTGATGAACTTTTTACAAATTTAAGCCAATCTCTACTTGGTCCTTTTGATTGTTCAGAAGTTAAAATTTCTACAATATCTCCATTTCTTAATGGTGTTATAATTGGCATCATTTTACTATTTATTTTACAACCAACCATTTTATGACCAATTTGCTCATGTACACTATATGCAAAATCTATTGGTGTTGCTCCTTTTGGTAATACTTTTATCATACCCTTTGGAGTAAATATATAAACTTCATCTTCAAATAATTCTGTTTTTAAAGTATTTAAAAATTCATCTGGATTTT
>CABUJR010000006.1 GCA_902492015.1 uncultured Eubacteriales bacterium | reverse complement strand
ACAGTTTATATTAAATCTAAATAATATATAAAAATATAATAAAACAATAATAATTTATAAATAATTATAATAAATTTTGAAAAAATAATAGGAGACTAATCTTAAAATTAAATTTCAATCTTAGATAAATTTCAATTTAGCTGTAAGGAGGTAAAATGAGTTACATAAATGAAAAATTAATTGAATTTAATAATTATTTAAAAGGAAGAAAAGTTGCAGTAATAGGCTTAGGAGTTAGTAATATTCCATTAATAGACTATCTTCATGATATAGGTTCAATAGTAACAGTTTTTGATTCAAAAGAAATAGATGATATTGATAACAAAGTAATAGATAAAATAGTAAATTATGGTATGAGTTTTTCTTTTGGAAAAGGTTATTTAGAAAAATTAACTGGTTTTGATTTAATATTTCGCTCTCCAAGTTGTTTGCCAACTGTACCAGAATTACAAAAAGAAGCTAAAAGAGGTGCAATAATCACAACTGAAATAGAGATGGTAATCGAACTTGCACCTTGTTTAGTAATAGGGGTTACAGGAAGTGATGGGAAAACAACAACTACTACATTAATCTATGAAATCTTAAAAGAAGACGGATATAATTGCTATTTAGGCGGAAATATCGGTACACCTCTATTTGACAAAATAAAAGATATGGAACCAGAAGATATAGTTGTACTTGAGTTAAGTAGTTTTCAATTAATGAATATGAAAATAAGCCCTAAAATATCTGTTATAACAAATATTACTCCAAATCACTTAAATGTTCATGCAGATATGGAAGAATATGTAGAAGCTAAAAAGAATATTTTTAAATATCAAGATAAAGATAGTTTATTAATATTAAATTATGACAATGAAATTACCAGAAACTGCGAAAGAGAAGCCAAAGGAAAAGTAGTATTTTTTAGTAGCAAAAATAAAATTGATAATGGATATATAGTAAATGATGGAAAAATAAAAGTATGTGAAAATGGATTAAGAAGACATGTATTTGATACAAAAAATATGAAATTGCGTGGAATTCATAATTTTGAAAATGCATGCTGTGCTATTATAGCAACAAAAGATTTAGTAAAAAAAGAATCTATAGATACTGTTTTAACTGAATTTAAAGGCGTTGAACACAGACTTGAATTAGTAAAAGAAACCAAAAATAGAGTGAAATGGTATAATGATTCTGTAAGCTCTAGTCCAACAAGAACTATTGCAGGATTAAATGCTTTTTCTTTGAAAAATATAATTTTGATTGCTGGAGGATATGATAAAAATCTAGATTATAATGTTTTAGCAAAACCAATTATAGATAACTGTAAAGCTTTGATTTTACTTGGTCAAACTTCTACTAAAATAGAAAAAGCTGTGAATATAGAATTAAAAAAAGAAAAGAAAGAATTACCAATTTATAAATGTGAATCACTTTTGCAAACTGTTAAACAAGCAAATAATATTGCAGTAAAAGGAGATATAGTTTTATTTTCACCTGCAAGTGCAAGTTTTGATATGTTTAAAAATTTTGCAGAAAGAGGAGATTTATTTAAATCTTATGTAAAAGAAATTGTAAAATAACTAATTAGCTAATTAACTAATAAGTAATTAATAAAGTAGTTAAATAAATAATAATTAATGACTAAATAATTAACTAATCAATTAATTATATTTAGTTATCATTTAAACATCATATAAAATATTCATATTAGATAAAAACACTCATATACTTCTATAAAGGAGGTATTAAAATGTTTTATTCTAATAATGATAGTTATATGCAAGATTTATATTTTTATAATCAAAATCCCCAAGCATGGAATAACTATAGTCAACCTATGAATAATATGAATTCTAGTATGCAAAATCCAAATATGATGAATGGTAATATGAATAGTATGTATATGGGACCAAATCCTAATAATGGATATGGAATGAATTACCCTCAGAATCTAAATAATTTATATCCTAGTACATATAGAATTATATTACCAGTAGCTTTAAGAGTTATTGCAAATAGTAATTATCAATATATAAATGAGGATGCTTTAAACAATATGGTTGATACTGTTTATAATATAGTAGATGGACAGATAGAATATGAAGAAGACTCTAATAATATAAGTAAACAAGAAATGTCTTCAAATAGTAATTCTAATAATTCTACATCTGCAAGTTCTACTAATGCAAATTCAGTAAGTAGAACAACAGATACAAGACAAACTACAACACAAACAATTACAACTTCAAGAGGGAGCAATAGACAGGATTCTTTACTTAGGGATATTATTAAAATTATTATTATAAGAGAGTTATTATCAAGAAATCAATTCATGCCTAATAATAGACAAAATTTTATGCAACCAACACCACAATACTGTAATTCCCAAATGTATAATTAACTATAAAAAATAGAAAAGGATAAGCGAATAATTTTCGTTTATCTTTTTTATGGAATATTAAAAATAATTTTGAATATAATTTATATATGAAAGGTAGTTTAGTAATGGATAACGAAAAAAACGGAATGAAGTATTATTTTTGTATAATTAAAAATTGCTTTATTGGTGTTACTCTAGTATTAGGATTATTTATTTTATTTAAACTTGCAATATTTTATATTCCTTTTTTATTAGCATATTTAATTTCTGTAATAATAGACCCAATTATAAAAATAGTAAATAAAAGGACAAGTTTAAGTAGAAAAACTAGTAGTATTATTGTACTTATTACTATTTTTTCCATTATAATCGGATTAATTATATGGGGAGGCATTAATTTAGTAAAAGAGACCACTAATTTATTAAGTGGTCTTAATATGTATTTAGAAAAGACTTTAGAATTGATTAATAATATTATTTCTAAAATAGATTTTAAAGAGATAAAATTTCCAAAAGATGTTATAAACATTTTTCAAAACACAACTACTGATTACTTAAATATGTTAATTACTTATTTAAAAAATGTTCTAACAAAGTTTTTGAACTATATTACATCAATTCCTAATTTGATTATTAATATTATAATCACAATTTTGGCAACATATTTTATTACTTCTGACAAATTTTATATTTTAGACAGAATGGAGCATCATCTATCTAAAAAAATGATGGGAAAAATAATAAAGCATACAAGAGAGATTACCTCTTCATTAGGTGGATATTTAAAAGCAGAAATTATGCTAAGTCTTATTACTTTTATTGTAGTTTTAATAGGTTTAAATGTCTTTTATTTAATGGGAATGAATATAGAATACCCAATTTTAGTGGCACTTTTAATAGGTTTTGTTGATGCTTTGCCAATACTCGGTGCAGGTACAGTTATGATTCCTTGGTCATTTGTCCTTTTTATAAATAACAAAACTTATTTAGCAATATCTATTATAGGATTATATATCTTAACTTGTGTTTTAAAACAATTTTTAGAGCCAAAACTTGTTAGTAAAAATATTGGAATACATCCTATATTTACATTAATTTCTATGTATACAGGTTTTAAAATAATGGGAGTTATAGGCTTGTTTGTTGGACCAATTATACTTATTATTTTTAAAAATATTTTTTCAGAAATTCTAGATAGAGGAATTGTCAATTCAATTTTTGATAGTTAGTATATAACAGCTGTTGGAACATATTCATCATCTGGCAGAGTAACATTAGGGTTTTCAGGTTTAGAAGTTTTTTCTATTTGAGTTACTTTTATAATTGGAATATCTGCATTATTATATGTACCTTTAGTAATTTCTCCAGTTATATTAATCCAAGAATAATCTTCATAATCTTTAATATTGTCAGAAGAACACAAAAATCCTACTATCAAAGTTTGTTTATTTCCAATGTCCATATCTCTTGCAAGCACGAATTGATCTACAGTAAAATTGCTTACTCTATAAACATATCCAGAAAAAGAAATTTTTTGACCTATATATGTATCAATATCTTCATGAACTTGTTTTAATATATTTGTATAATTTTCAGCAGTTAATGTGGCTACATCTGAAGAGGGAATAGAATCATCAACTAAATTATTATTTTGTTTTTTCATATTAGATAAAACTTTATAAATACTAGCTACACCAATACTTAAACAAATTATTGTCATTATAACTAAAACTGTTTTAAAAATCGCTTTTTTATTTAGCTTAAAATTACAAATTATCATTTTTTTATCTCCTTTTATGTTTTTATAAATTTTATGAGCTAAAAAGAGAAATATGAATTATATAATTTTAATTTTATTATGGAATTATAAAAGAAAACTTTGACTTAATAGCAAAATATGATAATATGCAAATAATATTTCTTGCAAAAAGATTTAAATAGTGATATAGTATCTAGGTAAATTTATTTTCAAACAAAATTGAGGAGGCAATTTAAAATGGGACTTTTTAGCAATATTTTTAAAAGCTATAGTGAAAGAGAAGTAAAAAGAGTAATGCCTATAGTTGAAAAAATTAATAATATGGAGCCTGAAATTGAAAAATTAACAGATAAAGAATTAACAAATAAGACGGCATATTTTAAAGAAGAACTAGCTAAAGGAAAAACTTTAGATGATATATTACCAGAGGCTTTTGCTGTTGTAAGAGAAGCTTCTAAAAGAGTATTAGGAATGAGACATTTTGATGTTCAATTAATTGGTGGTATAATTCTACATCAAGGTAGAATTGCAGAAATGAAAACAGGAGAAGGAAAAACATTAGTTGCAACTTTACCTGTTTATCTAAATGCACTTACAGGAAAAGGTGTTCATGTAATTACAGTAAATGAATACTTAGCAAAAAGAGATAGTGAATGGATGGGAAAAGTATATAGATTTTTAGGTTTATCTGTTGGATTAATTTATAGTAGAATGCCACATGCAGAAAAACAAAAAGCCTATAATTCTGATATTACTTATGGAACAAATAATGAATTTGGATTTGACTACTTAAGAGATAATATGGTAATACATAAAGAAGATATGGTTCAAAGAGAATTAAATTATGCTATAGTAGACGAAATAGATAGTATTTTAATAGATGAAGCTCGTACACCACTTATTATTTCTGGTAGAGCAAACAAATCTTCTGATTTATACAAACAATCAGATAGATTTGTAAAAAAATTAAAGGCAAAAATAATAGTAGAAGAAGATGTTAAAGATGCTGAACAGGTTGAAGATAATGAAAAATACGATTACATAGTAGATTTAAAAGCAAAATCAGCAACACTTACTTCAAAAGGTATTGAAAAAGCAGAAAAAGAATTTGGAGTAGAAAACTTAAATGATATTTCAAATACAGATTTAGTTCATAATATTAATCAAGCTTTAAGAGCAAATGGTGTTATGAAAAGAGATATTGATTACATAGTAAAAGATGGTGAAGTTCTTATAGTTGACGAATTTACAGGACGTATCATGTATGGTAGAAGATATAATGATGGTCTTCACCAAGCTATTGAAGCAAAAGAAGGAGTTAAAATTGCAGATGAATCAAAAACATTAGCAACAATAACTTTCCAAAATTACTTTAGAATGTACGAAAAGTTAGCAGGTATGACAGGTACAGCAATGACTGAAGAAAATGAATTTAGAGAAATTTATAACCTAGATGTTATTGAGATTCCTACAAATAAACCTTTAATAAGAATGGACCAAACAGATATAATATATAAAAATGAAGCAGCTAAATTTAGAGCAGTTATTGAAGATATCAAAAAAAGTCATGAAAAAGGGCAACCTGTTTTAGTTGGTACTGTATCTATTGAAAATTCTGAAAAAATAAGTAAATTACTTAACAAAGAAGGAATAACTCATGAAGTATTAAATGCTAAAAATCATGAAAAAGAAGCTGAAATTATAGCACAAGCAGGTAAGTATGGTGCAGTTACAATCGCTACAAATATGGCTGGACGTGGTACTGACATTATGCTTGGTGGTAATAGTGAATATTTAGCAAAACAAGAAATGAGAAAATTAAAATATAGTGAAGAACTAATAGAACAAGCAACAGCATTTAATGAAACTGATGATGAAGAAATTCTTGAAGCTAGAAAAAAATTTAAAGAATTGGAAGAAAAATTTAATAATCAAATAAAAGAAGAAAAAGAAAAAGTAATCGAAGCAGGTGGTTTAAAAATCATCGGTACAGAAAGACATGAGTCAAGAAGAATTGATAATCAGCTTCGTGGACGTAGTGGTCGTCAAGGAGATCCAGGTGAAACTAGATTTTATTTAGCATTAGATGATAATTTACTTAAAATCTTTGGTGGAGATATGATTACAAGGATTTTTGAAAAAGGAAATATCCCAGAAGATTTACCAATTGAAGTAAGATTAATTTCAAAAACTATTGAAAGTGCACAAAGTAAAGTTGAAGGTAGAAACTTCTCAATTAGAAAGCACATATTAAGCTATGATGATGTAATGAATATTCAAAGAGACATAATCTATTCTCAAAGAAGAAAAGTATTAGATGGAGATAATGTTAGAGATAATATTATTGATATGATTAATTCATCATGTGAAATGATAGTAGATACCTACAGAAGTGAAATTGAAGATAAAAAAATAAATAAAGAAGCTTTATTAAATGAAATTAAAGTAAATTTAAATATTGGAGAAGTTGAAGCATTAAAAACTGATTCTATAAATGCAGATAAACTATTAAAAGAATTAAAAGAAAAAGCACTTGCAAGTTATGAAGCAAAAGAAAAAGAGATTGGTGATGACATTAGAGAACTTGAAAGAGTTGTTTTATTAAAAGTAGTTGACAACAAATGGATGGAACACATAGATAATATGGATGAACTAAAAAATGGTATAGGTTTAAGAGCTTATGGACAAAAAGATCCAGTTGTTCAATACAGATTTGAAGGTGGAGAAATGTTTGATGAAATGATTTCTCAAATCAAATTAGAAGTAGCTAAAATAATGCTTCATGTTGTAAAAGCTAATAGAGGAAATATAAAAAGAGAATCAAGTTCAAATATAACAAATGCAAGCTTAGATAATTCTGCTATTTCAGCAATGAATATTGAAGGAGAAAATGCTCCTAAAAATAATCAAACTGAAAAACCTCAACCAATAGTAAATAATGGTCCCAAAATAGGTAGAAATGATCCATGTCCATGTGGAAGTGGGAAGAAATATAAAAACTGTTGTGGTAAAAATCAGTAATAGCAAGGGTTACAAGAGATATATAAATATAAAAAATATGGTAAAAATAGCATTTTGACATCCAATTGACAGCGAAAAATAAAATTTTGGATGTCAAAACTTGACAAAACTTGAAAACCTTTGATATAACCTACTTGTAGCTCCGATGTCAAAAGTAACAATAGTTAAAAGAGTTAAACATTTTATATGTATAACTCTTTTTTGTTTACCAAATAAAAATTAGGAGGTAATAACTATGGTTAATGTAAGAAAAAGAGGAAAGGGGTATCAATATTATTTTGAGATTGCAGCAGTGAACGGTAAGAGAAGGCAACAGGTTAAGTCAGGTTTCAAAACTAAAAAGGAGGCAGAAGAAGCAGGTATAAAAGCATATAATGAATATAATCAAACAGGACATTTATTTACACCATCTACAATATCAGTTAGTGATTATTTAGACTATTGGTTAAAGAACTACTGTCATGTTAATCTTAAATATCATACAATACAAGCATATACAAATATTATAAAAAATCATGTTAAACCAAGATTAGGATTTTACAGGTTATCAAATAACAACATCTACATTGAAAGAATTTATGAATAATCGTTTAGAAATAAATAATAAAAAAAAGATTTAGGATATTTTATAGATAATTATTTCAATACTAAATCAGTAATAGTTCTATTGTTACTTAAAATTAATTAAAAATAAAAAGAAAAGCCCCATGTAAGTCAACAGTAGATGGAAAATTTAATTAGTAGTTAGTGAAAAATCTGTTTAAACTACTTTAATTCAATTTATAATGAACAAGCGCCTTTTTTATAGTGACTGATTCCTAAAACATTTTCTATTGATTGAGTTAGCTGTTTAAAGTTTTTATAGTTATACTATTAAAATATCAATTATAAAATGGAAAATTAACTGTATGCTATAAGATTTTTGAGATATAAAAAGAAAGTTTAAAAAAATAATAAAATATACCAAAAATATAAACAGGTTTTGAAAGATTCATTAATAAAAAAGATATAATTAAATTTAGTTATATCTTTTTGTTTAATTTACGATAATTTTTCTATAGCAGCTATAATGAAATCTTTTACTGTTGGTGCAGATGTTAAGTCAGGGTTGTGTAAAAAATCTTTTAAAATATTTTCTTCGCATTCATAATACATAGAATTAATTGATTTTATTATATTGCTTTTTATATTATGTGAAGATTTATTATATCTTTTTGCTATATGAGGATACAAATCTTTTTGAAGAACAATATTATACTTATCAGAAATAGTAAACGCTGTATAAATACAATCCGATAAATACTTTGTCCCAAGATGATTAGAATTAAAATGTAAATTATGTAGAAGAGTGTTAATTTTTTTTCGTAATTCAGAATCTTTTTCAATAAATTTCTTGTTTTCTATTAATCTTTTGACTTCATTAATTAACATATCGGATCCGGATCCTTTAAATCTATAAGAAAAAATATACTTGTTTAAGTGTATTTTATTGATACAGTCAATATATCCACTATAAATAATTATCGAATTTTCATATTGTTTTATATTATGTTTTTCAATATATTCTATAATTGAATTTCCGTGCATATCTGGCAAGTTTAAATCCAAAATTATAATATCTACTTTAGGTTCATCTTTTAGTATATCTATACATTCTTTTGCAGTGGAAATGATATTATACAGTCTCACATTGGAAAGTGTTTTACAAATGCTATTAACCATATGTTGAGCTTGAACAAAATCGTCTTCTACAATTAATAAATTAAACATACTAATCTCCTTTGTTACCATTATACTACATAAAAAGAATTTTTGAATAAAAAAGTTAAAAAAATGTAAAAAAAGGAACTTTTTACACTTTTTGTAAATATATTAGTATTTTATGATATTTTTAAATTAAGATTTATTTCATTTATGATGTTTAGCGCTTGAGAAAGGAGGTTAAAATAAATTAAATTAAAGAAGGGGGAATAGAATTGAGAAATTTATTTATGAAATTAATATCATTTATGATAATAATTTTATTTTGTCTATTTACTTTATTACCTACAGTTCAGGCAGCAACGCAAACAGATGAAAGTGCATTAAAAGTTAATAACATAACAAACAATATCAAAACAGATGACTCAATAAAAGAAAATTTAATAGAAAAAAATACAACGAATAATACTATAGAAGATACTACAGTAAAAGAAGCAAGCAATCTAAATGAAGAAAACTTTAAAATTATGTTGTCAGGAATACTAAATAACTCTGAGGATAATTTCAATATTGATATCGTTTATAACACAAACATAGATTTGTTAGAACAAGAAGGAATATGGATTCAAGAAGAAGCACGAAATTATTTTATAGTATTAATAAATGCCTTAAGCAATAAAAATTATAAAATAAATAACGATGGTTTTTTAGTGGAAGATACTGAAACTTTAAAATCAGAAATAGAAAAAACAGATGAATTAAATTTTTATACTGAAAAAATAGATGAATTAATTGATTCAAAAAAACTTATAGTAATAACAATTAGTGATAAATATAAACAATTAAATGAAATCGATAATGAAATCATTGATATAAAAATAGAAGATGATGAATATACATTATTATTTAAAGAAAATGAAGAGGATATAAATAGTAATGATATAATTATATTGAATTCAAATATTTATAATGAAAATAACAACACAGATACAATATCTTTATTGTTAAATAATTTATTAGAAGTATATTATAATGAGGATGAAAATTTTAAAAATTTTAAAGAAAATACTGAATTTATAGATAATAGTGGAACATACAAGGAAATTATTGATAATAAAGAAGAGGTTATTAATCAAGAAGAGATAATAGAAGAAAATATAGCGAATGAAAATTCTAATACTATAATAGAAGAAAATGTAGTAAGTGAAGATAATATAGAAGTAATAGAGAAAAACAATATATTTGATGATAGAGTTAGTAAAGAAGAATTTGAACTATTAATAAAAATGATTTTGACAAATAATAATAATAATGATAGTATTAATTTTACATTAGAGAATAATTTTAATAAAAACGGAATTTGGATTAGTGAAAATTCAAGAAATAGTTTTTTGGGATTTTTAAATGCACATACAATTTATACATATTCTTGTGATAGCGACGGATATTTAATTTGTGACAACATAATGAAAGAAAATCCAAATTTAGATATACTTGAAAAAAGCGAAACAGAATTTGATATAGAATATAAAAAATTAATAAACGAAGATAAAGTAATATTAATAGATATAACAAATACTTTTTTACAATATGATGATAATAAAAACATAATTGAAACTAATTTGACAGAGGAAGAATATGTAAAGACTTTTTCAAATGATGAAAATAGAATTATTTTATTAAATAGCAATAGTTATAATAATTATAATTATGATTTAGCTTTATCTGATTATTTTGTAAAATCATTAGAAAATGTACAGGAAAAAGTAATAACAGGAGAGTTATCATTTAATAAAAATCCTAAAACAAGATCAGATACAAGTAAACCTGGAAATATGAAATCAGCACAAAATGTATATGCAGGACCAGATTCAAGTAACTACTTTAAAGTTGGTAGTGTAAGTAATGGAGAAATGGTATATTTACTAGGACAACAAGCTGGTTGGTATCATATACAATATATGGTTACAGGAAACTCACAACAAAAATCCGGTTTTGTACCAGTATCAACTGTAAATAACAACGGATATTCTGTGCATGAAGAACAAATGACAGGAGAGCAAAAATACCCTAAACAAGGATTAGAAGTAATGAGTGTCGACGATAGTGCTATATATGTGAAAGTTGGAAGTGTTTATCAAGGAGAAGGAGTAACTGTATTATATGATTATGGATATTCTGACTCCAATAAAGGTTATGGAATATCATACATTGAATTTAGTACATCAAGTGGTACAAAAAGAGGCTATGTTTATACAGATCAGTTGGAGAGTGCATCATATCCAACGAGTGTAGCGAGAGTCATAGATACAAATTCAGCTTATGCAGGTCCAGATAATAGCTTTGTAAAATTAGGTGGAGCTTATTATAATGAATTCGTTACAGTTTTAGCTAAAAATACAGGAAATGATTGGGCTTTTGTTGAATATAATACTCCTAGTGGAAGAAAAAGAGGATATATGTCTTATTCAAAATTATATAACTATAACCATCCTGGAATGTATAATGATTTAGCAACAAATCAAGGATTAAGACAAGCTACACAACAACTAACTGTATATGGAGGACCAAATAATAATAATGCTAATATTGGTACTGTATTTAATCAAGAAGTAGTATCATTCTTTGGTAGTGAAAGGGGATATGCTTATGTAGAGTATAGTACAACAAATGGTGCCAAAAGAGGTTATGTATTAGAAAGTTCTTTAACTGGTGCAAATCCTCCAAGTTTACCTAATATACCTGCTTATTCTAATTTTACTCCAGGTGTTTATGGAAAGAGTGGAAATGGAATAGATTTAAAATATTATAAAATTGGTGATGGAGATAATGTTGCATTTGCAGTATTTGAACAACATGGTTGGGAAGATGCATGGGCTTATGATGGTGTCGAATTAATAAATATTGTGAATAGAGTAATGAGTAATTTATCTTCAACAGGCATTAATAATAATTGGACCTTGTATGTTATTCCTTATGCTAATCCTGATGGAGTTTTATCAGGTTATACAAATAACGGACCAGGTAGATGTACTGTTACTACTGGAATCGATATGAATAGATGCTGGCCAGCTAATTTTAAACCATATTATACTTCAAGAAATTATACTGGACCAAATTCATTGGGTGCACCAGAAGCACAGGCTTTAAAAAACTTTATAAGTAATAACATTGGAAATCAGCAAAAAATGATTTTAGATATACATGGTTGGCTAAATCAAACATACGGAGATTCAAGTATAGCACAATATTTCGGCGATCAATTTAATTTTGGACATTCTTCTACTTATGGAAGTGGCTACCTTGAAACATGGGGAAAATCAATAGGTGCTAAATCATGTCTAGTAGAATTACCAATGCCTAGCTCGGCAGCAGATATTACTAATAGAGATTTTTCAGGAAAATTAACTAATGCAATTAGAAATATGCTAAATGGTGTACCTGTTGATGAAACAGAAGGAGGAACAGAAGTAGATGAAAGAGTAAAAGTAAATACAACAGGAAATCTAAATGTTAGGAGTGGTCCTGGTACATCTTATTCAATAGTTTCTAGTATTTTAGGTGGTACTATTATAACGAGAATAAGAAAAAATGTTGCAACAAATAATGGATATACATGGGATAAAGTTAGATTAAATGATGGAAAAGAAGGCTATGTTGCTACTAATTATCTAACGTTGCTTACTGTAGATGATGAAAATACACTTTCTGAAGAGCAAGTTAAAGCTGTAAAAGCATATTGTAAATATAATAAAATAAATAATTATAATGAAGATATAAATGGAACTTATACAGATGAATTATATTTAACAATTAAAGAATTTCAACGAATAAATGAATTAGCAATAACAGGATATGTATCAGTAAATGACGCTACATGGAATGCAATGGAATTTAATAATACCAGTATTTATGCAACATATAAAGAGATGTCTGAAAATTATATTACTTATGATAATCCATACGGTCCCAAAGAATTTGCAATCGAAGACACAACTGCAGTATTTAAATTAGGAATAACACGAGCTCGACTTTCAAAACAAGATGAATATGCTTTACGAGATTCAAAGTATAATACAATGTCTGCCACAGATAAAATTATTAATGCAAGCTCATTAAGCAGTTCAGAAAGATTTTTACAAGAGTTGGCTATATTATGTAATATTCCATTCCCACATGCTTCTAAGGGAATAGTACATTTTCTTTCTAAAAAAGGTGGAACACATATTATAACCGATGCTGAAGAAATATTTTCTATTAGTCAAGGTCAAAAAGAGATAAGAGAGAAATATTTAGAACATACAAAAACAGCAATTAAAAATCTTTTAACAGTTGATAAAGCAGCAGATTTTAGCATGGTAAATACAGTAGAAGTAACATTGCCAAAAAAAAATCTTGATTGGTTTGGATTATTTGGAGGTTATCATTTTAGCGTAGAAGGAAGTTGCTATAAGTCAGGAAACGGATATGTAGCTGTTGGAAAATGCTATGTAAGAGATTATTATGATTTTGATAAAATAGAAGATTTAAGTGATATAATAGATGCTTTTCAAAAAGGTGGGAATTTTGATGAAGAAGATTTAGCAACAAGTGCTTTCTCAGATTTACATTATGCAGGTATGGCAAGATTTTATTATATTGAAGGATATGACAAAGGATTTGAATTATATTTTTAATTATCAAGAAAGGGATATATATGAAAAAAAAGAAACTATTAATAATTATAATAATAATCTTATGTATAATAATGATACTAATAGCTATTTATAGAGCACATTTTAACAGTAATGAATTATCAACAGAAGAAAAATCTATAGAGCAATTAAATGAAAGTGAAAAACAGATACAGGAATTAGCAGAGCATTTAGAAAAAAATTCAACTAATAATGTAGTTATAAAGATAAATGATAGTAAAGGAAATGAAATAGAAATTACACAGTCATATATAGATACTATAGGAATGATAGAAAATACGAATGAATCTAAAGAAAAAGCTATAGAATATACAATATATGCAACAGAAGCTAGAAACATGGGAATTCAACTTTCAGATGAAGATACTAAGGAAATCAAAGGGTTATCTAATTCTGAAGAAGTTTTGAAGTATGCTAACAGTGGAGAAGATAAAGAGATATTAAAAAAAGAAATAGAAACTTATCTTACAAATATCTCTTATAAGTCAGAATTAGAAAATAAAATACAAGATGAAATAACAAGTAACAAATTATCAATTAATAATAAAGAGTTGCAACAAAAAATGACTGAATATACAACTATTCAGAATAAATTTGAAGAAAATGAAAATCCTTCTGAAGAAGAAAAACTAAAATACTTAGAAGATCTTTCAGCAAAATATTTTGAAATAAAAAATTTATATATGGAATTGATAAAAGAAAATTATAATGTGAATAATTTATAAATATTATTATAAATTAAACATAGAATAGGAGAAAAGATGAAAAGAATTATTGTTCCTAATATTATTGCTATCATTAGTATTATCTTTACTTTATTATTAGATTATTGGTACTATCAAAATAATCTTAAATTTATTTCTGAGCCTACGAAAGAACAAATTGTAAATTGGTTAGAATTAGATAAAGCATATACTAACAGTTTGGAATTAATAAGTGAGCATCAAATACCTGATGGCTATAGAGAATTAATATTTAAAATATCTAAAGAAGAATATGAAAAGAATAAATTAAATTATAGTGAATATTTTTACTCTCCTGAAATGACACTTAAAGCTAGAAAAGAATACGATAATAATAATTATATATGTATTATAAAAATGCATAAATTTGAAAAAGAATATGAATACAATACATTAGGAACCATAACTAGGAACGTTGATATGTTAGGAACTATTAGTAGTATTATAAAATTTTTAATTATAAGTTTAATACTTATTTTTATAGGATATTTAAATATTGTAAATATAGAAAACAATAAAATTGAACACAGAAGAAATATGATAATAATAAGCATATTAGTAACAATAATTGCATTTAGTTTAATTATGTATTCTATATTAAATGATGAAAAAGATAGCTTATCAGAATATAATGAGAATTCGACAAATTTAAAGGATCAATCACAATCAACTACAGAAGCAACACAAATAGCAACAGAAACTATAGATATTGAAATGAGAAAAAGAGAACTAGATGAGAAAATGAAAAGTATTATGTATGGTATTTTAAATTGTGTAGGGGAATTTGAAACTCAATATAATGAAGAAGAAGTTAATAATACCATTAATCAAATTGTAATAAAAAATGGTATATATATTTCGGAGAAAGGAAGAGAAAAAATATTAAATTTAATAAATAATACAACTAATTCTGAATATAAAATAAATAATGATGGTTATTTAATAATTAATGATAATTCCAACAATGAAATATCTCAAAAATTAAATGCTCTAATATCGGGTGATAAATGTATAATTTTAGATTATAATATTTATTATTATTGCATATTAGGAAATGATATATGCACATTTAATATAGAAGAAACACAATATTTAGAAAAATTTGAAAATGAAAATTTAATTATTATGGTATTAAATCCCAAAAAATATGAAGAAGAGTATGAATCTAATAAAGATTTAATTAATCAAATAATTAATAATGCTATGTAAATTCTTTTGATATTATAGGAAATTTGAAGATTATTACAGAATATCCTATTATAATATCGATTTGACAAAAAACAACTGACATGTTATATTGAGGAAGTATAATTTATTATTTTCAAGTGATATATAAATATAAAAAATATAGTAAAAATAGCATTTTGACATCCATTTGACAGTGAAAAATGAAATTTTGGATGTCAAATGCTGAAAACTATATTACAAATTTTAGGAGGGACAATCATGAGTAATAAGTTAGTAGCATATTTTAGTGCAACTGGAACAACAAAAAAATTAGCAGAAAATTTGGCTAATTGTATTGGAGCAGATTTATATGAAATAATACCAGAAGAGCCATATACAAATGCAGATTTAAATTGGATGGATAAAAACAGTAGAAGTTCTATTGAAATGAAAGATGATTCTTCAAGACCAGCAATAAAGGAAAAAGTGAATAATATAGATCAATATGACACAATATATGTAGGATTTCCAATTTGGTGGTACACAGCACCAACAATAATAAATACATTTTTGGAAAGCTACAATTTGGAAGGAAAAACTATAATACCATTTGCTACGTCAGGAGGAAGTGGTATGGGTAATACTTCTAATGATTTAAAAACAAGTGCCCCAAATGCAACAGTGCTAGAAGGAAAAAAATTCTCTGCTTCTGTAAGTGAAAGTGAATTAAGATCATGGGCAGATAGTAACAAAAATAAATAGAAAATATTCAAAAGAATAAATTGAATAGAAAAACAAGGGTGAAAAAATGATATTCAATATTTTGATAATTGTTTTAGGACTGCTTATATTAATAATTGGTGCTGAAGCATTGGTTAGAGGCGCTAGTAATATTGCAAAAAAATTTCATATTCCAGAAATCTTAATTGGATTAACAATTGTGTCAATAGGTACTTCAATGCCAGAACTCATTATTACTGTTAATTCATCTATGCAAGGATCAAATGATTTAATTGTAGGAAATTCTATTGGAAGTGATTTATGTAATCTCTTGTTAATTTTAGGTCTTATGGTAATTATAAGACCAATTCATATTGAAGATGAAACAAGAAAGTTCCATATTCCGATAGCATTACTTTCTACTTTGCTTATTTTAGGAATGGGAGCTCGGAATAGGTGTTATTGGATTTAAAATGGGAATTGTTTTAATAATCCTATTTGTAGCATATTTACTATATCCAATATTATTAGATAGAAAAAAGATTGTTGAAGAATATAAAAAAGAAAAGAAAAACCCAAATACCCAAACAAATAAAAAGAATACATTTTTACAAATTTGTTATATTATAATAGGAATTGCATTATTAAAGTATGGAGGAGATTTGGTTGTAGACAATGCTACAATTATTGCTCAGATTTATGGTGTAACTGAAAGAATAATAGGTTTAACAATAGTAGCAATAGGGACAGCACTTCCAGAATTGATTACATCTATCGTAGCCTCTATAAGTAATGATGCAGATATAGCAGTTGGAAACTTAATTGGCTCTAGTGTATTAAATTCATTCTTAATCTTGGGAATTGGAGCAATAATAGCACCTATTACAATATCAGAAGAATTTATAGTAAATTTAATATTGCTTAGTGCATCTACAACTTTAATTTGGTTATTTTGTTACATTCCAAAGAAAAATGTTATTACCAGACCTAAAGGAATGATATTAATTTCCATATTTGCTGTTTATATGATAAGTTTATTTATGTAAAAATGCCTAATATAAATTTAGCATATATCTATAAAAATGATAAGAAAAGTTAATGAGAATTTGCAGGAAATCATTTTTTAAAGAATAGGAAAATAAATTTATATGTTAGAAAAAAATTTAAAAAAGTATTACAAAAAAATAAATTGTATGCTATAATATAAAAATCGAGTAGCGAAAGCGTAAGTCCAGAGAAAAGGACTTACGTTATTTTTTTTGCTCAAAATATAGAAGGAGTGTGTAAAATGGAAGAAACGCAAAAAAACAAAATGGCAGAAACACCAATGAAAAAATTATTATTAAAAATGGGACTGCCAATGATTATCTCTATGGTGCTACAAGCATTATATAATGTTGTTGATAGTATATTTGTAGCAAATATGGGAGAAAAAGGAGGAATTGCAAACCAAGCTCTAACACTTGCTTTTCCCGTTCAAATTTTAATTATAGCAATAGGAGTTGGAACTGGCATTGGATTAAATGCACTATTATCAAAAAGTTTAGGAGAAAAAAATCAAGAAAAAGTAAATAAAGTAGCAGGAAATGGAGTATTTTTAAGTATTTGTATTTTTATAGTGTTCTTTTTATTTGGTGCTTTTGGTTCTGAATGGTTTATTTCATTATTTGCAGGTGGAAATGCTGAAGTAATATCTATGGGGACTACATATTTAAAAATTTGTACTTGTTTATCACTAGGTTCAATTGGATATACAGTTTATGAAAGATTTCTACAATCAACAGGAAAAACACTGCTATCTACTATTGCACAAATATCAGGTGCAGTAACAAATATTGTTTTAGACTACATATTTATATTTCCACTAGGAATGGGAGTAGCTGGTGCAGCTTGGGCAACAGTTATAGGACAATTTATTTCATTATTTGTAGCGATGTTTTTCCACTATACTAAAAATAAGGAAATAAATGGTAATCTAAAATATATTAAACCAGAAATTAATTTAATTAAAGCTATTTACAAGATAGGAATTTCAGCAGCAATCATGCAAGCCTTACTTTCAGTTATGATGGCAGGTATGAATGCAATACTTGGATTATCAAAAGCAGATCCTACAATTCTTGTTGGCTCATTTGGAATTTACTATAAAATACAGCAAATAGCATTGTTTTCTGCTTTTGGATTATCTAATACTATAATATCAATATTATCATTTAATTATGGTATGAAAAATAAAGCAAGGATAAATGCTTGTATCAAATATGGAATTATAGATACAGTAATTGTTACTTTTATATTAACAATAATATTTGAAATTTTCGCAAAACCATTATCAAGTCTGTTTGCATTAGCAGGAGGCACAAGTAAAGAAATAATTGAAGTTTGCACCATTTCATTAAGAGTAGCAAGTATCGGATATATTTTTATGGGATTTTCTGTTGCTGTGCAAGGAATATTACAATCACTTGGATATGCTTTAAGACCTTTAATAATATCTTTATTAAGATTAGTTGTATTTGTATTTCCAATTTCATATTTCTTTACAATGTCTGAAAATGTAACAAATGTAGTTTGGTGGACCTTCCCAATAGCTGAATTTTTAACTTGTATAATATCTGTATTTATATTAAAAAAGACATATAAAGAAAAAATAGGAATAATAGAAGAAAATGATACAAAAATGGTTGTAAATAAAAAATTAGTAATATCTATCTCAAGACAACACGGAACAG
The DNA here is from genome assembly GCA_902492015.1 of uncultured Eubacteriales bacterium. GTDB lineage: Bacteria > Bacillota > Clostridia > TANB77 > CAG-508 > Scatovivens. Next base: position 115,867 of record CABUJR010000006.1, on the reverse strand, counting down.
GAGGAAAAGAAATAGCAAGAAAAGTAGCTGAAAGATTAGGATTAAAGTTCTATGATAAAGAGGAAATTAAGAAATTTGCAATTAATAACTCTTTAATTAATAATACATATAGTGACGATGATTTATACAAATTCTATTTGTCACTAGATGCTGAAAAGGATTCTATAATAAAACAAGCTGAAACAATAAGAATGATTGCATCAAAAGAAGATTGTGTTATTGTAGGAAGGTGTGCAGATTACATATTAAAAGATAATCCAAATTTAATAAAAATATTCTTATATGCACCAATTAAATATAGAATTAACAAAATAAAAGAGATGTATAAAGATACATATAATGAAGCTAAAAAACATATAAGTCAATCAGATAAATCTAGAGCATCTTATTATGAAATAATTGCAAATAAAAAATGGGGAGATAAAGAAAATTATGATATATGTCTTAATTGTTCTATTGGAAATGATAAAATTATAGACATTATTTGTGAGTATATAAAGAGATAAATAAGAAAAAATAATTTAAATTATTGTAATTTGAGATAAAAATTAATAAGTATGATATAATGAAAAACAAGGAATTAGGACAGATAGTTTTCGCAGTATCTGTCCTTTGTATTATAATCCTAATAAATTAAAAATGTTAATAAAATTTGCAAAATTGTAAGACATAATTGATAGCAAAATTGTAACAAAAATAGTACACTTAAATTGGGAGGTAGATAAAATGAATTTAGGAAATAATTTATTTAAAGCAAGAAAAAAAGTAGGATTATCACAAGAAATAGTTGCTGAAAAATTAGGTGTAAGTAGACAAACAATTTCAAAATGGGAAACAGATGAAACTGTTCCAGATATTTATCAAGCAAAAAGGCTAGCCAAGTTATATAATTTATCATTAGATGAATTAATAGAATTTGATATTGATATGAAAGAAATAGAAGAAGTAATAAAAAATGTAGATGAAAAAAAAGAAGAAAAAATTAATTGGACAAGTGCTTGGAGTAAGAAATATCCTGTACTTGCAACATATCAAAATAAAGTAGACATATCAAAATATGCTTTAAAAATTAGAGAATTGCTTAATAGTTTAGAAAAAGAATATAATTATAGTAATTTGGATAGTATGCTAGTTTTAAAAGATATACTTTATCACGAGTGGAAAGATAATAAGTAACATACAAATAAAGTTAATTAATTGTAAATTACCTGTTTGTTATGATATAATCAGAATGATAAAAATTAAATTATTGTTAGGAAGTTTGTGGGATTCATAGAAAAAAAGAATTTGAATCAGACTTTGGAGGAGGAATATTATGAAACATAAAGTAAAAGTTACAGTAATTGATAAAAAATTATATCCAGAATTACAGGAACAGTATTGCACTGACCCAAAAGCCAGAGCTTGTCCTTGTTATAATGTAGGAGATGAATTCGTTTTTGAAAGAGACGGAGAAAAAGACGATTTTTGGCATATGGGATTAAATACCTTAGTAAAAACAAATGCTAATCCTGATACTGTTGCGGGAGGACCTAAAATGCCACATTGTTCAGAATTATGGGATGCAATTTCAAGATATATTTATACAGGGTTACAAGGTGGTTCTATTATGAAAGGATGGATGAAAAAAGAAAATACGATGATAGCTTGTTGTTCTGATGGAACTAGACCTGTTATTTTCAAAATTGAGAGAATTGATTATTAGTACATAATTTCAATAATAAATAAAATTAAAAGGATAATATTGAGGTAAATATAGTTTATAATAAATATATATTTAATTAAGTATTATTATAAATTATGCATAGGCTATAGGAGAAAAGATGAAAAAAATTAATGTTGCCAATATTATTGCTATTATTAGCATTATAATTGTTTTATTTGTTGATTATAGATTAGATCTTTGGTATTCTCAAAATAATCTTAAATTTATTTCTGAAAACATGAAGGAACAAATTATAAATTGGCTAGGATTATATAAGACATATACTAATAGTTTGGAATTAATAAGTGCTAACAGCTTTTCTGATTTGTCTAGCCATGGTAAGAATAGAGAATTAATATTTAAAATATCTAAAGAAGAATATGAAAAAAATAAATTAGAGTATATGCAAGATTTTGATTCACCAGAGATGACACTTAAAGGTAAGAAAGAATATGATGATAATAATTATATATGCATTATAAGAATACATATATTTGATGATGGTTACTCTACATTAGGAAATATAATGAGTAATGCCAATATATACAAAAGAATCATAAATATTATAAAATTTTTAATAATAAGTTTAATACTTATTTTTATAGGATATTTAAATACTGTAAATATAGAAAACAATAAGATTAAACATAAAAAAAATATGATAATAATAAGCATGTTAGTAACAATAATTGCATTTAGTCTAATTATATATATTTTACATAATAGGACAGAAAATTTAGTAGAATATAATGACAATTTATTAAACTCAAAAAATCAATTTCAATTAACTGCTAATCAAATTACAGAAAACATGGAATAATTTAAATCAGTATGTACTATTGAGCTTGAAAGGAATATAAAAATAAATGGATAAATGGGAAAAAGAATTAGAAGAAGATATAACTAGGCTTAAAAAACATAAAAAGTTTAAAATATCTGGAATAATATTTATTTTATTAATAATAACATTATCTGTTGTTTTATGTATCTTAATATTATCATTGCCTTTCCTATTTATAATTTCTTTAAGTGGAGCAAGCTAAAAAAGAAATATTAAACAATAATAAATGGAAAATCCTTGTAACTTGAAAAATATGTAAAAAAATGTTATAATGTTTAGAGTTAACATAAAAACATTTATTCCCAAGGAGGAGAAAATTATGGAAAAATGCTACAGCTACAAAGTAACTCCGATCACATTTATTCGGAATGTCCATGTAAATAAAAAAGGAGAGATTGAAATTTTTCCAATTGCATTTTGTTGTGGCGAATGTATATCAACACTAGATTCAAGTTCCCACACGTTGCTGGAAATATCTTATAACGAAATGGAGCCCCATTTCTATAGCGGCGGAGACGACATCCCCATACTAGGAACTTTTCCATTTTTGGGAGAAGTAAAAACCAAATGGAAAAATGAAAATTTCATTTTACAGTTGTCTTCCGATTACGTAGAATCAAAAGAAACTGCTACGAAAGCAATTATGTGCTCTGATAAGATTTACGAATGCATAGAACTGAATTACAAATTTCGTAGCCAAGATTATATCCGCTATATGGGGATACATCCTATAGACATGGAGAAACTGAAAGAAACAGAAAGAAAGCTTGATGAGCTTTGGAATGAGCTAAAAGAAGCTGACCTGGTGAGAGGGAACGTTTTACTCAAGCCAGAGTTTCTGTTTATTGTCCCGGATGAAATCAAGGAGACCTGGAGCGAGCAGCAAGACGACTTTGGTGAATTAATACAAGGGAGCTCCCCTGCAAAGGAATGGATCACACCTAATGTATTTAAGATTGCCAAAATTGAACCATCAAAAAAATCGGAAATGATTAGATTGATGGAAATCTAACTCTAACTCTAGAGTTACTATGCACCTGTGAGACTTGTCTTGCAGGTGCTTTTCCATGCAATGATATGTTTTTTTGTCCAAAATCATACTATATCTATTGACTTTATTATTCTTGTTTTCATTTATGCAGTATGATATAATATGTTAGTAATTTTTTGAAAGGATAATTTTTAAAGTGTTAGAGCTAGAAGAAAATCTTAAATTTTTAAATAATTTAAATAAAAAACTCTTAGAAATAAAAAAATCTATAAAAATCGAAGAATTAAAATCAGAACTTAAAAATCTAGAAAACAAATCCTTAGAAGAAAACTTTTGGCAAGATTCTGAAAATTCTACCAAAATTTTTTCTAAAATAAAAAATTTACAAAAAAAAATAAAAACATTTGAAGATATTTTTTCCGAATTAAATAATTTGTTTGAAATAAATAAATTATTAGAAATAGAATTAGATGAAGAATTATTAAATGAATTAATTTCAAATTCGAAAAAGATAGAAAAAAAATTAGAAGATTTAGAAATCCAAACATTGTTTTCTGGAAAATATGATTCAAATAATGCAATTATTACATTACATCCTGGTGCTGGTGGCACTGAATCACAGGACTGGGTGCAAATGTTATATAGAATGTATGGAAAATGGGCTTCATCAAATGGATTTATTCTTAAAGAATTAGATTATTTAGAAGGTGATGAGGCAGGAATAAAAAGTGTTACTGCTTTAATATCTGGTGATAATGCCTATGGATATTTAAAAGGGGAAATGGGAGTTCATAGATTAGTAAGGATATCTCCTTTTGATAGTGGGGGAAGGAGACATACTTCTTTTGCTTCTGTTGAAGTTTTACCAGAGATAACAGATGATTTAGAAGTACAAATAAATCCTGAAGATTTAAGAATAGATACTTATAGAGCTTCTGGAGCAGGTGGACAACATATAAACAAGACAGATTCTGCCGTAAGAATAACACATATTCCAACAAATATTGTTGTAGCTTGTCAATCTGAACGTTCTCAAACAATGAATAAAGAAACAGCAATGAAAATGCTAAAATCTAAATTATTAGATTTGAAAGAAAAACAAAATAAAGAAACAATAGACGAATTAAAAGGAGAACAAAAGGACATAGCTTGGGGAAGTCAAATACGTTCTTATGTTTTTTGTCCATATACTTTGGTAAAAGATCATAGAACAAATTATGAAGTTGGAAATGTAGAAGCAGTTATGGATGGAGATTTAAATCAATTTATGTATGAATATTTGAAAAAAATTTTGTAAAAATGAAAATTTTATACGACATAATTCGTCTTTAATCTTCTCATTTATATAAAGCTTGAAGTAATTTTTAATAAAAAAGAAATTATGATAGTAAAAATAAAAAATATATTGCAAAAAAAATATATATAATATATAATTTGGTTGAACAAATGAAAATCAGTAATAGATGTATAATAATTGGAAAAAAACAACTATTAATTGATTATTAGTAGTTGCTTTTTTTAATTAACTATTATTTTAATTGGAGGGGTCATGGAAGAACTAGATTTAAAAGAACTAATATCAATGTTTTTAGAAAAAAAATTACTAATAATTTTAGTAATAATTATTTTTGCTATAATGGGAGCAATTTACACTTTAAAATTTATTGTACCAGAATATGAGGCTTCAATAAGTTTAGTTTTAGTCCAATTAGGAACAGAAGCTACAACAGATTCAACAACATCTATTTCAACTACAGATATAACAATAAACTCAAAGCTAGTTGAAAATTATAGAGAAATTGCAAAAAGTAGAATTGTCGCAGATACAGTAAAAGAAAATTTGCATCTTGATATTCCAACATCAGAAATACAAGAAAACATAGCTGTAAATTCTATTTCAGATACTGAATTAATTAGAGTTACAGTTACAAATGAAGATCCTAAACTTGCTTATGACATTGCAACAGAATTTGCTAAAGTTTTTGCTGATAAAGTTGAGGGATTATATAATATAAGAAATGTTCACATATTAGATGAAGCTCAATTACCACAAGAGCCATGTAATATTCATTTATCAAAAAATGTTTTAATTTTTGCTTTTGTTGGAGCAATATTAGTATTTGCCTATATATTATTAATCAATATGTTAGACACAACTGTAAAATCAGATATAGATATAGAAAAAGCTTTGAATTTACCAGTACTAGCTTCTATTGCATTAACTGATGACAGTTATAAGAAAAAATCAAAATATACAAAAAATGTAAAATTATCAGAATTAGATTTCAAAAATATAGAGCGTGAATCTAGTACTAGAAAAGATGAAAATGATGATTCAAGGAGAACACAATCTAGAAGAAATGTAAAAAGAAAAGGAGGAAAGAGATAATGAAAAGCGAAATCGTAGTTTATGAAACTCCAAAATCTCCTGAAGCAGAGATGTTTAGAAACTTAAGAACAAATATTCAATTTATGAATGCAGACTCTGAAAAAAAAGTTATGGTTGTAACAAGTACAGTACCTGGTGAAGGAAAAAGCTTTGTATCAGCAAATTTAGCAGCAGCATTTGCGCAAATAGATAAAAAAGTTTTAATAATTGATACAGATATGAGAAAAGGACGTCAATATACATTATTCAATTTACGTCCAAGACCAGGATTATCAAATTATTTATCAGGTGTTGTTGACCAAGATTTTAAAGGTAATAAAGATAATATAGAAAACTATATACAAGCAACATATATAGATAATTTGTATTTAATTGCAGCTGGAAGTGTTCCACCAAATCCATCTGAATTATTAGTATCTTCTAAAATGGAAAAAATAAAAGATAAATTAATGGATAAGTTTGATGTAATAATTTTTGATGCTCCACCTTGCTTAATAGTTGCTGATGCCCTAATTATATCAAGATTAGTAGACTTTAATATAATTGTTTCTGCTCAAAATATTACTAAAAAAGAGGACTTAATAAAAGCTAGAGACACTATTGAAAAAGTTGGTGGAAAAGTAGCAGGAATTGTTTTAAATAAAGTTCAAATGTCATCAAAAACTTATGAAAATTCATATTATTATGGTGAAAGATTAACAAATTTTAAACCAAAACGTAGAAAGTAAAAGGAAACAAAATAAAAATGATTGATTTTCATTCTCATATACTACCAGCTATTGATGATGGCTCTAAAGATTATGATGAAAGTACAAGGCTATTAATAGAAGCAAAACAAGCCGGATTTAGTAAAATAGTTTCAACTTCTCATTATGCTGTAGATTGTTTTGAAGTCCCAGAATACAAAAGAAAGAAATTAATAGAGGATTTAAAACAAGAAAAAGAAACTTTAGATATTGTTTTAGGTAGTGAAATATTTTTAACTTATAATATAGTAGATTTATTGAAAGAATACAAAGCATCTACCATAAATGGAACTAATTACATACTTATAGAATTGCCTTTAAGACTTAATTTTCCAAATTTAAAGGATGTTTTAAATAACCTAAAAAATAATGATTATAAATTAATTTTAGCTCATCCTGAAAGATATAGTATAGTTCATAAAAATTTTAATTTGCTTTATGAACTTAAAGAATTAGGAGTTATTTTTCAAAGTAATTATGGTAGTATTTTAGGAGTATATGGAGGAGCAGCAAAAAAAACTGTAAAGAGAATGTTTAAAGAAAACTTAATATCTTTGTTAGGATCAGATGTTCACAGAGAAAACAGTATATATCCTAAAATTCCAAAAGCAATAAAAAGGATTGAAAAAATTATTTCAGAAGAAGAGTTTAAAAAAATATCAAATGATAATGCAGAAATTATTTTAAAAGGTGAAGATTTATAGAAAGTTGACGTTTTATGTTTTTTCTGTTAAAATAATTATTAGAAATAATTCTAAATTTAGTTTAATTGGTATTAAATTAGCATAAAAATTAAAAGCCCATTTAAACCTAATTAAGAACAATCTAATCGGAGGTGAAGTAATATGGCAACTCAAGAGTGTCAATATTGTTATTACTGGAAAGGTAATCACTCTACTACAAAAGCAGATTGTGATAAAACAGGCAGATATAAAAAATACAATGATGAATGTGATTGCGGAAAATATGCAAAAAAATAGTTTTTAAAAATATCTCTTATAAAAGAGATATTTTTTTTATAAAAAATGGTATTATATTAAAATATATGTTATAATGTTTGAAATTCATAAAATATTTATAATAAAACACTTTTTAATTTTTTAGTAATATACTATTAATAAGAAAGTTTTTATAACATTATTTATGAATATTACATAGTAATTTTTAGATTTAAAATTTACTATTACTATTACAAAAAGAGGTACAACAAATGGGAATTATTGTACAAAAATTTGGAGGTAGTTCTGTTGCCAATCTAGAAAAATTAGAAATAGTCTCAGAACATATTATTAAAGAAGTAGAAAGGGGAAACAAACTTGTAGTAGTAGTTTCAGCACAAGGAAAAACTACAGATAAACTAATCGCAGAGGAAGCTGAAATCACTAAAAATCCTGATAGAAGGGAGCATGATGTACTAGTATCAACTGGTGAACAAATAACAATAGCAAAACTTGCTATGTTATTAATTGAAAAAAATTATAAAGCAGTATCACTTGCTGGGTGGCAAATACCTATAATAACAAATAGTGAATTTTCTAACAGTAGAATTAGGTATATCCATAATGATACAATTAATGAATATCTAGATTCAGGAAATATTGTTATTGTAGCTGGATTTCAAGGTATTGATGAAAATGGAAACATAACAACTTTTGGTAGAGGAGGCTCAGACACAACAGCAGTAGCTTTAGCAGCTAGTTTAGGAGCAGAAAGATGTGATATTTTTACTGATGTAGATGGAGTTTATACTTCTGATCCTAGAATAGTAGAAGATGTAATCAAATTAAAAACAATATCTTATGATGAGATGCTTGAAATGTCTAGTATGGGAGCAAAAGTCCTTCATAATAGATGTGTTGAAATAGGAAAAAAATATAATGTTCCTATATATGTAAAATCTACATTTGAAAAAAATAGTATAGGTACATTAGTTAATAATAAAAATTTAGAAGATTTGGTAATAAATGGCGTTACAAAGGATGATTATATTTCTAGAATAACTATTGTAGGTTTAGAAAATAAAATAGGAAAAACTTACAAATTATTTAAATTATTATCAGAAAATTTAATAAATGTAGATATTATTGTACAATCCTTTGGAGAATATATTACTAAAGATATTGCTTTTACTGTAAAAATGAATGATTTAGAAAAAACTTTAAAAGTTTTAGAGGAAAATAAAGAAAAATTAGGAGCAAAAGAAATACTTCACAGTGAAAATTTAGCAAAAGTATCTATAATTGGTGTTGGAATAGCTAATAAACCTGGTGTTGCTGCAGATATGTTTGAAGCTCTTTATGAAAATAATATTAATATGCACATGGTAACTACATCAGAAATAAAAATTTCCGTATTAGTAGATTCTAATCAAGCAGATTTAGCAGTAAGAAAAATTCATCATAAATTTTTTGGAAAATAATATTAAAATATGTAACAGATAAAGATTTATTCTTTATCTGTTTTTTTGTATGAAAATGCCTATATTTACATATAGTTTCTTATTTAGTAATTTATTATATTTCCATTTTTATATATCTACTCTTCTTTTATCTTTTAAAAGCTTAATGTTCTAAATTTAAGCTTGCAGAATAAATATAATATAGAAGTTTTTAAATAGGAGGAAAAACACATGGAAGAATTAAAAAAGAACATTAATACATTTCAAAATATTGTGCTTGAAAATAGAGAAAGACTTAATATTACAGGAATTGTTGATGTATTCAGTTTTGATGACCAAATTATAATAATAGAAACTGATTTAGGATTATTAACAATAAAAGGAGAAAATTTAAAAATAAATAAATTAAGTATTGATACTTCTGATTTTACAGTTGATGGAAAAATAGATAGTTTAGCGTATTCTAATTCAGAAATAAATAGTAAAAAGAATAAAAATATTTTAAGTAAAATTTTTAAATAAGGGGTTTTATAATGCATTATTTTTCTCAAGAGCAAATTTTTATATTCTTTTTTATTATAGGAATTATTATAGGTTTTATCTTTGATTTTTTTAGAGTGATAAGAAAATCTTTCAAAACAACAGATTTCATTACTCTAATAGAAGATATAATTTTTTTATTCATAAGTAGTATCTTAATAATTGGAGGCATTATAAAAATAAATGGAGGAGAAGTAAGATTTTATCTTTTTTTAGGAATTTTTCTTGGAGGATTAATATATTCTTTGACAATAAGTAATTTATATGTTATAATTTTTTATGAATTTGTAAAAATCTGTAAAAAAATATTTAAAATTCCTTTTTTGTGTATAATTAAGTTTTTAAAAACAACAAAAAGCATTATTAAAAAGGATTTTTAATGTTTTTGTAGAATAATAAAGTAAGATAAGATAATTAATGGAGATACTTAGGATGAATATTTTTAAAATTAATAAAATAATCAATTTAATATTAATATTTGTTGTCATTTATGCAATTTTTACTTTTATAAATCAACAATCAAAATTAAATGTTTATAATCAAGATATTTCATATTACTCTAGTCAAATCGAAGATTTAAAGGATAAGCAAGAAGAACTTTTAGCTACTCAAGAAAATGTTAATTCTCCAGAATATATTGAAAAAGTGGCAAGAGAAAAATTAGATATGTACTTACCTAATGAAACTGTCTATGTAGATAGTAATAAATAATCTTTATATATTTGTTTAATAGAGTAATTTAATAGTATTATTAAATTACTTTTCTTATTTTTTCTAATAAAATTCCACATAAAATTAATAAAAAAATTAAAGGGGGCAATCGTATGGAATTAGAAAGTCTATCACTTGTAGATTTAAGAAATTTAGCAAAAGATAAAGGAATTTCTAATATCTCTAAACTTAAAAAATCAGAGCTAATTGAAAAAATATTAGAAAATTATAATAATAATAAAAATGAAGGTAAAATAGAAGAAAAACTTGAAAATTCACAAGATTCTCAAAATGAAATTGAATATAAAATTACTGGTGAAGATGATGAATATGTTGAAGGAATTCTAGAATTATTACCTGATGGATATGGATTTTTAAGAGGAGATAATTACTTATCTACTAATAAAGACGTTTATGTTTCACCTGTTCAAATAAGAAGATTTAAATTAGATACTGGAGATATGATAAAAGGAATTAAAAGAACTCCAAAAGATGGTGAAAAATTTCCAGCACTTATATATGTAGGTGAAGTAAATGGAGAACATCCCGAAAAAGCAATGAAAAGAGTAAGCTTTGATGACTTAATTCCTATATTTCCTCAAGAAAGATTAAGATTAGAAACAACTTCAACAGATTATACTATGAGATTAATGGATTTAATGTCTCCTATTGGAAAAGGACAAAGAGGTATGATTGTTGCTCCTCCAAAAGCAGGAAAAACAACAATTTTAAAGAAAATTGCAAATAGTATAACAACAAACAACCCAGAAGTATATTTAATAGTATTATTAATAGATGAAAGACCAGAAGAAGTTACAGAAATGAAGCGTTCTATTAGAGGAGATGTTATATATTCTACTTTTGATGAACAACCAGAACATCATGTAAAAGTTGCTGAAATGGTAATCGAAAGAGCTAAAAGATTAACAGAGCAAAACAAAGATGTTGTTGTTTTATTAGATAGTATAACACGTTTAGCAAGAGCTTATAACTTAGTTATTCCTTCATCTGGTAGAACTTTATCTGGTGGTTTTGATCCAGCTGCTCTTCATAAACCAAAACGTTTTTTCGGAGCTGCAAGAAATACAGAAGATGCTGGAAGTTTAACAGTATTAGGAACAGCTTTAGTAGAAACTGGTAGTAGAATGGACGAAGTTATCTTTGAAGAATTTAAAGGAACTGGAAACATGGAAGTATTCTTAGATAGAAGTCTTTCTGAAAAAAGAATTTTTCCAGCAATAGATGTAAGCAAATCTGGTACAAGAAGAGATGAACTTTTACTTACACAAGAAGAATATGATATTGCTAACAAAATTAGAAAATCTTTAGCTACTTTAACTACAAGTGATTTAACAGAAAAATTGTTAAATAAAATGATGAATACCAAAAACAATAAGGAATTTATACAAATAATTAATAATTATTTGAAATAAAACCTTGTACTAAAAAAGGAGGGGAAAGATGAAAAAGATTTTAAATACTTTTTTTAAAGAAGAGCGACTTACAATATTAGCCATAATTATTTTTGTTGCATTAAATGTTTATTTTCTTACTTTCCCATCTAAAATTTTAGGAAAAATTATTGATTTACTATATAACATTGAAGCACATAAAACAACTATCATAAAATACATAGTATTTTTAATTTTATTTTCTATATTTTCTTTAATAATAAGAGTAGTCTGGAAAAGCTTAGTAGGAAAAACTACTAGAAGATTAGAAAAAGTACTTAAAGACAAGCTTTTTGACAATTTTTTAAAATTAAAATTAAGTAGTATTCAAAATATAAAAAATGGAGAAATAATGTCCTATTTTGTAAAAGATATTGGAGAAATTAGAACATTATTTTATAGACTATTGTCTCATGGTACTAGAATAGTATTCATTCTAATAATTGCTACATACACAATGCAAACTGTTAATACTAAACTTACAATAGCTACATTATGTCCAATGGTAATAACAGCAATTATAATAATTATATTAAAAAAATATGTAGAAAAAAGTTTTGCTAAATCTCAAAAATATTTTACAAATCTTTCTGAATATGTCCAGGAAAGCACAGATGCAATAAGAACAACTAAAGCATATTCTGGTGAAATAAATCAGTATAAAAAATTTATCAAAAAAAATAATTTATTAAAAAGAAGTAATATTGCTGTAGATATTTATTCAACTTTATTATCTACATCAGTCAATATATGCTTTGGATGCTGTTATGGAATTACTATTTTATATGGTTCAAAATTAGTATTAAATAAAGAAATTTCTATAGGAGATTTTGTTGCATTTAATGGATATATAGATTTATTTTTTACTCCAATTTCTTGGTTACCAGGAATAATAGCAAAAATAAAAAGAGCAAAAATTTCTTATAAAAGATTAGAAAATGTCTTTAATTTAGAAAAAGAAAACTTAATGCTAGCAGAAAAAAATGAACCAAAATTACATGGAAATATATTAATTAATAATTTATCTTTTAATTATCCAGGTAATATAGAAAAAGTTCTTGAAAATATAACCATCCATGTAAAAGAAGGAGAGACACTTGGAATTATCGGAACTATAGGTAGTGGAAAAACTACACTCATGAATTTACTTTTAAGACTTTACCCAGTTCCAGATAATAAAATTTTTATAAATGGAACAGATATAAATAAGATTGACCTACAATTTCTTAGAAAAAGTATTTGTTATATAACACAGGATAATTTCTTATTTTCAACAACTATCAAAGAAAATATAAGTTTATTTCAAAATAGATTTAAAGATTCAGAAATTGAAGAAAGTACAGAACAAGCTATGCTTTCTTCTGACCTAAAAAATATGAAAAATGGAATTTATACAGTAATTGGAGAGAGGGGAATAGATCTTTCTGGAGGTCAAAAACAAAGGGTTGTAATTTCGCGTGCTTTCTTAAATAAAAGTGATATTGTAATTTTTGATGATACTTTTTCTGCTTTAGATAATAAAACAGAAGAGAATTTATTAAATAATATAAAAGAATTAGTAAAAGGAAAAACTTGCATAATTATTTCAAACAGAATATCAGATGTAAAGGATGCTGATAAAATAATTGTACTAGATTCTGGAAAAATAGTAGAACAAGGTATTCATGTACAATTATTACAAAATAATGGGTTATATACTAAATTTTATAATCAACAATCTTCAAAAGAAAATTTCTTATTATCTTAATATAGAAAATGAAAGGAGTATGGCTATGAAAAATAAAACTTTTTCTAGATGGTGTAAAATTGCTAAACCACATATAAAAACTATTTTTCTAGTATCTGTTTTAGCAATTATAATTGATTTATTAGAAATTTCTAAGCCATACTTAGTAAAAATAGTAATTGATGATTTTTTAAGTCAAAATATTTTTAATAAAGGTATTATAACAATAACAACAATTGGAATTATATATCTTGCAATAGTTGTATTTGGAAATATTTTAGATTTCTTTACTAGGACAAAGACAAATATTATGGGTGAAGAAATTTTATTTACAATTAGAAATAAACTATATAAATATACTCAAAATGCAAATATTCAATTTCATGACAAAACTCCTGCTGGAAAACTTTTTGCTAGAATAACAAATGATGTTGAAGATATATCAGCTCTTTTTAAAGATGTTATAACAACTATTTTCAAAGATGTTTTTTCTATTATTGCAACTGTTTTTATTATGATATATTTTAGTATAAAATTAAGCTTTTTATCCTTCATAATAATACCTTTTGTTATAGTAACATCAGTTCTATTAACAATAGTCTTAAATAAGTTTTATGATATGTCTAAAGTAATAAGAACAAACCTTAATACATTTTTAGCAGAATCCATTTATGGAGTTAAGTTAATAAAGATTTTTAATATTCAAAAAGAAAAACAAGAAGAATGCGAAAATTTAACAGGCCAATTTTTCAAAGCAAGAATGCCAATAAATGTTTATACTGGATTATTTCCAGGTCTAATGTCTTTATTTGAAAATATAGCAATAACAATAATAATAGTAGCTTCTATAAATAATTGGTTTGGAATAAACGTAGAAGTTGGTTCAATATACATATTTGTAAGTTATATAAAATCTTTATTCGAGCCAATTAATAGAACAATAGATAATATAGAAGTTGTTCAAGAAGCTATTGTTTCTATGAATAAAATCTATGACATATTAGAACATACTGAATATTTAGAAGACTTCGAATCAGGAATAAAACTTGAAAAAGTAAAAGGAAAAATTGAATTTAAACATGTCTGGTTTGCCTATGAAAAAGAAAATTGGGTTTTAAAAGATATTAGCTTTGAAATAAATCCAGGAGAAACCATTGCATTAGTAGGTAAAACAGGTTCTGGAAAAACCACTATAACCAATTTATTAAATAGATTTTATGATATACAAAAAGGTGAAATTCTTTTAGATGGAATTAATATTCAGGAAATAAATAAAAGAAATTTAAGAGAGCATATTGGAACAGTTTTACAAGACCCATTTATATTTGCAAGAACAATAAAAGATAATATTAAGTTAAATAAAAAAATATCAGAAGAAGATATAAAAAAAGCAATCAAACTATCATCAGCAGATGAATTTGTATATTCTCTTCCAGATGGCATAAATCATGTATCTAAAGAAAGGGGAGAATCATATTCTGCTGGTCAAAAGCAATTATTAGCATTTGCTAGAATATTTGCTCATAATCCTGATATATTTATTTTAGATGAAGCTACAGCTAATATAGATACTTATACAGAACATTTAATTCAAAAATCTATTGAAATTTTGTCAGCACAAAAAACAGCTATTTTCATAGCACATAGATTATCTACAATAGTTAATGTTGATAAAATTATAGTTTTAAATAATGGTAAAATCATAGAACAAGGAAATCATAAGGAATTGGTTAAAAAAGGCGGCTATTATTCAAAATTATATAATTCTTATTATGAAAATTTAGGATAATAAAAATATAAAATCATCCAAAACTTATATATATAGCACAATTACCAAAATTATAAGTGCCTTATGCAAATTAAATTGTCAGTTAATAAAGAAGATAAGATTGTAATTTACATAAATTTATGTTATAATATGAAAGTTAGCACATTGAAAATTTTATAGGGTGATAGCTGCAATGTGAACTACAATAAAGAAAAGAAAAGGAGAGACTTTCATGAAAAAATTAAAAATTGTAGCATTTATGGGTTTAATCGCACTTCTTATCTTTGCAGGAGTACGGCTTTTAAATTCACCAACCAAAACCAAGCCTGTTAGCGTGTCATACTCTGACTTTATTAGCTTAATAGAATCAGAAAAAGTTGCTTCTGTTGAGCTACAAGAGGGAGATAGCTTAGTGAATGCAATACTACTTGATAACACAATAGTAATGGCTGAAGTTCCAAATGAGGAGGTTTTTCTAAATTTTATACAGGATGAAATTATCTATTATGGTAATCCTGTAAATTTAGAAGTAATACCTGAAGAATCAAGCATTAGTGATTTGATATTAGGTTTCTTGTTAACTCTGGTAGCTTCAGTATACTTGGGATCAGCTCTTATCATGGGGCTTAAATATCTAACGAAACAATTTACAGGAAATAATAAAAAATCAGATAATTCTAACTTTCTAAGTTTTGCAAATGTTCTAAATACTGACATTAACTTTATGGAAAAACTTACCAAAAGTGATGTTCGGTTCTCAGATGTTGCAGCATTAGACGAAGAAAAGAAAGAATTAGAGGAAGTTGTTGACTTCATCAAAAATCCTGATAAATATTTAAAGTTAGGTGCAAAAATCCCTAGAGGAATACTTCTTTCAGGAAACCCTGGAACTGGTAAAACATTACTTGCAAAGGCTGTGGCTGGTGAAGCAGATGTAGCATATCTTGCTGTATCTGGTTCAGAGTTCGTAGAAAAATATGTTGGAGTTGGAGCTCAACGTATTAGAGGATTGTTCAAAGAAGCCAGAAAGCAAGCTCCATGTATCATTTTCATTGATGAAATTGATTCTATAGGAGCAAAACGAGGAGACAGCAATGACGAGAGAAATCAAACTCTCGAACAGCTGTTAATCGAACTTGATGGCTTTAAGGACAGAACCGATATAGTGATTCTTGGTGCTACCAACCGCTTTGATAGCTTAGATCCTGCATTAGTAAGGCCCGGTAGATTCGACAGAAAAGTTACTGTGAATTTGCCTGATGTAAAAGGTAGAATGGAAATTCTACACGTGCATGCCAGAAACAAGAAATTCTACGAGGATGTGGATTTCTATAGAATTGCGTGTAACACAGCGGGATATTCAGGTGCAGAACTTGAGAATTTGCTTAATGAGTCCGCTCTCATGGCTGCAAGGAACAATCATGAGATTATTCATAAATCTGATATTGATGAAGCCCAAAAGAAATTATTAGTAGGACTTCAGAAAACTGGAAGAATTATCTCAGAAAAAGAAAGAAAAATTACTGCAGTTCATGAATCAGGACACGCAATAGTTGGCAAGTTACTTCCAACGCAGTCAAATGTAAAGGAAATATCAATCGTTCCCAGAGGAACTGCTGGTGGATACACTATGCATGAAAGCACAGAGGATAAACAATATATCAGCAAACAGGAATTTACTGAAAGTTTAATTGTTTTGCTTGCTGGTAGAGCTGCTGAATCAATCTTAATCGGAGATATCTCTACAGGAGCTTCAAACGATCTTGAAGTTGCTACAGAAAAAGCTCGAAGGATGGTTATGCAGTATGGTATGGACGAGGAGTTAGGACCTATATCATTTAGAGATGATGCACCAAGTACCGATTATCTGGGTCAACATACTCTTGACGCAATCTGGAATAAAGTGGCAAGTATCCTTAAAGAGTCTGAAAAGAAGGCGATAGAGCTTATCAACGGAAATATGGAACTCACAAAAGCACTTACAAAACTTCTTTTAGATCAAGAAACAGTAATGGGAGATGAGCTAGATTCACTATTTACAGAATATAAGAAAAATGCTTCGGTAGGTAATACCGTTAAGTAAATCACCCTATAAACTGCAAAAAGCCCTGAGTCATACTGACTTGGGGCTTTTTGTTAAAAATTAGTAAAATATAAAATGAGAATATATAATTATTAAATATATGCAAAGTTATACAAATAACAAATAGGGAAAGTAGAGGTGTTTAATTTACATTAGGAATTTTAGGTAAAATAAAATGAAACAAATAAAATTAAAAAGTAATTTTATTTTATTATAAAAAATATTAATATTTATTCTATATAATAAGCGGAGAATAGAGGGTTAAAACAATTTTGAAGGTATTTTTATTATATATAACATTGCGCAAAATCAAAGTTTTGTGCAAAAAGGAGTAGGACTAATATATAAAACAACTATAAACCTATACTTCTGTTATTTCAAGGCTTTTAGCTGTTTATTATATACTAATATTCATTTATATAACTTTATTTTATTATTATATTTTTATTTCATATTCATTACTAATTATTACTATAATATTTATATGATTTGCTAAAATCAATTTTAAAACATTTTTTGTTTTACTTATATAATTTCATTACTATATTATTTTTATTTATTAGAATTTAAATTTATATCTATAATTTTTTCTAATTATAATTTTCATATTTATATATTGAATTTATATTTATATTTTTTCAAAAATCTCAAAAATGACTAATTCTCTATATTTGCCGTATTTTATAGACAACAAACTATATGGCTAATTTTTAAAAACGCCTTAAAATCGATTCTCGTGCGTCGTATTTTTAGCACTTTTTAGGCTTTTTTTGTATATTTATATATATCCATGATTTCTTTATAAAAATCTACATTTTTAATATGATTTTCTAAAATCACTATTTAGCTTTAATTTTCAAACAAGTAATTTGTCGACCTAAAAATAAAAACAGCTTAAATTTGATTTTAGAAGGTCATTATTTTGTATAATTTTATATTGTAATACAGTTATTGTAATTGTTATATAAATTTATAGAATTAGACAAAATATAAAATTTAATTATGCAATTTGAATTTATATAAATCTAAAAATATAATTCATTAAAATCAAATTTTATATAATAACGATTAATTTTATTATTCAATAATTAAAATTGCTTAAAATCGATTTTAAATTTAACAAAACGATAATTTTTAATTAGAATATTATATAAATTCTATAAAATTTACAAAACAACAAATGTTCGCTTTTTGATATTATGAAATTATAATTTTAAAATTATTAATTATTTGTAAAATTTAAAAATTATATTCTATAAAATTTTGTAAAATTTAAAAATTATATTCTATAAAATTCTGTAAATTAATTTTAGTTCTTAAAATTTCTTTTTACTAAATTATTAAAAAAATTTTTTAAGAGATTGCACAAAATTTTTTAATATATTTTCATATTTTTTATATATTAAAAATGTACTATTCCCCCTACTCTACCTCTTTTATATAAATAATAAAATTACATGTTCTAAAAACATACTATTTTTATATTATTAAAAATATTTAATTAAATAATATTTATCAAGTTTTGGATTTTCTTTATTTCTTCTGACGAATTCTATTTTATAGCCACACTTTTGGTAAAATTCAGGAGCTTGAAAAGCATAAGTAGTTAAATTTATATTTTCAAATTCTTTATTTCTAAAGTAATTTTCAACTTTTTCTATTAGTTTACTTCCAATATGTTTATTTCTATACTCTTCCAATACAATTAAATCAGATATATAAATTTCTTTATAATATGAATTTCCTGTTATAATTCCAACAATTTTATTATTTTCTTTAGCAATAAAAGAAAATGGCTTATAATTACAAATAACTTCATTTTTAGTAGCAAATTTATTAAATTCTTCATCTATTATTTTGTAAATTTCTTTATTCGCATTTTCTATGTATTCTATGTTCAACATTTCATTTCACTTTTTAATTACTATTTTTCTAAAACAATGCTAAATTTTTAGAGAATATATTTTTTATTTTCTCTCTATAATTACATATCTGCTAATGGATTGTTTTCAACAGCACTCCTTATTTGTTCGTTATCTACATGAGTATAAATTTGAG
This sequence comes from uncultured Eubacteriales bacterium, assembly GCA_902492015.1. Taxonomy (GTDB): domain Bacteria; phylum Bacillota; class Clostridia; order TANB77; family CAG-508; genus Scatovivens. Next base: position 96,460 of record CABUJR010000006.1, on the reverse strand, counting down.
TAGTAGAAATAGATTCATGCCCTAACAATTCTTGTAAAGCTCTAATATCTACATTTCCATATTTATACATCAATGTTGCTGCTGTGTGTCTTAATTTATGTACAGAATATTTATCTGCTTTTTCAATTCCTGCAAGTTTTAATTCTTGTTTTATAATATACTGAACTGTTCTTCTGCTTATTCTTTTGTTTTGTTCACTTAAAAACAATGCATCTTTTGAATTAAATTTTACTCTATCATTTTGTCTAACAGCCAAATAGGAATTAATTGCTTTTATACAAGCATTATTTAAATAAATCGTTCTTTCTTTATTACCTTTTCCTATAACATTAAGTTTATTATTTTCAAAATCTATATCACTAATATTTATTCCTATAAGTTCCGATAAACGCAAACCACAATTTAAAAGCAATGTTATCATTGCAAAATTTCTTTCTGTATTATCATGATTACCATGAGAAGCGTTTGGTTTAGCTGCTGTTTCCAATAATTCTTTACTTTGTTCTAATGTAAGATATTTAGGTAATCTTTGCCCGATTTTAGGAGTTTCTAAATCTTGTGCAGGATTTGTTGGAATTTTTTTAGTTTTATTACACATATATTTAAAAAATATTCGTATAGTAGAAGCTTTTCTAGCAAGAGTTGCTGGTTTACTTTGATAACATATTTTTAAATATTGCAAAAATGCATGAATATCCTGTAAAGTTACTCTTTTTAAAGTATCTAAATCAAAATCATTTATTTTTATTATTTTAATAAATTCTTCATCTTTAACATCTGTTAATTTATACTTAAATTTAATAAATTTCAAGAAATGTGCAATATCATAGTTGTATTCTTTAACTGAATTTTGAGATTTATTTAATATTGTTAAACTATATGCTAAAAAATCATTTACAAACTCTGGATTTTCGTCTGGTTCTATCATTTGTGGCTCCTTTTTAAATATAATTTATATTATTATTATATATATAATTTATTTTAGTTACAATAACTTTGCACAAAATTTGTTAGTAGAATTGTACTACTTGTTTTTAAATTTTTTATCCTTGCCTTTTACAATATTTTTTATTTCTAAATCTCCTGCTCTAGTTACTATTCCATATCCATATTGGTTTTTTAAATTATCTAAAACTTTATCTATTTTTTCTTGTTTATTATCATTTTGAAAAAATGATAATTGTACTTCATCTTTATTTTCTAAATTATCAGCTCTCACTCCTACAAGCCTTATAGGTTCATCTTTATACATCTCTGTTAAAATTTCTTTTGCTATTTTTAAAAGTTCTTTTGTTGATGCTGTAGAATAGTTTAATGGTCTTTGGTGAGAATAATCTTTAAAGTCTTTAGTTCTAAGTTGCACACTTATTGTATTTGCTGTTAAATTATGTTTTCTTAATCTATATGAAACTTGCTCACACAAAGCTATTACAATTTTATATATATCTTCTAGACCTGAAATATCTTTTGGCAAAGTCACAGAATTACCTATACTTTTTGGTGCTTCTATTTTAGAATTTACCTCTTCATCATCTATTCCATTTGCATAGTTCCACATTAGCAATCCATGTTTTCCAAAACGTTTTATTAAAATATCTTTATTTGTTTTTGCTAAATCTCCTATGGTTTTTATTCTTAAATTATGTAATTTTGGAACTGTTTTTCTGCCTATCATAAACAATTCAGATACAGGTAGTAGCCACATTTTATCTTCTATCTCATATTCGTATAATGTATGTACTTTATTTGGCTTTTCAAAATCTGAAGCCATTTTTGCTAATAATTTATTTGTTGAAACACCAACATTTACAGTAAATCCTAATTCTTTTTCAACTCTAGAATTGATTTCTTTTGCAATATCTATCAATCTTCTACCTTGCAAAAATTCTGTTAAGTCTAAAAAACATTCATCTATACTGAATCTTTCTATTTTATCTGTATATTCTAAAAGTAAATTATATAAATCATTAGAATATTTATTAAAAACTTCAAAATCACCTTGAAAAATTTCTAATTTATTGCATTTTTTCTTTGCAAAATATATTGGTTCTCCTGTTACTATTCCGAATTTTTTGGCAACTGGACTTTTAGCAAGTACAATTCCTGAACGTCTTTCTTCATCTCCTCCAATTATAGATGGAATTGTTCTAATATCTATTGGATAGCCATTTTTTAACATATTAACAGCTGTCCAAGATAAAAAAGCATTATTAACATCTACATGCAAAATTTGTCTTTCCAATTTTCTCTCCTATACAAACATTAGTTCCTATATTGGGATTTTATCATGAGTATTATTAAAAGTCAATAATTAAACAAAAAAATGTTCGCTTTTATTTCGTATAAAAAAAGATATATTATAAATAACTCATTTTTATAAAGTTTAGTATAAAAGAGTTATTGTATAAAATATCTTCTTTATATTAATTCTTTTTATTTATAAAATCATCTATTATATTTGTATATATTACAAGATAAGATATTGAAACACAAAATCCAGCAAAAACATCACTCGTATAATGAACACCTAAATATATTCTACTTGTTCCTATTAATAATATTAATAAACTAAGTATTGTTATTAATGTTATTTTTAATTTTCTATTTTCTATTTTTTTATATATTAGATAAATTAAAAAACCATAAAAAGCAGCACTTGCCATGGAATGTCCTGATGGAAAACTATAGCCTGACTCATTTATCAATCTATATTCTGTTGGTCTAGGTCTTTGTACTATATTTTTTAAAATTAAATTTAAACTGGTAACAATAAATAAGTTAAGATATATGCAAATTCCTATTCTTTTATTTTTTATTACTATAAACAGTATTGTCGCTAAAGATATTAAAAATATTGCTCCTCCAAGATTTGTAATAAATTTTGCTATTGGTGTAATAAAATCTGACATTAAATATGTTGATATTAAGTTATAACCTATAATATCTCTTTTCATTATTTCATTTTCAAAAACATCTTCTGCTGTTTCTAAAAATATTAGCATGCATACAAATAATATAATCCATCTCAGATTTTTTCTTAAAAATTTTTTAATACTATCTATTTTATATTTCATATTTAAATCCCTCTAAAATTCTTTTGTTTATAAGTTTTATTATTAAGTATTATTTTACATTCATAAATTAAATTTTCTTTTAATCATGTCTATAATTTATTTTAGTCTTATTATTGAATGTATAGTACTTTCGTCTTCACTTTTTATTGTTACATAATGATATCCATTTTCAAAACTATATAAAGCTTTAACTGTTTCTCCTAGTTTTATCTCTTTTTTATACATGATTTCAAAATTATTTAATTCATTTCCAAAAGCAATTTCCTCTGGCAAAGCTTCTTTTGCAATATCTAAATAATATATATTATGAAGATGTTTATTTAAATCTATCATGTTTCTAGTAATTTTAAATAAAATACTGCTAGAATATTCTTTAGGTTCTGATAATTTTTCTAAATCTTTTTCTTCAAAAACTGCTGTTTCAGTCTCTGTTTCATATCTTTTTGCAACATCTTCAGAAACCTTTATTAATTTTCTTTTATCTATATCTATAAATACCCATTTAGAAGTTATTATTGCAATAATTTCATTATACTGATTTTTTACTTCAAAATCACGATATGCATAAAACTTATCTATTGACCTTGACCAAGTTTTTACACTTATAGTGTCATTAATAAGTGGTCTTTTATTTATTTTAACTTTCCAAGATAATAAAATCCAAGTTTTTCTTGTTTTATTCATATCTGTAATTCCATATCCTGCTATCTCTGAATGTATTCCAGCTGTATCTTCTAAATATCTTAATAAACATGTATTATTTAATTCTTTTAAAGGATTTATATCACTTAATCCTACATAAAATTTGTGTTCTACAAACATAATTTACCTCTAATCATTAATTTTTAACAATCTATGAAATTATATCATCTTATTTTTAAAAAAACAAGTGAATAATTCTTAAAATAAAATTTAGGATTCAAGCAAAAAACATGATTAATCCCATAAAATTTTTCGATATTTAATTATTATAAGATTACTTTTTTCTAATATAAAAAATATGAAAGAATTATATTTTGCTTATAACTTAATTAACATAAATTCATAAAATATATAAGAGAATATAAAAATATATACTCTAAATAAATAAAAAGGAGGTGTATTTGTGAAATTAAATGGTAAAAAAATTGGATTTGCATTAACAGGTTCTTTTTGCACTTTTGAAAAAACTATCCTTGAACTTGAAAAAATAAAGCAAATTGAAGATACTGATATTACTCCAATCATGAGTTTTAATAGTTATAATTTGGATACTAAATTTGGAAAAGCTCAGGATTTTATTGATAAAATAGAAAACTTAACAAGTCATAAAATAATAAGCTCAATACAATCAGCAGAACCTATTGGACCAAAAAAAATGTTTGACATATTAATTGTTGCTCCATGTTCTGGAAATACAATAGCTAAACTTGCAAATGATATTATTGATACTCCTGTTACTATGGCAGTAAAATCTCATTTAAGAAACAACAGACCAGTTGTAATTGCTATATCTACAAACAATGCTTTATCTGGCTCAGCTGAAAATATTGGCAAATTACTTAATAGAAAAAATTATTATTTTGTGCCTTTTAAACAAGATAATCCTATAACTAAACCAAATTCTCTAGTATTTGATCCGACATATATTATAAAAACTCTAGAATATGCTTTAGATAAAGAACAAATTCAACCAATACTTTTATGAATATAAAAGTATTATATATATTTATACTAAAATAAAAGTCCCCTTTAAACTTAATTAAAGGGGATATCATATTTTACATATTCAATTAAAATAAAATTTATAACGAATTTAAAATTTTATATATTCTCTACTATTCTTGTACTAATCCTAAAAGTTTAAATATACCTAAACCTATTTTTTGTTCTTTTCCTTCATAAGGCCATTCACTAATCGAATATCCTGGATTATCATTTATCTCGACTATAGAATAGTTATCTTTTTTGAAATCTTCAACTATAATATCTACTCCACAAATTTTAGCATCAAATGCTTTAGCAGCTTTTTCTGCAATTTTTTTAAATTTATTTGGCATTTCATCTGTAACATCTACTGCTTCTCCACCAGATGAACAATTTGAATTTGTTCTTAAAAATACTCTTTTTCCTTCTGGTATTACTGTTTCATAATTATATCCTTGTGATTTTAAATGTTCTTCTAATGGCAAATCCATTTTTAAAGGAGAACCAACTAATCTATGCCAATATTCATTACTTTTTTGAATCATTAATTCTTTTATAGTAGATTTTCCATCTCCAACTACACTTGCTGCTCTTCTATGTGCAACACTTAGGCATTTCCCATCAATTACTAGGAATCTATATTCCATACCTTTTGCAAATTCTTCTATTAAAACATTGTTATCAAACTTAAAAGCATATTCTATAGCTGTTAATATTTCTTCTCTACTTGCTTTTCTATCAAATACACTTATTCCTGTACCATAGTTAGTATTTCTAGGTTTTATAACTGCTGTTTTATTAAAAAATTTACTAGCAAGTTCTTCAATATCTTCTTTATCCATTTCTGAATCTAGAAGAATTGCTTTTGGAACATTTAGTCCATAATCTGCCATTATTTGTTTTGAAATTAATTTATCATCAGTTATAATTGGAAAAATATAAGTATCTCTATCTGTTTTATTTCCCTCTATTACATACTCTTTATGTCCATTTAATTCAAATTCTACTATACTCTTAGATTCATTTAAAACTTTATAATCAATTCCTTGATATATAGCATCTTTTATTAAAACAACAGCAGCTTTTTCTAGTTTCTTATATTTCAAAAGAGCATATCTTGTTTCATATCCTTCTTCCATATATTTATCTATTAAATCTGCTTTTTCTTGATCTGTCAATTCTGCTTCTTGTTGTAGTCTTGATTTTTTACTTTCAATTTCTGATAAGATATTTTTTAAAGATTCTTTAGTTTTTAAGGAATATTTTTCACTTATATTTTCAAGCACTTTAAATTCCTCTTTTATTGATTTAGCTTCATTTTTTTCTAATAAACTAAATAAAAAAGTAACTAAAAAGCACACATCATCATAAGTCATTCCCATTCTTGTTTTGTAATTATTTTTTAATTCAGATAATTCAACATTATTTTTTAAAACTTTTATTGTACATTTTCCATATAATTTTTCTAATATATAAGCTTTATTTTTAAATTCATTTTTTAAATTTTTAAAAGCATCTTCTAATTTCTCTGGTAAAACTTTATTTACTTTTTTTAATTCTTCATAATTTGCTTTGTTTATAGATAAAGTAATTTTACTATTTAAGTTTATGTTATTAAAACTAGAAAATGGCCAAACTATTTCCTTCAAATTATATAATTCTGAATATACAACATTAGTTATTTCTTGAAGTTTGTAATATGCTTCAGATATACTTGAAGAAGTTGGTGATTTTAATTTTAATATATATTCTTCATTCTCACTTCTAATAAAATTATTTTTTTCCTTATTTCCAAATGCTTTTGGATATTTTGTAGCACTAATCTTTTTATCCTTGTTGCATCTCAAAACCATTCTTTCTAAACAAATATTAAATTTTCCTTGATTCATATTTATTCTCTCTTTTCTACAATTATTTTATATCATTTTGAGCTGTTTGATATTGAAGACTTTGAATTTGTGGAACTCTTTCATTTCCTTCAGCAGTATTTCCTATATTAAATTCAACATTTAGAGCATTAAAAGCTTCTAACTCATGGTAAATAACTACTTTTTCGTCTTTTATATTAACAAACTCGCTTAGTTCTTTTGTATTTTTTTCTATTACACTATTTAAATCTGAAAATAATTCTGTAGCTTTACAATCTAAATAATTAAATTCATGTTTTTCGTCTGATATGACTCTATTGCTATCTAACCCTATCTCTAAAATAAAAGTAGGTGCTTCTGTTAACTCTCCAGTATTATCTATTATTTCATAGTATCCATCAACAGCTAAATCTAAGTTTAATCCTTCATCTTTTAAGGCTATAACTGCCTTTGAAACAGCACTATAACTTTGCATATTTCTGCAGTCAACTTCACATATTAATCTAAGTTTATTTGTTTTATTTAGTTTATATGCAGATCTAATTGCAGCTTTAAATAGTTCTTTTCCTATTCCTTTTACTTTATTACCATTTTTATCTACTGCATTTAACTTAGTTAATATATTACTTATTATTAAAACATTTTCATTTTTAGTTGGGAAAAATGGGTTACTAGAAATATTGGTACTACTTTCAAGTTTTACTGTACATACTCCTAATATTTCTTCTGTGTTATTCTCATCTTTTCTAGTAGCTAACATTATAGGGTGTTTTAGCAAATTATCTAAAATAGTACTAATATCTGGTATATGAATAAAGTCTTTATTTCCTGTATAATTAGTATCATAAAAATATGTTAGATTAAAAATCATATCTCTTAATAAGTCTCTATTTTTGATTGTTTGGAATAAATAAAATTTTACATCCGATAAGTTAGGATTGTTTTTTGTAAACTCCTGTGTTCTCTCCTCCATTTCTTTAATATAATGTTTGAACGCTTCAGCTTTAAATAAATTAAAGTTTTCTACCGTTCGGGGTCTTGATTTTTTCTTTTTTCTTTTCATAAAAATCTCCTATTGTTTAAAGATAGTAAATAATGTACATACTCTCAAATTTGGGTAGATTTGAAAATATATGCATTTCTACAAGACTATAATACTCTCATTTTGTATAAAAAGCAATTTCCTAAAAAAGCTTTTTAAAAGAAAAAAATACTAAATTTGGAAACAATTATTCAAATAATATATCATTTTCTTTGTAAATCATCTCATTATATCTCGTTTTTTCTCTTTTTCTTATATCTTAATTTAAAAATTTTTAAAAATGCTGTAAAATAGGCACTTTTAAGCTTATATTTTATAGTAATTTTAAGTAAAATTAATAAAAAATTAAGAATTAAATAAGAATATTTATTGTTTATAAAATTCATGTATAATATTTTATGAAACCATTATATAATAAGAAGTTTAGAGGACTTTTTTACTATTTTTTTTATTATATAAGAAAAAAACTGAGATTGAATAAATTCAATCTCAGCAAATATGCATGTTTTATTTTATGCTTTTTTATTTTCTTTTAGTTCTATATGTCCAAATTGCTATTCCAACTATTATAATTAATACAGGAATTACAAATATAATTGTTAGAACAATTCTATCTTGTGATTCAGTTGGTAAATAAGTTGAATTTGCCATATCTTTTCTTATTGTTAGGTTATTTCCTTTATCTCCTAAATAAGCCATTGCATTTATAACAAAGTCTTTATTACTTCCTAAATATGATAAAGGATATCCACCATTAGTCATTACATCTGAAATAAAACTTCCTGAGGCCATTATAATTAATTTTGACTCTTTAGCATCTTCTCCTTCACCAATTGTTTTGGTTAATAAAGAACCTATTTCAGCTTTTCCAAGTTCAGCTGTTTGTGCAGCTGTTTTCATATCTGAAGATATATCTGTAATAAAGGCTGCCTCATCTGAAGAAGAAACTAATGTTTCTTTAGTAACATTTAAACTTTCTAATGTTGCATCATCTTTAAATTCTAGTTTTGCTGAATAAACAAGCCATAAATTACTATCTGAATAAATATCTCTTGTAATTTCATTAGTAGATGAAACTTCTGGTATAAATACATAAGGAGATGATTCATTTGCTTTACCTTCATCATATTCTAATATATATCCATTTTTTACAGATACGCCATATTCATCTAATACAGATTGTAAATTTGGTAAAGAAACAGTCTCAGATACTACATCCATTGAAAAATAGATTGCTCCACCTTTATTAATATAATCTTTTATAGCTTGAGCTTCTGTATCTAATATATCTTTATCTGGTGACAATATTGCTAAAATATCACAATCATCCGGTATAGCTCCTGCAGTTGCTAAGTTTAAAGAATCATATTCAAATGCTTCATTTGTTAAATATGTTGTAAGTACAGTTGTTTCTTCTAACTTATATTCATTATGTCCTTGTACAAAATAAATTTTTGGTTTATTTTCTTCAGTTAAAGCAAGTATTGAATTTGTCATTGTTTGCTCTGTTGTATCAACACTTTGTCCTGTTGTAAAATCATAAGTTGTAAAATCTGTTGAGGCATCTACAATTTTTTCAGCATCTCCTGATTTTAATATTAAAACAGTATATCCTTCTTGTAAATCATGTTCTTGAATCATTTCATAATTTGATTCTTCTGTTAACATTTCATATTTAATTTTATCATTTACTTTATTATATTGTTTTAATAAATCTACAAAAGTTGAATCTTCTTGAAATCCATAACAATATATAATTACTTCTTGATCAACTTTTGCTACTGCTTCTTTTGAAGCATCTGATAATGTATATATTTGGTTTTCAGTAATATCTATTTCTGGTAAATCTAATTGTTTAATCCATAAATTTAATGCAATATATGCTGCAATTATTATAGCTACTATTAAAAATGTTTTTGTTCCATTTACTAGCCATTTTCTTCTAAAAGTTAATGAAATTTTTTCTCTTAATTTAACTTTGTTTTCATCTTTATTTTTCATTGTGCTTTCTCCCTCCTATTTTATACTCTTTCTTCTTTGTAATGTGATTATTGTAAGAAGTATAAACATTAAAGTAAATGAAACAAATGTTATAACATCTTGAATTGAAATTAATCCATAGCTATATTTTTCAAATTTATCCATTAAAGAAAATAATCCAAATATTTCATTAATACCTGGTAAAAACCACATTCCAATAAATACACCTATTGTAATTACAGAAGCAACTATTTGATTTTCTGTTAAACTAGAAGCAAACATACCAAAAGAAATGTATGCTAAACTTAATAGGAAAAATCCTGCTAATGTATTAATTGCTACTATTAGAGATGGATTTCCAAAATATTTTAAAATTCCAAAGTACATAAAAGTACATAGTTCTGTTACAAACATTATTATAGCAGCTGCAATAAATTTTCCTAAAACTATTGAAGTAATACTTCTAGGTGAAGTTAATAATAATTGTTCTGTTCCATTTTTTCTTTCTTCTGCAAACATTCTCATTGTTAAAATTGGTGTTATAAAAGTTAAAATTGTTGCACCATTATAAAATAAATATTCAAAATTAACAATTTGAGATTGATATATAGTTAAATAGAAAAATATGCTAAACATTATTAAAAATAGTCCTATAAAAATATATCCTATTGGAGATAATATATAGCTTTTTAGTTCTTTTTTAATTACTGACCACATTTTTTAAATATTCCCTCCTTTTTTCTCTTCTTTCTTTGCCTCTTTTTTTGTCTCTTTTTGAGCTTTCTTTCTAGCTTTTTCTTCTTTTTTAGCTTGTTTTATAAATTCTTTTTCTTCTTTTATGCTATTTTCTTCTTCTCTTAATTCTTCAATTTCCTTTTCATATTGCATTTTCTTAATTTCTTTTTGACTGTATTCTGGTCTATCTTCAACAAGTTTTATAAATGCACTTTCCAAAGAAAGCTCTTCTTCTTTCATTTCTAATATAATAATATTGTTCTTAGCACACACAGAGAAAATATTTTTTCTAATATCAGCTTTTTTAGATGTTTTTACTGTATATTCTTTAGTTTCATCTTCATTTTTCTTATCAAGAACTATATCAACAATTTCTTTAATATCATTTTTTATTTCTGTGAACTTATCATTCATATCATCAACAGTTACTTTTATAACTTTTATATCTGAAGTTTCTTTTTCCAAATGTTCTGGTGTATCAACAGCAACTATTTCACCTTTATCTATAATAATTACTTTTTCACATAATTGGCTTACTTCTGAAAGTATATGTGAACTAATTAATACTGTATGGTCTTTTCCAAAAGATTTGATTAACTCTCTTATTTCTATTACTTGTTTTGGGTCTAATCCAACAGTTGGTTCATCCAAAATTAAAATCTTAGGATCTCCTACTATTGCTCCAGCCATACTTACCCTTTGTTTATATCCTCTAGATAAATTCTTTGTTAAATTATCTTGAACTTTTTCAAGACCTGTTTTTTCAATGGCATTTTTTACAGCTTCTTTAATTTGTTTTCTAGGAACTTGTTTCAATTCAGCCATATATTTAACAAATTCTTTAACTGTTAAATCTGAATATAAAGGTGTCCCTTCTGGCATATAGCCTATTTGAGATTTTACTTTTTTAGGTTTTTGATCAATATTATAGCCACCAACAATGATTTCTCCTTCTGTTGGTTCAATAAAACCTGTAATCATGTTCATAGTTGTAGATTTTCCTGCACCATTACGACCAAGAAATCCAACTATTTCTCCATCTTTGACTTCGAAATTAATATTTCTAACTGCATAGAAATTACCATATTTTTTAGTAACATTTTTTACCTCTATCAAAGTCTTTTCCTCCTTTATTTTATATTCATAAGAATTTTATATATTTAACCTTAAAATAATCTTAAATTATTTTAAAATTAGATAACTTAAATTAATTAAATTTAGCGATTAAAGCTTTAATTTTTATCCCTTCTTCAGAAAACATTTTTTCATGTTCTGTTTCAATATTTTTATCAAATATATTTTCTTCATGCAAGTCATAAGTTTTATTAATTATTTCAAAACCTGAAGTTTCTAAATATTCTATACTTGCTTCAAATAATTCATCTGAATCTGTTTTAAAATATATCTCTCCACCTGATACTAAAAATTTCTTATAATTTTCTAATTGCCTTATATGTGTTAATCTTTTCTTATTATGCTTCTTTTTAGGCCAAGGATTACAAAAATTTATATAAATTCTTTCTACTAAATCTGTTTTGTCAAAAACATTGAAAATTTGCTCAACATTTTGTCTAATTAAAAATAAATTTTCAGGATATTCATAATTATAAGCTTTTTCTATATTTCTTTTTGATAATCCAAGCATAGCTTCTATCATATCAATAGCTATATAATTTATAGTTTTATTAGTAGAAGCAAGTTCTGCAATAAAAGATCCTTTTCCACATCCTAATTCTATATGAAGAGGTGCTTCATTTTTAAATTTATTTTTCCATTTTCCTTTAAATTCTTCTGGTTTATCTATGTAAAACTTAGAATTTTCTAATTCTTCTTTTGCCCATTTTTTTCTTCTTATTCTCATCTTTACCTCTTTATAAAAATACAGTAATTTTACACTCTAAAACTTTGCTAAATACTAACATTAGTTTCTAAATTCTAATGTTTTTTATATGTATCTGTATATAATTTATCTCTTTTTACTTCAACACCATCTCTTTCGTAGACTCTATAAGATTCTACGACAAGTGAATTTGATGTATTTTTCTTTACTCTAGTACCTATATAAATATCATATTCATCATCTGTTAATAAACCATAAAATTTTACATTAGCTATTCCACCACTAACTGTTGCCTCTATTTTTACAGGATAATCTCTTCTATTTTTAAATTTAAAATCTGTAGATCCCCATACTACTGTTGCATCTTTTCCGAGCATCTGCATAAGATGGAACAAACATATGATTTCTTCTACTTTCTATTTCCATGTTTGCAGCAATCGCTGCATTATATAAAGTAGTAGAAATTTGACAAATTCCTCCACCAAGTCCAGAAGTAACTTGTCCATTTTCATATATATCAGCTTCTTTATATCCTGCTGCTATTGTTCTTTTACCAACAACTGTATTATATGAGAATATTTCTCCTGGCATTACAACTGTTCCATTAATCTTTTCTGCTGCTAATCTTAGATTTGTAGTCCTATCCGCATTAGAAGTTGAATATTTAGTAGAAAAAGATGCAAGTAAATCTGGAAATGCCTCAGCTCCTAAATCATTTACTGTTACATCTGCTGTTGTATATATTAAATCTGTTACATATTCTTCTGCAGATGGGTCTTCTTCAATCATTTGTTTTACTACTTCAGAATCAAAGTCTACACCAACAACATCTGCAAAAACTGCATAAGGTTCTGTTGTAAAATATGCATTTTCTGCTTGTTTGAAAACTTCCTCATGTATTTTTTCAACATTTATTGGTTCAGGCTTTTTTGTATATGTAGGTATTTTCATATAACTATCTGCAAAACTTAAATCATAAATAGAATCAATAATTACCTTTTTTAATGAATCCATTTCTATTCCAACACCATCAATTCCATTTGTTATGATAAGTTCTCCATCTTCAATATAGTATGATGGTTCTTCTAATTGATCTGGCAAGTTAGCTTCAATATTTTCCAAATACATTGTTAATGATTCATCATTATAATTAAGATTTGGTTCTATGTTAATATTTGTTAATAATATAGATATATATTCTTGCAAATCTTTAAAAAAATCTCCAGATTTAGCTATTGAAAGAGCATATTCTACAGAAGATTTTATATCAAATTTAGCTCCAATTTGCTCTATCTCTAAATAATATTTATTATTTTTGTAGGTTAATTCTAAAGGTGATTCCATTTTATCTTTTAACTCGTTTTCAATAAGAGCTATTGCTTCTTCATTTGTTAAACCAGAAACATTTATTCCTTTTATATAAACTCCTGATTGAATAGTATCACTTTTTTGTTGACTAGTATAAAACATAAATACACTAGCACAAAAAATCCCTACAACTATTGCAAGTAAAATTACAAAAATAGTTAATGTATGTTTAGGCTTAAACATCTTTAAAATTTTTTTAGTATTTCCTTTAAATATTTCAAAATCTGGCATATTTTTTCCTCAATAAATTTCAATTTCTTTATTATTATATTTTAAAAAAATATATAAATCAATATCTATAGAAAATTTTCAAATACAATTAAATAAAGGTTTTATACTTAATTTTGTTATAAAAATTAATATTCTTTGCAAAAATAAGTTTCTTTTATATATAGACTAAAAGGATATTGAAAAAAACAATATCCTTCTAATCATTTTTATATTAATATTTTGGGAAAACAAAATTATTATAACATTATTTTAATTTTTCTTCAACTAAAGAATGATCACTATCATCACTTTCGTCTTTGGTTACTATAAATCCTGTAGAAATTGGTCTTGTTTTATGTGCACCAGTACTATCTATAGGGTCATTAACTATTACATCATTAACAACTAAAACACTAGAAGTTCCACCATCTAAGTTAGCTGCATTATATGCTCCATATTTTTCTAGTATATCTATTAAGTCATTCATATCTGCACCTACTTTTCCAGCTTTTCTACCATTTAATACTAAAAATAGTACTATACCATCTTGTCTTTGAGCTATTGCTGTTCTAGGGGCATCACCCCAACCACCATTTCCTAAAACTGCTGATGGTTTTCCATTTACTATTAAAAATGGACCAAAAGTTACTGCATCTCTTATTCCTTGTTTTTTTGCTTCACTAACAGACATTTTTCCTAAAACTAATTTATTATCTTCTGTAAAGCCAATTATTCCTCCAGAACCAGCATAAGATTTTGTTGTTACATATTCACCATTACACACTGTTATACCAAGTGGTGAACCTCCTGTACTATTAAAATTTGGATCATCAAAACCTCCTCCATTAATAGCAATCAAAGCATCATTGTTCTTAGCCATTGTAGTTAAATATTGTCCTGATTTACCTAAATTTTCTGTTACAACAGTATGTATTCTTGATGGATCATATACAGCAACTAAGTATCCATCAAAAGATTTTTCTGAAATTTCTATTATTTTATAATCATTATTATTTTCATCTCTTTCTAGAATAGCTCTTTCATATTCATTTTCATATTCTGTTACTTTATTTGAATTTGCAAAGTTTATTGAATTAACATCTGTGGTTTCATCAATTTCTACTACTCTATTTTTATCTAATATGTATTGAATTGTTTCATCATCATAAAACCATGTTGCAAAATATTGATGTGTCATTGTTGTCATTGCAGTAGTTACAAGCCATTCTCTAAAGCCATTAAATGGTCCATATAATAATACAAGTACAGTTATTATACCAACACTACCTAAAGAAAATAAAACTGTAAATACTATATTTATTTTTGAACTTTTATTTCTTTTTTCTTTTTTATTTGATTTTCCTTTTTTAGAATTTTTTCTTTTACTTGCTTCTTTCTTTTCTTCTTCTTGAATTCTTGCTCTTCTTGATTTTCTAACTACTTTTACACTCTCATCTAATTCTTCATCTATTGTACTATTTTCCATATTGAATCCTTTCTGTTATTAAATTAACAATTTATATTTTATACGAAAATCTATCTTTTGTCTATATAATTTTATAGAAAATCTATAAATATTTGGTAATTCATTTTCAAATTAGTTGTAGCATATCTATTTGGGATTAATATATAAAATTTAATTTATTGACTAAAATAACTTTTAGCAATATACTATTAATTAATAATTTTTAAGAACGGAGATAATATATGGATAAAAGAAATTTAGAGATGATTGCAGACTTTTATGAATTTACTATGGCAAATGGCTATTTAGAAAAAAACATGAATGATATAGCATATTTTGATGTGTTTTTTAGAAAAATCCCAGATAATGGTGGTTTTGCTGTTTTTGCCGGATTAGAACAAATTATAAATTTTATAAAAGATTTTAGTTTTTCAAAAGAAGATATTAAATATTTAAGAGAAAGAAATATTTTTTCAGAAAAATTTATAGATTACTTATCTAAATTTAAATTTACAGGTGATATTTGGGCAATACCTGAAGGAACTGTTATATTTCCTAATGAACCTTTAATTACTGTTAGAGCCCCTATTATTGAAGCTCAACTTTTGGAAACCATGTTACTTTTAACTATTAATCATCAAAGCCTAATTGCAACAAAAACTAGAAGAATTGTAAATCAAGCAAAAAATAGACCTGTTATGGAATTTGGTGCAAGAAGAGCACATGGACCTGATGCTGCAATTCTAGGCGCAAGAGCTGCTATAATAGGTGGAGCAGTTGGAACTTCTTGCACTGTTTCAGCAAAAGAATTTAATGTACCTGTAAGTGGAACAATGGCACATAGCTGGATACAAAGTTTTGATTCTGAATATGAAGCTTTTAAAGCTTATGCAGAAATTTATCCTGATGGCTGTACTTTTCTTGTTGATACTTATAATACTCTAAAAAGTGGTATTCCAAATATGATAAGGGTTTCAAATGAAGTTTTAAAGCCTTTAGGAAAAAGACCTGTTGCTGTTAGATTAGATAGTGGTGATTTAGCTTATCTTTCTAAAGAGGTTAGGAAGCTTTTAGATAATGCAGGTTATGAGGACTGCAAAATCTGTGTAACAAATTCTTTAGATGAAAAACTAATTGCTTCCTTATTCGAACAAGATGCCCAAATTGATTTATTCGGTGTTGGAGAAAACTTAATAACAGCTAAAAGTGATCCTGTTTTCGGAGGAGTTTATAAACTTGTAGCTTTAGAAAAAAACGAAACTATTATTCCTAAAATAAAAATAAGTGAAAATGTTGCAAAAGTTACAAATCCTAGCTATAAAAAAGTTTTTAGATTTTATTCAAAATCAGATAATAAAGCTTTAGCTGATGTAATAACTTTAAGTGATGAAAAAATTGAAGAAAATGAATATACAATATTTGACCCAGTTGATACTTGGAAAAAGAAAACTCTAAATAACTACTATGTAAAAGAACTTCAAACTTTAATTTTCAAACAAGGAAAATTAGTATATAATCCACCATCTTTAGAAGAAATTGCTGAATATTCAAAAAAGGATTTAGATACTTTCTGGGAAGAAATTAAACGTATAGATAATCCTCATAAATATTTTGTGGACTTATCCCCAAAATTATGGAATTTAAAACAAGAAATGTTACAAAATCACTAATATTTTTTAAACTTTTTAGAATAAATTAAATTTTATAATATAATTTTTATAAAATTTATATAAATTGACATACTTTATATAAAATATAATATACCTATAAATAAAGACGATATGTGAATTAAATCCATACCGTCTTTACTTATTATTTAATATTCTTTTCTAAAAAATTTGTTCTCTTAAAATCATATATAGGAATTGGTTCTCTTTTATGCATTGATATTCTATTTTTATATTCAATTTTTTTCATAGCATCTTCATCTGTTTTTCCAGTTTCTATATATTCTGAAATTTGTTTATAAGTGATTCCCATTTTTTCTTCATCTGTTAATGTTCCTAATCCATCTGAAGGAGCTTTTTTTATTATTTTTGCGGGAACTCCTAAGTATTTTCCAATCTCAAGTACTTCTTCAACTGTAAAATTAGCAATAGGATTAAAATCAGAAGCGCTATCTCCCCATTTTGTAGTATATCCAACCATTCTTTCACATAAATTTCCTGTACCAAGTACTAGATAATTTAAAGATTGAGCTATTGCATATAGTGCTGTCATTCTCAATCTAGGTTTTATATTTATTTTTGCTTCAGAATTTAGATTTATATCTGTTATATTAATTACATTTTCTAATTCTTGATAAGTATTAGATAAATCTATTTCTAAAAAAGGAACATCAAAAGTTTTTGAAACCAATTTAGCATCTTCTAGATCAGCATGTATAGAATTGCATGGCATAGCAACTGTAATTATTTTATCTTTTCCTAAAGCCTTGTGTGCCATTGCTATAACTGTAGCCGAATCCTTTCCCCCACTATTTCCAATAACTACCCCACTTGCTCCTACTTTATCTACATATTCTCTTATCCAAGAAATTGCTTTTTCTGCCTCTTCAATTAATTTTTGTTTTTCTAACATTATTTCTTTTCCTTTCAAATCAAAATAATACTTCTTATACTATTATTTTCCTTATTTATTATTTTAAATTCTTTTTTCGATATTTGCATTTTTTATTTTAATATAAATTATGTTCTTTAATATAATAATAAACCTCATCAGGTGTTAAATATCTTATACTTTTATTTCTCTTTAATTTTTCTCTTACAAAACTTGAACTTATATTGCTTCTTATATTTTCTTTTAATTTAATAAAAGAGTTTCTGTATTTTTTTAAAAATTCATCATTTTCTATTATATCTTCCATACTATCTTCATCACGTTCTAAAACAAGTACTTTAAATTTAGATGCAATTTTTTCTGGTTCATTCCATTTAGAAAATTCTTTTAAATTATCTGTTCCAAGGGTAAAACAAATAGTATTATGTGGATACATATTTTGAAGAATTTCTAAAGTTTCTAAAGTATATAATTGTCTATCTTGTTTTATTTCTATGTCTGAGACTAAAAAATTTTCATTTTTATCACAAACTAGTTTTAACATATTATATCTATGCTCATTTGAGATTAGTCCACTTTTTTCATATTTTGAGTTAACTGGTACAAATATTACTTTTTCTATATTTTCATATTCATTCACTATCTGTTGAGCAAGTGAAAAATGTGAATTTAATGGTGGATTAAAAGATCCACCAAATATTGCAAGTATTCTATTTTCTTTCATTTTATACTTCTTTCTTTTTTAAAAATCTATTTTTTATTTTATTCAAGAAACTATATACATAAGAATCTTTTAAAATTATTAGCATAACTAAATATGTTATTGCTCCTAAAATCACTTGACATGCTATTGAAATACAGTTAAAAATATAAACCTTATTCATTTCTAAATTTGAAGCAAAAGTTTCTATAGCATTAGAAATCAAATTAATTTCTAAAATATTTCTTATGCCGAAACAAACTGCAAACATTACTAAAGCCGAAAGCAAATATTTCCAAGCCATTTTTAATAATTCTTTTATTGAAATTTCATTTTTTACATGTCTATATTGAAGCGCATCTACTACTAATTGTGAAAGTACTGTTGCAATAGCTGCACCTATTGATTGCCAAAGTGATATAAAAATATAATTTAATATAAAATTAACTATTACTCCTATTGTAACTGAAGAAGTATACTCTTTTTGTCTTTTTGTAGGTAACAAGTATTGTGTTCCTAAAACATTAGCAAGTCCCATTAGCAACACCATTGGACTTAATACATATATAATATAATTTACTTTATCATAGCCTTCTCCAAAAAATACTGGTACAAATTCTCTAGAAATACTTGCAATTCCGAGCATTATTGGAAAAGATAAAAAGAATGTAAAATTAAAAGACATTCTCATATAAGCGTTAATTTGTTTCTTATCATTATTAGCAAAAGCATTTGCCATTCTTGGAATCATAACAACTCCTAAAGAATTTACTATAGTAAGCAATAATCTAATAACTTTGTGAGCTTGTTCGTAAAAACCTGTTTCAGATTTATCATCAATAAGCCAACCAATCATAGTAGTATCTAAGATATTATAAATTTGATTTGCAATTTGTGGAATAAATAATAAAACTATATGAGGTATATGTCTTTTTATATTTACACCATCTATTTTTATTCCTTTAATATATTTAGGTAAATATATCCATAAAGATAAATTTCCTATTAAATCTGCAAGTGAATATATTAATGTAAATTTTGCCAAATCTTCTTGATTTTTTACTAAAATAAAAACCAAGCTTACACTACAAATTCTTACCAAAACATTTCTTGTAACTGTTTTTTTAAATTCTTCTATTCCTTGAAAAAACCAACTTATATCAAAAGCTGCAGCAATTAATTCTAGAATTAAAATTTTGTAATATATTTGATATTCTTTTCCATTAACAAAAATAAAATAATATACTATTGTTGCAATTAAGATAGTTATTGCTCTAAATAGAACAACTTCTATAAAAATTTGTTTTCTTTTTTCAGGATTTTCCTGTGCATAAGCAATTTCTCTTTGCCCATATAAAGCAACTCCTAAAGAACCAAACAAAATAAAATATGTAACTATTGCATAAGTATAACTATATATACCTATTCCTTCAGCTCCTAAAACTCTAGACAAATATGGAGTTGTTACTAATGGTAATATAAGTATTAACACTTGATATACCATATTATATATATAATTTCTTGTAATACTTTTCTTTGCCATTAAAACTTAGTTATTACCTTTCTTGTGTATTTAGATTTTATGGTATCTATAAACCTTTTTATATGATAAGAAATTCTTTATTTTAAATTTATCTTATATATATTATCACTATAATTATATTTTTACAAGCCAAATAATTTAGTTTTAAAAATACAAAATTATTAACTCTAATATATTTTTTATAGATTATTCTATATTTTCTAACCAATCATTAAGCATTTTCCTATTTTTAAATACTAACAATTTTTCTTTGTCTATATTTTCTAAATTTTCTACAATATATTTTCTCTTATTTTTATTATAATTAAGAACATAAAATAAAAATTCTTTATCTAATTTTTCTCTGCAGCCTGGAATTTCTGGTTTTTCATTTCCCTTATTTTTTAAATATCTAGTAATTACTCCTTTTAACTGATTGAAAGTAGAAAAATCTAACCAAATTATTAAATCAGCTCTTTCTAATCTCTCTCTTAAAGTTGATTTATATGTACCATCTATTATCCATTTTTCTTTTTTTACAATATTTAAAATTAATTCATCTCTTTCTTTTTTATCTCTTTGAACCCAATTTTCTAGATGATGTATTCCATCTATATGTGTTGCTTCTATATTATATATTTTGGATAGCTTGTTTGCTAAAGTTGTTTTTCCTGTGCCTGGTGCTCCAATAATTGCTATTTTATCGTACATTTAGATATCTCCTTTAACCTTAAATAACTTGTCTTACTTATAAGTAATAACTACTAAATTTTTTTCAAATCCTTATTAATTATTTATTAATATAGTTAATGTAGATAAGCTTTTAACATAATTTATATTATCATTAACTCAGAATTATTACAAGACAACTTAAAATTATCTACTTTTTTTAAAAATCTTCATATAAAAGATTTTCTAATACTTTCTAAGTCATAAAGTTCAAAGCAGAAATAAAAAGAGGACAATATTATTTGTCCCCAAATTTGTAATAATAATTTTTAATATCACTTAATACTGTAGCTAAAGGAATAATTTCATCTTTATCATTTACTACCAGTATATTAGGATATGTCATCATCATTTTTTCATCTGAAAATGCTTCTGCAAAGTATAAATTACTAACCTCTTCTTTATCAATTCCGTTAATATTTATATTGTATTCGTTGGCAACTCTTACTAAAAAAACATCTAAAGCATAACAAGTAATTAATCCATCTATCGCCATAAATAATGTAACTACTGAAATTGCGAGTTTAAGTAAAAGATTTGATACTTTTTCTATTACAAAATTTATTGCTTTATCTAAAGCAGGATTAAAATATCTTATTAAAATAATAGATAAAATTCCCCATAAAATAGCATAATAAAGACAAGTTCTTCCATTTATATTTAAAAAGTCATTTGAATAATCCCACCATTTTACATGAAACATTAACTCACCAATATAACTGGCTAAATACTCTACCAAACATCCTACAAAAATTCCATAGAAAAATAGCTTTTTTGTATTATCTTTATATTTTGTTAAAACAATTATCATAACAATAGCTGCTATTCCATATACAATGCAAAAAGGTCCATATAAAAAACTCTGTCTACTTTCTAACATTCCTTTTGTAAATATTCCATATACAGTTTCTAAAATAAATCCTATTATGCTATAAATAATAAAATAAATTAAAAATTTCCAAAAAACACTCTTCTTCATAGAGCTTATTATTGGTAAATTTTTGAAATTTATACATTTTTCATAATTTTTTTAAATTTTTTTGTGCATATTTAAGAAAATACTTTATATAAAATATTAAATTATACAAAAAGGATATTTCAGCTACTGAAATATCCTTTCTATATTTTAATATACTATATCAAATTCCAATTCTACTTTAAATAAATCTCCATCTACTTGCAATTCAAATTTTCCATTTTGAATTTCTGTTAAGCTCTTTGAAATTGAAATTCCAAGTCCACTTCCTTCTGTAGTTCTAGATTTATCTCCTCTAACAAATCTTTGCATTAACTCGTCTGCACTAATATTTAATTTTTCTTTTGATATATTTTTAATATAAATTTTTACTTTATTGCCTTTAGTTTTTACATCAATATATACTCTAGAATTTTCTAGTGCATATTTTGATATATTGCTAAATAGATTTTCTATAATTCTATACATATATCTATTATCTGCATTTATATAAACAATGTCTTCAGGAAAGCTTGTTATTATATCTAAATTCTTATCTTTAAACTTATCTTCAAATTCTCCAGTTGTTTGTTTCACAAGTTCAGATATATTTATTTTTTCTATATTTAACTTTACATTTCCAGAAGAAGCTTTTGATGCTTCTACTAAGTCTTCAATTAATTTTTTCAATCTTTGTGATTTTCCATCTAAAATTTCTATATATTCTTTTGCTTTTTCATTTTCGATATTTTCTTTTTTCAATAAATCTACATAATTAATAATTGAAGTTAAAGGTGTTTTTATATCATGTGAAACATTAGTTATAAGTTCTGTTTTTAATCTTTCACTTTTAATTCCTTCTTGAATTGCATTTTCAAATCCACTTGACACATCATTTATATATTTTACAATTTCTTGAAATTCTTCTGTAAAATCATCTGGATTTAATTTGCTTAAATGATCTCCTTCATAAATAGCTTTTAAATGTTTTTCTATATTTTGATAACAATTTAGTCTTATATTAAATTTATATATTAAATATATTCCTATACCCATTGATATAATTATTCCTAACACATAAAATAGTGCTATTAATACTATTGAAATCATTATATATCCAAATATAATTAATAATAATTTACCAAGCCTGTTCCAATTATTTGTTATACCATGATATGCTTCTTTTGTTTTTCTAAATATAGTCTTGCATAAGTTTATACACCATTTAAATATCTTTCCAGTAATAGTACTTTTTAATAAGACTTTAGCTTTTATTCTTTTTATTGTAGTTATAGCTGTTGCCATACAAAAAATATATGATACAAAATATGCTAGTAAAAATAAGCTAATAAAAAGATTTAAATTTGTATGATTATATTCAATGTTAGCAATAGGAATACATAAAATCAACCCTACTATTAAAAAGCTTATTATATATACGATTTCTAGTGGTATTTTATCTAAATCATTTAAATCAATTTCTTCTTTTCCTTTAGAATGACCTATTGCTATAATTAAATATATTAGTATTAAAGCAAGCAGAACTGCTGATATTGGCATTACATATATAAAAGTTGATTCATATGGTGCTATTTTATCAATTATTTGTTCTGCTATAATATTTTCTGTTCTTTCTATTATTTCTTCTTTATATGTTGTATATATTTGAAAATCTGCTATACTAGTTTCATGATATTCTCTCACTTCATTAGAAGTTTTATTCTCAGAAGAATCTATTATTATTTCTCCAGTATCTTCTGTATAATATGTATCTTCCGGAACTTCCGTAAGTTCAACATCTATTTCATCTTCACTTACATTTTGAGTAGTATTATCAACATTTACTGTATAATATTTAAAATTAAATCTATCAAAATATTGTAATGATTTATTTTTAATAAGTTCTGAATTTGATTGAATATTGCCATTTAATATATTAGCCTTTTGCCCTTCTTGAGAATTAATATAATTTTTTATCTCATCAATCGTATTAGTATTTTCTGTTAATTCAACATTTGTTATTGCTAAGTTTTTATATTGTATTAAAAATAAATAATCTTTTATATCATTATAAACATATTCTGAAAAATATTTATAATAACGTATTGTATTTTCACCATCTTTAACAGAATTATATGTAGCATTATTATAAATTAAATCATTAGCCCCCTCTGATAAAATATACATATAATTATTTAAAAAATCATCTGTTTGAAAATAGTCTGAATTATAATTATCTCCTTTAATAGCTTCTTTTCCTATTTCATAAAAAGTTGCTACAAGCAGGATTAAAACAAGTATTGGTATTGCTATATAGCTCAAGCATTTTAAAATTTTACTTTTTCTCATAACACACCCTCCTTTATAATTTTTCTATTTTATATCCTATTCCCCATATAACTTTTAAATATTTTGGTTCTTTAGGATTTATTTCAATTTTTTCTCTTATATGCCTTATATGTACTGCAATTATATTTTCAGCAGCATATGCTTCGTCATCCCAAACATTTTGATAAATTTGTTCTATAGAATATACAATGCCCTTATTTTTTAATAGAAATTTTAAAATATTATATTCTGTAGGTGTTAATTTGACTTCTTTTCCTTCAACCGTTACTTTTTTCAAATCATCATCAATTATTAAATCACCAGATCTATATATATTTTTTCCTTCTGTTTGGTCTGCCGAACCTAATTTAGTAAATCTTCTTATACCTGAATTTACTCTTGCAATTAATTCTAATGGGTTAAAAGGTTTTGTTACATAATCATCTGCACCTAAATTTAAACCATTTATTTTATCTTCATCTTCTGATTTTGCTGAAAGCATGATTACAGGTATAGAACTAGTCTTTCTAATTTCATCCAAAGTTTCTATTCCATCTTTATTTGGCATCATAATATCTAAAACAACTAAATGAATTGTATTATTATTTAGAATTTTTAAGCATTCATTTCCATCATAAGCTTTTAAAACATTATATCCTTCTTTGTTTAAGTATATTTCTATAGCTTTTACAATTTCTTTGTCATCATCACACACTAAAATATTATACATTTTAAATCCCCTATTCTTATTTATTTACTTTTATTCATTTCATTATAAAAATTTATAACTCCCTCGTCAAGCTTTTTAACTATTTTAATTATAACAGAAAGTTATTAAGAAAAAATAGAGAAATTATTAAGAATTTATTAACAAAATAATATTTAGGAGGCGCAGAGCACTTTCCTACTAAATAAAAAATAGGAAAATAAAATTTTCCTATTTTTTATTTTTTTCTTTTTTCTCTTTTTTTGCTTGCGATTTTGCTACTTTAATCTCTTCTTTTGATAGTTTTTTCTTCCAAAATTTTCTGGCTTCAATTTCTTCTTTTTTAGCTTTTCGTTTCACCTCAATATTTTTAAATATCACTACTCCAATTATAATTAATATAATCCAAATTATTATATAAGCTAAATCAGTAGCTCTTTCAATTTCTCCATAGTCTTCATTATTATAAAAAGTATGTATCAAATTATATTCAGTAATATAAGGTTTATCTGGATTGACTTTAAATTCTGCTGGAGCCAAATGTATATAACTAATAGAACCATATTCATCAATCATAAATTTTATATTTGAAGCATCATACTCTGTTAAATAATCTTTCATTATTAATTTAAATTCATCATTATAATTTAGATGAATTTTTATCTGGATATATTTTACTCCTTCATATTCCATATAATCAATAATTTCAGATTTTCCTATACAGAAACAATAATGCCTTATCTCTATTTCATTATCTTCACATTCAAAACTTTGCTCTATAAGATAATTTAAATATCCAATATAATCATTTTTATCTAAAAAATCTTTAATTTTTTCTGCTTTTTGTTTTTCAACTAAGTATACATTTTCTATATTATTATCAATAAATTTTTGCATATTATATCTTACTAAATCTTCTGGTAACAACATATATACTTCTGAACCTCTAGTTAAATTCTTTATAACTAAATTAATATCCTTTTCTGGTACATCTATAGCATAAGAACTACTAAAACTAAAGCTAATAAAAATAATTATTAATATACTTATAAGTAAAAACTTATTTTTTATCATTTGCATCTCCTAATTAATAATTTTATTATATAATTATTCTAATTCATTTAAAGACTACTTGCAATAACAAAAATATTACTTTTAAATTAACAAAATCTTACAAAAAAACACCTATAATTAGTAGTACATATTTTTTATTTATGTACTTACTAAATAGGTGTTTGTTTTATATTATTTTAAATGTTTTTTTACTTCTGCAATAATTGCATTTTTAGCCTCTTCAAAAGACATATTCATTGTAGCTCCTGCAGCCTTTATATGTCCTCCACCTCCAAAAGTTAAACAAACTTCTGAAACATTTACATATTCATTAGAACGAAGTGAAGCTTTATAACCTTTTTCTTTTTCATATAGAAAAATTGAAACTTCAACTCCTTCTATGCTTTTTCCAATTTCAACAATACCATCATGTTCTCCAGCTTTTACATCTAGAGCTTTATCATCAGCTTTTGTCATATATGTAAAAGAGATTTTACCATCTGCAAAAAATTCCATTCTATTCATAGCTAATTTTTGAGCTTCAAATTTTGAACGTGACATAGTAAGCATTGATTGTTTATATATTTTAGATAAGTTTAGTCCTTTTTCTAAAGTCCATGAAGCAAACTCAAAAGATTCTATTGTTACATTTGAATTTCTAAAACCATTAGTATCTGTTATTACACCAGTTAATAAACAAGTTGCAATATCTTTTGTTATTTCTATATTCAGATATTGAAAACTTGATACTAATATTTGAGCTGTTGCTGGTGAAACATGGTTTACCACATTATAATCAGCAAACATATCATTTTTATTATGATGATCTATTTGGACTGTAACTTTACTATTTTCAAATATTTCAATAAATTCATTATTTATTCTTTTTATATTTGGACAGTCCAAAATAATAGACATATCATATTTTTTAAATTCAGCTTCATCTTTAATATATTCTCTACCTGGTAAGTAAGAAAAATTTTCTGGAAAATCATCTTTCATTAAAACTACTGCATTTTTTCCCATATCTCTTAAAGCTAAGCACATAGCCAAACTACTTCCTATGGAGTCTCCATCTGGTGCTTCATGAGCCATTATAGCTATATTTTCTGATTTTTTTATTTCTACTAATATCTCATCTAAAGTCATATATTATTCTCCTTTTTTTAAATCCTTGGTAATATCTTTTAAAATTTCATCTATTCTAGAACCATACTCTATAGACTCATCAAATTCAAATACAAGTTCTGGTGTATATCTTAAATTTATTTTTTTAGCTATTGCACTTCTAATATATCCACTAGATTGTTTTAAAATAGATAAATTTTCCTTTTTACTCTTTTCATTTATCATTGTAACATAAACTTTTGCAAATCTAAGATCTGGTGTAGTTTTTACTTTACTAACACTTATCAATCCTGTTAAATGAGGGTTTTTAAGTTCAGTAGAAATAATTGTACTAATTTCTTTTTTTATCTCCTCATCTATTTTATTCATTCTATTACTATTTGATGCCATAATTTCTCTCCTTTTTTATGGAATTATCTTTTCACTTGTTCCATAACATATACTTCTAATTGATCTCCTTCTTTAATATCATTAAATCCATCAATTTGAAGTCCACATTCATATCCTTTATCAACTTCTTTAACATCATCTTTAAATCTCTTTAAAGATACTAATTTTCCATCATGAACAACTATATTATCTCTAATTACTCTTATTCCTGCATTTCTTGCTACTTTACCTGTTAATACATAAGAACCAGCTATTGTTCCAACATTTGAAACTTTAAATGTTTGTCTTATTTCTGCTGTACCAATAACAACTTCTTTATAAATAGGATCAAGCATACCTTTCATTGCAGCTTCAACATCATTTATTGCATCATAAATTACAGAATATTGTTTAATTTCTACTCCTTCTTTATCTGCAATAGATTTTGCAACCACTTCTGGTCTTACATTAAATGCAATTACGATTGCTCCTGATACTCTTGCAAGTGTAACATCAGATTCTGTTACTCCACCAACATTTGAGTGAATAACTTTTACTTTTACTTCTTCATTTGATAATTTTTCAAGTGATTGTTTTAAAGCTTCAACAGAACCTTGAACATCTGCTTTAACAATTAAGTTTAATTGTTTTAAATTTTCACTTTCAATTTTACTAAATAAATCATCAAGTGTAACAACTGTATTTGCACCAATTTCTTTTTGATGTTTTTCATATTTTCTTTTCTCAATTAAATGTTTTGCTGTTCTTTCATCTTTAACTTCATAGAAAATATCTCCTGATTCTGGAACTGAAGTTAAACCTGTGATTTCAACTGGCATAGATGGTCCTGCTGCTTTTACTTTTTTACCTTTATCATTTTGCATAGTTCTAATTCTACCAATAGAAGAACCAACTATAATTGTATCTCCAACATCTAATTTTCCTCTTTGAACAAGAACTGTTGCAACTGGTCCTCTTGATTTATCTAGTTTTGCTTCAATTACTGTACCTTTAGCTTGTTTAGTTGGGTTTGCTTTCAATTCTAATACATCTGCTTGTAATAATACCATTTCAAGAAGATTATCTATACCTTCTTTTTTCTTAGCAGAAATAGGAACATATATTGTATCTCCACCCCATTCTTCTGGTACTAATTCATATTTCATTAATTCTTGTTGTACTTTTTCAAAATTAGCATCTGGTAAATCCATTTTATTTACAGCAACTATAATAGGAATTTCTGCAGCTTTTGCGTGATTAATAGCTTCAACTGTTTGAGGCATTACACCATCATTTGCAGCAACTACTAATATTGCTATATCTGTTATCATTGCTCCTCTTGCACGCATTGAAGTAAATGCTTCATGTCCTGGTGTATCTAAGAAAGTTATATCTCTATCATTAATTTTTACTTGATATGCACCTATGTGTTGTGTAATACCACCAGACTCACCTTCGATTACATTTGTACTTCTAATTGCATCAAGTAAAGAAGTTTTACCATGGTCAACGTGTCCCATAACAACAATAACTGGTGGTCTTGGTTTTAAATCTTCTTCTCTGTCTTCTGTTTCATCTATTAATATATCTTCATCTGTAACAACATTTTTCTTTGTTGCATTTATTCCATATTCTTGTGCAATTAAATATGCTGTATCAAAATCAAGTTCATTATTTATTGTTGCCATAATTCCTAAATTTAATAATTTTTTAATAACATCACTACTTGTTATTTTCATTTCTGCAGCTAAATCTTTAACTGTAATTGTTTCAGGAATAGTAATTTCAGTTAATTTAAATATTTTTTGTTTAGTTCTATTTTCTTGTTTTGTATTTTTCTTTTTAGCTCTTCTTCCTCTTTCTGTACTTAAATCATAATAATCAAGCATTTCGCCTTCTTTAAACATATTTGATAATTTATTTTGTTTTTTCAAATTATTTAGTTTATCTGAATCAAAGTCATTATCATTATTTCTACGATTATTTGCTTTCTTATTATTTTTAGATTCTTCTTGTCTATTTTGCTTTGCTCTATCTTTAGCTTTATTGCTAGTAAAGTCTCTAACATTTTCTTTTTCTGTAGGAATATCAACTTCCATGATATTTTTAATTTTTCTATCTATTCCTCTATCATCTAATCTTCTTTGTGATCCGTTATTTGAACGTCCTTGATTATTATCTCTTTTATTGAAATTATTTTTTTGATCATTTCCATTATTATTGAAGTTTCTCTTATTAGAAAAATTATTATTTCTTTCTTTATTATAATTTGATTTATTAAAATTATTTACTTCTTTTTTATTTTCAAACTTTTTATCAGAATTTACCTCTGCTTTATTTTTTACATCATTAACAGAAGTTTCTGAAGTTACTTTTTCAGAAGCTTTCTCTTCTACTTTTGGAGTTACAACTTTTTCTTCAACCTGAACTTTCTCTTTTTCTTGTGCTTTTTCAGGTTTCTCTTCTTTTTTCTTTCCAATACCTAATAATTCACTTACTGTAAGTGGTTTTGTTGGCTTATCTCTATAAACGATGTTATAATCCTTATTTCTCTTGTTTTCGATAAATCCTACATCTTTTTTTCTTGCTTGTTCTTTTCTTTTTTTCTCTTCTTGTTTTTCTTCTTCATCATTAATAATTACTGCTCTTCTAATGATTACTGGTCCTTCATTTTTTTCTTTCTTATTTTCCATAGATTTTGTTTTCGAAACTCCTTTATTATTTAATAATTTTTCTATTTTTTTCATCTCGTCTTCTGTAACTGAACTTAAGTGGCTTTTAACTTCAATTCCGAGCATTTCTCGCTACTTCTAAAACTTTTTTTGTTTCTACATTTAACTTTTTAGCCAGTTCATGAATTTTAATTTTTTCCAAATTATTCACCTCCATGAATTAGTTTTTTAATAGCATCAGCTAAATTTTGATCTATAATACCTATAGTCGCTCTGTTATTTTTTCCTATTGCTTTACTATTTTCTGAAATATTACCATATACAATTACTTCCACATTTTCTTTGTTACAATAATACTTCATGTTTTTAATAGTTTTTTCTGAAGCATCTTCTGCAATAATAACAAGTTTAACTTTTTTTCTTGTCATCTTTTCTAAAATAATATCTGTTCCTGAAATCACTTTTCCTGCTTTAGATGCAATTCCGAGAAGTCCATATACTTTATTTACCAATAATTACACCTCTTATATTTTCATATAATTCTGAGCTTATCTCTGTTTCAAATACTTTTTCTAGTTTTTTGGTTTTTATTAATTTTTCTAAGCATTCCTCTTTTTTACAAATATAAGCTCCTCTACCATTTTTCTTTCCTGTTAAATCTACTTCTATAATTCCATCTTTAGATTTAACAATTCTCAAAAGTTCTCTTTTTTCCTTTTGCTCATTACAAACTATACAAGTTCTTTCTGGTTTTTTTTTATTTATCAAAACAATCACATCCTAATAAATTATTCTCATTTTTGTTTCTTATTTCATAAATACTGCTTATTCTTCACTATCTTTTGAACTGTTTTCTTCATTATTTTCTGCTTCTTCATTTTCTTCTTGCATTTGGTTTAGTAAAATTTCTCTAATTTGAGATTCTGATTTAATATCTATTTTCCAGTTTGTAAGTCTTGCTGCAAGTCTTGCATTTTGTCCTGATTTACCTATAGCTAAAGATAATTGATCATCTGGAACAATTACTTGGGCAAATTTTTCATCTTCTTTAATATCAACAGCCATAACTTGTGCTGGAAGTAAAGCTGCTGCTATATAAATTGCTGGATCTTCATTCCATTCTATAACATCAATTTTTTCTCCGTTTAACTCGTTTATTATATTTTGAATTCTTACACCTTTTTGACCTACACAAGATC
Source organism: uncultured Eubacteriales bacterium (assembly GCA_902492015.1). Classification (GTDB taxonomy): domain Bacteria; phylum Bacillota; class Clostridia; order TANB77; family CAG-508; genus Scatovivens. The sequence goes on along the minus strand of CABUJR010000006.1, from coordinate 65,272 downwards.
CAACAGGATCTATATTTTCATCTCTTGAATATACTGCAACTTTACTTCTTGAACCAGGATCTCTTGAAACACTTTTAATTTCAATTAAGCCTTCATATATCTCTGGAATTTCAAATTCAAATAATTTTCTTACAAAATCTGGATGACTTCTAGAAACAATTACTTGTGGTGTTCCTTTTAATCCTTTTTCTACTTCTAAAACATATCCTCTTATTTTATCATTTACTCTATATGTTTCTGTAGGAATCTGTTCTTTTAAAGGCATTACTCCTTCCAATTTTCCTAAATCCATAACAACAATTTTTCCGTCAGCTTTTTGGATTATTCCAGAAACAATTTCTCCTTTTTTATCATTAAATTCTGTGAAAATCATATCTTTTTCAGCTTCTCTTATTTTTTGAACAACTACTTGTTTTGCCTTTTGCGCAGCAATTCTACCAAAATCTTTAGGCTCGATTTCGATGTTTACAATATCACCAACATTATAATTTTTATCAATTTTTTGAGCATCCTCTAGGCTAATTTCAAGTTCTGGTACAGGTAATTCAGAAACCACTTCTCTTGCAGAATAAATATGCATTTCACCTGTTGATTTGTCTATAGTAACTTTAACATTTTCAGCATTTTCATCTGCATCAAAATTTTGTTTATAAGCTTTTACTAAAGCTTCTTCCAAAGCTGATACAAGATAGTCTTTGCTTATTCCTCTTTCTTTTTCTAATTCATCCATAACTTCAATTATTTCTTTTACATCAACTTTTTTCATTTTTCATTTCCTTTCTTGAAACACTTTTTATAAAATTTTAGTTACTTAATTTATCTTTTACCACTCAAAAGTGGTTTTAACAAGAGCTATATCCTTTAAATTTATTTTAATTAATTCCTCTTCTTGTTTTAAAGTAATTTCATTATTGTTATATTCTTGTAAAATACCAACTAATTCTTTTTGTTTGTTTATAGGTTTAAAAAGTTTTACTACTATCTCATTTCCTATTTGACTCAAAAAATGTTTTTCTTTTCTTAAAACTCTTTCAAGTCCTGGGGAAGATACTTCTAAAAAGTATTGTTCTTTAATATAATCTGCTTTGTCTAAAACATCATTAATTTCATTGTTTACTCTTTCACAATCATTAATATCTATTCCTTCTGGTTTATCTATTATTATTCTTAAGTAATAATCTTTTCCTTCTTTTTCATACCTAACATCATATAACTCATAACCTAAATTTTCTATAATATTTTCCAAAAGATTTTGTACTTTTGTTTCTATATTATTTGATGCCAAGATTTCACCTCCTAAAAGCTTGATTACATTAGTAAAGAGTGGGATTTGCTCCCACTCTTCTAGCACATTATTTTAAGACATTAATATTATATACTTATTTTCCAGTAATTGCAAGCTTTTTTTAAAGTTTTATAAAAGTTTTTTCTCTATTTTTCGACTTTTTTCTTAAATTTATTAATATGTAAAATTCAAACTTTTAAATTTTTTATTATTGCCATGCAAGTATTGGATAACCTGAATTTTTATTTTCAGCATCTTCTTTAAATGATTCTCCTAAATTTGATAAAATACCAGTTTTCATATCATTATCAGTCTTAGCATTTTCTGTATTTTGTGAATTAATTGTAGTATCTAGATAAAAACAGTTTTCTATTGTTCCGAAATTTGCTCCAACAACTCCATCACCAGCATTTTTTACAATTATATCGCCAATATTATAAGAAGTATATATATAGCTTTCAGATATGTTTTGACCACAGATGCCTCCTATCTTAATTCCAGTTGCTTCTTCAGCAGTTATTTTTCCTGTGTTATATGTATTGCTAATGCTTGCATTATTTAATCCTGCAATACCTCCGCCATTATCTGCTTTTATAATTATTTCTCCACTATTATAAGAATCTGTTATATTTCCCATGGTATAATTTAATCCCACTATTCCACCAACATAATTATTTCCACTTACAATACCTTTTTTGTCTTCTGAATTGTGATTATAGCTATTTTGAATTTGAGCTAGAGAATAACCAGCTATACCTCCAACATAATTTTCACCAACAACATTTATAGCCATATTAGAAGAACTTTGAACTGTAGTACCATAGAATATAATTCCTGAAATTCCTCCAACATAATCTTTTCCAGTAACATTTGCTCTATTAGAACAGTTTAATATTGTTGCATTATTATTTGTATAACCAATAATTCCGCCAGCATATTTGTCAGCATAAACAAAAGTATTATCTCCAGTTATATTGCAACCATCTATTCTAGAATTTTCCATACTAATTCCAGCAAACCCACCAACTTTTTCATTACCTTTAACTTCAACATTTTCAAGATAACAATTTTCTATTGTTCCACTGTTCAAACCTGCTATTGCTCCGACTCCTGTGCCACCTTTGATGTTACTATTTTTAATTGTTAAGTTTGAAATTATACCTGCATTAAATCCAAATAAACCTTCATATCTTTTATCTGAATCAATATTTAACCCTCTTATAGAAAATCCATTGCCATTAAATACACCAGCAAATCTTTTTAAATTTTCCTTAGTTATATTAACAGAATCATCTTGAACTGTTGTGTCTTCTACTACTTGATTTTGTGTTTGATTTGTATCTTCAGTTTTTGGTAATTCATCTAAAAAACCAACTATTGGTGTCCAAATAGTACCAGACCAACTACCATCATCATTTTTTCTTCCACTTAAATCTATATGTTGTCTTAAAGTAATTGTTACACCACTAAAATTTTTAGCACCAGAAATAACTTGATCTGCAACCCATTTTAATTCTTCTGCATTATAAATATTTAAATTTCCTGCCTCGTCAACAGCAGGTTGACTTGCAGTACCATTCCAAATTGCAATTCTTCCTTCTACTACATCTCCATCTAGGTATGCAGTATATTCTTTTCCATCTTTCATAATATAATATGTATCATCATTTACTTGTTCTTTTATTTCTCCGCCAAATTCTGATACTATTTCTTCAATAGTTTTCTTTTCTACTTCTTCAACCTCTTCAACTAAAGCATCTTCAATTTTTTTATTATAATCCTCATTGCTTTGTTTTCCAAGATTTTTTACAAGAAAATATATTCCAACAATTACAGCTACTATAAGTATTATAACTATAAGTATTTTTAATATATTAACTTTTCTATCTTTTCTTTCTACCTCTCTTCTTCCTATTCCCAAATTAATTACCTACCTTTCAAATATAATCTATTTTATATATAAAATTATAATTTGTAAACCTTATTTTTTAGTTTTATATTTATTAATTTTTTAATCTATTTAAATGTTTCTAAACTCTCTATAATTTGCTATTTCAAGCCGATTGTGGTATAATATATATGTAGACTCTTTATACAAAGGAGGAAATTTATATGGAAAAGAATAAAAAATTTAGTATATTAAAATTAATTAGAAATATAATCTTGATATTACTTATTTTATATTTTTTAACAATAATTTATAAAGCTTTTATTATGAGTTATATATCTTTCAAAATTGGGAAAATAAAGGATTCCAATAATTATATGTATTTGTGTAATGCATATTTTGATATAACTTCTATTGATATTGAAAACGATGAAATTATACATAAACCATCTTTCACAGAAAGCAATATTCAATTTAAAAATGATATTTCTTCTGAATGTTCGATAACTAATTATCATAAAGTTGTCAATTCTTGGTATTATACAAATCCTGAAAATAAAGCTAGCTACACTGATTGTTATGACTTTAATGAGGCCCAAGGTTTAACTAGCATTGAAGATTTAACTCATGATTACAATTATGAAGAAGGCTTTTCTTATGAATCTAGCTCTCCTTATGAGTTAGTGAATAAAAACTTAAAAAAATTTTATAATATCTCATTTTTATTAAATCCAACTAAAATAATAAAAATTGATTTTAACTATAATGATTTTATATTTGAAGATAACGATGGATTAAGTACAAATGGTAATGAAACTTATGAAAAAATTTTAATATATATTAATACATATAATGGTTTATTGAATAAAGAAGAACACTACAATAATCATAATAAATTAGAATATTCAAAAATATATACTGGATATCAATTTGATACCCTTGAAGATTCTTTAGAGTTAAGTGATGAAATGAAGGAGACAATAATAAATAACTCTTCAAAAGATACTAATTAAATTTTATATGGCAAATATTTTATAGAGCAGACGAGAAATCTGCTCTACTCTTCTTTTACTTTTTTATATCCTAGTCTTCCTCTTTAAGCTTCTTAACATTTCCATCTGTTACCACGTCGAGTTCATATGTGATATATCCAACAAAATGTTTTTTTCTTAAATACTCATCTTACTAGATTATCGCTTTATATACAGCTATATAATAAATTTTACTTGTTCTAACAGCCAAGCCAAACAAAATTTTGTATTCAAAATGTTACAAAAAAATATAATATATGTTGATATATTAATATTTTTAAGTTATTATATATATGTACATATATTAATAATAGATGTAACTTGCGTTAAATGCCTGAAAGGATATATAAATATGGAAAAAATAGAATTACTATCTCCTGTTGGAGACTTTGAGTGTCTAAAAGCTGCTGTACAAAATGGAGCTGACGCCGTTTATTTAGGTGCTTCTACATTTAGTGCCAGAGCTAGAGCAAAAAATTTTGATAATAATGAATTATATGAGGCAATCTGTTATGCAAAATTAAGGAATGTTAAAGTACATCTTGCTTTAAATACTTTGTTAAAAAATGATGAATTTAATCAGGCTGTAAACTTAGCCATAAATGCTTATAATTTTGGAGTAGATGCAATTATTGTTCAAGATTTAGGACTTGCAGGCTATTTGCATAAAAATCATCCAGAAATACCATTACATGCTAGTACGCAAATGACAGTTCATAATTTAGACGGTGTTAATCAACTCGAGAAAGCTGGTTTCTCTAGAGTTGTACTTTCTCGTGAACTTTCTTTAGAAGAAATTCAGTATATTCGTGAAAACACAAAACTAGAACTTGAAATTTTTATTCATGGAGCTCTTTGTATTTCATATTCTGGGCAATGCTTACTTTCTAGTATGATAGGTGGTCGTTCTGGTAATCGCGGACTTTGTGCACAACCATGTAGATTGCAATATGAACTTATTGAAGAGGCAGATAATAAAGAATTAGTTCTAAATAAAGGATACATTCTTAGTCCTAGAGATAATTTTGGAGTCACTTTTTTACCTGAACTTATAAAATCAGGTATATCTTCTTTAAAAATAGAAGGACGAATGAAAACTCCAACTTATGTTGCTGTTGTTACAAGATTTTATAGAAAATATATTGATTTAATTTTTAACAATATGAATTTAGATAATGAAACTTTAAAACAATTAATAAATAAAAACTTAGAAAGTATAAATAATGAAACTGGGCTATCTGATAAAGAAGAAATAACTCAAGTATTTAATCGTGGAGGATTTTCTAGTGGACATTTTAGTTCTTCACCTAATAAAAATATTATTTTCAAAGAAAAGCCAAATAATATGGGTATTTATGTTGGAACTATTTCTAATATAAATGAAAATAAAGGACACATAACTTTAACTCTTGAAAATTCTTTATCTATTGGAGATAAAATTTCTATTAATGATGAAAATTATACTATTTCTGAATTGATGATAAATAACCAAAATTATGAAAGTCTAGATGCTGGACATACTGTAAAAATTGGTAGAATGAAAGGCAAAATATATACTGGTTCTAAAATATATAAAATAGAAGATTCAAAATTAAATAAATACATAGCTCCTTCTTTTAAAGAAGATAAAAACTTAAAAAAAGTCAAAATAAATGGAGAAATTACTGTAAAATCAAAAACTCCAATCTCTCTTAAAGTCTGGTCAGATGATGGTTTTTATAAAGATTTAGAAGTGAATTTAACTACTTCTACTATACCTCAAAAAGCTTTAAGACAACCACTTACAAAAGATAAGCTTATAGAGCAAATTTCCAAAACTGGAAATACTGAATTTGAATTTGAAAACCTTTTTGTTAATTTAGATAAAAATTTATTTGTACAAACTGGAGCTCTTAATGAACTAAGAAGAAAGGTTTTAAATGCTTTAGAAGAATTAGTTTTAAATAAATATAAGCATAATTTAGAAAATGTAGAACTTCAATATGTATCTCCTACTCTACTAGATAATTCTAAATCTAAGAAAATATCTCTACTTTTAAATATATTAAAATTAGATATTAATTATTTAGAAATATCAAATATAGATAGACTTTACATACCTTTAAATTATTTTTTAGATAAAAACTATGAAAACCTACTTAAATCACTTGCAAATAGGTTTAATACTTACATATATCTTCCGAACATTATAAAAGATAATAAACTAAAATATATAGATTTTAAAAAAATTAAACAAAGTTTTTCTATAAAAGGATTTATTGTATCTCATTTATCTCAATTAGAAAAAATATCTGATTTAGAATTAGAAAACATTGGAAACTTTACTTTGAATATTTATAACAATTATTCTATAAATAAATTAAAAGAATTAGGTTTTTCTGCATATACTGTTTCACCAGAATTAAATAAATTTGAAATAAATGATGTATTAAATAAATCTTGCATACTTTCAGAAGTAATCGTTTATGGAAAAATACCTGTTATGACAAATAATTATTGTTATCTTGGAGAATCTAACAGATGTTATAAAGATTGTAAACAGCTTTGCAAAAATAATAATATCTTTTATTTAAAAGATAGATTAGGATTTAAGTTTAGAATTTTACCTGATAATACTTCAACTATAACAACAATGTTTAATAGTAAAACACTATCTGTAAAATATGATGATATTTTATCAACTTCTATCCGTATTGATATTTTAGATGAAAATATTGATGAAATTCAAAAAATTATTGATACTGTTAAACAAGGTAGCTGTTTTGAAGGACCAGATTACACAAATGGAAAATTTTAAGATTTAAATAAAATCTATTAATATAAATTTATTTATTCAAATATAGTTTTTATACTAGACTATTACTAAAACAATAAATGCAACTATTAAAATAGTTGCATTTATTTATTTTTAATATAAATATAATTATTCTATATACAAAACAATTTCATACTATATTTCTAGTTTTCTACCACATTACTTGCTTCATCTGTATTTGTTGTATTAGTATTTTCATTAGCAGTATTTGTTTCTGAATTTACATTATCATTTTCATCTAAAATTACTTCTCCGGTTTCATAATTTATCAAAGTATAATTTTTGGTATCTGGAAGTTCAACATCTCTTAATTTTGTTCCTAAAAATTTTAGCTCATAATCATATTCAAAAACTTCTCCATTTTCAAATTCTACTTTTGCTTTAATTGGATTTTTTCTATCTTTAGTAATCCAAACTGTTTTCTTAGCTTTTTGTTCATTATCTTCAATTACATAACATTTTTGATCATCTAATTTTTCAGACTTAATTTTATAATTTAAATCACATGCCATAAGAATTCTTTCAAAAAAGCTTTTATTATATCCTGGTACCAAACTTGCAAACATAGAATCAGAAACTAATGAAATAGAATTTTCCCCTTCTATATCTAAAACATATAGTGTATTATTATCTTCATCTACCATATATGCATCCTTTTCATCTACCCAAGTATAAACTCCATTTGAAGCAATATTTTTTCCAATTCCATCTTTATAATATGCTTGTGTAACAGTTTTTTCTCCATTGCTATTTGTTAAAGTAGTTTTTAATGAATAATTTTTTATCTCTATATTTTCATCTATCTTTTTAAAAATACTTTGAATAACACAAAATCTATATATTGCCATAATCCCGAATGTTAAACCTATTATTACTGCTAAACTTACTATAATTATCAAAAATTTTAACTTTTTACTCATATCTTGTTCCTTTCAAATATTAAATAACAATAATATTTTACTATTTTATAAAATTTTTTTCAAGTAATTATAAAGTAATTATAATAAGAAGAATGGAACAAAATAGGACACTATAAGAATTGGAAGCCAAGCGGACTTTCCTATTATATAATAAAAAGATAGCAGGCGCGGAAATCTCCGCCCTGCTATCTTTAACACAAATTAAATCTTTTTTTGGTCTTTTACTAGTCCAGCTCTTCGCTTAGAACCTTATCCATCATGTCTTTCTTAAGATTAGTACCGTAGAAGTCTTTCTTGCTACATCCTGCTCTTCCACCGCCTGCGCATGCACATGCACATGCACAATGCACGCAAGCACAGCTACTTACGCAAGAAGAATGATGTGTATGGATATATGTGCTCCTATAATGAGAGCCTCCTCCATAACCTCTACCAGAACCATAATCATCATCGTTTGAAAAGATAGCTACAAGAACTACTATTACCAATATAACAATTAGTACAATAAGAATTATTACCAAAATCGTTGGTATTCCATCTTCTTCCTTTTCTTGAGCCTGACCTTCTTCAGTAGCAGCATAAGCATCCAGATTATAAGAAACAGATGCATTAAGCCTTTCATCAAAGCTTAAGCTTCCATTCCAAACATAATATCCATTGCTATCTTCTTGTTCTGCTGAGGTTTTAATCACATTATTTTTATTCCATTTGATAGTGATATTTTTTACCTCAATTTCAGGAAACCAGCCCGGTGTAAAAGAATATCTGAGCAGATGCTCTTCTTTATCCATTACGTACAAATGACTCTGATGAAGTGAGAAATCAAAATTTATGACTTCCCCCGCATAGTATTTTCTATCAAAATCTATGCGAACATAATCATCTGATCCCTCTGGGTAATATTTGATCTTGCTTATATTGCTTGTTAATGCTGTAATTTCATCAACATTCTCATTTGCAATACCTATTTTTACCCATTCCAAAGGGCCTTCTGAACTGTCATCAAGTACCTTCCATTCCAGATGATACTTGATATCTGCTGTTCCATCAGGTCTAAGGTCAACTGTTACTGTGTAGTCCTGGATTTCATCCAGGGGTTCTTTGGCATATACTGTTATTGGCAGTAAAGTGAAAATAACAGCCAAAACAATAATTATCCGTGTTACCATTGTTTTTGCTTTCATATTATTTGTCCTCCTTTACTGTCTTTAATGGGCATGTATGCTCCATCCGAGCAGAAAACTCCCTGATACTTAAGGCTTTAGGGGAATTCCAAATTCTCTTCCACGGATCAGACAGCATGTTTCCTAATACAGAATTGCCATTTAACCAGCTCTGACATGGAACAACATTGCCATTTGGTGCGATAGCCATATTACTAAGGCAAGCACCACATGTGGGAAGAGATAGATCGAGCTGTTCAAGTTTTTCTTCTGAAACTTGCCCAGGAGATGTAAATGCAATCTCCATATCATTTTGCCAGCAATATGCTGTCGCTTCTTTAAGAATCTTGAAAAGCTCATCTTCTGTCAGTTGCTTTTCCTTTGCAGTCTTGCTTCTCGCATTTCCAGTAAAAATAATACCAGAACAAGAAACATAAGTTACTCCCAAGCTATGCAAAAACTTGAGTGTTTTTACATAATCTGAGTTTCCTTTACACAGCGGAGTATTAATACTCACATTCAGTCCTGCCTCTATGGCATTTTTTATTCCTTGTACTGTGTGTTTAAAGGTACCGCAACTACCGGTAAGTGCCTCATGCTCGGCTTCGTCAGATGAGTATAGAGTTATTTGTACACTATCCAAGCTCGCCTCATAAAGTTGCTTACAAAGCTCCTTTGAGAGGAGAATACCATTGGTATTTAACCTGGTTACAAACCATTGAGAATAGTCAATAAGTTCTACCAAGTCATTTCTCATTGTTGGTTCTCCACCGGTAAATGTAATTTGTGGTATATATGCGGCTCTGCATTTGTCAATGATTTTCTTCCACTCTTCTGTAGAAAGTTCATTGACTTCCGCTTCAGTCTGACCTGCTGCATAGCAGTTAACACATCTCTGGTTACAATGCCATTTTCCAGATTTGGTCATACTGCTTATCATTAAATCAATTCTGTGCGGAGCACTCATGTAGGATGCATATTCACCGATAGACATATATGGAATGTCTTCGTCCACTTCTTCTCCGTATGCAATCTTACATAACGTGTCCATCAGTGATTTCAGGTCATCTCTTAACAGGTCGCGATCCACTTTCCTGAAAACCTTCGTTACCTGCACAAAAGTGTTATCTCTTATTGTGCGAAGGTCATCCTCTGAAAGAGATTTTCCAGCATAGTAGTTTATTTGCGTTATGAATTCTGCCAAAAGTAAACTCCACGAAGGTTTAATAGGCAGCAAATCCCTTCCGTTAATAATTACTACTGCTGGTGCATCTTCTTTGCCAGCTTTCGGTGGCACCAAATGAATCCGAACAACACCTGGCCCGTTTGGGTTTAAAGTTGTGTGTTTGACTTCATTTAGTCTTTTCCGTAGGTACATCCTTGTTCTTAGCTTCATACTCGTTCCTCCTTGATACTTTGTGTTTTTTGTTTTGAGAATCTACCTAACAAGCTTATCCACTTGTCTTATTCTCTAACAAAGATTACCATTTTTTATTATAACATATTTACATAATATTTTCAACTTAAGTAAGAGTCCTTTCTATCATAGAACAAAAGTGTACATTATGATAATTGCAAAAGATTAAATTTTATGAAGATGTTCACGTCTTTGTTCGTCCTACCAAGTTTTTTGAAAAAAACTTGTGTGCAATATTGGGCGTAAACCTTTATTTAGTAGTAGGTACGGAGCACTTTCCTAGTAAATAAAAAAGCTCTAGCAAAATATTCTTGCTAGAACTTTATTTATCCTTTTTTCAATTAGTTTTCATATAAACTCTATTTTTCTAATTTATGAAATACCTTTTTACCTTTTTTCAAAATAGCATATCCATCTTTAAAGTCTGTTTCACTTAATATATATGAAATATCTTCTACTTTATTATCATTTAAAGTAATCCCACCTTGTGAAATTAAAGTTTTTGCTTGTCCTTTTGATGGAGCCATACCAACAGTTATTATTGCATCTAATATTGAAATATTAATATTTTCTAATTTTGTTGAAGGCATATTATCTATATTTCCACCATTTCCAAATAAAGCTTCAGCAGCTTCTTCTGCTTTTTTAGCTTCTTCTTCACCATGAATTAATTTTGTAATTTCATAGGCAGCAATTTTTTTAGCTTCATTTATTTTTTCATCTTTTAATGAAGATAATCTTTTTACTTCATCCATTGGTAAAAAAGTTAGTAAACTTAGTACTTTTTCAACCTCTGTATCTCCAATATTTCTCCAATATTGATAAAATTCATAAGGTGAAGTTTTTTCTGGATTTAACCATAAAGCACCTTTTGCTGTTTTACCCATCTTCTTACCTTCAGCTGTTGTAAGAAGTTTAAATGTTAATCCATAAGAATCTTCTGCACCAATTTTTCTAATTAATTCAACACCGCCGATTATATTAGACCATTGGTCATTTCCACCAATTTGTAACTTACAATTATATTTATCATGTAAATATAAGAAGTCATAACTTTGTAATAATAAGTACCCCATTTCAAAAAATGTTAAACCTGTTTCTAGTCTTGTTTTATAGCATTCTTGAGCAAGCATTTTGCTTACTGTAAAATGAGATCCTATTTCTCTCATAAAATCTATGTATTTTAAATCTAATAACCAGTCTGCATTATTAACTATAATTGCTGCATTTTCTCCTTCAAAAGAAACAAATCTTTCTGCTTGTTTTTTTATTGCTTCAACATTTGAATCTAATTGTTCTCTTGTAAGCATTTGTCTCATATCTGTTCTGCCTGATGGATCTCCTATTGTTGCTGTTCCTCCACCCATTAATATAATTGGTTTGTGTCCAGCTTTTTGTAATCTAGAAGCTACCATTAATGCCACAAAATGTCCAATATGCATACTATTTGCTGTTGGGTCAATTCCTATGTAAAAACTAACACTTTCTTTTTGAAACAATTTTCTTATTTCTTCTTCATGTGTTAATTGTTCAATATATCCTCTTTCTTCAAGTTCTTTTATTATATCTGTCATCTATGTAATTCCTCCTAATATTATAAGCTAATCTTTCCGTCTACTATTTTTTCATTTATACTACCAGCATTTTCTTCTGATACATATATACCACTAAATTCTTCATAGCCTAAATATCGATTTAAATTTCTTGCACTAATACCTGTTGAAGCTGAAATTTCCATTTTTGAAATTCCTTTTGAATATCCTCCTTCAAAAAAAACTTTTAACTTACTTAAATCAGCAACATCTTTTCTCTCACATTCGTTGCATACATCTACATCTGATGCAAAAAATTTACCACAACGAGCACATCTTTTTAATTCCATAAATTAGTCCTCCTATACTTATTTTACACAATAATTTAATTTAAAACATTTTATCATATAAATTTTTAAAAGTCCAGCAAATATATTAACTTGTATATCTTGTTTTATTAATCTTAAAAATTGATTTTATAATTAACACATAAATTTAACTTTTTTAATCTTCATAATATATTCAACTACAAAATTCTATCAATAAATTGCAAAGTAAGATTTAAGTCATACCAAGATTCATAAATAGAATCTGTTACTTTGTTTGGTATCTCAAAAGCTGTCGCATAAGCTAAATATTTATCCCAAACAACAGACGAATTTAAATCTCTATCCTTTATTAGACTATATTCATTAATATAATTTTTAAGTCTTAATAATTTTAATTTTTCTATTTTTCCTCTATCTGTTAAAACAACATCTTTGCTATTTTTTATAATAATTATATTTAAGCCAACTGTTAGTAAAACAAGAAGAATCATTTGTGGTTTATAAATCATGATTTTTCCTATAGTTAAAATTAAAGAAACTACTATACATATCATTAAAATATATAATTTTCTTTTTTCACTTTTATATGCATTTGTTTCTTTTTGTTCTAACATTGAAGTACCTTTATATAAATAATATATGTATGCTACAATTAAAATTATATTAACTGTAACTAAAGCTTCTATTGCATTTAAGAAACCTGAAAGTATTAAAATTAAATTTATTATTAAAAACAAAGATATAGAAGTTATAACTTTATTAATTAAGGTTTTCTCAGCAGAAAAAATCTTAATATTATATAATTTTTCCACAATTAATTTTTTAATAATCTGAACTTGCTTACTAAATTCTACAGTTTTTTTATTAGATTTTTTAAATATTTTATTAATATCTTTAAAAGCTACCACATTACTATCTTGAAATATTAAATCTATAATTTTTGATTCATAAAGTTCTAAATTTCCTGTTGATAAAAGTCTTATAGTATCATTATTTATTATCTCTATATTTCCCCTAAGACTTAAATCTATAATTGTTGACATTATTAAATGTTTTATTTCTATTTTTCCATCAATTACAACTTCTGCAAGTGAAGGCGAAATTAAATTTTCCACTTCTCTTGAAATTTCTTTAGTTTTTTCATTTCTATGCATCATATCAAAATTAACTATAAATAATAAAATTGTTATTCCTAAAATTATACATGCAATTCCCTGTTCTTTTTCTATAGTTATTTTTTCTCCTGATGTTAATTTGGCATCCTTTTTTTCTATATATGTAGAATTGTCATCTAAATTAATCATAATACTATGACTTTGCAAATATACACATATAATAGCTACTACTATTATCGCTAAAAAAATTAGTACTTCAAATAAAATATTTTTTATTGATTCTTTCATATTTATTTCTCCAAATTAAATAAATTATATTATTCTATCTATTTTCAACAAGTAATTTTATTTTTAAGAATTTTATACATTTTACTATTGCTTTCTTTATATTCTCCAAAATTACAACAATTACTATTGAAAGTATTAAAGTTAAAATTAAACCTATTGCTAAATATGCAAGTTCAAATATAAACTTCTCTATTTTTTCAAATTTATATAAATCAATTTTTGCAAGTATTAAGTAATGTACTAGATATATTCCAAAAGTTTTATTACTTATCCATAAAATTATATTATTTAATCTTCTATTTTTTATTTCAAAAGAATATAAGAACATGAATAAAAACAAACCAGAAATTATATTTATTGAAGTATATCTCCATTCCATAAAGTTTTCTCTACCTACAATATCTGTAAGATAATTAAGTACCATATATTGCATTTCTATTTTATATCTTAATAAATTAATTCCTATATATCCCATTAAAGAAATTATACATATTTTTTTGTTATTTTTAATCTTGTCTTTATGTACAAATAACTCATATCCTAACAAAACATATAAAATTTCTGTTGGAATTAAACTTAAAATATTAATTGCCCCAATATTTGGTATTGTAACAAATCTTTGTATATCTACTAAAACTATGTTCAAAATAGAAAGACCTATCATTATTTTTCTTGCAAGCTTTGATTCTTTTGTTTCTTTGCAAACTAGCCAAAGAACAGGAATCCATATTACTATTTTCACATAAGAATAAATGTACCAAAGATGTGCGCAAGTTGGATTTAAATATTTAACATCTGCTTTTAAAATAGACTGCACAACACCTAAAGTATTTATGTTAAAGTTTTTTATACACCACATAAAACTTTCTTGATTTACTATAAATGGATAAAAAACTTGTGTAAATATAACAAATAAAAAACTTGGTAATAATATTTTTAAAGCTGTGCTTTTCCATATTTTTTTATAACTTCGTCCATTTACTAAGAAAAATCCTGTTATCATAAAAAATAGTGGAACACCATCTGTTAAGAAACTTTTTTCTAATAATCTACTCCAATCTATCCTGTTATAACATTGATTTAGAACTTGTAAACATAAATGAGTTCCAATAACTGTTAAACAAGCTATTACACGAATTAAGTCTATTGATATATCTCTTTTTTTATTAATTTTTATTTCATCATCATTTTGCTTAAATTCATTTATATGTTTTTCTTCAATAATTGAATTTTTCTCTTTATCTAATACTTTCATATTTTATATTTCCTTAAATTTTTATTTTAGAATTTTGACCTTTTTACTTCTATTTTAAATAAGTCTTCATTGTTCCTCTTCCATTTTCAGAGGTTATTTCTAAAATTGCTCCATTTACTGTAGCGAATTGTGGTGAAACATGTCCTATATCTGCATCACAAATTATAGGTATATTTAAATCTCCTAAAACTTCTTTTACTGTCTCATTAAAAGTTATATCATAATCATTTCTAATAAATAATGGTCTTCCAAAGATAATTCCATTGCAATTTTTAAAATAACCTGCATTTTTCATCTGCCATAAAAATCTTAATAAATCTGCTGTTCCCATCTCAAAACATTCTAAAAACCAAATTATTCCATCTTCTTTATGTTTTTCTATATAATTTTTTACATTATCATATTTAGTTCCAATATAGCATTGTATACAATCTAAACAGCCACCTATTGAACGCCCTTTCATTGTGATTTTTTCTTCGCCACAAATATTTTTCCATTCAACTTTTTCTGTTAAATTATATGTTTCGCAAGGATCAGATTCTTCTGTTTCAGAAGATTTAAAATCTTTTTCATATAGTTCAAACGATTCTTGAACTATTTCCTCTCCAGATTCTATTTTTAATGCATCTGTTAAACTTCTATGAAGAGGTTTCATTGCATAATCTTTAACTGTTTGACAATACATAGTAGGTATGTCTAAAATTGTATTAAAAAGAAAACTAATTCCTGTAATATCAGAAAAACCTTGCAACCATTTAGGTTTCATTGTTTTCAATTTTTCAAAATCTAAATAATCTATCATTTCACACAAGAAATCACCGCCTGATGCAAAAATAATTAGTTTTACATCATCATTTTCTAGAAGTTCCATAAATTCTTTTGCTCTTACTTCAGCTGAAGCACTTCTGCCTTTCTCTCCCTTTCTAACACTTGCTGTTTCTATAACATTGTAACCTAATTCTTTAAGTTGATTTATAGCTGGATCTAACCTTTTTATTTTTTCAGGTTTTATAATCCCACTAGATGGTGCACAAATTCCTATTGTATCACCTTTTTTTAAATTTTCAGGATAATTCATATTTACCTCCTATGTTCTCTATTTAATTTTACTGCTAAATCTACAGCATCTTTCCCAACTATCTCTTCATAATAACTTTTGGTCTCTGAATATTTTTCAATTATTTCTAGCATATTAACTACAAATTCTTTTCCAGAAGATGATTCTGAATTAATATCTTCTGGCTTTCCATTCCATTTTAACCTTCTACTCATCTTTTTTGAGCTACTTTCACTTCCACTGCTAGTTTTTTCTTTTGAAATAACATCTTCATCTTCACCTGTTACTTCTATATCTATTCCTGTTCTTTTAAATCTTTCAGTTTTAAATTCAAAATCATTCTCACACTTACTTGCTGTTCTAACAGTTTTCTTAATTACAATACCTTTATCATCTAAACTTCTTTTTATAGATTTTTTTGTAGTTGTTACTGGAAAACATCTATCTTCAGTTTCTGATAATTCCACTATACTATCTTTTTTCCCTTGTATAGTCCTTGATTTTGTACCTAAGTTTTGATGTACTTCTATTTTATAAATTTCTCCTGAAGATTTGCTAGCATCTGATTTTTCAAAAGTTAAAGAAGATTTTTCTTCAAAACGTGAATTTTCATAATGCAAACTCATTCCTGATTCAGTTCTTTTTATTTCTAAACCTTCTTCATGTCTAAGTGCACTTGTAATATTATCTATTGCAGATTTTAAATATCTTTCAAGTTCTTCTCTGTGTGCAGGTTTTAATAGCAAATTTTCATCAGCACCTAGTGATTTTAGTAAACTTAATAGTTTTTTAGGATTGTTTTTAATTTCAACAAGAGATGCAATTTCGTTTCTATTTATCATACCTATAAAATTAGGCCAAACTAAATAATCTTTTATATAAGAACTTCTATCATACATTGCTTATTCCTCTTTCTTTATTATTTTATCATTTCTTGTATTTCATTTTTTAACTCTTCTACAATTTTTTCTTGAGGTATTTTTCTTATAATTTCTCCTTTTTTAAAAAGTAATCCTTCATTTTTCCCACCTGCAATTCCTATATCAGCTTCTCTTGCTTCACCTGGTCCATTTACAGCACATCCCATAATTGCAACTGTTATATCTGCTTCTATTGTTTGAAGAAATTTTTCTATTTCTTTTGCTATTGGAATTAAGTCATATTGTATTCTTCCACAAGTAGGACAAGACACAAGTTTCGGAATATTATTATATAAATTACAGTTTTTTAATATTTCTTTACAAACTGGTATTTCTTCTATTGGATCATCTGATAATGAGACTCTTATAGTATCTCCTATTCCTTGTCTTAATAAAGCACTTAAACCTATACTTGATTTTATAGTTCCACTAAAACTTGTACCAGCTTCTGTTATTCCTAAATGCAAAGGATAATTAAAAGCTTTAGCAGCTTTTTCATAAGCTTCTACACACATATCTAAATTAGAAGCTTTTAATGAAATTGCTATATCATAAAAATCTAATTTTTCTAGTATTTCAACATGTCTTTTTGCACTTTCAACCATAGCATCACTACAAGGTTTTCCATATTTTTCAAGTAATTCTGGTTCTATTGAACCGGAATTTACTCCTATTCTTATGGGAATTTTATTTTTCTTACAAGCTTCTACAACAGCTTTTGTTTTTTCTTCATCTCCAATATTTCCTGGATTAATACGAATTTTATCAACTCCAGCTTCAATAGCTGAAAGCGCAATTTTATAATCAAAATGTATATCAGCAACAATAGGAATATTTATTTGCTTTTTTATTTCCTTTATTGCTTTTGCATCTTCTATATCTAAACAAGCTACTCTTATAATTTCACAACCTACTTTTTCTAATTTTAAAATTTGTTCTACTGTTGATTTAACATCTTTTGTTTTTGTATTACACATTGATTGTATAACAACTTTGTTTTGTCCACCTATTTGTACATTTCCTACAAATATCGGTCTTGTTTCAGTTCTTTTATTCATTTTAATCCTCCAATTATTACTACAAATAAACACATTTATTTTACCATATATCTTTTTTATATGCTAGTTTTTTATAGAAATAAATGTAAAAACAAACTGACAGCCAAGAGCTTAATTACTCTCCTAGCTGTCAGACGTTTATTCTTTTGGAATTAATTACTTGTGTCTAAAATAAAGGGCTTATTCCTTGGGTTCAAAGAAGTTAACATTTGGATCCTCAGCATGGTATAACCATACTACATCTCCTACCTTGCATTTCTCCCACGCCCCTTTAAACGCATGCCGCGCTTTAGAAGTCCAGACACCTGTTGGACCAATTACTGTAGGCATTTCTGCCCAGTTAACCTGATACACCTCTTTGGATTTTTCATCCTCAAGCTTGGCCCAGATAACTCTTGCTGAGCAAATCCTTTGATCATCTTTGGTCAGTTCCAAAACCCGGGCCATAATTTTTTTCATCATGTATGCCCACCTCCTATTTTTTTATAAAGAATATTATATCACTTTACAATCTATTTTTCAACATTTTCAATAATTACCACATCTCTTTTTAACAAATTATTTTTTATTAAACCTGTGCCTAAATAAATATCATTGTTATAGATGTTATACAATCCGTCTTGTTTTTCAAATGTAAGTAAAACTCCATTAAAAAATAATTCTGTTTTTCTGTTATTCAAAATAATATTAGGATTTTCACTAAATATTGTATCCATTTTAATTAGATGTTTTTCTAAAAATTCTCTATTTTCTTTATTATTTTCTAATTCTTCTAATGTAATTGCTTTATTTATTTCAAATTTATCAACTTTAGTTCTATTAAGGTAACTCATAAATCCAACTGTTCCTAAATTTTCAGCTATATCTTCACACAAAACTCTTATATAAGTGCCTTTTGAACATTCTACTTCAAATTCAATTTCTTTCTTTTTTATATCTATACTTTTTAAATTTATATTATATATTTCAATATCTCTTTTGGGTATTTCTACTTCTTTTCCTTCTCTTGCATACTCATATAATTTTTTTCCATTTATTTTTATAGCAGAATATATTGGTGGAGTTTGTTTCTGTTTGCCTAAAAAACTTTGTAAAACTTTTTCTACATTTTCTTTTTCTAAACTTTCCCTCAAAACTTCTTTAGTTTCTGTAACTTTCCCTTCTTCATCTCCTGTATCTTTTTTTTCTCCTAATTTTATTCTTGCAATATATGTTTTATCATGCTCAATTAAATATTTAGAAAGCTTTGTATAATCGCCAAGCATTATAGGTAAAACTCCTGTTGCTAGTGGATCTAATGTTCCAGTATGTCCTGATTTTTTTATGTTCAATATTTTTTTTACTTTTGATACAACATCTTGAGAAGTATAACCTTGCGGTTTGTTTATAATTAAAATTCCTTGCATTTTTTCCCCTTTTAACTTAAATTACATTCTTATATGATTTTCTTTTACTTCTATTTTTTTGTCATGTAAATTCACTATAAAATAAACTCCATCTGGAATATTATCATTATTAATATTTTCAACTAATGAACCTAACACATAATATGTTATATTATCTTCTTCCAGTTTTTTTGTCCAATGTTGATGTCCTGAAAAAACAGCCAAAATATTTTCATTATATTTTTTTATGATTTCTTTCAATTCTCTTCTGTTTCCCAGCAATCCACATTCTGAATCATCATTAAACCACCAATTTGTTTTTAAATCATCTTCAGCTACTCCAAAATGAGTAAAAATTAATGTTGGCAAATTATTGTTTTTTAAATCATTATCTAACCATTCTAAATCTTCTTCTGATATATATTGTGCTTTAAAAAGTCCTCCTCTTGCTATTGAAATATCTGTTTTTATATCATTTCCTAATAATATAAAATGATAACCATTATAATCAAAAGAAAAAGTAGAATGTTCGTATCCCATGATATCTTCTACTTCTTTTCTTGAGTTCATCATTCTTAAATCATGATTTCCTGCTAATGAATAAAAAGGAACCTGGATGATTTTTAATTTTTCCCATATATATTTTAAATTTATAATATCTTTCTCATGATTTTCAGTATCTTCAATTAAATCACCTAAATTAAAACATATATCTGGTCTTATTTCATTATTAATTCTATTGGCTAATTTATTTAAAATAGGTATAGCATATTCTGTTAATTTTCTATTATTATAAGTTGGCTTTTCATCTCTATAATGTAAGTCTGAAAATATAACTAATTTACATTTACTCATAAAATCTTTCCCCTTATTTACTTTACATGCCAATTATAACATATCTACTAATTTATAGCAATTTTCCAGTATATTAAAAATAGATATATATCGCTTGGAAAGTAGTTTGAATTTAGAAAAACTTAAATAAAATTTGTTAGGGAATCTCAATCTTGTATATTGAGGGCGCTAACAAATTTTGTTTTAGATTTTCTATGAGAACTAACTTGACTATCAGATATATTTCTATTTTTAATATACTAGAAAATTGGATTAATATTATATGAAAAAAGAATAAAGCTTGTACAAACTTTATTCTTCGTTCTTACCAATGATATGTTTCATTATTTAATATTTTAAAACCTCTAAATAATTGTTCTAATAGAAAAACTCTTATTAGTTGATGAGGAAATGTCATTTTTGAAAAACAAATTAATTCATTAGATTTTTTAAGTAATTCTTCTGTTAGTCCTAAAGTACCACCTATAATAAAGTTTATTGTACTAAAACCATTAACAGTAATATTTTCTATTTTTTGCGAAAATTCTTCTGATTTATACTGTTTCCCTTTTAAATCTAATGCTATTGTATAAGAATCTTTTTTTATATTCGCTAGTATTTTATTGCATTCTTTACTTTTTATATCTTCTATAATACTCTCATTTATTTTATTCGGCAATTTTTCATCAGCAAGTTCAATAATCTTTAAATTGCAATATTTTGATAATCTCTTAGAATATTCTAAACTTGCTTCTTTTAAATAGTTCTCTTTCATTTTTCCAACACAAATTATATTTACATTTAACATAATTTTCACCTTTAATTTCCTAATAATTTATTTATAATTTTCTAGCACTATTAAATTTTCTCCATCATCTCAACCAATTTATTTGGAGATTCATTTATTTGTCCTTGAATTAACAAAGAATTTCCTCCACCTTTTATATCTAAATTCTCTTTTAATTTTTCAAATTTTTCTTTTAAGTCAACTGTATCACTCATCATTAAAAATCTTCCATTACATATAACTCCAACAGTTTTTGAAGCTTTTTTCTTCAATTTTAAACAATAATTTTTCATATCTTTCATATCTAAGTCATCTTTAACTAAAATTATGTTTTCTTTATTTTCCATACTATTAATTTCATTTTCAAATAACATATTCTTTAAATTATTTTTATCTTTTTTTAATTCGTCTATCTCTTTAATTAAATTTAACACTCCATCTTCTACTTCATCTAATTTTAAAGATAAACTACTTGAAATACTAGAAATTTGATTATAAACAATATTATAATTTTCCAAAGCCTGTTTTCCTGCTAACATATAAATTCTAATTCCTGATTTATATCTTTCAGATTTTAATAATTTTATTATTCCAATCTCTCCTGTTCTTTTTACATGAACACCACAACAAGCACAAATATCATAACCATCTATTTTTACTAATCTAACTTCTTCTTTTAATTCTATTTTACTTCTATAGTCAATGTTTTTTATTTCTTCTGGGCTATAAATTTTGGAAATTACTTCTATATTCTCATATATAGCATTATTTGCCATACATTCAACTTCTCTTAATTGCTTTTCTGATAGACTTATCTTGAAATCCATTGTTACAAAGTCTTTTCCAATATGAAAACCTACATTTGAAGTATTATATTTTTTACAAATTATTCCAGACACAATATGTTCTGCTGTATGATTTTGCATATTTTGAAATCTTTCTTCAAAATTTATTTTACAAAAAACTTTTTTTCCAATACTAATTTTTTTATCTACAATATGATAAATTTTATTTTCTTTTTCTTCAACTTTTAATACTTTTATATCATCTATAAAACCTGTATCAGAAGGTTGTCCTCCACCTTCCGGATAAAAAGCTGTATTGTCTAAAATTATTTTAATCTTTTTATCTTCTTCAATACAGTCTTTCACAATAGCTTCAAATTCTTTTATATATCCATCTTTATAATATAAACTATTTTTTATCATAAATACTCCTACCTTGTTAATTCAATATTTATTATTATAACATAAACCAACTTTTTTTGCGAGAACACGCTGAAATTTTATATTTGCTAAAACATTTACAAATAGAACCTTGAAAAACCTTTGTGTTATGTAACAAAAGCAAATTATAATAATTGCAAAAAAATAAGTGAACTACCAGTTCACTTATCATTAATTTTATTTATATTTATTCTTCAACTTCATTGCTTTCTACATTATTTTCTACAGTATTTTCATCTACTTCATTTTCAGTTGTATTTGTAACATCTTCATCTTCAGATACTATATTTTCTGGCTCATCAATCTCAATTTCACTTCCTACAACATCTTCTTCCATTGTTTCATCAACTGTTGTTACATTTTGAGCTGCTGGTGGATTTGTTGTTTGTTTTTGTTCATTTGAAAAAACTAATGAAACTGAAATTCCAGCTAAAACTAATAAAATAATTATTATAAGTATTAATGCAACAAGTGTTATACCTTTTTGATTTCTCATTTTAAATTCCTCCTACCTTTCACTTTTGTTATTAACATTATTTTACACATAATATTTTTTTAATTCAAGTTTTTTATATGTTTTTTATATATCATTTTTATAACAATATTCGAATTTTTTATATTTTTTGTATATAATGTATATAATTATTATTTAATTCTACATATAATATACAATACATATTTATTATTTACTAATTTAAAAATATTATAAAATTATTGAAATATTAAAATATTAAAATATTAAAATATTAAAATATTTAAGGAGGTTTATATGTTTGATGAAATAATTGAAAAAAATAAAGAAAATATTTTAAATTCTACTTCAGAATTAATAAAATATAAAAGCATTTCAGATGAAAGCTCTGAACGATTTCCTTTTGGAGAAGAATGTTCAAAAGCATTAAATTACATATTAGAACTTGGAAAATCAATGGGCTTTAGAACCAAGAACATAGATGATTATTGTGGATATATTGAATTTGGAGATGGTAATGATCTAGTTGGTATAATCGGTCACTTAGACGTCGTACCAGCTGAACTGCAAGATGGTTGGTCTACTCCTCCTTTTGAAGCTACAATCAAAGGTGGTAAATTATTTGGTAGAGGTGCTCTTGATGATAAAGGACCTGTAGTTGCTGCTTTATATGCAATGAAGGCAGTGAAAGAAATTGCTAAAGTATCTAAACGTGTTAGATTAATTGTGGGTTTAAATGAAGAAAAATCTTGGAAATGTATTAACCATTATAAAAAAGTAGAAGAATGGCCTCAAATTGGTTTTAGTCCAGATGCTAATTTTCCTGCAATTTATGCTGAAAAAGGAATTATAACAATAGCACTAAAAAATCATTTTTCTATTAAAAATTTTAAAATTCTAAATATTGACTGTAATAACAATGCTATAAATGTTGTTCCTAAATATTGTTCAATCACCCTTGAGGCTGAAGGTACTGATTCTTTTAAAAATTTTTCAGATCAAAATTCTATAAAAATAACTCAAATAGATTCTTCAACTATCAAAATTGAAAGTTATGGAATAGCCTCACATGCAGCTCATCCAGAATTTGGAAAAAATGCAATAACAAACTTGATAGAATTTTTGATTAAAAATTTTGAATTTGATTCTACCTATTTAAAAGAATTATATGAAATTGGAATATTTGATATAAAAAACCCAAGTTTTTTAGGTGGAGATAATCTTCAAGATGAATCCGGAGATCTAACATCTAATGTTGCTAAATTAGAATATATAGATAATAATTTAATAATCAAATCAAATTTAAGGGTGCCAGTAAATACTACTTTAGATTACATAAAAGAAAAATATTTATATCTTCATAATAACTTTGAGACTTTACAAATAGAGTTCTTAGGTATTCAAAATCCTTTATATGTTGAAAAAAATAGTTATTTAGTGAAAACTCTTGTAGATGTTTTTAATAAGAAAACAAACTTAAATTCTACACCTATTGCTATTGGTGGTGGAACTTATGCAAGAGCTTTTAAAAATTTTATATCTTATGGTCCTACAATGCCAGGAAAAAAAGATATGTGTCATCAAGTTAACGAATTTATTGAAATAGATGATTTAATATTAACATCTAAAATTTATGCTGAAGCAATTTATGAACTTGCAAGATAATAAAATTAAATTTTCTAGTACATAAAAAAAGAAAAGCTAAAAGCTTTTCTTTTTTATGTATTTCATTATGCTCTTGGATGAGCTTTTTTATAAATATCTTTCAAATTTTCGTTTTGGAATTGCATATATACTTGTGTTGAAGAAATATCTGAATGACCAAGCATAGTTTGGATTGCTTTTAAATCTGCTCCGTTTTGTAAAAGATGTGTTGCAAAAGAATGCCTTAAAACATGTGGTGTTATATCTTTAGTAATATGGGCTTGTTCTTTATAATATTTTACAATTTTCCAAAAACCTTGTCTTGTTAATCTTTTTCCATTTATATTTACAAATAATGCTGCAACTGTGTCGTCTTTTATTAAAATAGGTCTTGCTTTTTCAATATAATCTTTTAAAGCTTTTAAAGATAATGAACCTAATGGAATATTTCTCTTTTTAAAACCAGTATTACATGTTACATAACTTTGCTCTAAATTAACATCTGTTATGTCTAAAGAAATTATTTCTGTAACTCTCATTCCAGTTGCATAAGCAAACTCTAACATTGCTTTATCTCTAATACCTTTTAAATCAACGCTTTTAGGTTGTTCTAATAATAATTCCACTTCTTTAGCTGTTAAAATACTTGGAACTTTCTTTTCAACTTTTGGAGATTGTACTCCTACTGTTGGATCTTTTTTTATTTTCTTTGTTCTTAATAAAAATTGATAAAAAGATCTTATTGTTGCTAAATTTCTAGATATAGTTGATGTTTTTTTATTCATCTCTTTTAGGTCTTTAAAATAATCATCTATATCTTCACTATCTACTTTTAAATAATTTAAACCATTTTTATCTATGTATTCTTGATATTGTGTAATATCTCTTTTGTAAGATTGTAATGTATTACTTGATAGTTTTTTGTCATTTTCAAGAAACTCTAAAAAAAGTTTAATTTGTTTTTCCATTACATTATCTCTCCAATCCTAATAGTATTTTTTCAAAAAAATTATATGTAAACTGAACAATTTACATAAGTTATTTATGTTATATCAAATATAAGCCAAAAAGTAAAGAGCTTTTAGAGAATTTCTTTTAAAAAAATTAATAAATTAGTTGAGAAATATACCTCTATACAGCTTGAAATTATAGCTAACATAATTGAAATCAACATAATAATTGTATGCCTTATTACTTCTTCTTTTAAATTTATACATTTTTTATAAATTCCTTTATATAATTTTATTCCATTTTCAGCAATTATAAAAAACGCTGGAAGAAAAATAATATTTTGCATAAAAAGTGATATTAATGCAAATATTGTTCCATTTTTTATTCCTAAAGTTGCTACCATTGCAGATATTGTATACCCAATAGAAAATCCTTTATAAATAATTGCAAGATAAATGAAAATTCCACCTACAATAGTACAACCTAAAAACCAAATTAGAATAATAAATAGTACATTTTGTTTTATACTTAAAAATAGTAGTTCCAATCTATTGATATCTTCTGAGTTTTTTATATTACTAATTAAATTTTCTATATAACCATTTATTTCTTTGGTTTGAACTTCATTTGAATTATTTATAAAGAATATTCCAACTGTTATGCCTATACAAAATAAAATAACAATTATTATAAAATTTCTTTTATTTCTAATTACATAATCTAATAAAATTTTTCTCATCTCATACCCTTTATCTTTTATAATATTTAGCAAATTTAAAATATAATTTACTAATTAATAAAGTGTATTCTCATTTTTTTTATTTATTCTACTTTTCCGTAAACTCCTCCTCCACCTTCTACAATGTGCATTTTTCCATCTCTTGCTGAAATTATATTTTTAGCAATTTTTTCACCAACTACTGATTCTATATCATCATTAGTTAATTTATGTAAGATGGTCATCTCGGTTCCAAAATGATTTAATAATTTTTCTATTGTTTTTCCACCAACACCTGGTATAAAAGTAAGTGGTATTTGATAAATATATTCTGGTCTGTTTTCTGGGCTTTTACTTTCTTTCTTATCTTTTATTATTTCAATTCTATCATAAACTCCCATAGTTATATTTTTGCTATCACATGTATCACATTTTGTAATAGGAGCATCTCCTGGAATTCTCTTATCACAAACTTCACAATAAGTTCTATGATATTTTCCAAGTTTTGGATCAAGTCCATAATTTGATAAAATTTTTCTTCCATCTTCATTTTTTAGTGCCATTAAAAATTCTTTAAAACTTATTCCATTTAATTGCATTTTATTATATTCTCTTGCAATTCTAGGTAATGAATGAGCATCAGAATTTGTTAAAAATGTTTTATTTTCAAGTTCACTAATTTGGTCTGCTAAAAAAGTATCTGCACTTAATCCAAGTTCAATGGCTGGTATATCATTAAATTTTTCTTTAAATATTTTCTTTAATGAATCTGTACAATTTCCATAAAAACTCTTATGTGGAGTAAAGCAATGTGCTGGAATTAAGATTCCATTATATTTTTTTACTATATCAATTAAATCATAAGCTGATATATCTGCCCTTTGAGAACTTAAAGTTATATTTTTAATATGATGACTCATCTCATTTGAAAAAGATTTTATATCTGCAAGTGTTGGAAAATAACATAAGTTATGAGCACTGCCTGTATGACCTTCATCATTTATTTCTGCTGTTTCAATTTCACTCCCTAAAATTATACAAACTTTATCTTTATAAATTATTCCTCCATCTGGAATTTCATAAGCTTCTCCTGTTTTTAAGAAATTTTCTATATCTTCTATTACATAAGGTGAAGCACAATCTATTATTCCAACTAAATTTATTCCTTTTCTTTCTACACATTCTTTGGCTATATTAGCAAAATTCAAACTTTTAGCTGCTGTTATTTTTATTGGTTTATTATTTTCACTTCTTCCAATATGAACATGTAAATCTGCATATATCTCGTACATTTTTTCTCCTTTTAAACTAAATTTTATTAAATTCTAATTTGGATTATATGTCAAAAATTGTCGTTTTTCAACATTATTTTATTAAAAGTAAGAAAGAAATTTCTAATAATTAATATAAAATACTAGAATATGAAGGAGTCACACAATACTGTAGATTGTGCGACTCCTTCTTGTTTGATCCAAGATATTTACTTAGAAGGCGGTAACTCCTCGAGCATTCTTTTTATGAATTCCTGCTGATGAGCCAAAATAGTATGAGCAACCATTACAGCACCCACTGATTCTTCATCTGTGGTCACTTTCGGCACATAATCCAGTTTCAATCGATACCTATATGTCAAAAAATGGGCCTTGTCTCCGTTTGCATACTGGTGATTGTGCTCATTAACCTCGATGAATTCAAGCGCCTCTGGCTTCACAATAATTCCTGTTTCTTCCTGCAACTCACGCACAGCACCATACACGGGTTGTTCACCATTTTTTAGAACACCGCCCCACATTCCGAGTTGATCGTTATCAGTCGGACGGATTTGCATTAGCACCCCAAAAGGCGTACAAACTGCAATCTCTGTGGAAGATAGTTCAATCGGCAGATGTCTATCCAAGTCGTTTTCCTCAAGCCAGTTTCGGATTTCTCCAAATGCCCAGCCTGAAAAATACTTACTCTGAATAGCATATGTTACACATTTTGATTCTGCTATCTCATCACAGCAGCAAAGCTTGTCAAGCCGGTTGTTTTTTACATCATGTTTCATTTTCCATTCTCCTTTTCTTGAATCTTCCCTTTACTAAACTATTTGATGTAAGGGATTTGTATTTGTGTCATCTTATTAATTATACCACATTTTACATAATATTTCAAATTTACGGTATATCTAATTTCTACTTTTGACATTTTTACTTACCAATTAATATTTTAAAATTACTTTTATAACATTCTTTCTTCCATCACCGCAATTTTTTCTAAATCTTTATATAAATCATCATACATATCAGGTGTAATAGATTGTTTTCCATCACATAATGCATTTTCTGGGTCATTGTGTACTTCAATTATTAAACCATCTGCTCCTACTGAAACAGCTGCCTTAGATAATGGTTCAACCATCCATCTTATTCCTGCTGCATGACTTGGGTCTACAATTACTGGAAGGTGGCTTAGTTTCTTTATCATTGGAATTGCTGAAATGTCCAAAGTATTTCTCATACAAGTTTCATAAGTTCTTATTCCTCTTTCGCATAATATTACTTGTTCATTTCCTTCAGACATAATGTACTCAGCAGACATAAGCCATTCTTCTATTGTTGCAGAAAGACCTCTTTTTAAAAGTATTGGTTTATTTAGTTTTCCAAGTTTTTTTAATAAATCAAAATTTTGCATATTTCTTGCTCCAACTTGAATAATATCAACATCTCTATCAAATATTTCTATATCATCTGTTGACATAATTTCTGTAACTATTTTTAATCCTGTTTCTTCTCTTGCTTTTTTTAATAATTCTAAACCATCATATTTAAGTCCTTGAAAAGCATAAGGAGATGTTCTTGGTTTAAAAGCTCCTCCTCTTAAAACTGTTGCCCCACTTTGTTTTACTTTTTTAGCGATTTCTATCACTTGTTCTTCACTTTCAACAGAACAAGGTCCTGCAATCATCATTAATTTTTTTCCACCAATTATTTCTTCACCATCTATTTTTATAACAGTATTTTCTGGATGGTTTATTCTACTTGCCTTTTTGTATGGCACTTCTTCTTTAACTTTTACTATCATAAATTCCTCCTTAAACAAAAAAGAGTCTCAATCAAATGAGACTCTAAAATTAATATTTTCCAAATTAAACATAAAATACTATTAAACTATATCCATGGCTATTTTAATAAATATTTTAATATTCTAACTCTAAATTTTTATTACTCATTTGAACGAAAAATTTATATTTTAGATAAGCAAAAAATCCTGCGCTAAAATAAAAGCTCAAGAAACCAAAATAGTTATTAAAATAAAATTTATTAACTATGTTTGCTATCATTAATATAAACTTCTCCTTTCCATAAGTAATTTTAAATATATTAACATTATTTTTTTATATTGTCAAATACTTTTTATTATATATATAAATTAAATAAACGGAAAAGCGGGGAGCAATAGCCCCCCATAAGCAGTTTTTAAATTGACTAAATAACTGACGCTAATTTCACATACTGTATGAATTATTAATTATTCACATAGATTATTGCTACTCTATCGCGTTCTATAATCACAGGTTTTGATATTCCGTGAGCAGTATTTAAAACCACTCTATTTGCATTCATTTTTGCAAGAGTATGAATTAATGATGGATAGTCGACCAAAGTATCAGCTATCATAGTTGCAATATGCTGCTCTTTTATTTCGACTTTGTCCAACTTTTCCCATTCTTCCTGCGTAATGTTTGCTGCCATAAGGCATGTCTGCTCTGCTTTTCCATCAGCATTAAGTAATACCATTAATGCGCTTTTTACCGTCTTCATACGGCATTCCTCCTAATATGTGACCAGCCACTTTGTTACCAAATATTATTATAACATTTATTAACAAATGAGTCAATGCTTATGTCAACTAGTAAAAATAAGTATTAGTAAAATATTTATATAATTTTTATTATATAATTAGAAAAAAAGAAGAGAGTGCTAAGCACTCCCTCTCAGAGTAAATCTATAAGCCGGGTTCTGTCGTGGATAGTCATTTATCTAGAATATATATTGCTATATATTTCAAGCCACACAAATTGAGAAAATGACGAGCAGTCTTTGCTTTCTCTTCAAGGTGTTGCTCCAGATAGGGTTTACACAGCCAATATATCACTATACTGCTGGTGAGCTCTTACCTCACCTTTTCACCTGAACTATAAAAATAGTTGTTATTTTCTGTTGCACTTTCCCTAAGGTTACCCTCGCTTGACGTTATCAAGTATCATTGCTCTATGGAGCCCGGACTTTCCTCTCGTAAAACCTTTCGGTCTTTACCAGCGACTATCCAATTTACTCTATTTTTTATTTTAACCTCTTTCTTACTTTTAGTCAAGTTATTTATGTAAATCTACCCATTCATAATATTTTTTCAAGTAATCCCAACATCCTTCTTTATCTGTTATTCCTTCATAGTTATTGTCTATTCTTTTAATGACTTCATCCTTTTCAAACCATTTTACGTCAGAAACTTCTTCTGTTTGCAAAACTAATTTTGATATATCTATATCTTTGTTTACAATATAATACTCATTAAAATGTTTATTTATTATTTCACCTTTTAGATTTTCTGAAGTTGAAGCTCCTAAAAATAATATATCATCTTTGGTTATATTTACTCCTAATTCTTCTTTTATTTCTCTTATTATAGCTTCAAAACCAAATTCTCCTGCTAGTACATGTCCGCCAGCAGAAATATCCCATAAATTAGGCCACATTTTCTTACTTGCACTTCTTTTTTGCAATAAAACTTCATTTTTAGAATTAATTATAAATAAAGCTACTGCCTTATGCCATAATCCTAATTTGTGGCATTTTGATCTTGTTTCTACTTTTCCAGAAAACTCTCCATTTTCTAATAAAACATCAAATTTTTCTTCCATATTTTTTGTATGATATATTTATCATATTTCTCCTTTCCTTTTAGATTAACGTGAATAACTCTTAATTTGTCTCTAATATCTTTATAGCACAT
The DNA here is from genome assembly GCA_902492015.1 of uncultured Eubacteriales bacterium. Taxonomy (GTDB): domain Bacteria; phylum Bacillota; class Clostridia; order TANB77; family CAG-508; genus Scatovivens. Next base: position 34,187 of record CABUJR010000006.1, on the reverse strand, counting down.
TTTATTCCATCCATTGCAGCAGTTGTTATTCCTCCAGCATAACCTGCGCCCTCACCACAAGGATAAATTCCTTTAATATTTGATTGTAAAGTTTCATCTCTTATAATTCTTACTGGTGATGAAGTTCTTGTTTCAACTCCTGTTAAAATACTGTCCTCATCTGCAAAACCTTTTAATTTCTTATCAAAATCTAGTATTCCTTCTTTCAAAGTTTTTGTTACATATTCTGGTAAAATTTCTTGCAAATTAGCAAATGTAACTCCTGGCTTATAGCTTGGTTTTACTTTTCCCAATTTCTCTGTTTTTCTATTTTCTAAAAAATCACCAAATTTCTGAATTGGTGCATAAAAATTACTTCCACCTAAAATAAATGCTTTTTTTTCTAATTCTTTTTGAAAATATATTCCTTCAAGTGGAGATGTACCTTTAAAATCTTCTGGTATTATATTCACAAGTACAGCACTATTAGCATTTTCACCATCTCTTGCAAATGTGCTCATTCCATTTGTAACAATTTCATTTTCTCTACTTGAAGATGCCATAACTACTCCTCCTGGGCACATACAAAAGGTATAGCAAGAACGATCTTTTCCATGATATGCTAATTTATATTCTGCTGGTGGTAATTTTAATCTTGGATTTTCTCCATATTGGGATTTATTTATCATTTCTTGTTTATGCTCTATCCTAACTCCAACAGAAAAATTCTTTTTTTCCATGTTTAAACCTTTTTCATAGATTTTTTCAAAGGTATCTCTTGCACTATGTCCTATTGCTAAAACTAAAGTATCTGTTTTTACTTTCCTATATTCTTCTTTTTCACTACAAAGCTTTTTAGATAAAATTGAAACTAGTTTACCATTTTCTATTTCAAAATCTATAAATTTTTCTTCAAAAAAGAATTCTCCTCCCATTTTAATTATGTAGTTTCTCATATTCGAAATTACATTTATTAAATTATCTGTTCCAATATGTGGTTTGTTAACATACAATATTTGATTTGGAGCTCCAAAATTTACAAACTCTTTTAAAACTACTCTTCCTATAGGATTATTTACACCTGTAGTAAGCTTTCCATCTGAAAAAGTTCCTGCTCCACCTTCACCAAATTGAACATTAGAATTTATGTTTAACTTTCCACTGCTTATAAAATCATCAACATCTTTTTTTCTATCTTCTACTTTTTTTCCTTGTTCTATAATAATTGGCTTTATTCCATTTTGCACCAATATTAAAGCACAAAAAAGCCCAGCAGGACCTGCTCCAACAATAACAGGTCTGCTAGAACTATTTCTTTTGCAACTTATATTTAATTTAAAATTTTCTTCATTTACAAACTTTATATTTTTATTTTTTCCATTATATTCTATATCTATTGTATAATTATAAAATATATTGTTTTTATTTCTTGCATCAATAGATTTTTTGTAAATATTATATTTAACAACTTTATTAAAGTCTAATTTATATTTCAAACAAGCTTTTTTTAAAACTTCTTTTTCTGTTAAATCTTCATAAATTTTTATATTTTCTAATCTTAGCATTATTTTCCTCTTTTATTATTTTGACTAATTTTACTTGTAAAACAAAAAATATTTATTTTTTCTTCTTCTGCACATTTATTAAAATAAGGATTATTTTCAGTAATTTCATTTGGTATAAGCTTTACAATACTGTCTATTAAAGTTCTTGGCATAGATTCTTCACATATATTTTCTGGCATTTGCATAGAACTTTTCTTTAAATTGTTTGGTAAAATTTGAAATGGCTTATAAAACTTGCTATATTCTTCTTTACCAAGTGCAGCACAACAAAATAAAATATCATCTTCATTTATTGCTTGCTCTTCAAAAATACTTCTTTCTAAAGTAGTATCAAAATAAAAAAATTCTTTTCCTATTTTTACCAAATTAGATATATGCAAAGATCCTGATCTAGATTTTGATAAAATAATATAAGATTCAAATCCTTTCATATATAATAAATGTTTAAATAATATTGAATTTGTTACACTAAGTCCTGGATTATTAGTCAATCCTATATATAAATTATTTAAATATTCTTCTTCCTTAGTATTTGAAATATTATTTTGTTCATACTTTGCCTCTGGGTGAATATTCTGAACAACATATTTATATATTTTTAAAATTATTTCTAATTGTTCTATTATATTTGAATTTTTTATACCAAGATTTAAAAATCTTAATACTTGCATAGATTTATTTTCTATTAGTTTCTTTTTTTCTATATTTGCTTCATTCTTTTTCACTGCCATTATCTCTTTCTAAATAACAAAAACTTCTATTCTACATCTTTTTTCCATAATTCATGTTTATTGCAATATGCATATATTGTAGAACCAGGAATATATTTGAAATGAGTTTTTGCTTCTTCTCCTGGTTTAAAATATTTTGTACATTCTTTTTTATCACTTACCATACTAATCCATTCAATATAGTGTTCTTCTTCCATTACATGATTTACTGTTACATAAATTTTTCCATCTTTTATCTCATAAACTGGAACATGTTTTTCAGCAGCTGCATCAACTGAATTTGGTGTTATAACTTCCATTGGCTCATCACAACAAACTATTCCACAACCATTGCAATTACAATCTTTTAATACTTTTACTGTTGCTCCACAAGACTTACATTTTTTTAATAATAATTCCATTATAAAATCCTCCTTTATTTTTATTCTTATTTATACTATCATAACCTAAGACAAAAAACAATTCTAAATTTTTTTAATTAATAATTTTAAAATTTCTCCAACTCTTATCGAAACTTCTTCAATATATGTATGGAAATCTATTTCATTGTTTCCATTTGGAGTATCAGAAATTCCTCTTATAACTAAAAATGGTATTTTATCTAGAGTGCATACTTGAGCTATTGCTGCTCCTTCCATTTCAATACAATCGGCATTAAATTCTTTTTGAATTTTTAGTGATTTTTCTAAATCTGAAGCAAACCAATCACCTGTTACTATTCTCCCTATTTTTATATTAAAATTTCTATCTTTATATTCCTCCATAGCATTTTTGCAAAGTTTTATTAAATTTTCATCAGACAGAAAATATTTTCCAGTTCTTGCAATTTCACCTTTTTCGTAATTTCCAACTCCTGTTATATCAAAATCATGTTGAACTAGATCTTTACCTATAACTATATCTTTAACTTTTAACTCATTTGTTAATCCTCCTGCTGTTCCAACATTTATAACATAATTAGGATTAAACTTATCAATCATTATTTGAGTAGTTCTTGCTGCATTTACTTTTCCAACACCACATTCTACTAAAACACACAACTTATTTTCAATATTTCCTTTTATAAATTTTAATTCATATATTTTTTCTTCAGAAATATTGGTCATATTGTTTTTTATTGCAATCATTTCTTTTTCTTCAGCTGCTATAATACCTATCATAACTTTTCTCCTTTATTTTCCTTCAAAACTTATTACAGAATATATATCATATCCTTTTAATTTCTTTCTCCCATTTAATTCTGGTAGTTCCATTAAACAGCAAATTTTTACAACTTCTCCACCTAGTCTTTTTACTAATTTTATTATTGCTTCTATTGTTCCTCCTGTTGCCATTAAATCATCAATTATTACAACTTTATCTCCTGGTTTTATTGAATCTTCATGTATTTCTAAAACAGCTTTTCCATATTCTAAGTCATAACTTTCTTCTATTGTTTTACAAGGCAGTTTTCCTTTTTTTCTAACAGGAACAAAAGCTTTTTTCATATTATATGCTATAGGCATACCAAATATAAAACCTCTTGATTCCGGAGAAACTATTACATTAAAATCTAAATTTTCTAAGCCTTCTTGAATACATTTTATTGATAATTGTAATCCTTCTGGTTCTTGAAGCACACTTGTCACATCTCTAAAAATTATTCCTTTTTCAGGAAAATCTTTTATACTCCTAACATAATCTTTTAATTCTTTCATTTTTCCTCCTTTTACTTATATATTTCATTATTTACTTAGTTTTTTATTTAATACTTAATTTTAATTATTTTAAATAGTTAATTTTACATTTTTATTAATAGAACACCTAAAATTACAAATAAAGAAGCTAATACTTTTTTCTTTACATTTTCTCTTTCTTTTAAAAATACATAACCAAATACAACATTTAATATAACTGTCAAAGCACAAAGTGGTGCTACAACACTCGCTGGTCCTAATTCATAGGATTTTAGCATTGCCATTATTGAAGCAGACCATGAAATTGATGTTATAATCATCATTTTTTTATTTCCATTTCTAAATTCTGTTTTTAAATCCGAGATTTTTATTCTTTCAAAAATAAATATTAGTATACTAGGAATTCCTAAAGTTGCTGCCACATAAAAAGCTAAATTAAAATTATTTGATATATTAACATCTAAAAATAGAGCAATTGTAAAAAATAAGTTTGCAATTATTCCTAAAATAACGTATCTATTTATTTTGGCAGTACCTTTTTTATAAAATACTAAAACATTACTAAAAATAATTAAAATTGCTCCTATAAATTTATTAATTATAAAAGGCTCTTTAAAAAACACAAAACCTGCAAAAATCATAAATGCTGTTGAAAGTTGTCTAATAACACTAAAAGTAGAAGCTTCCATTCCACTTCTAACTATCGTGTTTAGTCTATCTACTATTGTATAAAAGATTATAGATAAACCAAGTAATATGTAAACTCTAATATCTGTTGGAAATGTCATTTCAAAAAATGGAGATAAAAGTAAAATTACTCCAGCTCCCATTAATTCCAAAATCACAGTTAAAGGACCTGATTTTGTTAAAGATTTTGTAACTATCCTATAACTTTGGTCAAATATAACAGCTAAAATTAAATATGCTATAACAAATATAATATAATTCATAAAAGTAATATCCTCCATTAAAATTTATTGTTAATTAAATATTCTATGTACTCTTCTAAACACATTCCTAATTCGTTAATTTTCTTAGCATGTTCTACTCCAACATATCTCCAATGCCAAGGTTCAAAATCAACTTTTGTTATTTCTTCTTTTTCTCTTGGATATCTTAGAATAAATCCATAATTTCTTGCATTTTCTATAAGCCAAGCATATTCTGCAGTATTTTCAAAATCATAATCTACATAATTAAAATCTACTGCTAATCCTAAATTATGTTCACTTGCTTTAGGCTTATTTATAGTCTGTTCTGTTAAAGCTTCTGCTTCTTCTCTAGATTTACCTTGAGCTAAATATTCGTTTACTCTACTATCATATAATTCCTTTTGACGATCTATACTTCTATATGCTGACTGAACCCATATTTTTGCAACACCTGCATTTTTCATTGCTTTTATCATTTGCATAAGTTCTGATATTATTCTAGAATCAACTGCTCTATATTTATCAATACTTGCCAAATCTAAAGTAAAATCTTCTGGAATATCATTTTCAAAATTAACAAGTATTAATCTCCAATCATCTATTTTAGTTTTCTCACTAATAATTTCATCAAAAGTATTAATCATAATATTATTTGCAGTTTTATTATCAAACTCCTTTAAATTTTCATTAAGCTCAGCAATATTTTTTTCTTGATTTTCAATCTCCTTAGTATTATTTTCTTCTATAATATTTTTATCATTTTCTTTTAACAAGTTTTCTTTCGCATTTTCTAGATTATTGTTTTTCAAAAAATACATGCTAAAAAAAGCTATTACAAAAATAATAATAACTACTATTAATTTTATAATAAAAGTATTTTTTGATTTTTTCATTTTCTCTCCTAAATTAAGCTTTTTAACATTAAAATTTTTATTAATTTTAAAACAAATTATATATCTTTCTATAATATGGTTTGTCCAACTTTAAATCTATAATATGTCTGTAAATGTTGCTTTTGGAAATACAAGATTAATTTCAGTTCCTTCATCTTCTACTGATTTTATATTTATCGCAATTTCTAATTTGTTACATAGTTTTTTACATAAATATAAACCAATTCCAGTAGATTTTTTATTACAGTATCTGCCATTTGTTCCTGTAAATCCTTTTTCAAAAACTTTTTCAAGCTCTCCTTTTTTTATTCCAATACCATTATCTTTTATATGTAAACTAATATTTTCTTTTCCTTTTTTGCCATATATTTCTAGAATTAGTTGCATTTCTTGTTTTTTATATTTTACACTATTTTGTATAATTTGATTTAAAATAAAAACAATCCATTTACTATCTGTTTCAACATTAAAATCTAAATCATGTAAATTAATTATTGCTTTTTCTTGAATTAAAATATTTTTATTTTTCTTAATACATTCATTTACCATTTCTTTCAAATTATTTTTCTTAATAAAATAATCTTTTTCTACATTAGTGCTTCTCGCATAGAAAAGAGCCTGTTCAATATAATTCTCAACTTTATTTAATTCTTCATCTATACTTTTAGTAATTTCTGTTTTATTATTTTCAATAATCATTTTGCTTGTAGTTATAGGCAATTTTATTTCATGTATCCAAAGTTCAATATATTCTTTATACTCTTCTTGTAAGTATTTATATTTATTTACATTTTCAAGCATGGATTTGTCTATTTCATTAAGTAATTCTTTTAATAATTTTCCTTCAATAAAATTAGGTGATTTTATAATTTCTGTAATTAAATATTTTTCTTCTAATTCTTCTAACATATTATTTAAATTTTCATAAAACCTCTTTTTAGAAAAATATTCTATAAATATACTTATAAAATAAACTATTAAGATAATAATTGGGATATATAATTTAATAAAAAATTTAAAATTATATATCATTAAAAATATCTCTATTGTTATTAATGCAAAAATTAGTAAGCAAAAACCAATTATCTTTTGTTTAAAAAATTCTTTAAAACTCATATCTACCTCTATTTTAATATATATCCTTGTCCTCTTTTAGTTTCTACTATATCTTTTAAACCTAAATTTTCTAATTTATTTCTTAATCTTGTTATATTAACAGTTAAAGTATTATCATCAATAAAACTTTCACTATCCCACAGATATTCCATTATTTCTTCTCTTGAAATAATCTCACCTTTTTTTCTTACTAAATAATGTAAAATTTTCATCTCATTTTTAGTAAGTTCTACTTTTAAATTATCTTTTTCTATTATTCCTTTTGATATATCTAAAATGAACTCACCACAATTTATTTTGTTTTGCTCATAATTTATTCTTTTAGTTCTCTTTAAAATTGCAGAAATTTTTGCAAGCAAAATATGTATATTAAAAGGTTTTGTAACATAATCATCTGCACCATAGTTCATACTTAAAATTTCGTCAAGTTCATTATCTCTACTTGTAACCATAATAACAGGTACATCTGATACTTTTCTTAATTCTCTTAATATAAATTCACCATCAACATTTGGCAAATTTATATCCAATAATATTAAATCTGTTTTTACCTTTACAATATCTTCAACAGGATTTAAAAAATTTTCTAAAAACTTAACCTCATATCCATTATTGCCTAAAAATATATTTAATTCTTTTCTTATTTTTTCATCATCTTCAACTATTAAAATTTTATCCATAATATCACCTAAATAATTATATCAAAATAAAAGTAAACATTACAATAATTGTAAAACAAAAAATTTTATGCAAATGTCCACGTCTTTGTTCGCCCTACCAAGTTTTTTGAAAAAACCTTGTGTGCAATATTTGGCGTAAGCCTTTATTTAGTAGGAGATGCAGAGCACTTTCCTACTAAATAAAAAAACAATTTATATACTAACAAAAGATTAATATATAAATTGTTTTAATTTTAAATATATTTTGCAGGTCTACAAGGATTTCCATAAGCAACAACATTTGAAGGTAAGTCTTTTGTTACAACACTACCAGCACCTATAACTACATTGTCTCCTATTTTAACTCCAGGAAGTACTACAACATTACCTCCTATCCAAACATTATTACCAACTTCTATTGGTTTAGCATATTCTAAGCCTTGATTTCTTTTTTCTACATCTATTGGATGTCCTGCTGTATAAAATCCACAATTAGGTGCTATAAATACATTATTTCCAAATTTTACTTTATTGGCATCTAGTATAATTAAATTATGATTTGAATAGAAATTCTCACCAATTTCTATATTATAACCATAGTCGCAAATAAAAGGTTGTTCAATTCTGAAACCTTCTTTGGTATCGCCTAAAAGCTCTTTTATTATTCTTTCTCTATTTTTTATATCTGATGGTTTTAAATTATTATATTCAAAACATAAATCTTTTGCTCTTAATCTTTCATTTTCTAGTTCTTCATTATAATTTGCATCATATAACTCTCCAGCAAGCATTTTCTCTTTTTCGCTCATTTTTCCTCCTAAATTACATTATACCTATTATAATAGCATTTTTATTTCTATTATACAGCATATTTTAAATTTAATTATCAATTTTTATACTATAAATTTGTATTATTTAATCTTTTTTCTGTATCTTTTTTTATCATAGTATATATTACTGAAAATACTGGTACTCCTAAAAGCATTCCCAATATTCCGAATAAACTTCCTCCAACAGTAACTGCCACTAATACCCACATTCCTGGTAATCCAACAGATCCTCCTACTACTCTTGGATATATTACATTTCCTTCAACTTGCTGTAATATTAAAACAAATATTATGAAAGTTATCACTTTAATTGGTTCTACAGATAAGATTAAAATTGCACCAATTATAATTCCTATAAAAGCTCCAACTACAGGAATTAAAGCTGTTACTCCCACTAAAACACCTATTGGTACAGCATAAGGAATTTTTAAAATTAACATTCCAATTATGCATAAACTTCCTAATATAGTAGCTTCTAGTGCTTGTATTGTAAAAAAGTTTTTAAAAGTTTTATTAGCTATCCTTCCAACTTCAATAATCTTATTTGCCATTTCTTCTTTACAATAAGCTTTTATTATTCTAAGTACTTGATTTTTTAATTTTTCTTTACCTGTTAAAATATATATTGCAAATATTATAGCTATAATTAAATTTGTAATTACTCCTATTATTCCTACAACTAATGAAATAGAAGAACTTAACACACCAGAAATGATTTCCATTAATTCATTTTTTATACTGTCTGTATCAAAATCAAATCCTGATATTAAAGAATCTATTTCTTGAATATTTTCTGTATTATTATTTATAAATTTATTTATTTCTTCAGCATAATAAGGTATGTTACTAACTAATAATCTTATTATATCAATTAATTCTGGAACTATTAAGTTTACTATCAAATACAATATAAAAGAAATAACAATAACTGCTAAAATTAAAGAAACAAATCTTATTAATTTTTTGTTTTTAAATAGTTTTCTTTTCTTTACTTTTGCTTTTATCAATTTATTTTCAAAAAAAGTCATTGGAATATTTAATATAAAAGCTAAAGCTCCACCTAGAATAAATGGAAAAACTATTTCAACTATTTTATTTAAAATACTTCCTATTATACTAAAATTATTTACTCCCCAATAAACAATTATGGCAATTATTATTAGTTTCAGCAGACTACTTAAATTCTTTTTTTCACTTTCCATACATTTACCTCATATTATTTCTAAAATTTATATTTTACAATCTTTACTGTTCTTACATTTGTTAATCTCTAGTTTCTTATATCTATATTCTTAATGTATATTTAATATTATATCATCTCTAATTTGTAATTCATATACTTATTTATAAATTTAAGAAATCAAATAATATTTTAATTCTTCTAATTTTTTTGTAGCATCTTCTATTCCCAAATCATACATTTCTTGCAATTTTTCTGGATTTCTTTCTATTCTTTTTATGTGTAAGATTTTAGAAGGTCTTATTACAAAAATTTCTTTTTTGTTTTCCATATCTATAATTTTTTCTACTGTATTATTGTAATTATTATATCTAGTATTTATTGCTTGTACAAATTTTGGATATTTTCTATAATATAGTTTAGCTAATAATTCATTATTTTTCTTTTTTCTATACTCTATTGGTCTTGTTAATATAACAATTATTTTATCATATCCCAAACTTTTGCATTTTTCTACTGGTATACTGTCTGCTATTCCTCCATCTAAATATTTTCCTGTTTCTAATTCAACTATTTTAGAAACAAATGGCATTGCAGAACTTGCCCTTAAAATTTCTATTTGTTCGAAAGGATCTTTTATTTCCACATATTCAGGTTCTCCAGTTTCTATGTTTGTTATTGTTGCATAAAATTTGGTTTTAGACTTTTTATAGGTTTCTTCATCAAAGACATCTAATTTTTGTGGCAGTTCGTAAAAAGAAAAGTCTTTATTTATTATATTTCCAGTTTTTATAAGAGAACTTACTCCCATATATCTTTTATCTTTAGCATATTTTTTATTATAATTTATAACTCTTTCTCTTTGCTTTGATAAATAATTTATTCCAAACAATGCTCCTGCTGATACTGAAACAATTCCATCAATTTTTATGTCATTATCTAGAAAAATATCTAAAACTCCAGCAGTATACATGCCTCTCATTGCTCCACCTTCTAGAACTAATCCTACACTCATTTTTTACTCCTAATTTTCGAACTTAATATATCATAATAATTTTTACATAAATTCTGTTTATTAATATTTCTATAAAACTCAATTTATTTTATATAAAAAATTATTTATCTAATTATTTTTATTTATAAAACTTTGAAGATCTTTTTTACTAATTAATCCAATACTTTTATCAACTACTTCTCCTTTTTTTATAAAAACAAGTGTTGGAACACTCATAATTTCATATTTTATTGCAAGTTCTTGTTCATCATCTACATTTATTTTTAAAAACTTTATATCAGTAGTTTCCTTTTCTACCTCCTCAACTATTGGTGATAAAGCTTTACAAGGTGGACACCAAGTTGCATAAAAATCAACCAATACCTTTTCATTATTTTTTATTTCATTTTCAAATACATTTTTATCTACTTCCATATTTACCTCCTAAAAACCTAAATAAAACATATAAAATCCTATAAGTAAAATTATTATACCAATAACATTTTTTAAAATATTACTTATTTTTCCATATTTATCACTTTTAATTACTTTCTTTAAAGTTCCAACTGATGTTCCAGCAATTACTGTTAAAATACTATTTCCCAGTGAATACAATAACAATAAAAATATTCCTAAAAACATATTTGCTGTATTTGCTACTAAAGCAAGTAATACAACTAAAACAGGAGTTGAACAAGGTGAAGAAAAAATTCCACCTAAAATTCCAGCAAGCAAAGCACCCAAATAACCTTTTTTGCTGTTACTCGTCTGCAAATTCATTGGCTTTATAAAAGTAATAATTTCAAACATTTGCAAAGCCATCATAACCATAATTATTCCAAGAATTATATACCACCAACTATTTGCAAATAACATTAGTTTACCCAAAATTCCTGCCATTGCACCTAAAATTGTAAAAGTTATAGACATTCCAAGAGCAAAAACTAACGAAATTTTAAAAGCTTTTTTAGTATCTTTTGTATCTACTCCACCTACAACTCCAATAATGAGTGGCAAACTTGATAAAGAGCAGGGCGTTATAGAAGTAAAAACACCAGCTAGAAATGAAATAATCGGTGCTATCCAAAAATTATTACTTATAATTTCTGACATATTTTGTAATAATTGTTCCATTATTTCATCTCCTTAATTATATTTCTAAGCTCTTTTTCTGATAAATACCCTACATGTGATGTATATATATGTTTCCCATTCGTATCTTTTACTAAACTAAGTCCCATTTCTGCATAATTTTCAGGGGCAAATGGTGTTCCATCACTATTAATAAAAATTTGTGTAGGGATTAAACTAACATCATATCCATCACATAATTCTGGATATTCCATTACATCACAAACTTTTATTATTGTTTCTCCCCTAAGTTCTTCATTTAATTTTTTTAATATTGGTTTCATTTCTCTACAAGGTGCACAATAATCAGCACCAAAATCTAAAATTATTGGTAATTTATAAGATTTTAATTTTTCTAAATCAAAACTTTCATCTGCTTCAAGCTCAAAATCTTTTTCAGATGTTAAGTTAGCGCTTACATTATTTTGATTTTCTAATTTGCTATTTTCTAAATTTGTATTTTCAATATTCTCATTTTGCAGAAAAGTTGTATTATTAAGAGAATTATTCACTAAATTTTCAAATTCTTGACTGTTTTTATTTACAGTATTGTTATCTACTACATAATTTAAATCTTTTTCTTCAGCATTTTTGTAAAACCATATTCCTATTATAGTAAGCAATATTAATAAGATTACTACTAATGATTTTATATTTCTATTCATAAAACTATTCCTTTCTTTTACCTAGTTGCCTCATAGTCAGTATTACCTTTTATGTAACCTATTTCTCCTTTTTCATCAGATAATTTATTTTGTCTTGATTTAATATGATTTACTTCGCAATATCTATTTTTAAATTTTACTTCATCTTTTAATAAATTTCTCATATCTTGTAAAAAAGTTTTATAAGTTTCATCTTCTAAAAACATGTTTTCTGGTTTTTCTTTACTATATCTTTTTGTTAATCTTTTAAAAGTAAAATCTAAAAAATCTTCAACATTTTCATCTGGAGTTCTCCATTTTCCAACAAAAAAACTTCTTATAAAAACAATTTCTATTCTAGTATTTCTATCAGCTGATGAAACTAGTTTTCCATATATGCTTCTTGGAGTATCTTCTAAAGAAGAACGATGGTCTTCTATTGCCTCCTTTATAATCTCTCTTTGCTCATCTGTAAAAAAACTTTTCATATCTTCATTTTCTATAAAAATTTTAGCAGCAATTAGATTATGATTTTCGTAATCTATATATTTTCCAACATCATGACAAGCAGTTATTGCATAAATCATATTTTCATCTAGTCCCAATTTTAATGTACTATTTAAAGCAAAACCTCTCCTTATTACTTCTTTAATGTGTAGTATTCCATGACCTTGATCATTTTTCTCGTATTCAGGAAAAACTTTATTTTCAATATATTTTTTTAACTCTGGATTTACATTCTTAGTATAAAAATCATATTCATTAATATTATTTGCTTTTAAAATTAAAATTCTAAAATCTTCAAAAGAGTCTTTTTCTGAGGTTTTTACTGTTTTAAATGACTCTTGTAGCAATTCATCTAAAGACATATCTGGATTTTCTATTTTCATTTTTTCATACAATTCTTTTAAATTTTTTTCATCTAAATTCATTTTAACACAACTCCTTAAATTTATACTTTTTCCTCTATCTTTTTTATCTCACCTTCAGTTAATTCTCTGCATTCTCCTAGTTTTAAATCTTCTGGAAGTGATAAATTACCAAAAGAAATCCTATGAAGATTTACAACTTTTGCTCCAAAACATCCAAACATTCTTTTTATTTGATGATACCTACCTTCAGTTAAAGTCACAATTCCAATCTTTTCATCTAAAATTTCCAACCCGCTAGATTTGCAAATTCCATCTTTTAGCATTATTCCTTTTTTAAAAGCTTCTACCATCTCATCTGTAATTTTAATGTCTATTTCAACTTTATATTTTTTCTTAACATGTTTTTTAGGAGCTAATATATTATGTGCAAAATTTCCATCATTAGTAAGAATCATTAAACCTGTGGTATCTTTATCTAGTCTTCCCGCAGGAAATAATTCTTTATGAAATAAATTCTCTGGTACTAAATCTAAAACAGTTTCATCTTTTCTATCCTCTGTTGCTGAAACATATCCTTTAGGTTTATTTAAAATTAAGTAAACCTTGTTTTTGATTTTAAGTTCTATTCCATCTATCTCGATTTTTACTTTATCAGTATCAATTTTTATATCTGATTTATTGACTATTTTTCCATCAATATTAATTCTTCCTGCAGCTACTAATTTTTTTACATCTCTTCTTGAATATTTACCTTGTGCTGCAATAATTTTATCAAGTCTTTCCAAATTTTCCTCCACTTTTATTTTATGGCATTATATCATATTATTTTATTTTTGTAATATCATTTATACAAAAATTGGGAACATGATTTCTCACATTCCCAATTTTCGGAACTTTACAAGTGCAAAGTTCAAATAAGACTTACTTCAAATACCCCAAAACGTATACAACTGGCGTACATTCGTCTCCGCTGCCTGTTGTAAGGTCAGCAAGAGATGCTATCAAATCTGTGATTTGACGAGGTGTTGTACCAAGTGACATTTCATCTGTCAAATCATCAGTTTTCATACGCTCTCTTTTTGCATTGGCAATGATTTTGGCCAATTCCTCGGGAGTTGCATCAGGATGTTTGCTGGCAATGTATTTGGCTTTAACCTCTTTAGGTGTACCGCCAAGCCCTGATGTTGCACCAAGACAACTAACCGGGTCTGCAAGCTCCCAGATTCCACCTACTGGATCTTTAAAAGCTCCGTCACCGTAGACAAAAACCTCTACATTAACCCCATATTCATCTTTGACCTTTTTCTGAAGATTCTCAGCAAACTGCTGTGCACCAAGCGGCAAAAGCTTGATGACTCCATCTCCCATCATATTACTGCCAAGAAGCCCATACTCACTGTGCCCTGAGCCATTAACCGGTTCTGATAAAATATCAGTCAAGTCGTATACTCTTTCAGCACCATACTCCTTCATGAGCTTTTTCTGCAAAGTTCTCGCTTCTTCTCTGATAGTGCAAACGAGTACATTTTTGCAGAAGTCGGCCATCTTAAGATCATTTACGAGGTATACTTCAGCCTTGCCATTGCAAGCTTTTTCAAATTCCTCGATATAATCTTTTCCTGTAAATGGGTGTACCGGTTTGCCAAAACGTGCGTAAAACTCTTCAGAAGTAAAAGCATCTCTGTAAGGTTTTACGCCTTTTTCCAAAAGAGCTTCTTCAGAGACAAGACGGTTTCCTACTTCATCGCACGGATAAGATAATGCCACATAAATTTTCTCAATCTGTGGCATCTCTGCGATGGCTTTCGGAATGTTCATGAATCTGTTTCTGCTTTGAATCGGAAAAAGTAAAGTGAGTTCTTTTTCGCCAGGATATAATCTTGCAATTTCCGCCTGAATATCTTCAGGTTTTGCATAATTTCCCTGTGCGATTGCAACTACAGCTTCAGTAACTCCAATCACCGCCTTTTCATGAAACTGTCCCACAGCTGCTAAACAAGAGTCGATAACAATCTGCGTTAAATCGTCTCCTGTTCGGATGATAGGGGTTTTTATCCCCATTGATATTCTCCCTATGCATCCTGAGTTAAGGTTAATTTGATTCATCCACATTTACCTCCTAAAGTATTATTTGGATTTCGTGTAACCTACAATCAACTTTGATTGCTTCATAATTTTACCATTTTAAAACATTACTGTCAACCATTATTGTAAACCATTTTATTTTGTTTAGTTACAAAATCCTTTTTTTATATAAACTTAAATAAAAAATTTAATTTTTTATTTAAACTTTAAAGACAAAATAAAAGAATATAACTTTTAGAAATATTTTCTAAAAGTTATATTCTACCCCTATATATTCTAATTTTAAATATGGTCTTCCCCTATATTTTTTATTATAAAAACTCTTATAAGTCAGATTTTGTAAATATTTTTTTAATTTTAAATATGCGACCTTTTTTAAACTCATTTTTAATTTTCCCTTAATAATAATATCAATATATGAAAGAAAAAGCAATACAAAAGTATGATTTTTATAAAAAAATATATTAAAATTTTTTCATTCAAAATATTCATTTTATTAACCTTATATTTATTTCTCATCTTTTCTGATTTTTAGAAGAAAAGTGGAATTTTTACTCATTTCTTAATCTATCTACAATAGAATCATTTTTAAATATTTTTATACAAACTAAAGATATTATTGATGGTACTAAAATAGATAGCAATATATACCCAATTATACTTAAAATAGGTACTGTAAAAATCATGTATTTAAACCCATTTAATCTTATAATTTCAATTATTAAAGCTCCTATCCCTAAGCCTAAAAATGCACTCAATATACAATTTGGTATAGCAAGATATATGTTTTCAAAAATTAGCATTTTCTTAACTTGTTTTTCTGTCATTCCAATAGATTGTAGAACTGCTAGCTCTCTTTTTCTTGATATAACACTTGTAATTGTTGTATTAATTAAATTTATTAAACTAAATATTATAATAAATCCTGAAATACCCAATATAGTTTTAGTCATACTATTAACATTAGCTTTTGTAACTTCTCTATAATCTGTAAATGTTGTTAATGTTAAATTTTCATATTTATCTACAATTTCTCTTACTTTATTATCAATCTCTTCTCCATAAATATTTCCTTTTGTTGAAACTCTTAACTCTGTTGTAATATCTAGGTCACCTATAATTTCAGAAGCGATTTCTTCTGGTATTAAAATACTACCATATTCTGATATATAATCTTTTCCTTTAGTATTTCCTACTCCTCCTATAATAAACTCTTTTGATTTATCTTCGCCATCAAAATAATGTATTTTAATCTTGTCACCTACTTTAAATTTCCAACCATATATTTCTTCTGCTAAATTATTATTAGCTATAAAAATTTCATTTTTTTCCACTAATGCTTTATAATTAGATTCTCCCTCTTCAAAACAAGCATTTAATCCATCTTGATCATCTTCATTTATTGATACTATAGAATCTTTTATAATCTCATTATTATATTCTATATTTACAGAAAATTCTTTTAATTCTTCTATACCTTCTATCTCTTCTAAATTTATTAATTCTTCTTTTACTTTAGTTAAATTATTTCCATTTTTAGCCAAATCATAAATACCATTTGAGGCATTTTCATATGCTTCTTCTGTAAAACTAATATTATACTCTGAATTCTTAAATAAACCTCCTCTTGCGTACAACTCGGCATCCCAAGATTTTACAAATACAGAAGCGGTTATAAAAAGTGTGCCTCCTATAATTAACGAAACAAGTGTAATAACTGTTCTTTTCTTATTTCTATTAAACTGTAATTTTCCTAAAGAAATTGGTGTTAATTTTCTATGTAGTTTTTTAGAAGATTTTATGTTTTCTGTACCACCTGAATATCTTATAGCTTCAATAGGTGAAATTTTACTTGCAATTTTTGCTGGTTTATTTACTGATATTAAAACTGTTAATATTCCAAATATAGTAACAATAATTGAAACAATTCCTAATACAATCAAACTAAAACCTTGTGGTTGTATAAAGTAACTTATTATTCCACCCAAAAATATTCCTAAAGAAATTCCTATTTTACAATGTTTTAAAGCTTCAATTTTTATCATTTTTTTAAGTTGATTTTTAGTAGTTCCTATTGTTCTTAATTGCCCTAATTCTTTAACTCTACTTGTTACTGATAAATAGAAGATACTATAAATTACAATTCCACTTATAATTAATATGCTAATACTAAGTAGTATTACTGTTGTTAATTGTGTAGAATTTAAACTAAATGTATCTACAAATCTATCATTAATATTAATATATTTTCTTTCAATTCCATTTTCTGTTCCTAAATCATATAAAAGTTGCTTCATATAATCTGAACTAGGGACATTTAAATTTTCTGAAACCTTTATTAATCCATCAAATGCTACATCTTTTAATAAATTTCCATTTTTTGAATATTCTTCTGAAAAAAGTATAGCATAACTTATTAACTTACCATTATCTGTAAATCCTGACACTTTAAATTCTTCATCAAAAATATTTATTTTATCTCCAATTTTTTCTACTCCTAAATTTTTAGCAATGTATTTATCAATAACAATTTCATCATACTCAATTGGATATCTTCCTTCCGATAAGGCATATAAATTAATATCTTTTATATTATAATCAAACCAAACAGGAGCTATCTCATAGTTTTCCAAATTCTTAGATGTACCTGTTTTCATTTTTGTAACGCTTTTTACTTTATCACTTGATGCTAATTTTTCTGCTTGTTCATCAGTAATATTATAATATATACAATCTTGCATATCTTTAATAATATTTCTCTCGTAATTTTTATAACTTAACATACTCATTGCCATAACTATAATAAAACATATTGCTAGAACTATTGTTGCTGTCATAAAAATATTTTTGATTTTTGATGCTTTTAATGAACTAGATGCTAGTTTCTGTATTACTTTGTTATTATTATTTTTTCTTATTTTCATTTTCTAATTCCTTTCTATATAATTAATAAACTTTTCCGTCTTCAATTCTAATAATATTATCTGCCATCTGAGCAATCTCTTCATTATGAGTAATCATAACAATAGTTTGGTTAAATGTTTTATTAGTATTCTTCAACAATCCAATAACATCTAAACTTGTCTTTGTATCTAAATTTCCAGTAGGTTCATCCGCAAGAATTATAGAAGGTTTTGTTGCTAATGCTCTTGCTATAGCTACTCTCTGTTGTTGTCCACCTGATAATTTATTTGGCATTGTATGCAATTTTTCTGTTAATCCTAATAAATTTACTATTTCATTAATATATGATTTATCTATCTTATTTCCATCAAGTTCAATAGGTAATACTATGTTTTCATATACGTTTAATATTGGTACTAAATTATAATTTTGAAATATAAAACCTATTTGTCTTCTTCTAAAAATTGTAAGTTCTTCATCATTCATTTTTGAAATTTCATTTCCATCTACAACTATCTTTCCAGCAGTTGGATTATCTAATCCTCCAAGCATATTAAGTAAAGTAGATTTACCACTTCCTGAAGTACCTACTATTGCTGTAAATTTTCCTCTTGGAATTTCTAATGTAACATTATCTAATGCTTTTACTAAATATTCATCTTTTCCATAATATTTTTTTAAATTTTTAACTTGTAATATTGAATTATTTTCCATATCTTTATTTCCTTTCCTCTTCTTTATGTATACATATTATCATTTAATAGTTTCATAATTGTTTCATTTCAAAAAAAGATTGTTACAATTTTGTACCTTTTGAAATGAAAGCTCTTTTCTACTAATAAAAAAGATTATCAATTTAATCTTGATAATCTTTTTATATCCTTAACTAGTTTGGTAAAAATAATGAAAAAGTACTACCTTTCTCTAATTCAGAACTTACTTTTATATATCCACCTTGAAGTTCAACAATTTTCTTAGCTAAATAAAGTCCTATCCCAACTCCTCCGAATGTTATGTACTTTGGGTTCTCTATAAAATCTTTTAAAAATATTATTAATATTTTCTGGTGATATTCCTATTCCATTATCCTGTATATTAATTCTAGTAAATACCTCTAGCTTTTCTATATTAATAATAATCTTTCCCTCATTATTTGTGTATTTTATTGCATTTTCTAAAACATTACATATTGCTTCTAATGTCCATTTTTTATCATAGTTTAATATTATTCCTTGATCTCCCATTATTTCTATATCAATATTTTTGCTTTCAGCTAAAAAGATTTCCTGTTCTACTGCTTTCTCAATACACTCTGATAGTTTCGAACTTTGTTTATTTAAAGTTATTAAATTTGTTTCTAATTTTGACATCTTATTTAAAGAATCTGTTAAAAATTCCATCTTATCTACTTGTTCTGATATAACTCTTAAAAATTCTTTTTCTTTATTTTCATCTAAATCATTATTTATAATAGTATCACTATACATTCTAATATTAGAAATAGGAGTTTTAATCTGATGAGTAATATCTGAAATCATTGATTCTATTTCAGATTTAGTTAAATTTGTTTCAGCCAATTTATTTTGAGTGATATCTTTAAGTTTATATAATTTAGAATTTATTTTTGAATTTAAAGTCTCACTATTTAAATCTGAACTATCAAATCTTTCTAATATTAAATCATCAATTTTATTTACAACTTCATTTGTAAATTTTATATATTTTTTTCTAAAAAACATGTATATACCTATAGTTATAATAATAATAACAAAAATAGAAACACATAATAATAGCATCTTAATCTCCAATCCACTGATATCCAACACCATAAACAGTTTTTATATATTTATCATTTTCTTTATCTAATTTCGAACGTAATCTACTCATATTAATAGTTAAAGTATGCTCATCAACAAAATTTTCTTTGCTATCCCATAATTTATCTAATAATATTTCTCTTGTTACTAAGATTTTCCTATTTTCTATAAAGACTCTAAGTAAATCAAATTCAGTTGGTGTTAAATTAATTTTTTCTTCATTTTTAAATACCATTCTTCTAGTTAAATCTATTTTTAAATCTTTAATTTCAATAATATCATTTTCTATTTTATTATTTCTCTTTAATATAACTTCTATTTTCTTTAGTAATACTTTTATATTAAATGGTTTTGTTATATAATCCTCTGCTCCTAAATCAAAACCATTTAATATTTCTTCATCAATATTATGTGCAGTTAAAAATATAAATGGAGCATTAGTTTCTTTTTTTATTGTTTTTGAAAATTCAAATCCGTTTCCATCTGGTAAATTAACATCTAATAATATTAAATCAATTTCTTTATTTTTTATTGTTTCTTCTGCTGTTTTCAAATCAAACGTTGGTATTGCTTCCCATCCATTATTTTGAATATTAAAGCAAATTCCTGCATTTAACATATCATCATCTTCTATTACTAAAATTGTGCTCATTTTATACCTCTTAAAATTATTAGTTTTATTTTTTAATTATATCATAAGATTTTTTCATTTTCCACTTTTAAATATTAGAAAAGCACGGAGCAATATTGCTATCGCCCCGTGCTTCATTTAAGTCCTATCAATCCGTCAGACTTTAATTTTCCTGCAATTCTGCTAATTTTTTCTGTCTGTCCGCTTCTTCAAAGCGGGCATAAATTCGCATAAACGCATCCAAATCCATTAATTTTTCCCGCCGTACCAGATCATAAATTTCCTTATATACTGGCACAGACATAAGCTCTGCTCTAAGTTCGGGATATAAATAATGAATCATCTCTGATGTACACTTCTGCCAACCTTTTTCATCATCAATGGTAAGCAAACCTCTCACCTGTGTTCCGGAAATCGGAATTGTTGACCTTGGTACCACCAGCTCTGCTGTATTCACAAGATCTTCGGGTGCAAACCATCTGCTCCGGAATTCATCATTTCCGTAAATCATAAGTCTAGCAAACTTATGCATCTTGCTTTCAATGTGACTCTTCAAATATCTACCCCATTCCTCATTGATGTCTAACTCATTTGTCATGTCATTCAGTCCACCAATAACAAGCTGGCTCTCTGGTACACCAGGATATGACTCCCGAATAACCCGGATTCTTGTCTCCACCGGAAACGGATTTCGCAGTGTACCTCTTTCTTGTGCAGAACCAACAATAATATATACTCTTTTGCACAAGTTAAGCCCCATATCAAATAATGATTGATGTCCTAAATGCTCATGTCCAAACCGGCCGCAAGCAACCCCTAAGTCAAATTTTGGTGATGTGTTCATAATTTTTCCTCCTGTTATTATGAATTTTTTATATAGAATCAATTTATTTTAGCATATTTAAAGCAGTTTTTCAACAAATTGATATTTATATTATTTAAATAAAATTTTTTTAATAACTGATTTTATATCGTCTTCTATTAAAATAGATTTATTATCTATATCAAAAAAATAATTCATTGTGTTTTCTCTATTTATCCTTACTAGTTTCCAATTCTTATTCTGATAAGTCATTTGTTCAAATGGAAATCTTATTATTCCTGGAGTATTAAATCCAACACCTAATTCTAATAATACAAGATCTTTGTCTTTATTTTTATCTAGAAATTCACTATATTTTTTTGCTTGCATATACCAATTATTGTCTTGAACAAAATAAGCATCTTTTCTTAAATTCACTTCCATATTTTCACCACATACAGGACATTTGGGAACAAGATTTGAAGGAATTTTTAAATCTTGATTTGTATTACATATCATTTCTTTTACAAGTTCAGAATCATCATATAATTTATTATGACAACTAGCTTTACATTGTATCTTTTTATAACTACCTTGTGTAGCAAATATCTTTTCTTTATTAAAACCTGCCTTTTCAAACTGATCATCTACATTTG
The DNA here is from genome assembly GCA_902492015.1 of uncultured Eubacteriales bacterium. Taxonomy (GTDB): domain Bacteria; phylum Bacillota; class Clostridia; order TANB77; family CAG-508; genus Scatovivens. The sequence continues at coordinate 12,090 of CABUJR010000006.1, read as the reverse complement.
TTGTAATTACAAAATATTCTTTTTCTCTTACTAATTTTAAAACTTTTTTATATAAGTCAGTTGCTTCTATTCCTACATCATTCATATAAATATGTTTTGCGAAATATGCCCATTTTTCTTCTTGTGATTCAAAATCATAAAATGTCGCTGAATACATATCTGTAAAACCATATTTTTTTATAAATTCTGCAAAATTATTTTCAAATCTCTCTCCAGAATAATCCAATCCTGCTGATGCTGATAAGCCTGCTCCTGCTCCTATTAATATACAATTAGAATTTTTTATTAATTCTTTTATTTTTAATATTTTTACATTATTATCTTCCATATCTTTCACCTAGGTTCTTAAAATAAATATCATAATCTTCATCTGTAAACACATTAAATACTATTTTGTCGAAATAATCTCCATTTTCTTCTAAATACTCTTCTATACTTTCTATTGCAATTTTACTTGCTTCTTTTTTGGGAAATTTGAATTCTCCTGTTGATATACAGGGAAATGCTATTGACTTTATTTCATTTTCTTTTGCTATTTTCATTGAATTTATATAACATTTTTTTAATTGCTCTATCTCTTTATTTGTAACTTTTTGATATATGATTGGCCCCACTGTATGAATAACATATTTTGAAGGTAAGTTATATCCTTTAGTAATAAATGCTTTTCCAGTTTTTAAAACTCCAATTTCACGCATTTTTTCTCTACATTCTAGTCTTAAATTTAAACCAGCAAAAGTATGTATTTGATTATCAATACACTTGTGACAAGGTATAAAACACCCTAAGCCTTGTGAGTTAGCTGCATTTACGATTGTATCTATTTTTAATGTTGTAATATCACCCTCCCATAAACATATTTTATTATTGAACAATGGTTTAATATCTTCTACATTTGTAATTATTCCATTTTTTAACTTTTCTTGTAAATATTCGTTTTCTATCTTTATATATTTATCTGAAGCTTCTTTAGGACTTCTAATATTGCATAAACTTCTCCATAAATTTTCTTTATCCTTTTCATTTTTAGGTAATTTATTTATTAAAATTTCTTCATTTTCTTTAATCAAATAATCTATTAAAAAATCTAACTTTTCCAAATTAATATCTCCTTATTTTTAATAGGGTTGCTATTTATTTCTAGCAACCCTATTTTATATATTTTTAATTTTTTGGGAAGAAATATCCTGCTGTCATATCTAAATAATTTAATCCGCTATATTCTGGGTATTTTGCTTTTACTTTATCTTTAAAATTATTTATATCTTTACTATCTTTTGCAATTATTTTTAGTTCTTGAAGATATGCTATTTTTGTATCAACATCTTTTAAAGTTTCTGGTGTATAATGACTTGACAATACTAAATTATATCCTTTTTCTTTGTATCCTTTTAATTGTGCAATAATTACATTTGCATGTTCTTCTCCTGCTACTATTGAATGACAATCATGCCCTAACATATGTGTATATACACATCCTATTTGTGGGAATTCAATTTCAATATTCTCATCATGGTATGTTACATTTAGTTCAAATCCACCAATATTAATTTTATTATCTTCTAACACATCTGTTATTTTATGATATTCTTTTGCAAATGCTCCTCCAAATGATGTTTCAAATCCAGTAACAAGATTATGTATTGTTCCTTCATTCATTGATTTTATAGTACCGTCTAGAAGCATATCCCTTAATATCTTTTAAAATTGTTCCTCCATTTGGGTGATCTGAAAATACTTTTCCTACAATATTCTTATTTAATCCTCTAACATATTCCTCAAACTCTCCTAAATTTTCATAAAATGCAGGAAACTCAATTAATAATACATTATCTTTATTTTCTAAAATATAGCTTTCATCATACATTAAGTCATTTGTTTGATAGCAATGTAATTTAATATTTCCAAAATTATATACTTCTACAAATCCTTTTTTTAAATTAATTTTTGAAACTTCCATTTTTTCTACACTCCTTAATTAATTATTATTGAAATTTAGTAGCTACTCTATTTTTTAATTTCTGTAATTATTTTACTAGTCTTTTTTCTAGGCGTAAAGTAGGCACTTTTTTGTAATCTGGTTTCCTAAAAGATACTTTTGTCTATTTTACTGGCCTTTAGAATATAAAAATTTTTTTATTATTTTTATACTTATATTCTTTTTTTATATTACTATCTAAAAATATACTATTATTGATTTACTTCTATTATATTTTTTGATATACTTTTAATATATAGATTGGAGATGATAAAAAATGAAAGAAGAACTACCTGCTTGTCCTGTTGAAATAACAATGGGATTAATTGGAGATAAATGGAAAGTTTTAATTATAAGAGATTTATTAACAGGAACAAAAAGATTTGGAGAATTAAAAAAATCTTTAAATAGTATTACTCAAAAAGTACTCACAAATAATTTAAGACAAATGGAAGCCTCTCGGACTTATTAGTAGAAAAGTATATGCAGAAGTTCCACCACGAGTTGAATATTCTTTAACTAAAACCGGTCTAAGTTTAAAACCTATCTTAGACTCAATGGTTATTTGGGGTAATGAATATAGAGAAAAACAAAGATAGTAGATTTTTACTCTACTATCTTAAATATTTTCTATTTATTCACTTATCCAATCTGCCACATCACTTTGGCTACTGCTACTAGAAAATCCTCTTCCAGTTTGCCAATTAATATCCTCATTATACTCCTCTAAATCTCTTGTACTTTCTGAAATTCCCGAACCACCTGATGTGCAAAATGGAATAACTGTTTTTCCATCTAAATTATATGTGTCTAAAAAAGTTAATATAATTTTTGGTACTGTTCCCCACCAAATAGGATAACCTAAATAAATTGTATCATAATCATCTACATTTATTTCATTGCCAATAGCTGGTCTTGCACTATCATCATTTTGCTCTTGATTTGCTCTACAATCAGAAGAATTATAATCTAAATCTTCTGTTGTATATGGATCTTCTGGTTCAATCTCTATTAAATCTGCTTGTAATTCTTCACTAATATATTCTGCTATTTTTTCTGTATTTCCAGTTGCTGAAAAATATATTACTGCAATATTTGAATTATTGCTTATTTCACTTGCTCTGTTTTCCTCTTGACTTGTTGTATTTTCTACAATTTCATTGCTATTTAAATTTTCAATAGTTCCTTGATTTGTTTCTTCATTATTTTTATTATTGTTTTGCATCATAAAGAAAATAGCAAAACCTATTATAATAATTAATATTACTATTATTACTGCCATAATTTTTTTATTCATAACTTTTTTCCTCCCTAATTTACTTTTTCTACTTTTATTGTTCCAGATAATTTTTCAATATCATCTTCACCAGAAATACATTCTCCTAATTCATATAAACTACTGCCTTTCCCATAATCTTTATAAAACATTACCACATCTCCCCAAGGATCATAATAACAAAGAGTTCCTTTTTTTGCATCTGCCAGTGGCGTATTAGAAACATTTAATTTTTCTGGATAAAATGTTTTTTCATTATTGCTAAAATTTTCTACATTTACTTCTAAAGGTAATTGATTATATAGTTCTTCTGAAGCAATGCTATCATTTAATTCAAAAATTATTTTAATATCATTATTTGTTACAGAAATTTGTTTTTTCATACTATTTGTTTCCTCCTCTACTTCCATATTTGCTGTTTCTTCTGATATAGTATTTAAATTATTTGATATGATATAATCAGCTTCTTGAGTATTTTCTTCTAAGCTATTTGATGAGCTATAATCATCTTCGCCTTTATTGTTTTCTGAATTTGTACTTACTACTTTTTCATAAACAAAATATGCTACAACAATTAATACAGCTATTGCTATCATTAGCATTAATACTTTTTTCAATTCATCACCACCTTACTTTTATAATTTTTTACTTATTTCGTATTATAACTTTTCCTCCTACTTCCATAATAGAATCCTCATTAATTATTTCTCCAACACTATCTGCTACAATCGTTCCTGATTTTGGATTTTTAATTGATAATATATTTCCTTTTATATCAGCTTCTACTTCTGAATATTCAAAAGCTAAATCTGTATCTTCCATTGTGCAATTTATTAATTTTAAGTTTTTACAATAACAAAGTGGTTGTGTACCAATAATTTTACAATTTATAAGTGTTAAATTTTCTGAAAACCAAGCAAGGTATTCTCCTTTTACTATCGAATCTTTTACAGTTACATTTTTACTATGCCAAAATGCATCTTTTGTGTCTAATACAGAGTTTGTTATTTCCAAATTTTCCATATATTGAAATGAATATTTTCCATTAAACTTCACATTGTTTAGTCTTACATTTTTACTATCTAAGAATATATATTCTGATTGTATCTTAGTATCTATCAATTCTATATTATTACATTTCCAACCAAATTCTCTTGAATCTATATTAGAATTAATTATTTTTGTATTTATACATTCTCTTAAAAGTTTAATTCCATTTAAAGTACAATTTTCTACTAATCCATTTTGTGAATACCAAATAGGTGCCCTAGTTTTTTCATCAAATGTTGAATTTATTAATTTATATTTTTGTGCATGCCATAATGGATATCTTAATGAAAACTTGCTATTCTTAACACTTATATTTCTAGTTTCTTTTAGTACAGATTCACCATCTTGTTCTCCTGCAAAAATACAATTTTCTATTTCTGTATTTTTTAAATTATATAATGCTCTTTCCTCATCAAATTTTTTATTTTCTATTTTGTTTTCATATTCCATATTTTAGCCCTCCTAATTTTTGAATTTCAAATATCAAATAATCTAATTTACTAATTTGTCTTTCTTCCTTATGTATTTTACCCAAAATTAATTTTCTCTTTTTATTTAATTCTTTAATCATTTTTACATAGTTTTTTTCACCAAATAATTTAATTATATTTTCATTTTCTTTTTCTGTAAATCTCATTTCTTTTAAGACTTCTTTAAAATTCTCTAATTCATCCATTAGTTAGCTCCTTTAACTTTTCTTAATACATTTATACTATATATTATTTAATATGTCTAATACTTATTTAGCATTATTAAAATGCTTGAAAAGCATAATAATAACTGTTATACTATAAATATCTTAAATAAATTATTTATGAAAGGAATTTTTATGGAATTAAGATTATTAAAATATTTCTTAGCAGTTGCAAGAGAACAAAATATAACAAGAGCAGCTGAAGTACTTCATTTAACACAGCCGACTCTCTCAAGACAATTAACAGAATTAGAAAATGAAATAGGAAAAAAACTTTTAATTAGAGGCAGAAGAAAAGTAACTTTAACAGAGGATGGTATGTTATTTAGAAAAAGAGCAGAAGAAATTACAGATTTAATAGAAAAAACAAAATTAGAATTACAACCTGAAAATGATGAAGTAACTGGCAGTATTTTTATAGGATCTGCCGAAACACATGCAATTAGATATGTTCTGCAAATAGCTAAAGATTTAAAAAATAAATACTCTAAAATTAATTACCAAATATCTAGTGGTGATAAAACTGATATAAGTGAAAAATTAGATAAAGGATTAATAGATTTTGGTATTTTAATGGGTAATATTGATAAAGATAAATATAATTATATTGAACTACCACTAAAAAATCATTTTGGTATTTTAATGAGGAAAGATTCTGAGCTTGCAAAATTAGATGCTATCACCCCTAATGATATTTATGACTTACCTCTTATTGTATCAAGGCAATCCTATAACAATGAATTTTCAAACTGGCTCAAAAGAGATTTTAATAGTTTAAATATTTGTGCTACTTATAGTTTATTATATAATGCTTCCCTTATGGTAGAAGAAGGGCTTGGATATGCTTTATGTATTGATAAAATTATTAATACAACAGGTAATTCTAATCTTTGTTTTAGACCTTTAAGTTCTGGTTTTGAAATAAATGTATATTTTGTTTGGAAAAAGTTTCAAATATTTTCTGAGCCAGCTAAATTATTTTTAAAAGAATTACAAAATAGTATATTATCATAATATTTAACTTACCAATAGTAAGTTTGTTCTCTAGTACAAGTATATTTATTAATTATTTTATTAAATCATAAAAATTTTCAAATCGATAGCCTGCACTTTTTAAATATTTAATAGAGTCTTCTAAAACATCTGCACTATTACTAACAAATTGAGTATCATGCATCAATATAACTAAAGTATTTTTATTTTTAGAAGACTTTTTTAAATTTTCTAATAATTGTTCCTTTGAATATTTTTTTATAGAATCATTATTTAAGCAATTCCAGTCTATATAAGTATAATTCATTTCTTCTAAAATTTTAGCTGCTTCTTCTTTTTCTTTTTTGTTCTGTGGAGATATGTATCCATTTGGAAATCTAAAAACATGAGAACAATATTCAGTTATTCCTATTGCTTTAGATATTGCTTCATCTGTTTTTTTTACTTCTTCTTTAAAGGTATCTTTGCTCATATACAATCTTTTATTATCATGGTTATATCCATGATTAGCTATATAATGACCTTCTAAATAAGCTCTTTTTATTATATCTGGATGCTTATCTACATATTTTCCTATTACAAAAAATGTTGCTTTTATATCTTCTTTTTTTAATATATCTAAAATTTTAGGAGTTGTAGATATTGTAGGACCATCATCAAATGTAAGATATGCTATCTTTTCTTCTCCTTTTGTGAGTGTAGCTATTTTTTCTCCAAATTCTTTTGAATACATGCTATTTCTATCAAATTCTACTGCAAAAGATTCTGGAATTTTTAATACAAAACCTATTATGCTAAATATTATTAAAACAGTTATTGTTGTAGCAATAATTAGTAATCTTCTTTTTGTAAAAATAAATATTTTCAAAATTTCATCACATCCCAAAATTTCTTATATTATTAATTTAATTTTATGAGTTGATGAAATACATTATTCTTTTTAATTTTTTAGTGATATAAACTTAAAATTCAATAACTCTTGTACATACTTCTTCTATAAATTTTCTATCATGTGAAACACTTATAATAGTACCATCAAATTTTTTAAGTAAATTTCTTATTACAGGATTGGAAATAGGACTTAAATTCCTTGTTGGTTCATCCAAAATTAATACATTTGCTTTTTCTAAAATCAGTTTTACTATAAAAAGTTTAGCTTTTTGCCCACCACTTAAACTTGTTACTGGTGAAACTATCTCACTTTCTGTAAATTTCATTGAAGCTAAATATGTTCTTATATTAGTTTCTTCTTTTGTATAATCAATTCTTAAAAACTCTACACATGTTATATTTGATTTTAATAATTCATCATAATTTTGAGGCATATATCCTACTTTTAAATCATCTCTATTTTTCATATTTTCATAAATTCTTTTTATAAGAGTTGTTTTTCCTGTACCATTTTTTCCTACTATACATACTTTTTCTTTTCCTATAATTTGAATATGAATATCTTTTTTTAAAATATTATTTTCTACTTTTAATTCATCTAAATAATAGTCTAAAATGATTTTTGAGTTGTGAATTTCATCTTCATTATGGAATTTTGCAAAAATCTTTTCTTCAACATCTGGCGCTTTTGTTAAAGTTTTATCTTCAATTCTATTTCTCATAGACTTTACATTTTTCATCTTCTTTTTTAATAGTCTACCTGCTCCTGGATTTTGTCTACTCACTCCTTCTAAATCATGTCTTACACTGTTATACATATCATTTATCTTATCTAATTGTTTTTCATGCTCTCTTTTTTCATTCCTAGAAATTTGATATTGTCTCTCTAATAAATACTTTCTTTTTTCTATATATTCTTTATATCCAATATGTTCTATAGTATACTTGGCTTTTGTTTTATTGTTTATTTGTTCTAAATGTAAAATTCCATTTGCAACATTTTCTAATAAAACTTCATCATGAGATATAAACACAACTGGAACTTTAGATTCTAGTATGAATTTTTCTAACCATTCTAATGTTTCTATATCAATATCATTTGTTGGTTCATCTAACAAAAGCAAATCCGGAGAATTCAATAATATTTTGGCTATTTGAATTTTGACTTTTTCTCCACCACTTAAGTTTCCTATTAGATTATTTTCGAATTTGTCATAATCAAGATTTAATTTCTTAAAAATCGAATCTAACTTATAAATTTCAGAATATTTTTCATAATCTATTTCTGAGCAAGCTTCATCTTTTAAAAAATACTCACTAACTAATTGTGTATTCCATTCACTATCTAAGAATTGTTCTAAATAGCCAATATTCAAATTATTTTTTACTATTTTACCTGTTACAATAATATAATCTTTTATTAAATCTTGATTATATATGCACTTTAATAAAGTAGATTTTCCATTTCCTTCTTCACCTATTATTGCAATTTTATCATTGTCATTTATTGTTAAATTCAAATCTTTAATAATTTCTTTTTCGCCTTTAATAGTTTTTAAGGTTAAATTTTTTATATCTAGCATATTATCTCCTTTCTTATAGAACAAAAATAAATATTATGATAATTGCAAAATAAAAATTTTATGCAAATATTCACGCTTTTGTTCTAGTACAAAAAAAACACAACAACTAATTTAGATTTAGTTATTGTGCATGTTAATTAATTATCTATTTTTAATTCTATAAAATTATAAATATATTAACCTCTGAGAAATTTCATAATAATTCTTAAAAAACATAAAACTAAACCTTAAATTAGGTTTGCATTATTTAGTTGTTTTTATAAGAATTAATAATCATTTCCTACCTCCATTCATTTTTAATACATTTATATAGTAACATACTAAAAATTATTTGTCAAATACTACAATATTTTATCTGCTAGTTCTTTTTGATTTTTATATAAATATCTATTTGTAAAATAAGTTGCTAGTGTAAAAATTATAATTAAAGTCCCCAAACTAATATATATATTTAAATTTTTAGAAAGCACGTTTATTAAGACTAAGATTCCTATATTAACTAGCCCAACTATTGCTGGAAATATTAAATTAAAATTTTGTTTTACAACAGCATATTCTGAATCCCATTCAAGTTTTGGTCTTTTCAAATCGATAATAATCATTAAAATGCTTTGAAATACAGTCATCAAACTTGAAATAACAAAAATTGCTAATAATACACCCAAATTAAATTTTAATATTATTTGAGCTACTACTAAAGTAATTATCATTGAAAATAAACTCATTATCATATTAGGTATAATTTTATAAATATATTGTTTATATAAAGAAACAGGTATATATTTTATAAAAATTGCATTTGACCCATCTCTTGAAATTGCTGTTATCGAAATATAAATAAACATTGTAAAAAACTCTATAATTCCAATCACTATACTAACTATTGAGATTGAGTTTACATCAATCAGACTAGATATCATTTGAATGCCTTCTGCTTCCACACTATTGGTTTGCAAGCAAACAATTCCTATCATTATAATTGGTAGAAGAATTGCAGGAGCTAGACATTGCATTAAAAAAACAGGATTTCTTAATAATATTTTAAATTCTTTTCCTACATAAGTTTTATATAATTTACTGTTTTTATAATCATTTTCTTTTAATTTAACTTTAGCTTTTTTGCTATTTCCACTAAATAAATTACCTACTAAACCTTTTAAATAAATTTTATTTGCAATAAATAAATATATTGCAAAAACTAAAACTGTTACTAAAATAGTTTTTGTTATTTCCATTAGAACTATAGTAATATCATTTGTAGTTAATGCTACTATAAGAAAATCTAAAGTTGGAAAATAACCTTTTACAAGCTCTACCATTCCATTTGCTTTCATTAACATTTGAGCCATTTCTTCATTCGTCATTTCATCACTTATACTACCTGAGGCAAGCGATATTGCAAGAATTAAAATTAAAGATAATATTGTTGCTATAATTTGAAATCTATTTTTATTTTTAGCAAATCTAGCAAAACTCATAATTATCATAACTACAGTAGCAATTAATAAAATTGGAAGTATAGGAATTAGTATTAAAGATATAACCATTGTTATATAATACAAAACTCCTGAACCTGTCTGAATTCCATACATTACAAGTGGCACAAATCCAATAAAAAATTCAATAATATATTCTAATAAAATAAGTACAACTGTCCTTGCTGATATAATCTGATAAGGTTTTAAAGGAAGTGGTAAAATAAATTCACTATCTTTCGTAAAATATAATGAATTTATACTAGAAAAAATTGATTGAAAGCCAGCAAAACCAATTATTCCAAATAATACCATACCAACAAAAACTTCTTCTTGTTGTATTTGAATAAATCCATCTATTAAGTTATAACTTAGAAAAACGAATATTCCAATTAAATATAAAATTAGTATAAAATATAATATTTTAGATAATTTTTTTTGACTTCCTACTTGTATCCCCATTTTACTATTATAATTTGAAAAAGAACTTTTTAAAAATACCTTTGTAAGTTCAATTACTTTTCCCATTAATCTAAACACCTCTATTCTTTTTCTGTGATTTCTAAAAATAATTCTTCTAAAGATCCATTTTCTTTAAATTTTTCTTTAAGTTCTTCAAAAGTTCCTACAAATACTAATTTACCTTTATTTATTATTCCAACTCTATCGCATAATTTTTCTGCAACTTCTAAAATATGAGTAGAAAAAAATACTGTTTTTCCAGATTTTGCATGACTTTTCATCATTTCTTTTAAGTCGAAAGAAGATTTAGGATCTAATCCAGTCATTGGCTCATCTAATATCCAATTTTTGGGCTCTGAAAGTAGCGCGCCACAAATTACTATTTTTTGTCTCATTCCATGTGAATAACTTTGAATCTGTTCACCCAAATTATCATATATTTCAAACTTTTTAGTTAATTTCTCAATTTTTGTTTTTCTATTTTTTACATCTACATCATATATATCTGCCATAAAATTTAGATACTCAATACCTTTTAATTTTAAGAACATATCTGGATTATCTGGCACAAACCCAAGACTTTTTTTTGCTTCTAATGGATTTTTCTTTATATCATTACCATCTATTAGAATTTCCCCTTCATCTGCATCTAAAATTCCTGTAATCATTCTTATTGTAGTTGTTTTTCCTGCACCATTAGGTCCTAAAAAGCCAAATATTTCTCCATCTCTTATTATTAAGTTTAAATTTTCTACTGACTTTTTTCCTTTTACATAAGATTTAGATACATTTTTAATCTCAATCATATTATTCTCCTTTTACTCATATAATTTTATCCTTCTTACAATTAGAATTATACTATTATAATTTTTTTTAGTCAAAACAATTAAACCAATATTAATTAATTAATTTATTTATTTATATAAAATTTTAGTTTTATAAGTTTCTATATGTTTTATTATATGCCAGATATTTCCTTCTCCAGCAAATTTTTCTAAATCGTGAAAGTTTTCATTTTTGTTTATCCAAAAAAGTTTATTTACTTCTTCAACTAACTTTACGTTTTTATTAAGTACTCCTGCAAATACTTCTAATTCCATATCTAATATCTTATATTGTAAATTCATTATATAACTTAATTGAATCTCTTTTGAAGATATTCCTGTTTCTTCCTCTAATTCCCTATAAGCAGCTGAAATTTCAGTTTCGTTATTCTCTACTTTTCCTCCAACTAAATTTAGTTTTCTTTTATAAGGATCCTTTTCACGCTTGCACATAAGTATTTTATCTTCATTTTTATTATAAACTACTATTATATTTAATTTTTTCACAATTTACTCCTTAAAACAATATTTTCACTAATTTAATTTGACTATTTTCCCTATTAATATGTATTTCACTTTGATAAACATTTTTATCTAAACTATATTAATAAAAGTGGGCTAAACATGTTATCTTATGTTGCCCACTTAATTATAACTATTAAATTATATTTTATTATTTCATAGCTTCTTCAATAGCAACTGCTACTGCAACTGAAGCTCCAACCATTGGGTTATTTCCCATACCAATTAATCCCATCATTTCAACATGAGCTGGTACAGATGAACTTCCTGCAAATTGTGCATCTGAATGCATTCTTCCCATTGTATCTGTCATACCATAAGAAGCTGGTCCAGCAGCCATAT
>CABUJR010000005.1 GCA_902492015.1 uncultured Eubacteriales bacterium | reverse complement strand
AAAATAAATGGCAAGAGTAAAAACAGCAAGAACAACAAGAGCAAGACATAAAAAAGTATTAAAACAAGCAAAAGGATATTATGGTGCAAAACATTATAGATATAGAAATGCAAAACAAGCAGTTATGAAATCTGGAATGTATGCTTATGTTGGAAGAAAAGATAAAAAATCAGATTTTAGAAAATTATGGATAGTTAGAATAAATGCAGCAGCAAGACAAAATGGATTAACATATAGCAAAATGATAGCTGGATTAAAGAAAGCTAATGTTACAATAAATAGAAAAATGTTAGCTGAAATAGCAGTTTCTGATGAAAAAGCTTTTAGCGAATTAGCTGAAATAGCAAAAAAAGCTTAAATTATAAGATTTTAATATATATAAAAGAGGAATATGTTTTTTACATATTCTTTTTTTATTTAGTAGGAAAGTACTCTGCACTTTCCTATTAAATAAAGCCTTACGCCAAATATTGCATATAACTTTTTTAAAAAAATTGGTAGGGCGAACAAAGACGTGGATATTTGTATAAAATTTAGTCTTTTGCAATTATCATAATGTCCACTTTTGTTCTACAAATTGTAGACATACAAATTTTAATTTGGTAAAATAATATTGATAAAAGAAAAAATAAATTAGATATTAGATAAAATTAGATAAAAAATAATAAATTACTATAAAAATTTAATTCAAAAGAGGAGAAAAAATGGGACTTGTAGATTTTATAAAAAAGAAAATTTTTGGGAGATTTAATAAAAATAGAGGATTACCAGAAGGAAATAAAGAGCCATTAAAAGTAGAAAATATGGATGTTAGTGATATAAAGCCTACAATAGATCCAACTAAGAATCCAGAAAAATTTAATAAGCAATTACAAGTTAATTTTATGCCAAAACCTCAAACACTAGAGTTTGCATTAAATCAATATGTTTTAGGATTATTACATCAATACCAAAGTGGAGAATATATGAGTTCATATAAAGTATTAACGCGATTATCAGCTTTAGATAATAAAAATCCAGGAAATAATAAAAGAAATGAAGATATGGTATTAGAAAATGTAAGAAGAAGCAAACATTTGAATTTAATACAACAAAAGGACTCTAATAAAAATCCAGTATTTAATCATGTTATGTCAAAAGCGCCAAGAAAAGAAGTAGATACAAGAATATATATTAATTGTAAAAGAGAAAATGTAGCAGAGTTAGCTGATAAATTTATACGAGAATTTGGAAACAAACCTTTTTACTTTAAGTTTTGTTCAGATAATCAATCATCAAAAGAATCTAGATCTGAGCAATTTGTTTTTTATACAAATTCAAAATCGGGTGAAATAAATACAGTACTAAATACAATAGAGAGAACTAGACAGAAAAACCCAAGATTATTTGAAGGTGCTCAAAATTTAAATCCATTTATGAAAAATCTTTCTGGATATATGGCTTATGCTCCAGAAGTAGATGATATTTTTGTAGGACTTGATGGTAAAAAAAGACCAATTAGTAAAAGTTATAATAGCCTATTAAGTGCAGCTTTAGAAGACTCTTTCACAAATGCTATAAATGATGTGAGTGCAAGAGACTACAATCTTGCAGAAAAAATGGGGGGAAGCCCTTATAATGAGGCAAGACCTTATATCAAAAATGTTTTAAGAGATATAGTAAATTCACCAGATAAATTGAAAAAATTAATCCAAAATATGAAAAAAAATTTGTTAGTTGAAGCTAGTAGAAATCCAAAATTAGATGTAAAAGGAATTAGTTTTCAAAGACAAAATGAAGCTCAACTTGCATTTTAAATTTTAGAAATAAACTTAAATATAAGATTAAATAAGAAATTAAGTAAAAAATTAAATAAAAAATGATTTGTATAATCAAAAATAATTTCTAGGATTAAATAAAAATAGAATGAAGATAATTAAATGTATAAAGTAAAAAAGCTCTGTGCTGCTATTTTAGTAGCAAGAGCTTTTCACTTCTTTCTTTACAAAATACTTGGCGGCCAGAGTTAAGCTACCGCTACCGCATACGTTTTTTCGTCCATTTTCTTTACAAGTTTTGACTCGTCAAGCAGCTCAGGATGTTTTTCGATAAATGCGTCAAAACTTATTGGACCTACTTTTTTGTAATAGCGGTATAAAGATTCTACAGTGTTCATGGGAAACACTCCTTTCATAAGTAAAACAAAAATTATCAGTGTCTATATAATTATAGCACAGTTTTACATAATAGTCAAAATAAAACACGTTACAAACCTCGACATAATGCGACATTTTAAGCATATAACACAAAATGTTATAGTATAATATGTAAACCGATAAAATATGGAAATATAAATATAAAAAATATATATATTTATATGAGTTAATAGAATAAAAAATATAAATGATAAATTTAAATAAAATTGTTTGATAGAAAAACTGCTATAAAGCTTGAAAAATGCAAAGTATTGATATATAATAATTGCTATTAAAATAAACAAGTAAGGAGAGTAAGCTATGGGAGCATACAATTTTAAAGAAGTAGAAGAAAAATGGCAAAACAAATGGTATACAGAAGGAACTTTTAATGCCAAACAAGATTTTAAAAACCAAAAGAAATGGTATGGATTAATCGAATTTCCTTATCCATCAGGACAAGGATTACATGTTGGACATCCTAGAAGTTATACAGCTTTAGATATTATTGCAAGAAAGAAAAGAATGGAAGGATATAATGTTTTATATCCAATTGGTTTTGATGCTTTCGGACTCCCAGCTGAAAACTATGCTATAAAAAATCATGTTCATCCTAAAATTACAACTCAAAATAATATAAAACACTTTAGAGAGCAATTACAATCATTAGGTTTTTCTTTTGACTGGTCTAGAGAAATTAATACAACAGACCCAGATTATTATAAATGGACACAATGGATATTTATAAAGTTATTCAAAGAAGGATTAGCTTATAAAGCAACAATGCCAATTAATTTCTGTACAGGATGTAAAGTTGGTTTAGCAAATGAAGAAGTTGTAAATGGTGTTTGTGAAAGATGTGGAAGTCCAGTTGTTCAAAAAGAGAAATCACAATGGATGTTAAAAATAACAAAATATGCACAAAGACTAATAGATGATTTAGATGGAATAGATTATTTAGATAAAATTAAAGCTCAACAAAAAAATTGGATTGGAAGAAGTGAGGGAGCAGAAGTAAACTTTAAAGTTGCTTTAACTAAAGACATAAAAGAGGATTCATCTTACAAAGTCGTAGAAGCAAATTCAGAAGATTCATTATTAATTTATACAACAAGACCAGATACAATTTTTGGTGCAACATATATGGTTGTTGCTCCAGAACATGAATTAATAAAAAAATATGAAGATAAAATAGAAAATATTGATGAAATAAAAGAATATAAAGAAAAAGCTGCTTTAAAATCTGATTTTGAAAGAGCTGAACTAAATAAAGATAAAACTGGAGTTGAAATAAAAGGAATAAGAGCAATTAATCCTTTAACAAATGAAAGTATTCCTATTTGGATTTCAGATTATGTTTTAATTACTTATGGAACAGGTGCAATTATGGCAGTTCCTGCTCATGATGATAGAGATTTTGAGTTTGCAAAAAAATTCAAACTTCCTATAAAACCAGTTATTATTCCAAAATCTGAAACAGAATTTGATGATATGAGTAATAAATTAGAGGCAAAATTCCAATATTTATTTGAAGATGATGAAGAAGGTTCAATGCAAGAACCATATACAGATGTTGAAAATGGTGTAGCGATAAATTCAGGATTTTTAGATGGATTAAGTTCAAAAGAAGCTATAGAAAAAGCAATTAACTATATAGAAGAAAATAAACTAGGAGAAAGAAAAGTAAATTATAAATTACGTGATTGGGTATTTTCTCGTCAAAGATATTGGGGAGAACCAATTCCAATGGTATATTGTGAAGATTGCGGTTGGAATCCTATACCAGAAGAAGAATTACCACTAAAACTTCCAGACATTGAAGATTATGAGCCAGGAGAAAATGGTGAATCACCACTTGCAAAACAAACAGAATGGATAAAAACAAAATGTCCATGCTGTGGAAAAGATGCTAAAAGAGAAACAGATACAATGCCTCAATGGGCAGGGTCTTCATGGTATTTCTTAAGATATATGGATCCTCATAATGATAAAGAACTTGCTTCAAAAGAAGCTTTAGAATATTGGTCACCTATTGATTGGTATAATGGTGGTATGGAACATACAACACTTCATTTATTATATTCAAGATTTTGGAATAAATTTTTATATGATATTGGAGTTGTTCCCAAAAGTGAACCATATCAAAAACGTACTTCACATGGTATGATTTTAGGTAGCAATGGGGAAAAAATGTCTAAATCAAAAGGTAATGTTATAAATCCAGATGATATAGTAAAAGAATTTGGAGCAGATACTTTTAGAGTTTATGAAATGTTTATGGGACCTTTTGATCAAACTGCAGCTTGGTCTATGGAATCAATTAGAGGATGTGGTAAATTCTTAGATAGAGTATGGAATTTACAAGAGATTTTAGTTGATGGTGATGAATATTCAGAAAAACATGAAAAGATGATGCACAAAGCTATAAAGAAAGTTTCTTCAGATATTGAAGAAATGAAATTTAATACTTCTGTTGCAGAATTTATGAAAATGACAAATGAATTTTATAAAGATAAAATGATTAATAAAGCAGAATATAAGACATTTTTACAATTATTGAATCCATTTGCTCCACATATAACTGAAGAATTATTTAGTATTTTAGGGGAAAAATTAACAATAAATGAAACACCTTGGCCAAAATATGATGAAGCAAAAACTATTGATGATGAAATTGAAATTCCTGTTCAAATAAATGGAAAAGTAAAAGCTGTAGTTTTAGTTTCTAAAGAGGCAACACAAGAAGAAATTAAAGATGTTGTTGACAGTAATGAAACAATTCGAAATCTTTTAGATGGAAAAAATGTAATAAAAGAAATATATGTAAAAGGTAAAATATATAATATTGTTATAAAATAATTAAGTTTAGATAATATTACTTATAAAAGAAAGAGGTGCTCTGCATTCGCAAAGCACCTTTATTCATTTAGACTTTGGTTAACGGGTTACATACAAAAATTTCCGGTTTCCAGGATAATTACAAGACACCTCTTTTATTTTGAGGTAAGACATGAGCGCTAAAGATGCCTGATTTTCTTCTTTTACCAAAAAGATTAGATGAGAATTACTAGGCATGGTTTCCATAAAAGCTTTTATAGCTTCAGAAATGTATCCTTTGTGTCGGTAATCTCTAGAAATAACAAGGCTCATATCAAACTCGCTATCTATATTTTGTGTTACGATAAGTGCTCCAATTATTTCTTTTGAAGATTTTAATTCTATGATGAGATAGAAATCATGAACGAAATCACCTTTAGAATAATAAGTCATAATGTCATGCTTAGCTTCTTCAACACTTTCAGGACTTGCACAAGGGACAAATTCTTTTATTGACTTATCCTGAGTTATCTCATAGAAGCTACTAGCATCTTCAATCTGAAATGGTCTAAGAACTAACCGGTTTGTGTTAATAACCATATAATGACCTCCTAATATTCATTAATAAAATTAATTATACCACAAATTTGCTAAATAATAAAGATTTTATATATAGTTTAATTTTATAAAAATATATAAAATAAAATAATATTATATTATATTATTTTATTGAAATTTAAAGAGGCTATTAAAAGTGAATAAAATTATACTTATGTTTGTTATATAACATATAGTACAATTAATACATTACAATAAAATACTAATATACTAAAATATTAATATATTAATATTTTAATATTTTAAATTTGGAATTTGTTTTGCAATATTTTCATAATTTGGAATATATTTTTTTAACATAGCATAAAATTTTTTTGAGTGTGTTTTATATTTTAAATGACAAAATTCATGATAAACAATATATTCAACAACTTCTTTTGAATACATCACAATATAAGGATTTATTATTATTTCTTGTAAATCTTGATTGCAAGAGGCAAGAGTAGATGGCATTTTTTTAATTTCATAGTCTTCTGGCGCATATCCAAATTCATGTCTTGCCTTTTCCATTATATTTTCAATCTCATTTTCAGCTATTTTAGTATACATTTTTAATAAAATAACATTTAATAAATTTTGATTGTTGTTTTTTCTATAATTCATAGGAAGATGAATATTTATACAAGATTCTTTTAAATTTAGTTCTGGTTTTTCTATTTTTAAATAATAGATATTAACAGAGTAATTTAAACCAAATATTTTTGTGAATTTTGGCATTAAAGTTTCATCTTTTCCTAGTATAAAGTTATCTTTTGTATAATGACTGTTTTTATTGATATTACTGTGTTTTACCTTATTAAAAATATTCATATTTTTATCCTCCTACAAAATAAATGTTCGCAAATGTTTGTTTGTTTTATTTTACATTTATAAAAATAAATTGTCAATACTTTTTACGAAAAAATGTTCGATATTTTTAAATAAATTTTGAAGCTTAGAGAATAAAGATTTTACCTAAAAAATATTATAGAAAAAAATACAGGAGCAGAAATCTGCTCCTGTGCTAATGAGATTTGATAAAGTAGTTTCTATAGGGATGGTGCAAATGTATAGTTACTTCTCAGTCTGGTTAGAGCTTAAGCAACTTTTCGGCTGCCTTTTGTTAGAGTTACTTTTGTAACTAGCCCCAAAGAATTGGTAGAAAAACCTTTAGCTTTAGAACAAAGTTTTTTTGCTTTCTTAGGAGAAGAAATAGATGCGGTGTATACAGTTCCTTTTTTCAAATAAATGATTTTCTTAGAAGCTGTGAAACCATATCTGCTTACTCCAGAAGCGATTGTTTTACCGTTCAGACTAAGTTTGCGAGCTTTTAAAGTTAATGTGTTGGACTTTTGGCTACCTTTAATGTATAAAGTAACATAGCCCGATTTTTTAACAGCATAAGTTTTATTTGCTTTCCACTTGCTTGAAGTAGTAAGCTGCTTTATAGTATAGCTGTTTTTTGTTGTGACGATTTTGGAAATAAATCCGTTGTCGTCTTTTTTGAAGCTTTTGTAACTTCCGCTAAGCGAAATTTTTTCGGCGGAATACCATGAACCTGATTTAAATCTGTATAAGGTTCCATTTGATTCATACAAATATACATTGTATGATGGGTCAAAACCCATGAATTTTGCACCTTTTAAGGTATCAGAGAGCCTCACCTTTGCTGTCGAATTGAGAACATTTTTATTAGACTTTACAATAATTTTGGTTTTTACTTTACCATTACTGTAAGCCTCATATACCATCTCATTTGCTGAGTTAGTATATATATCCACTCGATTTTTCTGCTTGATAGCAACGGGTGGGTTGTAGGTGTCATCATCATCTTTTTCAGGTATGTTCTGAAGAGTCGAGAGTGATTTAACACCAGTAGAAGTTGTTACACTTATTGCCAGGTCATCTGCATTGTATCCAAGTTTTGAAACTCCGTTTGGAATCAGAACAGATACTTTATTTACAGTATTTACCTGCATTAGACTGCCAGACCGTGTTACAATGTAGAAATTTCCTTTTGCATCAAAGCCATTGTAGCGAGATCCACTAGCCATTGAAGTATTACATATCAAAACTCCTGCACTTGTAAAAACATAATTGCCTTTACTATAGAATGCTCGAGAAGCAAGATAAGAATCTTCTTTTGCAGAATAGGAATAGTATTGGTAAATAGTCTTTCCAGCTGCTGTATCATCGTAGGTAAAACCATAAGGTGAATTTGCTTTAGCAGAAGCTGGTGTGGCAGGTATTAATAATAATACCACAATAAGTGTTACAGTGGTCAACATGTTTCTGATGATAGTTGATTTTTTCAACATACTCGTTCCCCCGATCATAAAATAAAAATCTAGATGTTAAAAAATCAAATCTCAAAAGCAAGTAGCTTAATAATATCTAAAAGATCAGATAAAAACATTAAGCTAAAATCCCTATAATATAATTATACCATAAATTTCTATTTTTTCAAAAATGTCTAATAAGAATTATTGTTTTTTAATTTTAGGTTTAGAAATAAGAGAAGCAATATAGCCAAAGAAAATTGCTGCAGCAATTCCACCTGAGGCTGCTTTTATTCCTCCTGTAAAAGCTCCAATTAATCCACTTGATGATACTTCTGTAATTGTACCTTTAGCAAGTAAATTTCCAAAACCAGTAAGTGGAACGGTAGCTCCACAACCAGCAAAATCTACTAGATATTTATATAATCCAAGTCCACCTAAAATAACACCTGTAGTTACATAAATAACTAAAATACGAGCTGGTGTTAATTTTGTTTTGTCAATCAGAATTTGTCCAATTATACATATTATGCCACCAACTATAAATGCTTTTAGAATTAAATACCAATCCATAAATAATCCTTTCTAAAGTTCAATACTTATAGCATGAGCAATACCAGGAATCGACTCACCTTGTTGTGTTGAAGTAGAATTCATTAATGCTCCTGTTGCTATCATTAAAACTTTTTTATATTTTTTCTCTTGCAACATTTTATATACATATCCTGAAAATACTGATGCTATACAACCACAACCAGAACCTCCAGAATGGGTATCTTGTTTATCTTTGTCAAAGATTAATACACCACAATCATTGTAATTTGATTTAATATTATAGCCTTTAGAGCTAGCTAAATCTATTAATATATCTTTTCCAATATGACCTAAATCACCTGTAAATATTGCATCATAATAACTTGGGTTTCTTCCAGTGTCTTTAAAATGAGAGATTAAAGTATCTTCAGCTGCTCCAGCCATTGCAGCACCCATGTTATTTGCATCTTTTATTCCCATATCAACTATTTTACCTGGTGTAAAACCTGTGATAAAGGGACCATTGCCAGTTTTTGTAAGAACTACAGAACCGGCTCCAGTTACAGTCCACTGGCTTGAAGGTGGACGTTGATTTCCAAGTTCTAAAGGAAATCTAAATTGCTTTTCTGCACTACAAAAATGACTAGAAGCAGAACATATTACATTTTCAGCAAAATCACCATCTATGAAACTAGAAGCAACAATCATAGATTCTACAAAAGTAGAGCATGCTCCAAATAGACCTATAAAAGGAATATTAATTTCTCTTAAACCAAAAGATGAAGCAATACATTGATTTAACAGGTCACCTGCAAAACAAAAATCTATTTGATTTGAGGGTATTCCTGATTTAGAAATTGCCATATTTACAGTTTCTTTAACAATTTTACTTTCTGCTTTTTCCCAACTTTTTTCTCCCCAAAATTCATCTTCTAAGCATTGGTCAAAAAATTGATGAAGAGGTCCATTTTTTTCTTTAGGACCAACTATAGAAGCTGTAGAGGTAATATTTATTGGGTTTGATAATATATAACTTTGATTACCAACTTTTTTTATAATAATCACTCCTTAAAATATATTTTTTTAAAGCTAAATTTTAAAGTTAAACTAAAATTAAGCTTTGAGTATTAAAAATAATGTAAATAATACCAACAATAATACTAGAAGAAATTCCATATACTAAGACAGGGCCAGCGACAGTAAACATTTTGGCACCAACTCCCATGACATAACCTTCTGATTTATATTCCATAGCTGGTGAAACTATAGAGTTTGCAAAACCCGTAATTGGAACTAAAGAACCAGCACCTGCAAATTTTCCAATTTTATTGAATACATTAAGACCTGTTAAAAATGCACTAGCAAAAACTAATAACATTGAAACAATAGTATAAGAATTTGTTTCATCTATTCCACGCATTTTGCACATCTCAAATATAATTTGTCCAATAGCACAAATTAATCCACCAACCCAGAAAGCATTAAAACAATTTTTAAAGATAGGGGAATTTGGTGTTTTATCATCTACATAAGTTTGATATTCTTCTTTACTTTGTATAGGTTTCAAAATAATCATCTCCTTTTTTATAAAGTGGGAAATTACAAATAACTTTATTCCCAGATATGATTATATTTTCCACAAAATACATTTATTATTCATATAAATTTCATAATTTATGAATAAAATCTCAAAGTAAAATTAAAATATAAAAATAAAAAAGGAGTGTGCTATAAATTAATTTATAGTGTGAAAATTATGGATAAATATTTAAACTTATTAAGCAAAACTTATAAAAATATTCAAGAAGTAAGTGAAGAAATTATAAATCTTCAAGCTATTTTAAATCTTCCAAAAGGAACAGAATTATTTTTAAGTGATATTCATGGAGAATATGAAGCATTTATTCATATTCTTAATAATGGTTCAGGTATTATTAAAAGTAAAATAGAAGATATTTATGAAAAAACTTTAACAGAAGAAGATAGAAAAGATTTAGCAACTTTAATTTACTATCCAGAAGAAAAGTTAAATTTAATAAAAAAAGAAAAGTCTAATTTAAATGAATGGTATAGAATAACTTTATATAGGCTAATTGAAGTAACTAAAGCAGTTAGTTCAAAATATACTCGTTCTAAAGTGAGAAAAGCAATGCCAAAAGGTTTTGATTATATTATTGATGAATTAATACATCTTCAGGGAGATGATAATAATAAAGAACAATATTATAATCAAATAATTGAAAGTATAATAGATTTAAATAGAGCAGATGATTTTATAGTTGCTATTTCAGAATTAATAAAAAGAATGGCAATAGATCATTTACATATTGTTGGAGATATTTATGATAGAGGTCCTGGAGCTCCAATAATTATGGATAAATTAATGAATTTCCACAGTTTGGATATAGAATGGGGAAATCATGACATTTTATGGATGGGAGCTGCAAGTGGAAATGAAGCTTGTATTGCTAATGTTGTAAGAATTTGTAGTAGATATGATAATTTAGCAACTTTAGAAGAAGGGTATGGAATAAATATTAGACCTCTTTCTATTTTTGCGTCAGAAACTTATAAAAATGATGAATGTAAAGCATTTTTACCAAGAAATAAAGAAGTATCTAAATATAGTAATACTGATAAAATAATTTTATCTAAAATACAAAAAGCTATGGCTGTTATTCAATTTAAAGTTGAAGGTCAACTTATAAAAAAACATCCAGAATACAAGATGAAAGATAGACTTTTATTAGATAAAATGAACTTAGAAAAAGGAACAATTACAATAGAGGGAAAAGAATATACATTAAATGATGTCAATTTTCCAACAATAAATCCTAAAAATCCTTATAAATTAACAGATGAAGAAAAAGAAGTTATAGATAGATTGAAAAACTCGTTTATGCATAGTGAAAAATTAAATAGACATGTAAATTTTTTATATGCAAAAGGTCATATTTATCAGAATTTTAATTCTAATGTATTATTTCATGGTTGTATTCCAATGAAAGAAAATGGAGAATTTGAAAAAGTAGAAATTTTAGGTAAAGCATTAAAAGGAAAAGAATTATTTGATAATATAGAAAACATAGCACACAAGGCTTTTTTCGGAGAAAAAAATGAAACAAATCAAGAAGCAGTAGATTTAATGTGGTATTTTTGGTGTGGACCTAAATCACCACTATTTGGAAAAGATAAAGCAGCAACTTTTGAGAGATATTTTATTGATGATAAGCAACTACATAAAGAACACAAAAATCCTTACTATACATTAATAAATGAAGAAGAAATTTGTAATAAAATTTTAGAAAACTTTGAAGCAGATATAGAAGAAGGACATATAATTAATGGACATATGCCAGTAAAAGCTAAAGATGGAGAAAGCCCAATAAAAGCAGGTGGTAAGGTTATTATAATTGATGGTGGATTTGCAAAAGCATATCAACAAACAACAGGAATTGCAGGTTATACTCTAACATATAATTCTCATGGATTAGTACTTGCAATGAATGAACCTTTCGAGTCTAAATGTAAGGCGATTGAAGAGGGATTAGATATAAGAACTCAAACAATTCTTAAAGAAAATATAATAAAAAGAAAAAGAGTGGCAGATACTGATATAGGAAAAAAATTAAAAGAAGAAATTGATGATTTAAAACAGCTTTTAGTAGCATATAGAGAAGGTGTTTTAAAAGAACAAATTTAAAAATAAATTTCAGCATATTTTAACTTATATTACTTTTTAATTACATTTGTGCTTATAGCATAGCAAATATATTGACTTTTTTTGTAAAAAAATATATAAATATACATATATATTAAAATAAAATGTGATATTTTTGACATAATAATATTGTTAGTTTGTTATATGCAAAACAAAGGAGAAAGTAATGTTAAGTTGTTTAGGAATTTATATAGATAAAAACTTAATAAAATATGCTAAAGTAAAGAAATCAAAAGATTCTTATAAGATTGAAGCTTTTAATGTTGAAGTATTTGAAGATTTAGAAGAAGCTTTAAATAAGATTATTGCAGAAACTAACAGCTATAAAACTCCTATTTGTATAAACATATCTAATGAGCTTTATAATTATTTTGATGTTTTTTCTATGCTTGAAAAAAAAGATATTACTAAATCTCTAGAAATTGAATTTGAAATGTTATGTAGTAAAAAAGGATATGATGAATCAGCTTTAACATCTAGATATATTCTAAGAGAAAATAAACAAGATTTTGATAAATACAAAGCTATATATATTTCTGCAAATAAAAAAGAAATAGAAAAAAATTCAAAATATTTATCAGATTATAAACTTGCAGCTATGACACCTGTGTCTACGAGTATAACAAATTTATTAGACATTCCAGAAGATGAAAATGTAGCAATTATTAATATTGAAAATGAAACAAAAATAACAACAATTATTGATGGAGAAATTTATAGAATAGATGTATTAAATTCTGGAATGGAGGAAGTTGTAGAAAAAATAAATCATATTGAAATGTCTTGGAAAAAGGCTTATGAAGTATGTAAAAATATAACAATTTATGGGCATGAAGTTAGAAGTATGGATGAAAATGAATATTTAGATATAGTAATGCCTGTTTTATACAAGATTGCAAATGAATCTAAGAAAATATTAGGAAGCTTTAAAGAAAAAATAGATAAAGTATATATTACTGGTATTGGTGCAAGTATTAATAATATAGATTTATATTTTCAAGATTTCTTTAAAAAATCAAAATGTGAAATATTAAAACCATTTTTTATAGATACAAATTCTTTAAAAATACCAACTAAAGAATATATTGAAGTTAATTCAGCAATAGCACTTGCTTTAGATGGATTGGGAGAATTAAATAAAGATTTAAATTTTACTTCAAATTCAAGATTTGATGCTTTTGATTTAGAAACAATAATAAATTCTAAAGATAATTTTGATTTAAAATCAATTTTTAAGGCACCATTAGATTTAAAAGAAAAAATGCTTTTAAGAGTAATAGCAGTTTTTATTATAACTTCAATTTGTTTTAGTAGTTTTGGATGGATAGTATCAAAAAATATTAATAAACAAAAAGTAGAAATAAACCAAAAGTTAGCGCAAACAACAGAACAAATTGCAAACTTAGATAATCAATTAGAACAAATAAAAAATCATACAAGTACTTATAATGCTTTAATAAACAGTGTAAATTCTGCAGATAATGTTTCACAAAATAGTAAAAGTAATAGAGTAATTTCAAAAGATGCTATACCAAATATGTTAAATAAAATAATGTTTATAATACCAAAATATGTTCAAATTATATCTATAGAAAATACTTCAAGTAATCATATTGTAATTGAGGCTGTTTCTGAAAAATATGAACAATTAGGCTATTTTGTTGCAGCTATTAAAAATGATGGAATGCTAGATAATATAAAATCAACACCAGGAACAAAAAGCGATTCATTAGTTCAAATTACAATAGAAGGAGATTTGCCATGAGAAAAGCAATATTAATTATATTATTAGTTCTAACAGGTATAATTTGTTTTGAAATAATCTTTTTTGGTGTTAAAATAGGAAACTTTCAAATAAATAGCTATTCACAAATAGAAACAATAAATAGTGAAAGAGAAGAATTATTAAATGAGCTTAATGAAAAAAAGCTTCAAGAATTCAATTCAAAAGATACTGAACTAAAAAAAGCTGTAGAAGAATATCAAAATCAAAAATCTGAATATGATGAGCTTGTAAGTCAAGGAAAAATAACAGATACTTCAATAAGAAATTCTATAGATATCTATGATATGGATTTTCTTTGGACAACAATAGGAAATTATGCAACACAAAAAGGAGTTACGCTTCAGTTAGATGTTGCAAAAAGTTCAACATCAACATCAATATCAAAAGATTATATTATGTGTGACTTAAGCTTTACAGTAACAGGTGATTATATAAATATAACAGATTTTGTATATAGTATTGAAGATGATGATCAATTAGGATTTGAAATTAGAAATTTTATGATGGAAAAAGGTGGAGAAAATTTACAAGCAACTTTTATAGTAAAAAACATTCCAATTAATAATACGAACTTGTCATCAGTTCCAACTTCAGCAGTTACAGAATATGATGAAACAGTAGGAGAATAAAGATTAATAAAATATTGCTAAAAGTAATATTTAGAAAGGAATGGTTTTACAATGAATAAAAAAATAGTAAAAGAAGTATTTATAATGGTATTGCTAATTTTAGTTATACTATTTGTAATAGGATTATTATTTTATGATGTTATACCATTTAAAGAAGATATAACTTCAGTAGAGTATAAACCAGATGAAGCTGTACTTAAAGCAGTAGAAGAAATTCAAGGAAATACAAATCAGGTAACTTCAAATGAAGACGCTCTTTTAAAATCTTATAGCATAGACAAAGAAGATTTAGATATATATGCAAATCAAAAATCTTATGAAAGTGGAAAGCAAGATCCTTTTGCAGAATATTCTGAACCAATA
Source organism: uncultured Eubacteriales bacterium (assembly GCA_902492015.1). Taxonomy (GTDB): domain Bacteria; phylum Bacillota; class Clostridia; order TANB77; family CAG-508; genus Scatovivens. The sequence continues at coordinate 144,416 of CABUJR010000005.1, read as the reverse complement.
GAAGAGGTTACTAGAACACAAACTTCAAGTGGAGTACCTAATAATGCAAATAATAATAGTCAGGTAGTACTTGAAAATAACGATGAAACTCAAAGTGCCATAAAGCAAAGTGATGTATCTCAAAATGATGTAAAAAACGAAGAAAATAAAAACAAAGCAGAAAATATAACAAGAGAAGAAAATTCAACAACAGGAACTTTTTTTGAAAATAAAAATTCAAAATAATTAATATTCTTGAACAAAAAATATGTATAAATTTATGTACTTTTGTTCTAGTTATAATAAAAAATATAATAATAAGGGGAAATGAAAATGAAATCACAAAAGGGATCATCTATAATCAGATTTGTAATAATAATGATACCTGTAATTTTAATAGCTGGTGTTGTAATATTTGTTGCAGTTGATAGTGGAGTATTTTTAAGTAATACGAAAGATACAGTAGAATTTGTAGAAAATGGAAATTTAAGCACTAATGAGATAGTTGTAAATAGAAAATAAAAATATAAAACAATCCAAATAGGCATGTGCATTTTAAATTAATGTATGTGCCTATTTAAGGTTAATATAGAGCAATTTATAAAGTTTAAAGATTTGGAAAAAAATATGAAGAAGTTTTTAGAAGAAAAGGGAGTAGTTTCTTTAGAAATATTATTTTCAATAATTATAATTCTTGGTATAATATTTTTAGGAATCATATTATGTGTAAAAATTAATGCAGAAACAAAAAGAATTAATCAAAATGCTGAAGCTTCAAGAATTGCCACTAATATTTTAGAAAACATGAATTCAAAGACATATAGTGAATTTGAGGAATATATTAGTGAACTTTCAATGGTAGGAATGACAAAAAAAATAGTTGATAAAGCACAATATATTTCTGTATCAGGGGATTATGTACAGGATAAATTTTTTAATACAGAGATTCCAAAAGGATATGATGTGGAAGTAAATATAGGAAGTTCTGGAGAAAATTTTAATGAATCTAGTGAAGTAGAAATTTTAATAAAATATTTGGTTGCTGGAAGTGAAGAAAAGTTTGAGTTATCTACAGTTTTAGAACATGATAAAATAGGAGAGTGTAACAGACCAATTATTTCAGAAGATTATTTTAATGACATAAATATTAGTTTAGATGATTATGATATAATTCCAATAAAATATTCTTATGATAAAAAAGCATATATAACTACAACTATTAGTGATACGGAATGGTATAACTATTCAGCAAAAGTTTGGGCAAAAGTTTTGATATTTTTAAAAGATGGTGATGATCTGCAAAGCCAATTTATAGATGAATATGGGACAGTAAAAAATAGTATTAATTATAATAATTCAGAAGTAAATATAAATAATTATATATATGTATGGATACCTAATTTTACAATTTCAGATGAAATTAGTTATTTTAGATATAAATCAACTAAAAATGTTATTAAACAGGACTTTTTATATGTTGATAGTAAATATTTACATATTAATAGAATTGCAGAAGAAGTAAAAGACATTTCTGAGGATTGTAACTTTGATGGCAAATATGGGGTGTGGAGAAAACTTGGAGATGAAGATGATATATATTATATGAATTTTAATCTCACAAAATATGCACCTATAAATTTATATTATTAATATACATGTATATTTTAAGATTTATAGAAAGGAGGAAATATGTCTAGTTTCGTATGTAAAGTACTAACACCACAAGGTCAAGTTATAAAGCTTAAGATGGTTGAAAGTGATAAAATATCTTGTTTAAATAAGCTAAAAAAGAATGGAATGACTCCAATTAGTGTGAAAAATACTTTTACTATAAAAAGTAAATTAAAAAGTACAGCAAAACTGAAAAAAAAGTCAAAAAGAAATTTCAATAATATATTATTTGGAATATCTAACAAAATTGAGATTGAAGAAATAAAGAATTTTACAAAAGAGTTTTCACTATTAAAAAAGTCTAAATTTACTAGTAGTCATGCTTTAATAACCATAATAAATAATACTGAAAATGAAAGATTTAAAGATATTTTGCGTGAAATTTTGAAAAATGTTGAACAAGGAAAATTTATGTATGAAGCTATGGAAAAACATTATGATGTATTTCCTTTTATATATGTTAATTTTATAAAAATGGGAGAAGTATCAGGAAAGCTTGATGAAACTTTAGAAAATGCTATAAATTATTTAGAAAATGAAGAAGAATTAAAAAATAAAATACAAAAAATAATAATACCAAATGTAATAGTATTTTTAGGTATTATTGTTCTAACTGTGATTTCACTTTTTATAGGAATACCAGTACTTCAAGATATATTTTTAACAAATGGAACTTATATTGCAGTTCCGAGCAGTACTCTTATATTAACAGAATTTATTAGCCAAATAACTAATCATTTGTTTTTGATAACAATTATTTTAGCAGTTTGTATAGTTTTAATTATAAAATATGTACGTACAGATAATGGAAAATATAAATTTGATTATATAAAATATACAAACCCTATTTTTGGAAAAGCTAAATATTTAATGGATTTTTCAAAATTATTAAAAACATTATATATAAACATGCAAAACAAAATGAGACTTCAAGATGCATTAGAAGTTAGTAAAGATGTAGAAAAAAATACATATATGATAGATACTTTGGAAAAATCTATTAATAATATTTATATTGGAAAATCGTGGCTAGAACCATTTGAAAATGAAAAAATTTTAAGTCCAATAATTATAGAAATGTTAAAGAAAAGCTCAAATAATAAATTAACTGATATAACAGAAAAAGTAATTAAATATGTAGATTTTGAGATAGAAAATCAAACAAATAGGTTACTTAAAATATTGCCAATGATTTCTTATGGAGTGGTAGGAATTGCAATGTTAATTTTCATAATTGCTATCTTAATTCCATGTATTCAGGTGTATTTAGGAGGTTTTCTATTTATCTAAAAAAAGGAGAAAAAATATGAAAATAGGAATTGATTTAGGTGGAAGTCATATAGGAATAGGATTAGTTGAGCAAAATAATTTAAAGGCAGTGGTTGATAAATTTTTTACTCAAGAAGATAGAAAAGATATTGAAAATGCAATTTTAAATAATATTGATGAATTAATAAAAAAAATATTAGAAGAAAATGGGCTTTCATTAAAAGATATTGAAAAAATAGGAGTTGCTTCTCCAGGAACTGTAACCAATGGACATATAATTTCTTGGAATTTGGGATTAAAAAATTTTGATTTACAATCTAAGCTTATAGAAAAATATAATTTACCAGTAAAAATTAGAAATGATGGAAAATGTGCAGCATTAGCTGAAAAAAAATATGGTGCTATGAAAGATTATGATGATTGTGTATTTATAAATATAGGAACAGGAATTGGTGGAGCAGCATTTATTGAAGGTAAACTTTTAGAGCCAAAGAGATTTTCAGGTTTTGAATTTGGACATATAACATTAGTGAAAGATGGTATAGAGTGTACTTGTGGTAAAAAAGGATGTTTTGAAAGATATGCTTCAATTAAAGCATTAAAGACTAGAATAACAAATACTTTAGGAATAGATGGAACAGATATTTCTGGACAATATTTAAGAGAAGAGTTAATGGTTAAATATCATGATGAAGTACAAGATGATATAAATGAATTTATAGATTATTTAAGAATTGGAGTATGTAATTTAATTGATATTTTTGAACCAGAGATAGTTTGTTTTGGAGGAAGTTTTTCATATTATGAAGGACATCCAGTATTAAATAAGTTGATTAATGAAATAAATAAACCGGAATCTACTTTTAATAAATCAAATATAAAAATAGTGACAGCAGAAATGAAAAATGACGCAGGAATAATAGGTTCAACAATCGATTTTTAGCAAATTTTGTCGAACGAAATAATTGTATAGAATTTGACTTAATTTACATAAAGTGGTATAATAATAGATACGTGGAAAATGATTGAAGCTGTTTCCACTCCCATACAAACAAAATTTTATAAACATAAGGAGGAAAAAAATATGGGAAATTACAATGTTGAGCTTTTTTTTGACAAGGAGAACAAGAGCCGGGTGTTCTATGTTCGTCCTTTTTCACAGGAAATCAAGGAAGATTTAGACCGCTTGGTCGTGGACGCGCAGAAGGTGGCTGAAGATGTTTTCATCACAGAGAAGGAAGGCACTTATGCCATCAGGACCACTTCTGATAAGCCTTTTATGGAAGGCTTCTGGGGAATCCTGTTCAGGAGATTCTTATCTGAGGCAAATCGCGTGTGCGTGGATCCGATCACCGAGGAGAAGTACTATGTACTGATTTTCTCCTCTGATTTTATCAAACCCTGTGCACGAAAGCTCGCAGCGTAAACGGCAATCAGCCTGATAACCAAAAGATAATTTAAGGAAATCTAGCTGAAAAAATTGAACTATTCAAGAAAATATGAGGGCTCTCTTTTAACGAGGGCTCTCATATTGTTTCTAATTGATAAGCCTTTTATTTTATTATATTTGACATAATTAAAGAAAAATAGTATAATATTAAACAGTATTAATGAGATTTATATAAAAACAAAAAATTACTTTGGAAAATATAAAGAGAAATGTTCGGAATAAAAATTAAATATTGTTAAAAAATATATTAGGGATAAGGAGATAGACATCTTTAATATTTATAAATAAAATTTGATGCAAATTTTATTTAATTTGGTACGGGTTAAACAATATTTATATATAAAAAAATAATCGGAAATTAAATTTAAGTAATATTTTCTATTTATAGTCTAGTAATAGGCTTTTTTAAGTGTGTTTTAAGAGAAAAACATTACTAATCAATAACAAAATATAATTTTTAGGTTATTTATATAAACTTATATACGGAAAAAATAAATAAGGAAAGGAGAGTATATTAAGAGATCGTTTGTTTAATATACGAAATATTATGGAGGAAAATAGAAAATCAAATGAGAAAATTGGTACACCAATAAGAAAACGTACTCAAGGTACAAAAAAATCTAAAGTTACTAAGAAAAATACAGCTACCAAAAGAAATAAAGTAGCAAAAAATACCAATGCTTTAGAAGTAAAAAAAGTAAATTCTTTAAATGTTATAGAAGATAAAAATAAAAAAGAGAATCGTATGCCTACAACAGTAAAGAGAAAAAAACATTTAATGAATATTCAAGAAAAACAACTACCAGCAATAAAGGAAGAATTTAGTTTTAAAAAAGAAAACTTAAAAATAATACCATTAGGTGGAATCGAAGAAATTGGAAAAAATATTACTGTATTTGAATATGGTAATGATATTGTGTTAGTAGATTGTGGTGTAGCTTTTCCTGAAGAAGATATGTTAGGAATTGATTTAGTAATTCCAGATTTTTCATATCTAGAAAAAAATAAAGAAAAAATAAGAGGATTAGTTGTAACACATGGTCATGAAGATCATATAGGTTCTATAGCTTATTTATTAAAACAAATAAATGTACCTATTTATTCTACTAAACTAACAATAGGATTAATTTCAAATAAATTAGAAGAACATCACTTATTACAAACAGCAAAATTAAATGTTGTAAAACAAGGACAAACAATAGTACTTGGAAAAATGAGAGTAGAATTTATAAGAAGTTGTCATAGTATTCCAGATTCAGTAGCACTTGCAATTCATACACCTGTAGGAACTGTAGTGCATACAGGAGATTTTAAAATAGATTATACTCCAATAGATGATCAAAAAATTGACTTAGGTCGTTTAGCTGAACTTGGAAATAGAGGAGTCTTAGCTTTACTTTCAGATAGTACAAATGCTGAAAGAAAAGGATATACTATGTCTGAAAGTACAGTTGGTGAGGTTTTTGATAAATTATTCTTGAATTGTAAAAAAAGAATAGTTATTGCAACTTTTGCTTCAAATATGCATAGAATTCAGCAAATAGTAAATTCTGCAGTGGCTAATAATAGAAAAATAGCAGTTTGTGGAAGAAGTATGATAAATATGATTAATACTTCTGTAGAACTTGGATATATAAATGCACCTAAAAATGTATTTATAGATATAGATATGATAAAAAATTATACTGATGATCAATTAGTAATCATTACAACAGGAAGCCAAGGAGAACCAATGTCAGCACTTACAAGAATGGCAAATGGGGAGCATAGAAAGGTAAATATAAATTCAAATGACTTAGTAATAATTTCTGCAACTCCAATTCCGGGAAATGAAAAATTTGTTTCAAAAGTAATTGATGATTTAATGAAAATTGGTGCAGAAGTTGTATATAGTGCTTTAGCAGATGTTCATGTTTCAGGGCATGCATGTCAGGAAGAGCAAAAATTAATGTTATCTTTAGTAAGACCTAAATTTTTTATTCCAGTACATGGAGAGTATAGACAATTAATAGCACACAAACATACTGCAGAACTTATGGGAATTCCAGAAGAAAATGTAATGTTATTAAAAAATGGTAGAGTTTTAGAATTAAATGAAAAAGAAGCTAAATTTACAGGTAGTGTACAAGTGGGTAAAGTTTTTGTTGATGGATTAGGTGTAGGAGATGTTGGAAATATTGTTTTAAGAGACAGACAACATTTATCACAAGATGGTTTAATAATTGTTGTACTTACAATGGATCAAACAGGTAATGTAATTGCAGGACCAGATATAATATCAAGAGGTTTTGTTTATGTTAGGGAATCAGAAAATTTAATGGATGAAGTAAAATCATTAATAAATGTTGAGTTAATGAAATGTGTAGATAATCATATTACTGATTGGTCTACAATAAAATCAACAATAAGAGATTCTCTAAGAGATTATATATTCCAAACTACAAAAAGAAATCCAATGATTTTACCAATAATAATGGAAGTATAGCAAAATGCAGTAATACCAAGCACTTCGATGCTTGGTATTATTAATTAGTGTATATTTTGTTGATAATATATGGTATTTTTTAAAATAAAGATTTCTATATAATAAAGAATAAAAATATGAATGATATAAATAATATTTTTATGAGCGATGAAGAAATTTTTAAGTTATGGAAATCTGGGCTTAATAAAAATGTTATAGCCAAAATTTATATGAAGAGTTATAATCAAAGAGTAAAAATAATTAGATTAGATATAAGACATAGAAAAACAAGATTTTTAACATATTATGAAGCATTAAATAAAGTAGAGAAAATTATATTGAGAAATATAAATACTATGTTTTAGAAAATATTTAATTTAAAAAATATTTAATAAAAAAATATATAGATTAGATTATTTAATTTTTTTTAAGATAAAATTAAAAAAGGAGAAAATATGATTAAAAATTTAATATTTGATTTAGATGATACCATAATAAAAGATGAAAAAGAAGATAGTGAATGCTACAAAGAGGCTTTAAGAAGTTGTGGATATAATGAAGAAAAATATTATGATATTTATGAAGCAATAGACGAATATGATAAGCTCATAACTGAAGATAATATGTATTATGAAAAAACAGAGATGCTAAAAACAATAAATAAGTTATTACATACTAATTATGATATAAAATTAATTGATAAAATGCTTGAAGTTTCAGGAAAGTATTGGACTAAAAAAGTTATTATAAATGAAAATATTATGAAAAAATTATCAAAAAAATTTAATTTATATGTGTATACAAATTATTTTACTGAAGTTCAGGAAAATAGATTAAGAAATATAGGATATCTAAAATATTTCAAAAAAGTTTTTGGAGCTGATAAATATGGAAGCAAACCTTTTAAAAAATCTTTAGAAAAAGTTTTAAAAGAAATTTCTGCTGAACCAGAAGAATGTATAATGATAGGTGACGATAAAGCTAGAGATATTTTAGTTGCAAATAAAGTAGGAATGAAATCTATTTTATATGATTATACAGGAAAGAAAAATAAAAAAGAAATTGATGTAAAAGATTATATTGTTATTAGAGATTTTGATAAGATTTTTGAAGAGTTAGATAAATTGAAAATTATGTAAATATGTGATATAATTAAAAAATACAATAGTTCGAAAAAAACCGAAAAGAAGAGGAGAAAACATTATGATGAATTACTTTAAGAAATCACCAGAGATTTTGTTTGCAATTCTTTTTGTAGCATTCCTAAGCGCAGCAGGGTTGGCAAATGTTTCTGGTTGGCTTATGATACCGTGTGTTCGGCTAGTGCTTCATGCGATGTCAGCCTTCACTCTCGTGTTATTTTATAACATGCTTGGGCTTGGCATACTTTATGTTGCGCGGGAGTTGTTCGGAATTTGGGCGGTTGCCATAGGCAGCTTAAAAGGATTTAGGGTTACAAAATTTTTACGTGGAGTTGCAAGGTTAGTGATGTGGATGCTTTGTCCTTTTACAGGGACTAGTTCATACATATATCACTCATACTGTTGGGAGAAGATGCAGGCTGTTCAATTTAATAGAGCGATTCAAATGGATCAACTTACTGTGGATATTATATTTTCCATTATTGGTTGTATTTTTTGGATAATCTATTTTAACCAATGGTCCACAGTCAAATATGGAATGTCAATTAATCGTGCAAAATACTTTATAAGTGATGGACTCTATCGTATTGAAGAAATAGTAATATTTGAAAATGAAAGAATAGACGATAAAGTCAATCAAATATTGCAAATGTTATATAGTATTTTGATACTGACAATTCCAATTTGGGTAATTCCATTATCTGTAGCTTTAATCCTAATTCTGGCATTTATACCAGCATGGGAATTTACCGCCTGAAAAATGGGAAGCAGTCTTTTTGAGTTAACACTCTAGACTGCTTTTTCCACATTATATAGAAAGTTTTAAAATAATATGAATTTTATAAATATTATGCAAAACAATACAAATATAAAAAATAAAAGCTCTAATAATTGAAAAATACAGATAACTTTGTTATAATGTTGAATACAAATTTAAAAAGAAAGAATATGTGAAGTCACATATTTGGCGAGGAGAATAAAATGGATAGTAAAGATTTAGCAAATTTAATATTTCCAAATGTAAAAGGTTATAAATACTATGAAGAAAAATATCCACCAAGACAATTACCTGAGGGAGCTCAAGTTGTAAGATATGCTCCAAGTCCTACAGGTTTTGTTCATATAGGAGGTTTATATCAAAGTTTAATAGCAAAAAAATTAGCAAAACAAACAGGTGGAGTATTTTTTGTAAGAATAGAAGATACAGATCAAAAAAGAGAAGTTGAAAATGGTGCTGAACAAATTCTTCAATCATTAAAAGATTATGATGTATACCCAGATGAAACAATAAATTTAGATGGAACAGATAACGGAAACTATGGTCCATATATGCAAAGTAAAAGAAAAGATATTTATCAATCTTATGCTAAAAAACTATTAGAAGAAGGAAATGCATATCCTTGTTTTTGCTCTGCAGAAGATTTAGATAAAATTAGAGAAAATCAAGAAAAAGCAAAAGAAAGAACAGGATACTATGGAAGATGGACAAAATGTAGAAATATGCCTATAGATATGGCAATAGAAAAAATAAAAAATGGAGAGCCTTATATTATAAGATTTAAATCTCCAGGAAATCCAGATAAAAAAATAAGACATAAAGATGTTATAAAAGGAAGCATAGAATTTCCAGAAAATGACCAAGACATAGTTATAATAAAATCTGATGGACTTCCAACATATCATTTTGCACATGCTGTTGATGATCATTTGATGGGAACAACTTTAGTAACAAGAGGAGATGAATGGGTTGCTTCTATTCCTTTACATTTACAATTATTTTATGTATTAGGGTTCAAGGTTCCGAAATTTGCTCATACAGCTGCTTTAATGAAACAAGAAGGTGAATCAAAACGTAAGTTAAGTAAAAGAAAAGATCCTGAAGCAGCAGTAAGTTATTATAAAGAAGAAGGAATACCAAAACAATCAGTACTAGAGTATTTAATGAATATTGCTAATTCTAATTTTGAAATATGGAGAAAACAAAATCCAGAAAAATCAATGTATGATTTTGATTTTGATTTAAAGAAAATGGGAGTAAGTGGAGCATTATTTGATATGGTTAAAATGCTTGATGTATCAAAAAATGTTATTTCAAAATATTCAGCAGAAGAAGTATATAATGCGGTTTATGAATGGGCTAAAGAATTTGATGAAGAATTATTTGAAATGTTATCTGATAAAGAATATTCTTTAAAAGTTTTAGGAATAGAAAGAGGAAATGCTAAACCAAGAAAAGATATTGCAAAATGGTCAGATGTAAAAAATATAATTTACTATATGTATCCTGAAAAATTTGATAAAAATGGTGAGTTTGAATATCAAAAAGTTTCAGATAAAGAAGAAATAGAAAAAATAGTAAAAACATATTTTGAAAAATATTATGATGAAAATGATGATAAACAAACTTGGTTTAATAAGATGAAAGATTTATCTGAAGAACTTGGATATGCAAGAGAAGTAAAAGAGTTTAAAGCAAATCCTGAAGCCTATAAAGGTCATGTAGGTGATATTAGTACAGTAATTAGAGTAAAATTGACAGGTAGAAGTAATACACCAGATCTTTATGAAATAATGCAAGTATTAGGAAAAGAAGAAATACTAAGAAGAATTTAAAAAGTAAGTTTGCAAAAGAAATAAAAAAGATAGCTAAAATTTATAATTTTTAATTATAAGGCTTAATGAGATTTAGATAAAATTAAAAAATATCAAAATATAAAATATAAAATATAAAATATCAATAAAAAGTAGATATTATTAATATCTACTTTTTATTGATATGAAAGAATTTTGGGTTGTTAGGAATGTTAAATTATGGTATAATATATATGTAGCTCAGAGGTAGAGAATAGAAGGAGGTAGTGTTATGAGAATCTTTTCTCGTAAATCTCGGGATACTAAAGAAGTAAAACCAAAGGTTTCTGAAAAAAAGATTTCCCCGAGAGAAGAATATGAGCGTCAGCTCTTTGTAGACATAAGAATTAAGGATTATACCAAGGAGAATCTGATAACGCAGGAAATAAAAGATACTGCATATGAAAGACTTCAAATGGGTAAGTTAACTGAGTACATGGATGAGCTTTTTCCTGACAAGGATGTAACAACAAGTGTTACGAGAACTTGCTATGCTATAAAAGGCACAGTAAGTATCCGAAATCCTCGCAAGAAAAGAAGATGATGCTCGGAAAAACCTCATGCTGTTTTTGGAAGTTGCCTTAGGGCAACTTCTAAATGAAAACAGCGACTAAAAGTAAAGAAGGTAGTTATGGAATATAATATTGGAGATATAGTTAAAACTAAAAAACAACATCCATGCGGTAGCAAAGAATGGGAAATAACAAGAATTGGTGTTGATTTTAAATTAAAATGTTGTGGATGTGGACATGTAATCATGTTACCTAGGGAAAAGGCACTAAAGATTATTGTAAAAAAAGTATAATTATAAAAAGAAAAGGATTTAGAAAAATGGATGGAAATTTATTAATATTATGTGATGAAAAAACCAGGAATATATGATAATGGACATGATAAAATAAAAATAAGAGATAATATATTTTTAAAAAAAACAATGAGATTACCTGAAGACTGGGATGAGAAAATCTTTGTGTCTTGGGATTCAATTATACCAGAAGATAGAGCTTTTATTGAAGCTTGTAAATATTATGCAACTTTTCAAGATAGACCAGATTCAACATTTTTACTTTCAAAAAGAGGCAGTGTAGATCCTTCAAGAGGAACTATAAAAGGAAGTTTACAAGAAGATAGTTTTTATCAAGTATATGCAAACAATTTAAATTATTTAAGAGAACTTGCACAGAAAAAAGGTAAAAACATGGAATGGCAAGCAGAAGTTATGGATTTAGCTGTTCAATATCAGTTTCAAGCAGCTCATAGATTTTTAGAAGATTTTTCTACAGTATTAGACCATAATAATATAATTAGAATATTACCTACATTTTCTAAAAATTCAGAGCCAAATATTACTAAATATAGAAAAGATATATTAGAAGCTTGGAATAATATGAATAAAATTAATAAACAAACTTCAGCAAAACTATTGCCAGTAGAGTTTTATTCTGATTTTGATGAAATATTTTATAAAAAATCAGCAGAAGAAATGATGAAAATATATAGTATGCCAATTTTTGGAGAAAATCCAGATGGATATGAAGATGGACCAGAATTGTAAAGATATTTATATAAATACAAAGTATTTACAAATTTTAAAAATGTGATATAATACTAACCATAGAAAAAACGTATGATTAAGAATTAAGTAATAAAGTAACTTTTTGTAGAGAGTCTGTGGTTGGTGAAAACAGAAAAAAGTCTTTATGAAATCTACTCTTAAGATGTTTCTAGAAAACTAGACCGAGTTGTTGCAGGTTATAGCAATAAAATAAGAAATTAAAGAATATATTCTTTAATAAAAAAAGGTGGTACCGCGATATATTCGCCCTTATACATTGTATAAGGGTGTTTTTTGTTCTAATTAATATTATATATTCTATTTTAACTTTATAATAAAAATATTACTATTATATTTAAAATTGTTTTATAGGAGGAATGAAAAATGCTTTTAAATGGAAATGATATAAAAAAATTAATTGAAGAAGAAAAAGTATTAGAAAATTATGACAAGAAATTTATAAGTTCAGCCTCCTGTGATGTTTCTATGAGTTCTCAAATTTTAAAAATAAAGAAAACTTTTAAACCAATAGATTTGTCTGAACCAGAAAAAATAGAAAATATGTATGAAAAGATAGAAATAAAAGATAGTTATAATTTTAAGCCTAATGAAGTTATTTTTATAGTATTAAATGAAAAAATTAAAATACCTAAAAATATTGTTGCACATATAAGACCAAGAACATCTCTTAGTAGGCTTGGAATAATTATTAATTTTCAACATATAAATTCAGGATATGAAGGTGTTTTGAATTTAGCGATGTATAATTTATCTCCTAACACATACAAAATATCACCAGGAATGAGAGTAGGACAAATTGTATTTGAAGAATTGACAGATGGCATTACTGAAGATTTAGTTTATGGAAATAATAGCAAAGAAAGTTATCAAAATGAGGATGGTACATCAGGTTCTAAAATTTATACAGATTACATTGGAAAAGTTTTCAGACATTTTAAAGGAAATTATTATTTTATTGAAAATGTAAGCAGAGATTCAGAAACAAAGGAAGATGTTATAGTATATAGACCTTTGTATGAAAGACAAGACTCAATGCTTTGGACAAGACCTGCTAAAATGTTTTTTGAAGAAATTGACTCCAAAAGAGTAGATAATATAACAGGTCAGAAACATAGATTTGAATTGGTAGAAGATTTAACAAAAGATTATATAAAAAATAAGTAAAAAGGAGATTTGTATGGAAAAAGTTGAAATAGGAAAAAAGTACAGACATTTTAAAGGAATTGAAATAGAAGTTTTAGGAATAGCTAAACACTCCGAAACTTTAGAAAATTTAGTTATTTATACTCACCTAGGAACTGGTGATATGTGGGCAAGACCAGAAGAAATGTTTTTAAGTGAAGAAGATGTAAGCAAAAAGCCTGGAAATGTAACAGGACAAAAACATAGATTTGAATTAATTGAAGATTAAAAATGTAAGTCTTAAAATCAGAGATATTAAAATTAGATTATTATATGAAAAAGATATTAAAAATAATGTTTTATTGATTTTTTGAGTATATAGGTTTAATAAAAAAGATAAATTATAAATAAAAAATGAAAAGGAGATATAAATATGATAGATATTAAAATTTTAAGAGAAAATCCAGAAATGGTAAAAGAAAATATAAGAAAAAAGTTTCAAGACCATAAATTAGTTCTAGTAGATGAAGTTTTAACATTAGATAAAGAAAGCAGAGAGTTAACTTTATTATGTGACGAACTTCGTATGAGAAGAAATGCAATAAGTAAAGAAATTGGAGCTTTAATGGGACAAGGCAAAAAAGAAGAAGCAGAAGCTAAGAAGAAAGAAGTTGAAGAAATAAACAAAAAGCTTGCAGAAAATGAAGGAAGAGAAACAGAATTAAAAGATGAAATTAAAAATAGAATGATGAAAATTCCAAACATAATGGATAAATCAGTTCCAATAGGAAAAGATGACACAGAAAATGTTGAAAACGAGAAATTTGGAGAGCCAGTAGTTCCAGATTATGAAATTCCATATCATGCAGATATAATAGAAAGTTTTGGTGGTTTAGATAAAGAAAGTGCTGGAAGAACAAGTGGAAATGGTTTTTATTTCTTATTAGGAGATGTAGCAAGACTTCATGAAGCAATGATTGCTTATGCAAGAGATTTTATGATTAATAAAGGGTTCACATACTGTATACCACCATTTATGATAAGATCAGATGTTGTAAATGGAGTTATGAGTTTTGAAGAACTAGAAGCTATGATGTATAAAATTGAAGGTGAAGATCTTTATTTAATAGGTACAAGCGAACATTCTATGATAGGAAGATTTAAAGGGCAAATAGTAAAAGAAGAAGATTTACCTATAGCAATAACAGGATATTCACCATGTTTTAGAAAAGAAGTTGGTTCACATGGTCTAGAAGAAAGAGGATTATATAGAGTTCATCAATTTGAAAAACAAGAAATGATAGTTCTTTGTAAACCAGAAGATCAAATGGAATGGTATAATAAAATGTGGAGCTATACAGTAGAATTTTTCAGAAGTTTAGATGTTCCTGTTAGAACTTTAGAATGTTGTAGTGGAGATTTAGCAGATTTAAAAGTAAAATCTTGTGATGTAGAAGCTTGGAGTCCACGTCAACAAAAATATTTTGAAGTTGGAAGTTGTTCAACTTTAGGTGATGCACAAGCAAGAAGATTATCTATTAGAGCAAAAGGAGAAAAAGGAAATTATTTAGTAGCAACTTTAAATAATACAGTTGTAGCAAGTCCAAGAGGCTTAATTGCAGTTTTAGAAAATAATTATCAAAAAGATGGAAGTGTAAAGATTCCAGAAGTTTTATGGCCATATATGGGTGGAACAAAAGAAATAAGAAAGAAATAGGAAATAAAGGAGAATTTATGATAATAAAAAATCCAAGATTTGAAATTTCAGCAGTAAGTAAAAAACAATATCCAAAGAATAATTTACCAGAAATTGTTCTTGTTGGTAAATCTAATGTAGGTAAATCATCATTTGTAAATACTATGATAAATAGAAAAAATTTAGCAAGAACAAGTAATGTGCCAGGAAAAACAAGGCAAATAAATTTTTATAATATGGATGATAAGTTTTATTTTGTTGATTTACCTGGATATGGTTATAGTAAAATGTCTAAGCAAGAAAAAATAATATCTGGAAATTATATTGAAGAATATTTAGCAGAAAGAGAAAATATTTCTTTAATAGTTTTTTTATTAGATATTAGACATAACCCAACTGCTGATGATATGCTTATGTATGATTATATTTTAAGAAGCAATTTACCTTTTATAGTAATCACAAATAAAGCAGACAAAATTGCCATAACAAAAGTGAATGATGAAGTTAGCAGAATAAAAGAAATTTTAGGTATTTCATATAGTACAATATTACCATTTTCAGCAGAACGAAAAATTTATCAAGATGAAGTTTGGAAAGAAATTGAAAAATTTATTTAATTTGGTATAAAATCTAAAAATATACATAAATATATAAAGAGAATAATTTTATATAGGTTATAAAGATTTATATAAATTTTAAAGAAATTTATAAATAAGAGGAATGATATTTATGTATGATGAATTTGTTAAAGAAGCACAGATAAATGATAAGACTGATTTTGAAAAAAATAATGAGCTATTACAAAATATTGTATTTGTAAAAAATTCTTTAGCTAACATGTATAATAATTTGCAGTTTGCAGACAGTGATTTAATTGACTATTATACTTATCAAATAAAAGCAGAAGAGGCTAAATATAATTATTTAATTAAACAGGCTAAAAAGAAAAAATTAAATATTGTAAATTGAAAGTAGTTTGGGTTTAGTATCCAAACTATTTTTATTTTTTATAGTGAATTTTATTAAATGTTAAGTTTAAGTTACAAATTTATAAACAAAATTGATAGTAAAAAATAATAATTAGATTTATAATTTTTATAAGATGTTAAATTTCAAAATGTATTTTTGAAAGGAGAATCATAAATGAAATTTGGTGAAAAATTATTATCACTTAGAAAAGAAAAAGGATATTCACAAGAAATTTTAGCTGATAAATTAAATGTTTCTAGGCAGACGATTTCTAAATGGGAAAGTGGAATTACAACTCCTGAACTTGAAAAAATAATTTTACTTTCAGAAATTTTTAATATAAGTATTGACGAACTTGTTGGAAAAGAAGAAGCTGATAAACTTGAAAAAAATACAGAAGATAATAAATTTAATTTTAAAAAATCTAAACATAAAATAATAAAAAATAAAATAATAAGGAACAGTATAATAATATTTTCTATTATTTTTATAGTTTCAGTATTTAGTTTTATTTTATACAGATATCTAATTGTAGATACCATTTATAAGAGAATTCTTTATTGTGAACCAGAAAAAAATGAATTTTGTTATACTAAACAAATAGTAAAATATGAAAATAATATAGAAAAAAAGTGGACAATAGAGAAAACTTTTGTAAAAGACAAGATTTTTAAAACAGAATATTATGACACAGATATACCGCCAAATCAATCAAATGTCAAGCCATTATTACGAAAAATAGTATATGGAGATAAAAGTGGATATTATACTATAAATGTAGACGATAAAACCTATACAAAACAACCTTTTGAGAATTATGAAGCTTATACTAATATAAATTTTTCAAATTTAACTTTTGAATTGGAAGGTGTTATAGAAGGAAAATTTAATTTACAAAAATTAAAAAATAGGATACTATTATCATTGGATTTTAGAAATATAATAAAAATAGAACATAATTATTATATATTAGGAGTAAATGATGCAGATAATTTTATAGGATTACCTCAATCTATTTATGTAGAAAAAAATGTAAAAGAACCAGAATTCTTTTTAAATAAAACAGATTTTGATAAAAATAATAAATCCAATTTTATAATGTATTTATATGACAAAGTATATAAAGATATAGAAGACAAAGATATAAAACTTCCTGATTTAAGTGAATATAATTTAGTAGATATGTCCAGTTGATAAAATTTTTAAAATATAGTAAGATAATAAACGAAATTAAAATATTTAAATAAGAAGGCAATATATGAAAAAATTTAAAATAATTATTTTAATTGTTATAATTTTAATTATAACAATTAGTTTCATTTTAGGATATTATTTACATAATCAAAAAGTAAAGAAATTAGAATATGAAAAAAGTGTTGAAGGAATGAAGGTCACGTTAATTGCAGGTTCTAATAAAAAAGATAGTGGTAATATAAATTCGAATGCATATATATTAAGAACTAGAAATAATAAGATTATAGTTGTAGATGGTGGAAGAGATATTGATGCTGATATTCTATATGATTATATTATTAAATATGGAAACGGCAAAGTAGATTATTGGTATATTACACATCCACATGATGATCATGTAGGGGCTTTAATAGAATTGTTAAATGGAACTTATGAACTTGAAATAGAAAATTTATATTATTACTTCAATTCTTTAGATTGGTATGAAAAATATGATAAAAGAGGATTTGAAACTGAAAAAGCAATGATAGAAGCTTTAAATAATTCTAAGATTAAAAATAAAGTTGAATGCTATAAGGGTCAGATAATTCAAATGGATAATGTGAATTGTGAAATAATAAGAATTGCAAATCCGAAAATAACAAATTCTGATAATGGAAATGATAGTAGTATGGTATTTAAATTTATAGCAACAGATGTTGATAAAAGTATGATTTTTTTAGGTGATGCTTATTTATATACAAGTAAAGAATTATTAGAGGATTCAGAAAAACTTAAAAGTGATGCAGTTCAAATGGCTCATCATGGACAAAATGGAGTAACAAAAGAGGTATATGATGCTATAAATCCTGAAATTTGTTTCTTTAATGCACCAGAATGGTTATATAATAATGATAACGGAAATGGGTATAATTCTGGTAAATGGCAGAGTATAGAAGTAAGAAAATGGATGGAAGAAAAAGATACGATTAACATTTTAGCTTTTAAAGGAGATCAGACAGTAAGGTTTACAAGAGATGGTTTTGAAAAAATTGATAATAATATTTTATAGAAATAAATAGAGTAAAAACTCACATCTAAACTTTGGTAAAACAGATGTGAGTTTTCACATATATAAGGTAATACAACATTCGTAGAATCATATATTTATATATTAAAAATTAAGTAACTAATTAATTATTCTACTGTTACTGATTTTGCTAAATTTCTTGGCTTATCTACATCTAATCCTTTTTCTTTTGAGATATAATATGCTAAAAGTTGAAGTGGTACAACAGAAAGAACAGGTGAGATAAGTGCATTAGTTTTTGGAATATTTATTACTTCATCAAAATTATGATTTAACTCTTGGTTTGTAATAATAAAAGTTTTTGCTCCACGAGTTACAACTTCTTGAATATTGCTAATAGATTTTTCTACTAATAATCTATTAGTTAATATAGAAACTACTGTAACACCATTTTCAATTAAAGCAATAGGTCCATGTTTTAATTCTCCTGATGGATATGCTTCAGAATGAATATAAGAAATTTCTTTTAATTTTAAAGAACCTTCTAAAGCAACAGTATAATCTATTCCTCTACCAATGAAAAATACATCTTTTTCTTTATAAATTTTTTTAGCAAATTCTTTTATATTGTCTGTATTTTTTAATACTTCTTCTAATTGAGTTGGAAGTAATAAAATATCTTTTTTCAATTCTTCAACTTTATCTTTATTTAAACCTAATTTTTCAGCAAAATTGATGGCAATAATTGCAAGTAATACTATTTGCGAAGTATAAGCTTTTGTTGAAGCAACAGCTATCTCAGGTCCAGCATGTGTATAAATTGTATAATCTGCCTCGCGAGAAATAGATGAACCTATTACATTAGAAATTGCTAGAGTTTTTGAACCTTTTTCTTTAGCAAGTTTTAATGCTGCTATTGTATCTGCTGTTTCACCTGACTGTGTAACAAATAAACAAAGTGTTTTTTTATTTATTATAGGGTTTCTATATCTAAATTCAGAAGCTGCTTCAACTTCAACAGGTATTTGGCATAAACTTTCAAAAATTGTTTTTGCAGCTAAACCAGCATACATAGCTGTTCCACAAGCTACTATAAAGATTTTATTTATAGTTTTTAAATAATTTTTATCTAATTCTAAATCTGGAATAAGAGAAGGAGCATTTTGAGTTATTCTAGAACCAATAGTCTCTCTAATTGATTTTGGCTGTTCATGTATTTCTTTTAACATAAAGTCTTGATATTCGCCTTTTTCTGCAGCTCCTGCATCCCAAGTAATATTTTTTGTTTCTTTATTTGTTTTATTTAAATTTTCATCATAAAATGCTATTGAATCTCTTGAAATATAAGCAAATTCTTTATCATTTAAAAGATAGAAATCTTTTGTAAAAGAAAGTATAGCAGGTATATCTGAACTTATATAATTTTCATTGCTTCCTTTTCCTATAACCAAAGGACTATCTTTACGAACTACAATCATATTATCAGGAAAATCAGAACATAAGATTTCTAAAGCATAGCTTCCTTTTAACATTTTAGTTGTATTTGTCACTGCTTCTAAAAAACGGTCACAACCTGTTCTTTCAGATAGTTCATAATTATAATGTATTAAATTTGGAATAACTTCAGTATCTGTTTCAGATAAAAATGTATAATTATTTGATTTTAAAAATTCTTTTAAATCAGCATAATTTTCAATAATTCCATTATGAACAACGGCAAATTTTTTTGAATTATCTAGATGAGGGTGAGAATTTACACTAGAAGGTTTACCATGTGTTGCCCATCTAGTATGACCAATTCCAACTGTACCAATTAAATCATCTATTCCTGGAGCTTTTTCAAGCTCTAAAACACGACCTTTATTTTTTATATTTTTTATGCCACTTTTCTCAATAGTAGCAATTCCAGCAGAGTCATATCCTCTGTATTCAAGTCTTAAAAGACCATTAATTAATATTGGTTTTGCTTTTCTTTCTCCTATATAACCAACTATTCCACACATAAAAAACCACCTTTCTTTTATAAAACTAGAGTACAGAATTTAAGGGCAGATATAATACTGTCCAAAGTCTAGTTTTAAAAATAGGGTGTAAGCAATTTACTGATTAAATTTCTGTTATAGTATTTCTACTATTTTTTTGTTTAATCTATGGTTGTAAATAAACCACTAGAGTATCCGCCGAATATTTCGATAACTCTAGACCTCGTCAACTAAATTATAAAATTTAGTTCTGGCGCTAACCTTTGTTTTTTTTAACTCCTTTCTAATTTTTTGTGCTTACTTTTAAAAATTCCTATTTCTATATTATAATATGTAAAATTAATCAAAATGTCAAATGTTTTTTTGTAAATATATTTATTTACAGAAAAAATTAAATGTAATATAATATAAATGCTAAATAAAATTAGAGAATAATAAAAAAATGAGGGGAAATTTTATGGAAAATGAAATAGATCAAAAAAATCTAAACAAAGAAACCAATATAGATGAGCTTTCATTAATAACATCAATGAAATGTAAAGGCAAAGAATATTTGTTATATAGTGATAGCAATTTATATGAAAAATTGCCAGATGGAAATTTAGTTGTATTAGATAAATTAAACTCAGAAAATAAAAAAATTATCGAAAAAATTATGTCTAAATTTAAACCTGGTATGACAGATGTGATAAGAAAAAAAGGAGAAATGCCTAATCAAAAGCCAAAAGAAATAAAAGATATTGATGTTCCAGAAATATAAGGAGTATTGCAAATAGATGATTAAGGATTATGAAAATAATAGCTTAAGAAAATATTTTGAAAAATGGGTAGGAAAACTAAAAGTTTCCAAAGAATTTAAACCAATAATTGTAGATATTTTGTTAAGAAGAAGTAAAGAGTTTGAGCTTTCTGGTGAAGATATAAAACAAGATATGACATCATTATTATATAATTTGAAAGCTATAAAAGTAGTAAATTTTCCTGAAAAATATAGTAATATAGCAGGAATGTATATACCAGATCGTGAAACCATTTTAATATCTAAAAAGTGTGTATTAGAAAGAGATAAAGAAGAACTGTATGAAATATTAACTCATGAATTATTTCATGCTGTAACTTTTGATGAGCATGGAGAAGACAGATTAGAAAGTTTAAATAGATATACAAAAGAATATAACGTATCTTTATTAGAAGCGATTGTAGAAAAAGCTGCTCATAGATGTGTGTATCCAGCAAATTCATCTCATAAGCCATATTTAAATCAAAATAAAGTAGGATATACAGATATAACATTTATAACAGATGCGATTGGAGCTGTTTATGGTGTAACAGAAAAGGAATTTTTAAAAAATGGTATAATGGGAAGGGATAGACTTGCAAAATTTCTATCTGAGAAAGCAGGAGAATCTGAAGATGAGACTTTAGAATTTCTAGATGAAATAGAAGTAAATTATGCAATGCTTCATAATACATTATACCCAAATGATGGAAGAAGACTTGCAAGAAAAGAAAAAGAACATAATGTAATGATAGCTATGACAGGAATATTAAGATCTTGTGAAAAGAAAATGTGTGAACGCATAGAAAATATTCCAGTTAATGGACTGAGACAATCCAAAAACTTTATGAAAGAAATGGAATTTAATCATAATAAATTATTATATTCTATAGAATATGCTATTAATTTAATAGAAAATACAAGACATATAAAAATTTTTGAACAGGTTGAAGACGGAGCAGAAAAACATGTATTAGAAACAATGAAAAGAATAAATGACGTAAATTCAGTTTTAGAGGCATATATATATAATTTAACTTCTGAGCAAAGAACAAATTTTTTAAATATGGCAAAAATTGGAATTTTACATAGAGTAGGAAAGGAAAATTTACTTAAATTTGGAATTCATTTAACAAAACAAAAAGTATTTTTACAAGCAAGAGATGTTGTTCAAAGATATATAGAGGATGATTTTTCAGAAGATAAATGGGATAATTCTAAAATAACAAGATATACAAAATCAGTTTTAGAGAAAAGAGGAAAAATTACTATTTTAGATAAGACTAAACAAAAATTAGATAGTTTTAAAGAAAAATTTGTAAAAAGTAAAAAATTCAATTACAAAAAACCAAAGCCAAAGAAACAAGTATATAAAAAGGTAAAAATAGAAAAAAATTCTCTTGCTTTATCTAAAGAAGAATTAAAAGAATTTAATGAAAAAGCAGATAAAGTATTAAAAGAAGAAAAAGTTGGAGAAAAAAGAAATATTGATACCAAAGAAGAAGAAAAAGATTAAATAAAAAGTTTAGGAGGATTTATGGAGAATTTAAAAGTAATGTACAAGGAAGAAGAGCTTCAAAAAAGAATAAGAGAAATGGCAGAAGAGATTGACAAAGATTATGCTGGAACTAAAGAGGTTATAGTAATTTCAGTTTTAAAAGGAGCTGTATTTTTTACAGTTGATTTAGTAAAAAAAATGAAAACAGATATTATACTAGAAGTTATGCAGCTTTCAAGTTATTCTGGAACAGAAAGCACAGGAAATATTATAGTAAAAAAAGATTTAGACTGTAATATAGAAGGAAAAGATATTTTAATCGTTGAAGACATTATAGATACAGGTCGTACTTTAAAATATTTAAAAGAATATTTGGCTTCTAAAAATCCAAATACTATTAAAGTGGCTGTTTTAATGGATAAAGCTGAAAGAAGAGAAGTAAAAGTTGATGTAGATTATACTGGTTTTGTAATTCCAAATAAATTTATAGTTGGCTATGGTTTTGATTATGATGAAAAAGGAAGAAATATACCTTATGTGGGCTATATAGAATAATAAGTCTTTATTTCGTTATTTATACTATTTTTGCTAAATATTATTATTAAAATAAATTGAAGTATCGCGTAAGCGACCAAACGAGCTTTAGCGAGAGCAAAATGGAGCAACTTTCATATTTTTATTTTAAATTTTATGAAATAAAATTTTTAAAAAATAAAGTTGCGACAGCAAGATACTGAAAATTTATTTTAATAATAATATTTAGCAAATTAAGCTTTTTACTTTAAATAAAAATGATTGGAGAATAGGATGTTTGATATAGAAGAAGAGTTAAAAAAACTTCCAGATAAGCCAGGTGTTTATATAATGCGTGATAAAGATAATACTGTAATATATGTTGGAAAAGCCGTAGTTTTAAGAAATAGAGTTAGACAGTATTTTAGAAAAAATAATAAGACACCAAGAATTGAAAAAATGGTTTCTTTAATAGACCATTTTGAATATATAGTAGTCGGAAGTGAAGATGAAGCTCTTATTTTAGAATGTAATTTAATAAAAAAATACAGACCCAAATTTAATGTTCTTTTAAAAGATGATAAAACTTATCCTTATATAAAAGTGGATGTGAAATCTGACTATCCAGGTGTATTTATGACAAGAAGAATACAAAATGATGGTGCAAAATATTTTGGCCCATATCCCAATGTTTCAGCTGCCAAAGAAATGGTAAATTTCATAAAAGAGAAATTTCAAATAAGACAATGTAAAAATTTTAAAAATCAAGATAGAGCATGTTTAAATTATCATATAAAAAAATGTTTAGCACCTTGTATGGGATATGTTTCAAAAGAAGAATATGCTGAGCAAATAAATCAAATCTGTATGTTATTAGACGGAAAAATAGATAAAATTATAAAAAACTTAGAAGCTGAAATGAATAAATTTTCTGAAAATTTAGAGTTCGAAAAAGCAGCAGCTGTACGAGATAGAATTTTAGCTATAGAAAGAGTTTCAGAAAAACAAAAAGTTTCAAATATTTCAGAAAATAATATAGATGTAATTGGTCTTTATAAAAATGAAGTTACAGTTTGCATAGAAATATTTTTTATCAGAAATAGTAAAATGATAGGAAGAGAGCATTACTTTTTTGATGACCTTAAAGATATGAATGAAGATGAAATTGTATCTGGATTTATAAAGCAATATTATATTGATAGAAAAGATTTTCCAAGTAAAATTATGCTTAGATATGATTTAGAAGAAAAACAAGTATTAGAAAATTGGCTTTCAAATATTGGAAATAGAAAAGTTGAGCTAAAAACTCCTCAAAAAGGTGAAAAACTAAGATTTGTTGAAATGGCAGAACTTAATAGTAAAATAACTTTAGAAAATAAATTAAAAGATAAGACAGAGATTTTAACAGAATTAAGAGATGTACTTGATTTAGATACTATGCCACTTAAAATTGAAAGTTTTGATATATCAAATATTTCAGGTAATTTTATTGTGGCAGGTATGTGTGTTGCACAAAATGGAGTTATTAAAAGAAATCTATCAAGAAGATTTAAAATTAAAACAGTCTATGGACAAGATGATCCAAAATGTATGGAGGAAGTGGTAACAAGAAGATTAAGACATTCTCTTGAAAATCCTAAAGGTGGTTTTGGAACTTTGCCAGATTTAATTTTAGCAGATGGTGGAATAACACAAATAAGAGCAATTAAATCAGCAATGGAAATAGTAGGTGTTGAGATACCAGTATTTGGTATGGTTAAAGATGATAAACACTCAACTAGAGCTTTGATTGATGAAAACAGAATTGAATTTTTAATTTCTGAGAAATTATTTAATTTTATTACAAATCTGCAAGATGAAGTTCATAAAACAGCTATTGAATATCATAGAAAAGTTCGTGATAAAGAGATGACTAAATCCAAATTAGATTATATTGAGGGAATTGGCGAGAAAAAAAGAACAGCACTTCTAAAAAAATTTGGAAGTGTGAAAAAAATAAAAGAAGCTTCAATAGAAGATTTAATACAAGTAAAAGGTATAAATTTAGCTTTAGCAGAAAAAATAAAAGAAGAATTATAAAAATAAAAGATAATCCCAGCCGACAAGAGTCAGCTGGGATTTTTTGTTATCTTTTTGCGAGTGTATTCGCTCGACTAGTGGGAAGTGTCCTCCTTTTCTTCTTTGCTGTGATGTTTACAACAGCAACCACTTCCGCCACCATTGCATTTGCACTTTCCGCCACATGTACACTTATGTTCTGAACTTTCCTGTGCAGTAGTGCTGTCATTAACAGTTACATTTGTTGTCTGTGTCCGTTCTTTCATATACGCACCTCGCTTATTAAAATGGTTTATAGTTTCCCAATTATTATAGCACAAAAAAGAAATTTTGTCACGAATTAAAATATTTTATTAAAACAGGAATAAATGAAAAATATATGAATATATAGAATTATATAAATTTTATTAATACAAAGGAGGAAATATGAATAAGGTATTTTTAGGAATTTTAATAGGAATTACAGCAATAAGTTTTGTGTTTTTAGGATATTTGTTGTATACTTTTGTAACAATTTTAAGTGTTTTATGAAATAAAAAATATATATAAATATATATGGTAAAATTATATATTGTTTAATATAATTCTATAAGATAATAAATTTATTAGATTTTGCAATTTATGTAATTTTATAGTATAATAAATAATGGGTTTATACCAAAATTAATATTAAAAGATGGATTAGGAAAAGAGAAAAAATATGGAAATAGTGATTGGAAAAACAGCAGGATTTTGTGCAGGAGTAAGTTATGCAGTAAAAATGGCAGAAGAAAATATAAAAAGTGAAAAAATATATTGTTTAGGAGAGCTTGTTCACAATGGACAAGTTATAAATAAACTAGAAAAAAAGGGTATGATTACAGTAGATGATATAGAAAAAATACCTAATGGCTCAAAAGTGATATTTAGAGCACATGGAGAACCAGAAATAATATATAGAAAAGCTGAAGAAAAAGGACTAGAAATTATTGATTTAACTTGTGGAAGAGTAAAATTAATTCATAATAAAGTAAAAAAGGAAAAGGATAAGTCTTTTATAATAATTGTAGGAAAAGCTAAACATCCAGAAGTTGTAGGAATAAAAGGATTTGCTGGAGAAAACAGTTATATAATTGAAAATGAAGATGATATTTTAGATGCTTATATAGAATATGAGAAAACTAATATTGGAAGAGTATTTGTTGTATCTCAAACTACTTTTTCAAGTGAAAAATTCGATAAATTGATAGGAGAAATAGAAACTAATTTTATAGAAGCAGATGTAATTGTGGATAAAACAATATGTGATGCGACTGAGAAAAGACAAACAGAAACAAGAAAAATTGCTAAAGATTTCCACACAATGATTATTATTGGTGGAAAAAATAGTTCTAATACTAGAGAACTTGTAAATGTAGCAAAAGAAGAATGTGAAAATGTATATAGTATTGAAACTGTTGAAGAATTAAAAAATATAGATTTTTCTAATATTGATAAAATAGGGATTATGGCAGGAGCTTCAACTCCAAAAGAAAGTATTACGGAAATAGGAGAATTTTTAAAAAAATTATAAGATTAATACCATAATGTTTTTAAATCAATAAAGAAAATTTAGATTTTAGAAGTAAAATATATTAATATTATATGTAATTTTAAGGAGAAATTATGGAAATTGCAAGAGATTGGAAAGATTATGAAATATTAGATATGTCAGATGGTGAAAAACTTGAAAGATGGAATAATATTGTTCTAATAAGACCGGATCCACAAATTATTTGGAAAGAAAAAACATGTCCTGAAAAATGGAAATTAGCAAATGCAAGATATAATAGAAGTAATAGTGGTGGAGGAGGCTGGAAATATAATAAAAAAGTTCCAGATTCCTGGAAAGTAAAATATAAAGAATTAACTTTTAATATTAAGTTAATGGGATTTAAGCATACAGGCTTATTTCCTGAACAAGCTGTTAATTGGGATTGGATGATTAATAAAATAAAAACCTCTGGCAGAAAAGATATAAAAGTTTTAAATCTTTTTGCATATACTGGAGGAGCTACTGTTGCATGTAGTTATGCAGGAGCACAAGTTTGTCATGTAGATTCTTCTAAGGGCATGGTATCTTGGGCAAAGGAGAATCTTGCAGCTTCGGGACTTTCAGATAGACCTGTTAGATTTATAATTGATGATGTAACTAAATTTGTTCAAAGGGAAATTAGAAGAGGAAATAAATATGATGCGATTATAATGGATCCTCCGTCCTATGGAAGAGGAAAAAATGGAGAAGTATGGCAATTTGAGAATAATATTGCAGATTTAGTAGAACTTTGTAAGGGTGTTTTATCTGAAAATCCATTATTTTTCTTAATCAATTCATATACTACAGGAATTTCATCAAAAGTTTTAGAAAATATTTTAAATTTAAAATTAGATTTTAAAAAAGGAAAATTATCATCAGGTGAAATTGGACTTCCAATGAAATCATCTAATTTAGTTTTACCTTGTGGAATTTATGGAAGATGGGAAAAATAGAAGGATTTAAAATGGAAAATTTAAAAATATTATATGAAGACAATCATATTATTGTAGTTGAAAAGCCAGTAAATATTCCGTCACAAGCAGATAAAACTGGTGATGAAGATATGCTTACAATAATAAAAAAATATATAAAAGAAAAATATAATAAACCAGGAGAAGTGTATTTGGGATTAGTACATAGATTAGATAGACCAACAGGTGGTGTGATGGTTTTTGCTAAAACTTCAAAAGCTGCTTCAAGACTAAGTGAGCAGGTAAGAGAGAAACAAATGAACAAAAAATATTTATGTATTGTAGATGGAAAATTAGAAAAAGAAAAAGATACATGGAAAGATTTTTTGCTAAAAAATGAAAAAACTAATACAAGTAAAGTGGTAGCAAGTAAAACTAAAAATGCTAAAGAAGCAATTTTAGATTATGAAGTTATTAAATATAATGAAGAAATTAATTTATCAGTAGTTAGAGTAAATTTACATACAGGTAGACACCACCAAATCAGAGTTCAATTTTCTTCTAGGGGACATAGTTTATCTGGAGACCAGAAATATGGCACAAGAGGTAGAGGAAAAGGACTTGCACTTTGGGCATATTATTTAAGTTTTTATCATCCTACTAAAAAAGAACTAATGGAATTTGAAGATTACCCAGAAAAAGTTGGCAGCTGGAAAATATTAGAAAATTAAACATATAGGAGAAAAAATATGATAAATATATATAACACAGATCCACTAATAAATGAATTCAAAGAAGTACACGAATATAAAAAAGGATGTTGGATAAATATGGTAAATCCAACTCCAGAAGAAATAAGAGATGTATGTCAAAGTATAAATATACATGATCAATTTATAAAATATGCATTAGACTTTGAGGAAAAAGCCAGAATTGATATAGAAGAAGATGATAATACAATACTATTTGTTGTAGATGTGCCGATTATTGAAAGAACAGATAATTCAGAAGTATTTACAACAATGCCTTTAGGAATGATCTTTGTAAGAGATGATTTTTTTATTACGGTTTCACTTAGAAAAAATAGAATTATTGAAGATTTTGAAAAAGGAAAAATAAAGAATTTTCAAACTTATAAAAAGTCTAGGTTCCTATTTCAAATTTTATTCTGTAATTCTTCATATTATTTAACTTACCTAAAACAAATTAATAAAGAGACAGAGATTGCAGAACATATTTTAAAAAACTCAATGAAAAATAGAGAACTTTTGAAAATGCTTAACTTAGAAAAAAGTTTAGTGTATTTTGCAACATCACTTAAATCTAATGAAATAGTAATGGAGAAAACTTTAAAAGGTAAAATAATAAAATTATATGATGAAGATGAAGATATTCTAGAAGATGCAATTACTGAAAATAGACAGGCAATAGAAATGGCTCAAATTTATAATAACATTTTGAATGGTACAATGGATGCTTATGCTTCAATTATCTCTAATAACTTAAATGGTGTAATGAAAACACTAACATCAATTACAATCATTTTAGCTGTACCAACCATGATTTCAAGCTTTTGGGGAATGAATGTGAATTTACCTTTTCAAAATAATCAATATGGATTTATTATAATGATTTTAATTGCGATAATTACAACGGCTATAGTAACACTTTGGCTTAATAAAAGAGATATGTTAAAATAAAATTTAAAGCTTTATCTAGTAAAAATTTGCGAATTTTTGTTAGATAAAGTTTTTTTATATTTGTAATAACTAAATCCTTTCGCCCTTGGATAAATGATGAAAATCATGTCCGAGGGTTTTATTTTTATAAATTTTTCATAAATAAAGTTTTAAAGAATAATCTTTTATAAAGACTATTAACAAGGAGGAATTTATGAAAGATAAAATTATTAGATATAGTTTTGTAATTGTTTTATTATCAATATGTATTATGCAATTTACAATATATTCTCAAGCAACTGAGCTAAGTAATGAATTACTTGCTTGGGGATTTAGAAGAGAACCTGATCATAAGCAATCAACTTTAGATACGGCAAGTGAAAAAGTTATTAGAGAGTTTGAAGGAATATCTATGGGAAGTAAAGATAGTAATAAAGTATATTTAACTTTTGACTGTGGGTATGAAGCTGGTTACACAGAAGCAATTTTAGATGTTTTAGAAGAAAATAATGTTAAAGCAACTTTTTTTATAACAGCACATTATTTGAATACAGCAAGTGATATTGTGAAAAGAATGATTGAAGATGGTCATATTGTTGGAAATCATACAGTTAATCATAAATGTTTACCAACTTTAAGTGATGAAGAAATAAAAAAGGAAGTTATGACATTACATAATGCGGTATATGAAAAATTTGGATATGAAATGAAATATTTT
The DNA here is from genome assembly GCA_902492015.1 of uncultured Eubacteriales bacterium. GTDB lineage: Bacteria > Bacillota > Clostridia > TANB77 > CAG-508 > Scatovivens. The sequence goes on along the minus strand of CABUJR010000005.1, from coordinate 114,552 downwards.
AGACCACCAAAAGGAGAGTTCAGTCAAAGAGTTATAAGTAAAGTAAAGGAGCTAGGATATACAACAGTTATGTGGTCATCAGCTTATGATGATTGGGACAAAAACAAACAAGGAAGAACAGAATATGGAAAAAAGAAAATTTTAGACAATATGCATAATGGTTGTGTCCTTTTATTGCATTCTACATCAGAAGATAATAGCAAAATTTTAAATGGTGTTATAAAAGAAGTAAAAAATATGGGGTATGAGTTTAAAAATATAGATGAATTTGAAAGGGGGAGTTAAAAGTAGATTTTTGAAATATGAATAAGATGTAAAAATATAGCCATTTTATAAAAGTTATGATATACTAATAATGTTTTATTGTAAGAATTTTTATTTAAAAATTATAATTCAATATTGCCAAAAGAAGGTTATAGAAAAAGGGGAAAAAATATGATATTAATGTTACTTGCATTGCTACCAGTAGTTGTTATATTTGGAGTTCTAATATATAAAAATGAAAAAAACAAAACAAATACAGAAAGAAATTTTTTAATGTTAATAATAGAAATTAATATATTACTAGCAATATTTTTGATTTTTATGCCAAATTTACACGGATTAAATTTATGGGGAATTGGTGTATTTATTTTAGTAAATATAGTGATGTTAATTTTTAGTAAAAAAATAAATAAAACAAAAATAGGATTAATTATTGGAATTATAATTTATTTTGTAATTATGCTGATTATACCAGTTTATGTAGATTATGGTCATGAGCATATTATGGATAGAGAAAATATAAGAATTTTTACAACTCCAACTGGTAAAAAATTAGAGTTTCCAGATGAAAAAATAAGAAAGTATATTATATATTATAATTGTTATAAGATTAAATTATTTGAAAATTCAACAGTCAAGTAGATATTCTACTTGACTGTTTTTTATAATAGGAAAGTCATTTGAACTTCCTGTTAATAAACGTTTTACAAAATATTGTACACAAATTTTATTTCATAAAATTGGGTACTAGAATAAAAACGCGGATATTGTATAAAATCTTTTTTGTAATTTCTATAATGTCCACTTTTTTTATATAAATCTATATAAAAAATTATTTATATAATTGTAGAAAAATATAGATAGAATATGATATAATACTTTTGATTTTAAAAACAAATATAATATTAGAAGGGATATATAAATGAAAAAAATATCAGTTGTAGTACCTATGTATTACGAAGAAGAAGTTGCAGAAGAATGCTACAAAAGAATAAATAATGTTTTTAAAGAAATAAAAAAATATGAATTAGAAATTATATTTGTAGATGATGGAAGTAAAGATAAAACATTAGAGATTATAGAAGAAATAGCTAATAAAGATAATCGAGTAAAAGTTATTTCTTTTTCAAGAAATTTTGGACATCAAGCAGCAGTACAAGCTGGATTAAAATTCACAACTGGTGATGCTGTTGTTATAATAGATGCTGATTTGCAAGATCCACCAGAATTAATCGAAAAAATGGTTGAATTATGGGAACAAGGAAATGATGTAATTTATGCAAAAAGAACAAGCAGAAAAGGTGAAACCCCATTTAAATTGTTTACTGCTAAAATGTTTTATAAAGTATTAAATGGACTTTCAAATGTAGAAATTCCTAAAAATACAGGAGATTTTAGACTTGCAGATAGAAAAGTAGTTGATGTTATTAATTCTTTACCAGAACATAATAAATTTTTAAGAGGTTTATTTAGCTGGGTAGGATTTAAACAGATCCCAATAGAATATGAAAGAAAAGAAAGATATGCTGGAAAAACTAAGTATCCATTAAATAAAATGCTTAAACTAGCTAAAGATGGAATTTTTAGTTTTTCAAGTAAACCATTAAAATTTGTTGGAATGATAGGATGTTTTTCTATATTACTTTCAATAGTAATTTTAATATATTCACTTATATCTTACATATTTAGCTTAAATAATTTGACCCCAGGTTGGACATCAATTATGACAACTATTACATTCTTTACAGGAATACAACTATTATCTTTATGGATTATAGCAGAATATATAGCTAGAATATATGAGGAATCACAAGATAGACCAATATATATAATAGATAAGAAGATTAATATAGATTAAATTAATAATTCATCAAGTGAAAATTGGAGGAGAAGATGGATTTTTTAGACATAGAAGTTAATGAAAAAATATTTAATAGAATTTTAAAGATTTCTATAGCAGTAATAATACTTTATTTAGGGTTATCAATGAGTTCAATTCTTCTATTTAAAACATATACACTAGGTTCAAATACAACTGTAAGTAATGAAGATATTAATATGCATATAGATGTTTTAGAACCATCAGGAAAGAAAATTGAAATAGCTGGTTGGGCATATAAAGAAGGAGAACCTATAGAAAAAGTAAACAGTAGTTATGTACTTAGAAATCAAGATACAGGAAAAATGTATTTAATGAAAACAAAAATGGAAGAAAATATAAATTTAAAAGGAACAGGTATGGAATTAGCAGGAATTCATGCACAATGTTTGTTAATTGGAATTCCAAAAGGAAAATATGATATTTATGTATTATTAAAAGAAGAATCAGAAGAAATTTTAGCAAATACATTAATAAGTGTAGATATATAGAATAGGGGATTTAATAATGAAGGAAAAAATAAAAAAATTATTAGAAAATGGAAGAGGAGCAATAATAATTGTATTTATTTTAGAATTATTGTTAACAATTTTTATAACACCAAATAGGCATGATGATGCTTGGTTTTTAGAACAGATTTCTGAGAGAAGTATATTTTCTTTTGAAGCAGAAAGATATGAAAATTGGACATCAAGGTTATTACTAGAAACAGCAGAATGTTTTACACTTAAAGTTTCAAAATATTTATGGATTTTAGTTGAAGCTTTAATGTTTACTTTAGCATGTTATTCTATTTCTCGTTTATTCATAAAAAAAGATGATAGAGCACAAAATAATACAATGTTAGTTTTTATGATGCTATTATATCCATTAAATGCAATGAATGGTTCAGGATGGGCAACAACTACAACTGTTTACATGTGGCCACTGGCTACATGTTTATTTGCTCTTATTCCAATTAGAAAAATTTGGGATGGAGAAAAAATTAAAGTTTGGGAATATCCATTATATACGCTTTCATTGTTATATGCAGGAAATCAAGAACAAACAGTAGCAATATTATTTGGCGTATATATACTATTTTCTATATTAATGATTATGAAAAACAAAAAAATCCATCCATATATGATAATACAAAATATTATTATTATAGCTTGTTTAGTATTTATTTTAACTTGCCCAGGAAATTATGTAAGAAAAGAACAAGAGATTTTAGAACTATTTAAAGATTATGAGATGTTGACGATTTTAGATAAAATTTCATTGGGATTTACGTCTGCGTTTGGAATTATAATAGAAAAAAGAAATTTAGTTTATACAATGCTTAGCATAATTATACCAATATATATATGTACTAAATATAAAAGTAAATTATATAGAGTTATATCTATAATTCCAATTTTTACTATTTCTTTACTTGGTATTACATCAAGTGTAACAAATACAATCTTTCCTTTTATAGGAGACTTAAGAAATTATATTATAGAAGATAGAGTAATGCTAACTGCAGCTAATTGTAATGATTTATTAAATATTGTTCCTTTGGTTTTGGCTCTTATAAATTTTGCATGTATAGCTTTATCTTTATTGCTAATTTTTAAGAATCTTAAAAATAATATTGCAATATTAGTTTTTCTTGTAGGACTAGCTTCTAAAATTATGATTGGTTTTTCGCCAACAGTATTCAGTTCTGCAGAAAGGACAACAATATTTTTTGAATTTTCAATGATAATAGTTATGTTATTAATTTGGCAAGAGTTAATTAAGGGAACAGAGAAAAATGATAAAAAAATACAAAAAAGAACAGGTGCAATTATAAAATTTGCTGGTAGTTTGCAATATATTAATGTTCTTTTATGTATTTTAATGACTCAAAAATAGTAATTACACAAAGGAGGGAAATATATGAATGTTTCAAATTTTACAGAAAAATCTAAAGAAGCAATAACAAGTGCAAGTAATATAACAACAAGAAATAATAACCCAGAAATTACAGATTTTCACATGATGGCAGCTTTTTTAGAAGATAAAGAAGGCTTAATAACAATGCTTTTTAAGAAAATGGATATTGATGTAAATTCATTATCTACTATAATTCAATCTGAAATTGATAGAATGCCAAAAGTAACTGGAACAGTAGCTTTGAGGTTTTCAAGTGAAGTTGAAAAGGCATTAGATGAAGCAGAAAAAAGAGCAAAATCAATGAAAGATGAATTTATCTCTGTAGAGCATTTAATGCTTGGAATTTTCGAATCTGCAACAGATAATTTAAAAAGAATTTTTAAGACTTATAAAGTAGATAAAAATAAATTTTTAGTGGCATTAAAAGATATAAGAGGAAATGTATCAGTAAATAGTGATACACCAGAAAATTCTTATGATGTTTTAGGAAGATTTGGAAAAAATGTTACTGATCTTGCAAAACAAAATAAACTAAATCCAGTAATTGGTAGAGATGATGAAATCAGAAATGTTATAAGAATTTTATCTCGTAAGACAAAAAATAATCCTGTTTTAATTGGAGAGCCTGGTGTTGGTAAAACAGCAATAGTTGAAGGGTTAGCTCAAAGAATAGTTAGAGGAGATGTTCCAACAAGTTTAAAAGGAAAAACTATTTTTGAATTAGATTTAGGTCTATTAGTTGCAGGTGCAAAATATAAAGGAGAATTTGAAGAAAGATTAACAAGTGTTTTAAAAGAAATAGATAAAAGCGATGGAAATATAATTTTATTCATAGATGAAATACATAATTTGGTAGGTGCAGGAAAATCAGATGGAGCAATGGACGCAAGTAATCTTTTAAAACCTCGTTTAGCAAGAGGTGAACTTCACTGTGTTGGAGCTACAACACTTGATGAATATAGAGAGTATATTGAAAAAGATCCTGCTCTAACAAGAAGATTCCAACAGGTATTAGTTGCAGAACCAACTGTTGAGGATACTATAACAATACTTCGTGGTATTCAAGAAAAATTTGAAATATTCCATGGTGTTAAAATTCAAGATTCAGCGATAGTTGCTGCTGCAACACTTTCAAATAGATATATAACAGATAGATATCTTCCAGATAAAGCAATAGATTTAATAGATGAAGCTTGTGCAATGATTAGAAGTGAAGTTGAATCTATGCCAACAGAAGTGGATGTAATTTCAAGAAAAATAATGCAATATGAAATAGAAGAAAAGTCATTAGAAAGAGAAGATGAGGATAATCCAAAAGTACAGAAACAATTAAATAATATAAGGTCAGAACTTACAAAATTAAGAGATAAGTTCCAAGAAATGAAATTAAAATGGGAAAATGAAAAGAAAAATATTTCAAGAATTCAAAAATTAAAAGAAAAAATAGATGATGTTAATGCTCAAATAGAAAAAGCTGAAAGAGCTTATGATTTAAATAAAGCTGCTGAACTTAAATATTCAACACTTCCAAATTTAAAGAAAGTACTTGAACAAGAAGAAAAAGAAGTAGAAAAAACACAAGGAAAAAATACTTTATTAAGAAACAGAGTTACAGAAGATGAGATTGCAACAGTAGTTTCTAAATGGACAGGTATTCCTGTTTCAAAACTTGCTGAAGCGGAAAAAGAAAAATTGTTACATCTAGAAGAAATTTTACATCAAAGAGTTATTGGACAAGATGAGGCAGTAAAAAAAGTAAGTGAAGCTATAATTAGAGCAAGAGCAGGAATTGCTAATCCTAATAGACCAATAGGTTCATTCTTGTTTTTAGGTCCAACAGGTGTTGGTAAAACTGAACTTGGGAAAACTTTGGCAGCAACACTTTTTGATGATGAAAAAAATATGGTAAGAATAGATATGTCTGAATATATGGAAAAATTTAGTGTTACTAGATTAATTGGTGCTCCTCCAGGATATGTTGGATATGAAGAAGGTGGGCAATTAACAGAAGCTGTTAGGAGAAAACCTTATTCTGTAGTTTTATTTGATGAAGTTGAAAAAGCACATCCAGATGTATTTAATATCTTTTTACAAATATTAGATGATGGTAGAGTAACAGATTCTCAAGGAAGACTTATAGATTTTAAAAATACTGTTATTATATTAACTTCAAATTTAGGTTCACAATTAATTTTGGATAGTATTGCAAAATATAATGAAATAACAGAAGATGTAAAAGATCAAATAGATAAAATTTTAAAACAACATTTTAGACCAGAGTTTTTAAATAGGCTAGATGAAATAATCTATTTTAAAGCATTAGATAAAGAAGTAGTATATGGAATTGTTGAATTAATATTAAAAGGTGTTATGAAAAGAGTTAAAGAAAAGGGAATAGATCTTTCATTTACAAGAAATTCTATTAGATGGCTTATTGAAGAAGGATATGATATGGAATTTGGTGCAAGACCTCTAAAAAGGATTGTTCAAGCACAAGTGGAAACTTTACTTGCAAGAAAAATGATTGCAAATGAAATAAATGAAGGTGACAAAGTTGAAGTTTATTATGACAAAGAAATAAGAGGATTAAATATTAGAGAAAAAATAGATAAAGAAAAACTTGAAACAAATAAAACAGTAGAGGGAGAGGAAAAAAATAAACCTGAAACTGCAGAAGATGAAACAAGTGAAGAAAATGAGTAGTAAATAAGAAATTTCATAAGAAATGTTATTAAAACAAAACGTGAACATTATTATAAATGTTCACGTTTTGTTTTATTTATTATAAAGAAATGATATATTTCTAATTTAGAAGTTTCACTTAATTTGCATTATTTCAAACTATTATTTAATTTTTGGTAAAACTTTATAAATAATTTTAAAACAATCAAATTTATCTACTTCATTTTCATATAAACAATCTAGATATATATTTAATTCTTTTAAATCTTTTGCAGCTCTTATAACTGCTGGATTTAAATTTGAAGTAAACATTAATTCTAAAGCTAAGTCAAGTGCTGCATATACTGAACTTTTTTCTTTTACTCTCATAAATCTATAAGCTTCTTTGAAACGAGAAATTATAGGCATTTTGAAAGTAGCAAGAGGGACAGTATATTCTTTTTCTATAACTTCTTCTACTGTTTGATATTCATTACTATCATGTAATTTTTTCATAACTTCTTCTATAGTATATGGTAAATAAACTTTTTGACTTTCTTCAGAAATTAGAAGAGTTCTATTATCACATATAGAAGATTCATCTATATTTTCTGAATTATCTGAGTTTGCATTTACTATATCAGCAACTGAAGTATTTAGCATAGACAACTCAACAATATTATTTGTAGAAGATATTTTAAAGGCTTCTTTTATGTTTAATTCTATTTTGTTATTTTTCTTTGCGAAAGCGACATTATTAATAGCATTTGCAAATTCAATATCTTCAAAGTTTGTATATACAAGGAAGTTATCATTTTTATTGTGTATTTCTATATATTTTTCTCCAATCTTTACAAAGAAATTCTTTTTAGGAGTAGATATATGGATATTTTCTGAAAGTACAGATATACCATCAAAATCAGCCACAATTTCATAAGTTTCATTTAGTATTGAAATAGAGAAAATGTCGTCTTTGTTTATAAGAATATTTATTGCTTTTCCTTCACCAGTAAGTTCAGCAGGTACATTTAATATTTCATTAGAATCAATCTGTTCTACTTTATCTTCCATATCTGGAGAACTTTCTAATTGAGTAATTGTTTCTGCTAAAGTATCAATTATTTTATAAAGATCAGATGTTACAGCATTATCTGAAAGGTCATCATTAGAATTTTCTAATAATGCTTTATCTATATCTGAGTTATTTTCAAGTTCAGATAACAATTCTGATTTCATTTTGTCATTTATATTAGAATTTTCATCAGAAAAAGTTTTAGTTATAATATCTTTTGCTGTTTTTGCATTATTATTAGAATCTTCTGATTGATTTTTTTCAAATTCTTCAATATCTTCTAAACTGAAATCATCTAAATTAATATCATCTACTGAGATACTATCAAATAGATTTGGTTCATCTGTAATTCCATTATCATTTAAAGGTAAGTCAAATTCTATTGTATCTTCTTCTTGAGTATTAGATTGATTATCAGAAATTTCAATATCTGAATTGTCAAGATTTTCAATGTCTTCTAGAGATATATCTCCAATATCTTCTAAAGAAATATCATCTAAAGATATATTGTCAAATATGTTAGCATTGTTATCATCAACAATCTCAGTATTTTCATTAATATCATCAATATTTTCTGTTTCAACTTCATTATCGATAATTTCAGTAGGAGAGCTGTCTACATAATCTTCTGAATTATCTTCAATAGATTCTTCAGGGTTATCAACTATTTCGATTTGTGTTTCATCATCTTCATTATTATCATAAGAATTTTTATTTGAATTTTTAGATCCTTCTAAGTCAGCAATTCTTTCAGATAATGTGGAAATTGTTTGATTGAAGTTTTCTATTAATTTACTGAAAGCAGATATATCTGTTTTTGAATTTTCTTCTTGAGATTCCTCAGAATCTGTTTCATCAGTATTATCAAATTCAATAGCATCAGTATCCTCAGTTTCTTCAATGTTTTCAGGTTCACTTTGTTCTTCAGTTTCTTCTAAAGTTATTTCATCTTTTAAATCTTTTAAACCAAAATAATCTTCTATAGAAAATTCATCATCTTCTGAAAAATAGTTAGACATTTTTTTGCTTTCAAAATCGTAATTTTCTGCCTCTAAGCTATCCTCAGTATCTTCTTCTAAAAATTCATTATCCAAATAAGAGTCTTCTTCGTTATTAGAGCTTTCGAAGTATGTATCATCATGTATTGGATTTTCATTTATATAATTTTCATCAATTTCATCTTCATTAATTGTAGATGAAAGAGTATCTAAGTCATTAAGTTCAATATTATCTAAAAGTTCTAAATCATTAATAGAAATATCATCAATATCAATATCGCCAATATTAATATCATCTATATTTTCTGAAATATCATTATTTTGAGAATTTTCACTTTCTATATTTTCATTAGAAATTTGTGTTTCTTCTTGTGATTCTTCATATTTTTCACTATAATTTTCTTCATAATCATCAGAATCAGGCTTTGTATCTAATGAAGCAGGAGTTATGATATTATAAAATTCAGAAACATCACTAGAACTGTTATTTATTTCATTAGCAGAAGAAAATTGATTTTCATCTGTGTTTACAGTAGGAATAATCAAAGTTGCTGGTGCTGCAGAAACTTCTAATTCTTTTACAGATTTTTTTGTATTTTCTAAGTTCTCTAATACATTTTGATTGTTTACTAAATCTGGATTAGAAATTGAGATAGGTTCTAATTGATTTGATATTGTATTTTTAAAATTAGCTTCATCAAAAGTGAATTTCTTAAAAATGTTTGAAAAATTAGAGAAAGTTGATTTTTTTGTAAAGCTTGAAGAACTATTTTTATTTATTTCAGCATTCATTTTTGGAATTGAGCTATCAAAAAATGGGGCAGACTCTTCTGTTTGAATATTTTTTGAATCAGTAATGTTATCTGCTGCTTCTTTCATAATCTCAACACTATCAACATCATCAATTTTTTTATCTAAAATTTCATTTTCTTTAACAGATTCGTTTTCTTCTTCATATAAGTTAGAATCAACATCATTTTCAAGCAATTCATCAAGGAAATCAGTATTACCAGCAGTGTTAATAATGTCATCTAATAATTCTGAATTATCAACATCATTAATTATATCTTCTAAAATATTGCTATCCTCAATATTAATATTTTCGTTATCTTCAATATTTTCAACTTCTTCAATATTTTTGATTTCAGCTTTAGAACTTTCTTCAATATCAGCATTTTCAAGATTTATTGAATTTGTATCATCAGTTTTAATATCATCTGATATATCATCAAGAAATTCAGATTTATCAATGTTTTCTTGTGTTTTTTCATTAATAGGAAGATTGATAATTTCTGATTGGTTATTAATTTCATCTTCAAAAATTTCATCTTCTTCTAGTTTTTTATCTTGTTCATCTTTTATTTCAATAATTTCAGAAATTTCATTGATAGCTTCTTCTATAGAAGTATCTGAGTTTTCATTTTTTTCTGTAACTTCATTGATAGTATCTGCATTTTCAGAAGATTCACTAGTAGTATCAACCTCGTTTGAAATCTCAATTTCTTTTCTTATTAACTCAGTAAGAATATTATCTAATTCTGCTTCTAATTGATCAGATTCTTCATTAATGTCATCTTCGTTATTTTCTATAAGTTCTTCTGGCTCTGGAGTTGTAGCATCAGTTTCATTAGAAGTATCTTGAATATCTACATTTATATTGTTATCAACAACATCATCATTATCATCATTATTGTTATTATAATTAGTATCATCAATGTCACTTTCAGAATTAAATTCATCTTGCTTTATATCTTTCTCAGGTATAGCACCGATTTGTGAGTCAATAATTTCATCATCAATTTCTTTATCAGAATCAGCGTCTATTACATCAATATTAAATTTTTGAAAAACTGATGGCTCATAGAAGAAAGGTGCATTTTGATTTATTGAAATATCAAGTTCCTTTTCTTTTGGATTTGTAATAACAATATTATCAAGATTTTTATTCAAATTAAAAGATAAATTTCTTCTTGATATTCTTGATTTATGCACAGTATAATCTGGAGTTATAACAGTTGGTGATTTTTTTTCTTTTTCATCTTCATGATTTTTTATTTCATCAGAAATTTCATCTATATCAGAATTATGAGTTTCAGAAACTTCTTTAACAATTTCTTTGTTTGTAATTGATGTATTAGCATCATTACTAGCTGATAAGATATTAGTTTTATTAATATTGATTTGTTTAGTAATATCTTTATTGTCATCGCTAATTTCGTTAGTAAGTTCTTTATTATCAATTTTTTCATTTATTTTTGAAGTAACAGCTTCTAGAGGAATTGTTACTTCAATTTTTCCTTGTTTTTTATTAGCAACAATGTTTGTGTTAGAAACTTCTTCAGCTATTTCTGAAACAACTTTTTGAACCTCTTGAACTTCTTTTATTTCTGGGGCTTCTAAATTAATATTATTAGAGTTTTTCTTATTTTTTCTAACTACCGTTCTTTTTGCTTTTTTTGAAGAAACATTAGCAATAGAAGCATCAACATTTGAAACCTTATGTTTTCTACTAATAACTAGACTAGGCATTTTCTTTGATACTACTGCATTTTCATTTTTTTCTTCAGACTTTATTGCCATTTTAAAACCTCCATATCGACAGAATAATTCAATTAATTCCATAATTATATAAAATATTATAATATAACAGAAAAAAAAAGTAAATGGATTTTTTTCGCAAATAAACAAAAAAACATTACATTTTTGTTACATTTTTGTTACTAAAATTATAACCAAATGAAACATAAAATTCATTGAAATATAGGTCTATTAATGATATACTCTAAATTATAATATTGGGTTTAGAAGGAAAGATATGATGAAAAAAATATGTTGTTTTTTGAAAGATTTTGCAATAATTGCATATATTTTGTTGATAATTTTTGTAACAATTTGTCTATTATCTTATAATGACTACAAAGTTACAGTTTTTGGAGAAAAGACTTTAGTTCCAATAATTGATGAAGATCTAGAGCCAGACTATTCAAAAGGTGATTTGGTGATAATAGAAAAAAATGAATTTTCTGATGTTAGTTTAGGAGATACAATATTCTTCTATAGAACTGTTGGTGGAGAAACAACAATTAATTATGCAGAAGTTCAAGGAGTAGAACCAGTAACTGATTCAGAATATACTTTTACTGTAAAAAAAGATGAACAAGGTGAATATAAATTTTCAAGTTCATATTTCATAGGAAAGTCAGAAACAGCAAAAGTTATTCCAGGCGTGGGAAATGTTTTAAGCTTATTAGAATCTAAGTGGGGATTCTTATTTTTAGGTGTGTTCCCATCATTAATAGCGTTTTTATATACAGTATATTCAATTATTCTTGAAGTTAGTGGGGCAGAAGATGAAACAGAAAAGAAACCTTCTAAACAAAAATCTTCAAAAAATAAAAAGTCAGATTCAGGAGAAAAGAAAAAAACAAAAAAGACGGAAGAAAATATGGACAATGCCGAAAATGAAGAGAATGATGTTAAGACTGAAAAGAAATCTAAAAAGCAAAAAAACAAAGAAGATAAAGATGTAAAAGAAAAAAGTGATAATACTACTGAAGAAAATGTAGATAAAAAAGTTAATGCGAAAAAAGCAGAAGTAAAAGAACAAAAAGATAGTGAAGAAAAAGAAGAAACAAAAATTCTAGATAATGAAAAAGAAAACATTGATGAAAATGATAATGCAGATAAAAAGTCATCTGAAAAGAAAGAAAAACTAGAAACTAAAAAAATACAAGAAAATAAAGTAGAGGAAAAAGAAAAAGTTAAATCAGAAACTAAAAATGAAAAACAAGCAAAAGAAAAAAGAAGTTTAACTGATGAAGAAAAAAGAGCTTTAGTTGAAGAAAAAATGAAGGCGATGTCTCCTGAGGAGAAAAAAGCTCTTCTAGAAGCTAAATTAAAAGCAATGTCTCCAGAAGAAAAGAAAGCTTTAATTGAAGCTAAAAAGAAAAAACTTGAAGCTGAAAAAAATAAAAAATAGGTGATATAGGTAGTGAATAAAAAAACAAAATTTGTAATTTTTATTTTAATATTAATTTTACTTGTACTTATATTAAGGTCAACATTTTCAAAATATACTAATACAGCAACAGCGGTAATTAACGAAGATGTGGGAAAATGGGTGATAAAACTTAATGATACAGATATTACCACAGAAGAAACATCAACAAAGTTTGATATGGATAAAGTTTATTGGGATTGGGATAATTCACCACATGTAAAATATCCAAATGTTGCTCCAGGTATGAAAGGTTATTTTGATTTAGTAATAGATCCAACAGATACTGATGTTTCGATAGATTATACCATTGAAGTAGATGATACTAATATAAGTATGCCAGATGTTAATATAAAAATAACAGATATTCAAGAAATAAATGGAAAAGACTTAACAATAACTTCAGATCCTGATGGGCCAGAAGTTGTAGAAAGAATAAAAAAATTAGCAGAAATTCAATCAACAAATGAAAATGAAAGACTAGATACAATAAGAATTTTTGTTGAATGGGAAAATAATGAAGCTAATAATGAAAAAGATTCAGAAATTGGTAAAATTTCTGGTAATATAATAAGCTTACCTATTAAAGTAAATGTTATACAATATACAGGCAATTAATTTGGAGTAGAAATGAAAGAAAAACTAAAAAAAATTGATTTTGTAGCAATTATATTAATACTTATTTTAATAATACTATTATTTTGCTATTCACAAATAAAAATATTTGGAAAAAAATATATTAATTTTTGTGGATATACAATATTTCAAGTTATCACTGGAAGTATGACAGACACAATTCAAATAAAAGATATAGTTATAGTTAAGTTAACACAAGATGTAGAAGTGAATGATATTATTACTTATAAAAGTGGAGATGATTTTGTAACACATAGAGTAATAAAGATGGAAGATAATAAAATTACAACAAAAGGAGATGCAAACAATTCAGAAGATACACCGATTACCAAAGATGATGTTGTAGGTAAAGTAGTTTTTATAATATCAAATGTGGCAGTATGGATGAATGTTTTTAGAAGCCCAGAAGTTATTTTAGCTATAATATTTACTGTAATTGTTATAAAAGTTTTGTTTTTTAGAAAAAAATAGATTATGCGAAAGAGGATGTAAAAGAAGGTTATGATTAGAGGAAAATACTTAAGAGAAAGGAAAGCAATGCGAATAAAGCGAAGAATAAAGCTATTAATAATTCTTGCTATTTTATTGGTGCTTTATAAGCTAATTTTTAGCTCATATTCTTTGTATGAATCTGAAGCAAATTCAAGTGCGGATATTGATGTTGCTTTTTATTTGCTAAAAGATGAATATACATCTAAAGTAATTTCTTTAGATGATATGCTTCCTGGTAGTACTCAAAAATGTGAATTTTCAATCTCTAATTATTATGTAGATGATGAAGGAAATGACATAATTTCTGAAACAGATATGGAATATACTTTAAAAATAAGAACAACTACAAATTTGCCTTTGGAATATAAGTTATATATGAACCAAAGTGCTGATAATGCAAATTCAGATGATATTATTGAAATTCCAATAATAACTCAAGATGAAGATGCAACATACTTTAAACAATTAGTTGAGGATAAACAAGAATTTTCTTATACACAAGGATATACAAATACATATACTCTAGTAATAGAATTTCCAGAAGAATTTAAAGGAATAGAATATCAGGATATTATAGAGTGTATTGAAATTTCAATAGATTCTAAACAAATTATAGATTAATTAAGAGGATGAGTAGAATTGAGAGAAAGAAAAAAGACTAGAACTAGAATAAGAAGAAAAAATATGGGTATAAAAAAGTTAATTCTATTTATTATACTTATATTCATAATTATACAAATTATAAGAGTTATAGTACCTGCTTCAGTTACTTTCTCTAGATATGTTTATTCTGTTATTAGAAGTTATTATTTAAGTTCTAAAGAATTTTACTTTAGAAGTGATAAATTAAATAATACTACAGCATATTTTGAGGCTGATAACTGGTCTGGTGTTGATGCTTACGAAATAACAGTTAATATGAATAGTAGGAAAAACAATATTGAAGTGTCAAAAGATGATATAGAGTATGATATTACTTATGATTATGAAGTTTATCATAGTGATGGAAAAAAATATGATAATAAAGAGGCATTAATAGATTTCTATATCAGCAAAACCTCTGGTGTGATTAGAACTTCTGCAAATAATAGAGACTATTTCAATGTTTCAATTACACCTAAAAATAATATAAAATTAGAAGATAATGATTATATATATATAAAAATTGAAGCTCATTCAACTTCGCCTTATGAGGAAACTTTGAAAGGTGAGTTTAAAATTAATATAGGAAATTTGGGTATGTCTTATGTGGTTGAAGACGAAGCATACAGACCTTATTTAGAAGTGAGAATAACAAATACTTTAGATTATTATATAGTTGATGAGGCTTTTGGAAGTCATGCACAAAATAGTAGAATAACAATAGCAGAATATGTTGCACTATCAGATGCTGATAAAGAAAAATGTCATTCAATGATTATAACACTTGGTTTTGATCCTAATAAAATTGTGATGGATACAACTTCTAATATATATCTTATAGCAGATGAAAATGGAGATACCACTTATGTGGATAAAAACAATTTTAATTATGTTAATTCTATAAAATTTAAAATAGATGCAGAAGAAAGTAAAGTTGTAAAGTTTTATAAGATAGATGCTTCTAAGAATTATACATATCCTTTTGGAGAAAATGCAGAACAAGTTGTTAATGTAAGTTATACATAATTTAAAGGAGATAAAATGAATAATATAGTCCAAAAACATATTACTGATACTCAAAAAAGATTTAAAAAATATTTTAGTATGATATTAAAAAGTAAATATGATAGAGAAGTAGCTGATGAACTGATACAAGCTTATATAGATTCTAGATATTATAATTATGGAGTAGATAATAATATTAGAATATTTCATAGAAGAATTTATGAGGCTATAAAAGTAAAAGCTGAAACTTTAAGAGAAGAACTTCCAGATAAAACAGAGCTTATAGATTATACACAAGAATTATTTCAATATTTCTTTTATTTTGATTATGTTAGAAAAAATGTTGAGATATCTGAGGTTATAAAATTAATATCAGAGAAAAGAGAAAAAAAATACAATTTAAGAAATCCAGATACTAAAAATTTTATAAAAGAATTTTCAAATTTAGTAGAATCAGATTTAGATAAAATAAATCATCTATTAAATTTATATGATTCGACTAAAGATTTTGAAATAACACTAAAAAAAATAGAAGATAATATGTATCGTGTTAAACTTTTATATAATTTCGAATTTCCAGAAATATTTAGTAAACAAATAATTGAAGAGACTTTTGAAACAGATGTAATAGGAGAAGATAGGTTATTTGTTGAATATCCGATGATAGCAAATGAGGTTTTAAAAGAAATATTAAATGGAAATTTTAATAAAATATATGTAGTAGATTTTGCTACAGGCTTATTAAAAAAGAAAAAGAAATTAGAACAATTGTTAGAAATTTTAGAAAACCAAGCTGCTCAAGATAAGATATATTTTGAAATAAAATTTGAAGATTTTGTAAAAAACAAAAAAGCAGTTTTCGAAATGATTAAAAGAGGTTTTAAATTTGCATTAGTAACTAATAGTGAAATGCCAAAATTCACAAAAGATGAATTGCAAATAACAGAGGTTTTTGGATGTATACTTGCAGATACTAATGATGTAAATAAGAAAAAATACAAAAATGATAAAATTATAGAAATATAAAGGATTGAGGTAAAATATGGACACTTATGTAAGATTCTTATATGAATTTTTAAATGCTTTTTTTTCAGGATTAAAAACAATACTTACAGGATTTGTTGAAGGAATTAGACAGATTTTTGATATACCAGAATATATACATTTAATAAAGGAATATAAGAATGATTTTTCATTACAAGAATGGGTTTTAGTTGCAATAGCTATTATTGCAGTAGCACTTATATTAATATTAACAATTTTGTTAGTATATTTAATTTTAAGAAAGTATATAAGATTTAGAAAAACATTAGTCGAACAAGAAAATATGATGAAAGAAGTTGCAGATTTAAATAAGAGAGTTGCAACAATGACAAAAGAAAGAGAAGAAATTTTAGCAATGAAGGTATCTCAACTAGGTTTATCTCCAGATGAATCTGCTACTGTTGATACAGAAAGTGATAAAAAAGAAGGAGAAAAAGCTTTAGAAGATGATGATGGAATAAGATTCCCAAGACTTACATTAGTAGATAAAAAATTTGCTAAATACAAAGTACAAAATTATAATAATGATTTCTCTTTAGAAGAATTATGTATAGCATTTAGAAACTTTGCAGCATCAAGGCTTCACTTGTATTATACATTACCAATGATAAGAGTATTTATGGCAGGACTTGCATCAACAAAATTAGTTATTCTTCAAGGTATTTCTGGTACTGGTAAAACATCTCTTGCTTATGCTTGGGGAAAATTCTTAAAACATGATTCTTGTGTTGTTTCAGTTCAGCCATCTTGGAGAGATAGAACAGAGCTTTTTGGGTACTTTAACGAATTCACTAAAAAGTTTAATGAAACTCAATTACTTGAGTCATTATATGTAGCATCATACACAGATGATGTATATACAGTAATACTAGACGAGATGAACCTTGCTCGTGTTGAATATTATTTTGCTGAAATGTTATCTATTCTAGAAATGCCAAACAGAGATGAGTGGGTTATTGAAATTGTTGCAAGCCCTTGGGAAAATGATCCAAAACATGTTATAGGAGGAAGAATTAAAATACCAGCTAATACTTGGTATATTGGAACAATCAATAATGATGATTCTACTTTTATGGTAACAGATAAAGTTTATGATAGAGCTATGCCAATAGATATTAATGATAAAGGACAAGCTTTTGAAGCAGAAGATACACCACCAATGGATGTTAACTTCTCATATTTAGATAAGCTTTTCATAAAAGCTAGAGAAGATTATCCTGTATCAGAGGAAAATTGGAAAAAAATAAATGCTATGGATGATTTTGTTATAAAACATTTTAGGGTTGCTTTTGGTAACCGTATTGTAAGCCACTTAGGAAAGTTTGTTTCAGCTTATGTTGCTTGTGGTGGAGATGAAGTTGAAGGAATAGATTATTTTATAGCTAAAAAGATTTTAAGAAAATTTGAACAATTAAATATTGCGTACATAAAAGATGAAATAGATGGTTTTGTTGTTTTTCTAGACAAAACTTTTGGAAAAGGCAAAATGAAAGAATGTATAGAATATGTATTAAGATTGAAGAAATTAGGATAACATTTTAGAGGAGGATATAGTGGATAAAATTTTAGACGTTTTTGAATTATATGCAGATTCTAATGAAAATAAAATAAATGATTTTAATAGAAGACTTTCCTCAACTATGGACGTTAAAATTGAAGCTGAAAAGCCTAAAGTAGAAAAAATGTGGATTGAAAAAATGGAATTTACAATACCATATATTGAAAATATTTTAGGATCTCCAACTAAGCTTATTGTTAATGAAGAAGAAGTTGTAAAAATCGAAAAAATAAAAAAAGTTACAGTTGAGAGTATAAAACATTTATCAAGAAATGCGGGATTTATTGAAGAAGTTGAAAAAAACGGTGATGTTAAACCAGGAAAATTGTTAAATGTTTTTAAGGAAGAAACTCTAAACACTTATGAAAACAGATTTATATATACTTTAATCCAAAAAATGAAAGCTATAGTTGTGAGAGAAAAAAATAAACTATTAAAAGAAAAATTAGCTTCATCAAAAGAATTTAAACAAATAGATTATCAAGGAAAATCTTATAATGGTAAAAACAAAGTTGATATACAAATAATAATGACTTCTTCAGCAGAAGAGTCTACCAAAAGAACAGATGAAATCAAAGATATGATTGATAAGTTAAAAATCTTAGAAAAAAGAATAGGTAACTTGATGCTAACTGCAACTTATCAAACATTAGAGAAGCAAAACGTACAAATTGTAACTCCTCCACTTAAGAAAAACAATGTTATTTTAAAAAATGTAAATTTCCAATATGCAGCAAAACTTTGGGATTTTTTGATTAATAAAATGGAAAATGTAAAAGTAGGTGGAATGCAGAATACAGTAAAAAAATATAAAGAAAAAGGAAAATCAAAACAACTAATTGATGAAACATTTTTACTTGATTATTTAATTATACAAAGTATTGAAAATCCAGAAATAAAGAACAAACATAAAAAAGAAATTATAGAACAATTAATTGCAAATATAGTTGAAAGAACTATTGATGTAAATGAAAGTATAACAGAAGAACAACTTAAAAATTTAGTTAGTAAACAATATAAAATAATAAAATACAAAAGACAGGCTTCAAATAAAGAAGTTCAAGAAATATTTAGAAAATATATTAGTAAATATGTTTTAAAAATTAGTGAAGGTGAAAAGAGGTAAGATGAAAGAGGAAAAAAACACAAAAAAAGTTTTTAGTATTATAACAACAATAATAAAAATAATATGTATAATTGCATTAATTTTATTGATTGGAGTTTTGGCTCTTCAAAGATTTTCTAATAATGAAATAGCTGTTGGTGGATTTAGAATTTTTAATGTTGCAACAGGCAGTATGGTTCCTAAATATAATGTAGGTGATGTATTAATTATAAGAGAAGTTGATACTGATAAATTAGAGGTAGGAGATGATATAACTTACCTTGGAGAAGTGGGGACATTTAAAAATAGAGTTGTAACTCACCAAATTGTTAGAATTGAAGAAACTGTTGGTGGAAGAATATTTTATACAAAAGGTATAGCAAATGATACAGAAGATCCACAAATTACAGCAGATCAAATATATGGAAAAGTTATATATAAATGTGTAGTTATAAGTCTTTTAACCAAGTTGATGAATAATCTAACAGCTTTTTATATTATTATATTTATACCTTTTGCACTATTGATTTTCTTACAAATAAAAGACTATATTGAAGAGAAAAAAGAAGAAGATAACGAGGAAGAAGAAAAAGACGATAGTGAGGACGATGATGACGAGGAAGACGACGATGATGAGACTGAAGAAGATGATAATGACAAAAATTAGGTGAAAGCAAAAATTAAAATATAACATAAATTAAAACAAAATAAAAATAGTAGTAAATTATAGAGATTCTTGAAAATGAAAATATTAAATATAAAAAAGTATTAACGAAAGGAGGATATATAAAGTGGATAATAATACAGAGCTAGACATAGAAAATGATGACTTAAAGCAAGAAATTTTATTTGATATACTTAGTAAAGAAATTGATAATGAATTTGAAAATAAAACTTCAGATAAAAAGAAATCCAAAAAGAAAAAAAGTAAAAAAATTATATCAAGACTTAAATCTACTTTAACAGTAAAAACAGTTTTAATATTACTACTTACTCTAATAGTTAATACTTATGCATGGTTTATATATATTAGTACAGTATCAACAGGCTTATCTATGCATGTTAGAAACTGGGAATTTGAAATAGTAAATGATGATGAGGAAGAAGAATTCGAATTTGTTGTAGAACAAATTTATCCAGGAATGCCAGAAGAAGTTCAAAAAATTACTGCAAGAAACCATGGTGAAACAGAAGCTAAATTAACATGTAATATATTTTATGTAAGAATATTTGACGAAGAATTTGAAGCAGGAAAAGCAGGACCAGACGGAAAAGTATATACATATTTAGATTTATTAGAGAAAATAAGAAATGATTATCCATTTAAAGTCGATGTATATGCAAATGGGGTTTTATATGATGGCTCAGAAACAATAATGTCAACAGGAGATACTACTGAAATAGAATTTAAAATTAATTGGAATTATGAAACTCCAGATGGAACTGGTGATGTAACATTAGGTGATGAAGAGGATACTCATTGGGGAGAAAAATCTTATGAGTACGTACAAACTAATCCAGATAAATATAGTATAGAAATACAATTCCGTGTAGAAGCAGTACAAACTGAGATTTAGAATTTAAATTTTGATATTGTTATATTTATGATTATATTAAAAAATTAAAATAAAAAGGAGAATATGGAAATATTCTCCTTTTTATTTAGTAGTAAAGTGCTCTGAACCTCTTACTAAATAAAGCCTTATGCCAAATATTGCACACAAGTTTTTTTCAAAAAACTTGGTGCGACGAACAAAGACATGGACATTTTCATAAAATTTAATCTTTTGAAATTATCATAATGTTCACTTTTGTTCTAGTAACTTTTTCTTAAGATGCATAATTATATAAATTTTTTATTAAAATATACATTTTTTTCATAAGATTTATTCCTAACTAAAAATATATTTTTATGCATAATTTTTATTTTGAATTTTCCAATTCTTTAACTTTAGAATTTATAGATGTAACATCTTTAAAGTATTTGAAAATCGATTTTATTCTTTTATTATTTCCTTCAATATCACCTAAATAATAAGAAACCATAAATGATATAGCAAAGATTATTAAAGATATTAAAGATTGCATGTTAAATAATAGTACACAACTTTCATTTAATACATTTGGAATTATTGATATAAATAAGCCAAAGATTATTGAAAAAGTTATTGTATAAAATTTTTTTACTAATACATTTATTATTGCTGAAATGACTAATGCCCCTATTACTAAACCAAAAGCAGCTGGAATTAATATACTAAATTCTAAATTTGCAAGTGAACTCACATATAATTCATATAAGCCAAGTGAAGATAAAATAACAGCACTATCAACACCAGGAATTATTGAAGAACCAGCTACAGCGACTCCTAATATTACTGACTGAAAAAGATTTGGATTTTCTATTGAGGGAAAAGCATTTTTGTTAAAAGAAAATACTGCTAATCCTATTAGTAAAGCTACTACAATTAAAATGTAATATTTTTTTGAAAATCCTTCTTTTTTTACTTCTCTATAAAATAATGGAATTGTTCCTAAAACTAACCCTAGGAAGGCAAATCTTGTTTGCATTTCAAAATTATTAAGAAGAAAATCAACTATTTTACTAAATATTAATACTCCAACTCCAAAACCTGCAAATAGTGGAATTAAAAAAAGTATATTTTTTTTGAAATCTTTAAATAATGTGCCTATAGCATTTATTGTTTTTTGATATAAACCTAGAATAACAAGCAAGACACTACCACTTAATCCTGGTGCAATACCACCAATTCCAACAAGTATTCCTTTAAAAAAATTTTTCATTTATAAAACTCCTAACTCAATATGCATAAAAAATATAATTTGTATTATATAAAAAAATATAATTGTTGTAAAGAAAATTTAATAAAGAGAATTATTAATTCTTTTTTTGTAATTTTCATAATTTCTATTTTTGTTCTTAAAAAAGCAAGTATCTTTTGTAACGAAAAATACTTACTTTTTTATTTATATATAAGTTATTAAAATAAATATACTTATTGTATTTGCTTAATATTTAATTGTATAGGTATGAGTCCAGAAATGTTATTATCTTTAGAAATAGCAACATCTCCCTGGTTATCAAGTATATTATTTTCGCTATCATCCCATTCAACATAAATGGTGAAATTATTTATAACTTCTGCTCCTGTAAAATTACCATTTGCATCTTTTGGAGGTTCAACTTGACCAATAATTTCTGTTTGGTCAGGTGTAAGTTCAATAATTTCACCGCCATTTAAAGAATAAGAAATTATTTTAAAATCTGGAATACTTCCTACTAAATCATTTTCAGGTTTAACTTTTAGAATATATTCAAAAGGAAGTTCTGTTCCAGTTGATTCCAAAGTAACTTCAAAATGACCTTTGCTAGTAGGAACAATAACATCTTGAGCAATATTTTCAGTATTTTCGTCATAAATTATTTGAATATCTTGGGTAAAATCTTCATTTTCAGAAATATTTTTATTATTTAAAACAATATTCCATTTTGATATATGAAAAGTTGTGCCAGAATCTTTTGTAGATATATATTTTGAATAAGTAGATCTAATTATTAAAAATAAAACAATTAATACTAATATAAGTAGTATTATTTTAATAGACTTATTAAATTTCATTTAATATTCTCCAATCTCATAATTTTTATATGATGTAAAATTTAATTTTAAAAGATAAATAATTTTAAACTAAGATTATGTTTTATATATGATATCTTATATTAATATATATATGTAGTAATTAAAGATGCAATAAATTATAAAATGGTATTTTTTGGTAAAGTATATAAAATACGAAAACATAAAATGTAATATAAATTTTACAAAATTTACCAAAAAAATATTTTTTTTACTATATAAAAAAATAGTAAAATAATATCAAAAATATATTATAAAATAAGCATTTTTATGATTTTATCATAGAGGTGCTAGATAGTCAATTAAACAGGAAAATGTTACAAATATGAAAAGTAAATGTAAAAGCATTGTAATTGAGTGGTATTACATATTGTGGTAAAATGATATTAATTAGAGAATATGCAAAATTCAATATGTATGTCTAATCTAAATAGCTGAATCTATAAACTTTGGGAGGTGAGAGTTATTCAAATGACAAAATTTGAATTTGAAATTACCTCTAAAAAAATCTACAAACGCGATTTAAGGATTAAAGTAATCAGATTGGCTTTACTTATTCTACTAATTTTTTTGATAGTACTATACTTTATATTATCTATCATTTATGAAGCAGGTCGTTTCACAATAATATTAGATAGAAATTTAAGCTGGGATAAAGGTATAGTATTGTACGAAAAATTAGGAGAGAAAGTAGTGTCTAGGAGATTAGAGGCATCAAGGTTTGATGAGATGGATAACATTTCTATAGATTGGCTTCCTCAGAATATAGATACTGAAGCAGAAGGCTCTCATAATGGAGATAACTATTTGGCTTACACTTTCTATATTGAAAATGAGGGAAAAGATACAGTTAATTATTGGTACTCAATGCCAATAGATGATGTTATTCTAAATGTAGATGAAGCGATAAGGGTTATGGTATATTTAAACGGAGAAAAAACAGTTTATGCAAAAATAAATGGATATACAGAAGAACCAGAGGAAGGTACAAAAGCTTTTTATTCCGATGATACTGTAATGTTAGAAAGTAGACAAGATTTTGCACCAGGTGATATTGACAAATTTACAATAGTTGTGTGGATTGAGGGAGATGATCCTGATTGCACAAACGCATTACTTGGTGGTGAATTGAAGATGCATATGGACATTACAGAAGAACATATTGATTAATATAGGAGGAAAAAGATGAAGAAAAAAACAAAAGTAGCTAAAAAAAGACTTAATACATTATTAGTATTATTGCTTTTAACAGCTGTACTATTAATCATGTCTACTTATGCATGGTTTACAGCTAACAAAACAGTAAATGTTGACTCTATTGATGTTAATGTGGCTACATCAAATGGTTTACAGATTTCTGCAGATGGTGATACATGGAAAACTGTACTTACAAGAGATGACTTACTTGGAGCCAAGACTAAATATCCTGCAGCTACAAACCAATTACCAACAGATATGGCACCAGTTTCTTCAGCATTAGATTTAGTTGGGGGAAAAATGAGCATGTTCTATGGTGATGTAGCAGCAGATTTAGAAGATCCAGATGCAGATACTTATGGTGAATATGTATTAAAATCACTTGCTCAAACAGATAAAGATTCAAATGGAATTACAGATGATGCAGGAAAATATGCTAAAGGTTATTATGTAGCTTTTGATGTATTTATTAAATCAAATAGTCCAGCAGAAGACTTTTACTGGTCAGGAAGTGTAAACGAATTAAAAGATCAAGGTGATGGAACTAAAGTTCCAGTTACAAATCCAGATGATGAAAGAGGTTTAGCAAACGCTTCTCGTGTTGCTTTAATTAAAGGTGAAAATACAACAAGTGAATCTATAGATACAATTCAAGCTTTAGCTATAAATGGACCTGTTATGTTATGGGAGCCAAATGCGGATTACCACACAGGTAGAGGTGTTGAAAATGCTAAAAATTTAGGATGGGCAACTCTAACTGCAGGAGCAGGTAACCCAACAGTTAAATATTCAGGAATTAGTGCTGCATTTACAGATGGAATACTTTTAAAAGAAGCAACAGCAACAAATAATCCTGATAAATTTAAAGATATTAATGTACAATGGACAAGTTCTAAAGGTGAAGTACCAAGTATGAATCTTAAAGATGTAACAGCAGCAGTTAGTGGAGGTAATGCTTTATCTTCTGGTGTTACTAAATTTAGAATTTATATGTGGATTGAAGGTCAAGATGTAGACTGCGAAAACTATGCAGCAAATTCAGACATTGAATACAACATCAGCTTTAGTTTAGATCCATACTAAAATTAAGTGAAAAGTTAATAAAATATAATTTAAAAGAGTAGTAAAATTTCATTTACTGCTCTTTTTTTCATTTATGTTACAAAACTGAAAAAAGTCTTTAAAAACACATCTTCCTATGATA
Source organism: uncultured Eubacteriales bacterium (assembly GCA_902492015.1). Classification (GTDB taxonomy): domain Bacteria; phylum Bacillota; class Clostridia; order TANB77; family CAG-508; genus Scatovivens. The sequence goes on along the minus strand of CABUJR010000005.1, from coordinate 89,237 downwards.
GAATATGATTGTAAAATATTAAAATAGGAGCACTAGGATGTCTAGAATTAGAAGAAGAAAAAATATTAATAAAGCTAAAATAAGAAACCTAATAATAGTCTTAATTATAGCTATTTTTATGTTTTCTATATATAAATTTAATTTTTTAACAAAATCAGAAGTAACAGTAACAACACCTGTAAATTTTGTTGAGCTTGGAACAGAAAATGCTATGAATGTTGACATAGAGCTTTTTCAAGATGAAAACGAAAATTATTACATAATTTTACCAGAAACAGTTAATGGATTTTTTGCTCAAAAATATTTTATAGACAAAAAAGTTGAGCCAGTATTGAAAGATGAAAATACTAACACTATACAATCTGAAAATACAACAAATACTGAAGAAGTTCCTATTGAAATTGAGATTGAAAAACCTACAAATTCCGTAAATACTGGAAACCAGGTTACAAATGAAGCAACAACTTCTGAAAACAAAACAAATGAGAATACAGTTAAAACAGATACAGAAAATACATTAATAAGTGAAAATATAAAAAAAGAAGAAACAACAAATTTACCAGTTGCAGCAAAAGCAGATTCTTTATTTGATTTAGCAAAAGCTGCAGCAAGTGGAGAAAATATTTTAGAGTCTGCAGAAGATAAAGATGTGCCAAATGCAGATTTAGGAAATGGAGAAAATGCTTCAAATTCTACAGAAACCACTACACCAGCTCAAGGCACACAGGATAATAATACAAACCAAGGTATACAAAATGACAATCAAAGTGTAACTGTAGATAGCACAAATGGAAATAATGGAGAAGTACAAGATACTTCAAAAAATGAGGAAACAAATGCAGCACAAGAAAATGAAAATGTTTCATCTACACCAAACCAAACAGAAAATAATCTTGGAATAACTCAAGAGCCACAAACTTCTATAGAAAGTGAAACTCCACAAATACCAAGTGAAAATACTCAAAATACAACAGCTCAAAATAATCTTGTAGAATCTCAAATAGAAAATGAAGGAAAAAATTCATATTCTGTTGGTGAAAGAGTATATTTAACTAAAGAAGATGTAGAAAATGGAAATTATAGCATAGAAGTTGAATACCAAACAGTTGAAATAAATAATTTAAAATTATATAAACAAGAATTAAAAGCAGATTTGGGAGAAGCTTTAATAAAATTAACTGGGTTTATACCAGCAGGTTATTATTTAAATGTAACTCCTGAAGATATAAATGCTATAACAGAGTTAAAAGCAGATACAGAGGAATTAAAAGACTCTGAAGTATTACTTGCTTATGATATTAAAATTCTAAACGGTGATAAAGAATATCAACCAGTTGATTATTATCAAACAGTGAATGTAGAAATAACTTCAGCAGTACAACTTGCAGGAAAAATAGATGATAAACCAGTTGAAGTTGTTCATATTGCAGAGGATATAGAGAAAAATGAAATAAGATTTGAAAAAATTAGTTTAGCTGATAAGCAAACAGATAAAGTAGAATTTATAACAAATGAATTTTCTACCTATGCAGTTTTAGCATATTCTGCAATTCAAGATGAATATGTTAATGTATATGATTATGATTCAGATTATAACTATTATATGGGAAAAAATTATACAGATAATAATAAAGGAGAAAACCAAAATATTTATAATGAAAATAATTTAGCAAAGGTAACAATTAATTATTATAGTTATGATTATTCAAAAAATATTAATGAAATAAGAACATTTAATATAACTCCAAATTGGAGTACTGGAAATTCTACTAACTCTAGTGGTTATAGACATTATCCTATTACAATTACAGCAGAATCTAATAATCCTATAATTGATGATGATAGAAATTGGCAAATGTCTTTTATAATGCCACAAGCTGCAGCAAATAGTTTTGAACTTGCTAGAACACAACAACAAAATAACGGAATAAGTATAAATTATGATACAAATACAAGACAAGTAACATTATCAGCTAATAATTGGGATAATTGGACAAAAAATAGTTATGATTCATATACTTTAAATCTTACGTTAGCTTTTTCAGGAAATGTAACTATAAATAATGTTGATGGAAGAAGTTTAACAGCAACTGAGAAAAACTTAATTGGATATGTATCAGCTGATGGAAATGAGAGACAAACTTTATTTACTTATGTAAAATGTATACCTATAACAAATGGTAATATAAGCTTTGATCTAATAGATAATCCATATATGGATAGACCTGCAGGTTTTGGTTTTGATGGTTGGACAACAAATGAGCAAGGATATAATTTTTCTTTAAATAGTAATACAAAAGTTCAAACATTAACTATAGATACTAATGGTTCAAAAGATATTATAATAAATTTATATGTTAATTGGAAAGAAGCTAATATAGTATTTGTGAATGCAAATAATGGTACTACTTCAACAACTGGAAATGCTGGACTAAGTATAGATAATCCTGTACGAACTTGGAGTAATGTAAACACAATTCTTGGAAGAAATATGAAAACAGCTCAAAACGCATCAAGTAGAGAATTAAACATTGTAGTTTTAATAGGTGGAACACTAGAAAATTTAAATACTTTAAGTAATAGAGCATATACTTTGACCAGTCTATATGATGGTATTGATTATAGAAATAGTGCAACAATTAATTTTAAAAGCAATTTTACTCTTGGAAATGATTTACAATTAGATTACTTAAAGATGATTGGATATATATCTAGTAATAATAGTAGTTCTTATTATAATTTAGATGCAACAAGGGATGCACAGTATTACTTGTGTGGAAATAACTATAATCTAAGAATTGGAAGAGGGATGATAGTTAATAATGATAATCAAGGGACTATAGTACAAGTTCAAGGAGGAAAAAGTTCATCAAGCTATAAAAATGAATATAAATTGGTAGTAGAATCTGGAAAGTATTCTAATATACAAGTAGCAAGGGCAGCGAATGGAGGATCTTATACTGCATCAGCAATATTTGTTGCAGGAAATGATTATGATAGAGTTCAAGGAAATAATGAAAATTTGAAAGTATATTATAGATTAGCTTCAAGAACATCTAGTGGACAGGTTTCACCATATAATGGAAAACCAGTATATCTTATGAATATAAAAAGCGGTAGTTTTGGAATAGATTACTGGGAAAATTATTATAATAATGATAATATGGCTTATGCTGGAATTTATCTAGGAGGACATGGTTATACAGGTGCAGATAGAGGAGATAGAATCCTTCTTGTAGAAGGAGGCAATATTACCAATATAATTGGAGGATTATCAACAGAAGATGGAACAACAGTAAAAACAGTAATATATGTAAATGGTGGAATTGTACAAAATATTGTTGGTGGAGCTGGACGTACAGAAACTTATGGAGATAGAACTATACAAGTTACAGGAGGAAATATAGGGTATAGTATAAGTGGAGGCTCAAATGGATATTATGCAACGGGTGGTAATGATACAGGTGAATTAGTTGGTGGAAGTCTAATATATATAGGTGGAGATGCAGTTGTTGGAACAAGACAGAGTACAGATACTTTATATGACGTTGAAGCTGGATGTGTCTTAGGAGCTGGAAATGGAAATACAAGATACTCTGCCTGTGTAGATTATTCAAAAATCATAATAGATGGTAATGCTATTATATCGAATAATGTATATGGTGGAGGAAACTTTGGATATGTTGGTGAAACTAATTATACTGGAGACGATAAACCAGAAGAAACTGAACCAATAATTGAATTTGTTGATGAATCAAATAATATAATTTCTGGTGAAAAATATTTAATTACAAATGGAACAACTATTGGTAGTAGTAGGGAACTTATTGCTAATGGAAATGATCCAGATTCTCGAGTACTTAGTGATGAAAGATATCCTTCTACTAATGAAGAATGGACTATAACGAAATCAGGAAATGGATATACAATTAAAAATGTTTCTACAGGAAGATATCTAGCAATAACTACAGAAAGCGGTTGGTTTTGGGATCAAGATGTATTAACATTATCTGATACAGAATTAGTATTTACTTATTCTAATAGTAAATTAAATGCATATTATAATGGAACTACATATTATTTAAGATATTCAGGAGGCTCTTGGGGGATTGTAAGCAGAGCAAATCAAGCTGCTAATATATATTTTTTAAAATATAAAGATATTCCAAAGGATCCAGATGAACCGGTTGAAGAACCTGAGGCATTAGATACTAAAGTTAAAATAGATATATATGGTGGAACAATAGGAAATAATGTTTATGGTGGAGCAAATCAAAATAATATTTATGGTTCTGTAGATATTAATATGTATAATGGACAAATAAATGGAACTATGTATGGTGGGTCAAATACAAAAGGAACTGTATATGGCGTATCAGATATTAATGTAGAAGGAGGAACTATAGGAATCTCTAATTCATCAGGAGAAATTATATTTGCTGGAGGAAAGGGACAAGATACTGTAATTAACCAAACTTCAAAAATTGATATTTCAGATAAAACTAATAATATATATTTATATGGTAATATTTATGGAGGAAGCGAGCAAGGAAGTGTAACAAATAATTCTTACATAAATATTCAAGACATTTATTCTGATAAAAATTCTATTTTATTAAATGGAAATATCTATGGTGGAGGAAAAGGAGAAACTAGGGGAGCTGCTAGAAATGGTGGAAATGTAACTGTTACTGTTGATGGTGGAAGCTATTCATCTGCAAAAGCTTTTGGTGGATGTAATATAAATGGTATTATTTCTGGAAACATACTTGTTAAAATAGGAGAAAATTATGCTACAACTATTAATGAAGTATATGGCGGTGGCAATCAATCACAAATTACAACAGATTCTAATAATGTCTATGTTTATTTATATAAAAATGCAATAGTTGGAAATGCATTTAATGGTGGAAATAATGCTGGAATAGCTGGTAATAATAGTAGTTTACCAAGAGCTATTTATGCTAAAGGAGCTAAAGTAGATAATTTATATGGAGGCTCAAACTCTTCTGGTGAACTTTCAGAAACTTTTGTATATTGTAGTGATGGAGCTACTATTGGAAATGTATATGGTGGCGGTTATGGTCAAAACACTAATGTAACAGGTGATACAAATGTTAATATAACAAGTATAGATGAACAAACAGGAATTGCAGTAAATCCTTTAACAACAATCACAGGAAATGTGTTTGGTGGTGGAGATAGTGGACCTGTTAATGGATATACAAATGTTAATATAATTTCTTCAGCTGTGGATGGTATAGTATACGGCGGAGGAAATAATGCAGAAGTTGGAGTAGATACTAATGTAACAATAGATAAATCAAATATTAATACAATATTTGGTGGAGGAAATTTAGGTATTGTAAGAGGCAATACAAATGTTGATATTATAAATACATCAAATATTGGAACTCTTTATGGAGGAGGCTGTTCAGCAGCTGTTAATGGAGAAACAGATGTATATGTTGAAGGGTCTACTGCAAATGATGTATATGGCGGTGGACAAGGTACTGATGCTATTGTTCAAAGTGACACAAATGTAAATTTAGTACCAAATGGAGATACAAAGACAATAGTAAACCAAAATGTATATGGTGGAGGAGATCAAGGTAAAGTTAATGGAAAAACACTAATAAATGCTACTTCTGCAAATGTTAATGGAACCATATATGGTGGTGGTAATAGAGCAGATGTTGAAAATAATACAAGTATAAGCATAACAGATTCATCAACCATAAATACAGTATATGGTGGAGGTAATGAAGGTCAAATAGGAACAACAACAGCAGTAAGTGTATTAAATTCTTCTATTACTGATACAGTATATGGTGGAGGCAATAAAGGAGTAGTAACAGGAAATACTGTAGTGATTATTGATACATCAAATGTTACAGGCAATGTATTTGGTGGTGGAAAAGCAGCTAATGTTAATGGAACACAAGTAACTGTACAAGGAGATTCTACTGTTAATAATGTATATGGTGGCGGTGATCAAGGAGAAGTAATTGAAGCTACAAATGTTTTAATAGATAAATCTATTATTAATCAAAATATATATGGTGGTGGAAATGGTGCTGCAACAATAGAAACTGCTGGTACAATACCTGGAAAAATAGGAACAAATACAAATATCACAATTAGAAATAATGTAGAAATAAAAGGAAATGCATTTGGTGGTGGACAAGGTATAACAGCAATAGTAGAAGGAAACACAATCTTGGATATTACAAATAGTATTGTAGGAAATGACATATATGGTGGAGGAGACAATGGTTCTGTAACAGGAAATTCAAATGTTTATATAGACTCAAGTTCGATTACAGGAAATGCTTATGCTGCAGGAAATGGTGCAAATGCAGTAGTAAGAGGTAATTCGTATATTTTGGCAGAAGGAACTACTAATATAGGTAAAAGTATATTTGGTGGTGGAAATGCTGCAGAAACAGGACCAACTGGAGCAGATACTTCACTAGGAATTGTTGATATAGCAGGTAGTGTAATAGGAGAAAATGCTTATGGAGGAGCAAATTCTTCTGTAATAAATGGTAATACAATAGTAAATATTGGTATAGAGGCAATAAATCAATATTATGGAACAGATAAAGGATATAAACAAGGAAAAATTGATATAGGAAACACAGTATTTGGTGGTGGTGAATCAATGGATCCATCAAAAGATTTTGATTATGACTCTATCAGTGTTACAGGTACAATATTAATTAATATAAACGGAGAAAATTATGCAGATGATGATATTAATATTGGTGGAAGCATATTTGGTTCTGGTAATGCATCAAGTGCTAAAACTAATGGTGATATTAATATAAGAAATTATGGAAGTATAGATAATCCTAAAAAAGGAGTTTCAATACAAAGAGCTTCTAAAGTATTATTAGACAATTCTAATATTACTTTAAGTGGTACAACAGATAGTACAAGTGTACATGCTAGTACATACTTTACATTGAATAGAATTTCTTCTTTAACATTAAAAAATAATTCAGCAATGTTTTTAAGAAATGGTGCAAACCTTCTAGAGAACTTCTATAGTATGGTTGGTGAAGATGGAAATGAAGAATATGCACAAGTAACAATAAATAATAGAATACATACAACAGATGGAAAAACTTATGATGCCAAGGGAGACAAAGTTTTTGACAGAAACGGAAATGTAGAATATTACATGGAAGCTGGCGCTGTTTATAATAGTTCAAATGAAAAAGTTGGAGATGTAGAAAAAATAGAGAACTTAGGAATAGATAAAAATGTAGATAACAGAATTTATATGTATTCTGGTATAAACCTAAATATTTCTCCATCTGAAAACCTAGAATCTTATGGTGAAGTAAAAGGTATGACTTTCTTTGGAATTTATAAAAATGCAGCAGGTAGTGATGGTGGAGATTCTGATATTTACACTGGTATGTATGACAAAGATTATAACTTAGGAAATCAAATTAATTGGAATGAAAGAGATTTTACACGTTGCTATGTAGTTGGTATGCACCAGAAAAACCCAGAACAAGATATACAAGTTGATGGTTTCTATACTAACTTTGAAAAACTTGATGTTGAATTAAGTGGTGGAGATGTATTAACAGAAGAAGACTATAGTGGAGTTTCTTATTGTAATTATATTACTCCAACACCTGAAAATGATATTTATTATATGTGGTATGCAGGTCCAGATGTTGAGGTTTACTATTATACTTTAGGGCTTATGGCATCAAAATTCTCAACACTAGGAACAAAAGAACTAAGTTTACTTGGACTTTCTTTCCCTAATGCAACTTTAACAATACATAGTGTTGATTCAAGTTTAATAGAAGGAGTTGGCTTATATGATAAGAACACTATACCTAATATAAATCCAGATCAAGATGCAGCAAACAATAATTTTGGTTTGGGTATGAAAACAGGTAATAGTGGATGGAGTATGAATGGTGGAAGTGATTTCTACTCAGATCCAGATGGAAATATAGCTAGTTTTAGTGGTGATACAGTTTATACAATAGAAAATTCATCAACAACACCATCACTTAGTTTCTATCTTTACCATTCAAATAATATAACAGAAGAAAAAGAACTTGGGTATTATACAATAACAATGGATTTAGCTTATTGGAAAGATTCTTTAAATCAAGGAAGAGCAACAGTTATTATAGATATTTCACTTGGAACTTCTGTATATGATGACTTTGGATATAATGGAGCAATAACTCCAGATATGCAATATGATTTATTTACAAGTACTGAAACAAATGTAACAACAAATAGTAGTTTTTCAGCTTATTTTGAACTTGCTGAACCAAACTTTAAGCAAAATGAACAAGTTAAGAATTTTTATGAGGATTCATATAGAGTAATAAATACAGAATATGCATTTCCTGCAAATACAACAATAACAATGATAGATAGATATGATAATACAAATCCTGAATATTACTATTACACAGTAACAGAAGATGATGCAAAATCTGGAAAAACGGAATTTAAGTTTTCTGAATTTTTAGCTATGGGTAGTACAAATCAGTATTATGATGAAAAGACCATGAGGGAAAAATACTATAAGCAAGATTTAGATTATGAATACGAATGTTTTATCTTTATTGTTAATTTTGAAGGAGCAGATTTTGGAACTATAACAGATCCAAATAAAATGGTAACATCAAATCAACACTTTAGAATTTTCTTAAGGGCAGATGTGGAAGCTGGTAGAACTGAAGTTTTATTTGGATTATTGGATGACCAAATAGATTCAACAACTTTTGGAATTTGGGATACAGAATCTAAAATAGATATTGATGCAAGTTTAAATAAGACAAAGATTTATTTAGGAAATAATGCAACATTAAATATAAAAACAAATTTTGATGTAACAGTTATAAATTCTGTTAGAATATATGACACAAATTATTTTGATAAGAAATTAGGTATAAAATTAACTTTCTTTGATAAAGATACAAACCAAGTTATAACAGGATCAAGTTTACTTGGAACATATTTTGAACTAAATGGTAATAAATATTATCCTAGAACAGATGGAACAACAAGAATTAAGATTGCAGAAAAAGTTTCAAATGCTACTTCTTCAATTTCAATAAATACAGAAAATAGTACACTTGCTTCTGGAGATTATTACATTTTAGTTGAAAGCTTTGGTTCTGCAGATGGTATATATTATGGAGTTGAAGCATCAGCTTCAGATACTGTTGATTTACAAATTATAAATGATATATATGGACTAAAATCAACATTACCAGAAGAACAAGTAATTATAGATAAAACAACAGGATATACTTTGGAAAAAGATACAGGATATATTTCAGAAGGCAATAATGATTTGAATATTGATTTAGAATATGTTTCAGGACTAACAGATCCACATATAACTATATCTTTATATAGAAGAAATTATGATGATGTATATGATATGTCTTATACGGAGGTGGATTTAAAAGAATATGTAAATGAAGGATTAACACTTTTAGATGCAGATAATATACCTTTAGAATATTTGGTATTAGATAGTGATCAGATTAATGCTAAGGTAACAAATCCAGATACTCCAGTAAATTTTGATATTGATTACACACTAAAACAAAATCTAAAAACAGGAACTTATAAATTAGTATTTAGTTTATATGATGAAAATATAGTTACTAAGACACGACCAGTAGATGATGGAGCAGGAAATATTATACAAGAAGAATATCAAGCTATAGAGTATGAACATATAGGAGAGACTTATTCATATATAATTATAAAATAAAAGATACAGAATATCCCCAAATTGTTGAATTAAAGATTAACATTTGGGGATTATTTTTATTTAGTAGGAAAGTGCTCTGCACATCTTACTAAATAAAGGCTTACTCCAATATTGCACACAAGTTTTTTTCAAATTACATAAAGAACTAGCCTAATTTAATATTAAATAAATGATTTGAAATTGTAATCAAAATGAAATATAAAAACTATGTACTTGAATTTTAAATTAATATATAATATTAATAGTTAATTAAAAGGTTCTTGAAAGGAATTTAAACAATGGAAAAAGGTTTGGAATTATCTAAATTAAGTAATGAAAAATTACTAGAGTTATATAAAAAATGTGAAGAATATATAGCTTTTTTAGCAAAAGAAAAGAAAGAGAAAGGTAATGAAGAATAATGAACGAAGTAGATATATTAGAAGAGTTTGAAAAATATGTTTTAAGTAATAAAGAAGTTTTAAGTGTTTTGCCAGTAAATAACAAGAAAAATAGAAGTAAATATATCGAAAAAGTTCAAGAATTAGAAGAAAAGGCAGAACAAATAAAAAAAGTAATATGGGAAGAAATTTGTAGTAGATATGAAAGATTAACTTCAATAGAAGAAAATCCCAAAATAGCTGAACTAACAGATAGTATTGAAGATATAAAAGATATAGAATTATTTAATGAATTAAATACTCCTTTTGAAAAATTAGAATTTGATAAAATTACACATAGTTTAAGCTGTTTTTTTGAAGGAGATTTAAATTTAGTAAATCAAAATATAAAATTATTTATAGAGAAATTTAAAGATTATGGAATAGAACTTACTTCTGAAGATTTTCATTATAGTCAACCTACAAATGAATATATGAGAGCTTTTTTTAATGAGTTTGAAAATGGAGATATAACTTCAGAAACTTTAAAGAAAACTTTTGAAACTGTTTATTGGAAGTGTCCAGATATTGTTACTCATATAGAATTAAATATGAGATATTTATATTATATAAATTCTAAAAAATTTGAAAAAGAATTAAAAGAAAGAAATGATATAATTCTAGCAAATAAAGGTTTAGACAAAAATGGATTAGTAAAAAGATTTTTTGAACTTAATAAAGAATTAATCAAAATAAAAAGAATTGATGGAAAAGCAGTTATGCAAAAATTCACTTCTGGAGAGTGGAAAATAAAAGATTTTAACAATAAAGAAATGACAGTTTTATATGATAGATTATCTTCTAAAAATTATTATGAAGCAAATGAAAAACAGCAAGAAGAAATGGATAATAATTTTGGAAAGCTGCTTAATACACTTGTAGAATATAATGTATATGTAAGATATAAATATATTATTGATGATTTAAAAAATAAATATAAAAATAAAGATAGTTTTAAAAATCTTTATGAAAATACAAATAAAGAGCTTAGAAAAAAAGAACAAGAACTTATAAAAGAAAATAGAAAAAATAAAAGATTAATTAGATTAAGTAAAAATCCTTTATTTGTATTTTTGAAAAAGAAAATGGAAAGAAAAATTTATGAATTTCCAGTTATTTCAAATAATAAAATAAAGGAAATAAAGAAATTATATGAACAGCTAGATGAGCAATTAGTAAATACAAGGATAGCAGAATTTGTAGATGATAATTGTACAATTAAATATATGTTTAAAATAGCAATATCTTTCTATACTTATGCTTATAAACTTGTAAAAAATCATTATGAAGATGATGATATAGATATTGCAGATGAACTTCAAGAATTAGTTGATTTTATAAATCAACCTTATAAGGTTATGTTAAATAATATTAAACTTGCAGAAGAACCAGAAATTACATCAATTATTTCAAACAGATATAAGATATTAAATATTAATTTAGAAAAAGAAGACCTAGAAGAAAATTTAGATACTTTAATCGAGGACGTTGAAAAAATCGTTGATTTTCATAATATTCAAAAAAGTGACTTAAATATTGAAGATATTGAATTTGTTGAAAAAGTAAAACCAATGATAAATAAAAAATAGTGAGGAAAATAGAATATGAGATATGAATCTGATGTTATATCTAAAAGGATAAGAAGAAATCAGAAAATCAAAAAAATTTTAAATATTATCTTATATATTATATTAATTCCAGCTATATTATTTAGTTTGTTTTTGATGTTTGGGGAACTAGGAGATTCTAAAGAAAATCCTAGTTTTTTTAATATAAGCTTATATTCTGTTGTGTCAGAAAGTATGAGTCCAAGAATCAAAGTAAATGATATAGTAGTAGTAAAAAAAGGATATTCTAATGATGAATTCAGAGAAGGAAATATAATTACTTTTAAAAAAGATAATGGAGAGATTATTACACATAGAATAGAAAAAATAGTTTTATCTGATTTACAAAATTCATATATTACTAAAGGTGACAATAATGAAACTGTGGATGAAGAAGTGGTAAGATATGAAGATATAATAGGAAAAGTTATATATGTAATGCCAAATCTTGGAAATATGTTTGCACTTTTTAAAAACAAATATTTCTTTGCAAGTTGTATGATAATTCTAATACTATTAACAATTTATGATTTGAGAGTAAAAAAGAGAAAATTGGAAAGAAAAAAAATCAGAGAAAAATATGAGAAAAAATCTAATTTTTATTTTTAAATGGAGGAATTTAAAATGGCAGATAGTCCTGAAGTAATAGAAGCAAAAGAAAAAACAAATGATAGAGAATTTTTCCTTAATAAAGTAAAAGAAATACCAAATTTAATTGAATGGGCAAACGAAGAAATTCGTGATGATAAAGATGTGGTTATGAGTGCTTTAGAGGCAGATGGTGGAGCACTGGAATTTGCAAGTAATAGATTAAAAGATGATAAAGAAGTTATTTTAAAAGCTGTTAGTAAGGCCGGGTGGACCTGCTGTTATGCAAGTGAGAGACTTAAAGGAGATAAAGATGTGATTTTAACTGCTTCACAAAATGATGGTCAAGTTTTATATTTTGCAAGTGAAGCTCTAAGAGATGATAAAGATGTAGTACTTTCTGCTGTAACTAATAAACCTATAATTTTAAAATATGCAAGTTATAGATTAAGACATGATAAAGATATTGTTGTAGCAGCAGTTTCCAAAGGAAAAGGAAAAGTATTAGATTTTATTTCTCCAGAATTTAGAGAAGATGAAGAAATAAAAAAATTATTAGAATAATTTAATAAAATTTAAGAATAAACCTTTCTTGTTTAGAATATATATCTAAAAAGAGAGGTTTTTGTTTTATGAGAGATTATAGTAAAGTAAGTAAATTTTTAGAAATACCAAGAGAAGTTATTAGTAATGTTCCAAAGATTACTATAACTGGTTTTGATGAGATTTTAATAGAAAATTTTAAAGGGATACTAGAATATGAAGATTTTTTTGCACGAATAAGTACAGAAATAGGAAATATAAATATAAATGGTTTTAATTTAAAATTAAATCAAATGACAGATGATGATATTTTAGTAAGTGGAAAAATAGAAAATATAGATTTTGAAAATAAAAAAGTAAATTAAGGAGAAACAAAAATGCTAATTAGAATGATTTATATGTTTTTTTCTGGATATGTTACTTTAGTAGTAGAAGGATTTTTTATAGAACGTTTTATTAATATTTGTATGAGCAAAAAAATATTTCTTCAAGATATAAAAAGAGAAAACAATACATATTTAAAAGTGAAAATTTTAAAATCTGATTTTAAAGAAATTAGACATATTGCAAAGAAAACAAAATGTAAAATAAAAATAGAGAAAAAATCAGGGCTTCCTTTTGTAATAAATAAATATAGAAAAAGAAAAGTATTTGCAGTTGCTATTTTAGTAATTGCAATTTTTATTTTTACATTAACAAAATTTATATGGAATATAGAAGTTATCGGAAATGAAAATATACCAAAAGAAGAAATTATTTCTTTAGCAAAAGAATATGGGATAGATATAGGAAAATTAAAATCAAATATAAATATAGAAAAAATAAGTAATGATATAAGATTAAAAAGAGATGATTTATCTTGGGTAGGAATTACAATAAAAGGGACAAATGTAATAATTACAGTAAAAGAAGGTGTTGAGGTTCCAGAAATAATAGATAAAAACGAGGTTTGTAATATTGTATCAACAAAAGATGCAATAATATCTAAAATAGTAGTACAAAATGGTACAGCAAGAGTAAATATTGGAGATGAAGTAAAAGTAGGAGATTTATTAGTAGAAGGGATAATGGAAAGTGAGATAAGTGAGCCAAGATTAGTACACGCAGAGGCTGATGTTTATGGAAATTTTTATTTTGAAAAAGAGAAAAAAGAAAGTTTTGTGCAAAATGAAAAAGTAAAAACAGGAAACGAAGAACAAAAAAACGAAATTTGTATAAATAATTTTAAAATAAATTTATATAAAAGGGTTTCAAATTTTGAAAATTATGATACAATAAGTGCAAGTAAAAAAATAAAATTATTTTCTAATTTTTATATTCCGATAGAAATAAAAAAAATTACAAATATAGAAACTAAATTAGTGCAAAAAACTTATTCAGAGGAAGAATTAAAAGACAAGATAATAAAAGAACTAGAGGAAGAATTAGAAAAAGAATATAAACTCTCAAATTACGATGAGAAAAACAAAAAAAGAGATGTAGAAATACAAAAAGAAGAAGATGGACTAAAAGTAAAAATAATATATGAAGTCCAAGAAAAAATTAGTACAAAAGCAAATTAATATGGGGGGATGTAAAAGTGGTGGAAGAGAGAAGTTTAAAAGTTCTTTCAAATGAGACAACATTTTTTAATAAGGTGTCTAGTACTTTAACTAGATTATTAATACCTACTAAAATTGGTATTAATGGTATTATGATAAATATAAAAAGAAGTTCAGCAGTAAAATCTTATGAACAATTAAAAATTGCAGAAAAAAACAATGATATTTCGAAAAAAGAACAATATCAAAACAGATATGAAGAAAGTTATACTTTATATTTAGAAGCAATAGATAAACACATAATGGATTCGATTTATAAAAAGGTTAAAAATAATACAGCATCTGATTTTGAAAAAAATGCTTTATCAAATTATTATACAGTAGTTCATTTAAAAGATAATGAATATTTAGAGTATAAATATAGGAAACAAAAATTTTTACTAGACTTAGATTATGAAAGTTTAGTTGCAACTAAAAAAGATAAAATCTTGAGCAAATATACACCTATTTATATAGAAAAAATTGATGGAATATATAAAGGAATATTGAAAAATTATTCTGTAAAATTGGCAGATGGGTTAAAGGCTAAAGTTACAAATCAAATAGAAGTTTATAAAAAGATTTTTGAAACATTAGAAGATTATATTAAAAATATATTACCTATAAAAATAAAAATTGATGGAACAGAAAAATATAGTAAAATCATAGAAGAATATGAAGAATATGAAAAATTCAGTGTTGGAAAATTAGATGAAAGAGATTTTCTAGAGAAAAATATGATTTTATTAGGTTTAAGTAGAGTATTATTTACTCATAGTTTGCCACTTGTTGCAGCAGAACAATGTTATAAAAAATTATTAAAAGATACAAGAAATCTTATTGTAAATTCAAAAGTTAAAGAAAAAAGAGAAGCTACTTATAAAATGCTTTTAGAATTAATAGAAGCTTATAATGTAAAATTATTATCAACAAAAGTATATTGGGATAAACCATCAGAAAGAGATGATTATAAAAAATTCTGGGATGCATATAGTAAAACAAATTCTTCAAAAGAAAAAGAAATTTTATCTTTAAAAAGAGAACTATATGACACTCAAGATGAATATGAAAAATATGCTGAAGTTAGAAAATTTTATAAAAATAAATTAGTTGACTTAGGTGTTATGAAAAAAATAAATGGAATTAATAAAAACATAAAAGGTCATTTTACAAAATTATAAAATTGATTTGGCAAGGATAAGTTTAAAAGAATATTCTTGCCTTATTTTATAAATAGAGGTAAATATATGGACAAGGTTGTAGAAATAGAATATTTAGATTTAGAAGAAAATAAAGAATATGAAGAAGTAATAAAAAAAGTCTTGGAAAAATGTTTTGCTATAGAAAATATGCAAGATTTTAAAGTTTATATAAGTATAACTTTAACTAATCCAGAAAATATTAGAAAATTAAATAAAGAATATAGGAATATAGATAAAGAAACTGATGTGCTTTCTTTTCCAATGTTTGAAAAATCAGAAATTCCTAGTCTTAAAAATTTAGAATATGAAGAAACTTTAGGTGATATAGTAATTTCAATAGAAAGGGTAAAAGAACAAGCTATTGAATATGGACACAGTTTTGAAAGAGAACTTTCATATATGGTAGTGCATGGTTTTTATCATTTAATGGGAGAAGATCATATAGAGGAAAAAGACAAAATTATAATGAGAGAAAAAGAAGAAAAAGTATTAAATGAATTAAAAATTTATAGATAATATTAATGATATCAAAAAGAAAGGTATTATTATATGGCAAAAAAATGGAGAAATAAAAATCTAATAGAAGCTTTTAAAAATGCAATAAATGGAATAAAATATGTTTTTAAAAATGAGAGAAATTATAAGATACAAGTTGTTTTTTCAATAATTGCTATTTTGATAGGAATTATTTTAAGAATCAGTTTTTTAGAATTTGCAATAATTTTTATAGTGATAGCATTAGTATTTTTAGCAGAGTTTATTAATAGTATTACAGAAACTGTTGTTGATATGTATACAGAAGAATATAATGAGAAAGCTAAAATAGCAAAAGATGTTGCAGCAGGAACAGCTTTGTTAATGGCACTAATATCAGTAATTGTTGGAGTTTTAATTTATTTACCCAAGATATTAAAAATTTTAAATTTAATATAATATATACTAAGGAGATTTAATATGAAAAAAGAAGTAAAAGTGGCAATAGTAATTTTAGTAGTTGTAGCCTTAATTTTAGGAGCAATATTAATTGTAAGAAATTTTTCTAAAAAAGAAGTAACTGAAGAAAAACATGAAACTCAAGAAAAAGTTATAGCTCAAGAAGAAATAGTTCAAGAACCAGAAGAACCAGAAATAAAAATCTTTTCCGGAGAAGATAGACCAATAGCTTTTATGATAGACAATAATACAAATGCACAACCTCAAGCTTCAATCAACTCTACATATATGGTTTATGAAATAATTGTAGAAGGTGGAGAAACTAGATTAATGGCACTTTTTAAAGGTGCTGTAGCAGATCAAGTTGGGCCAATTAGAAGCGCAAGACATTATTTTTTAGATTATGCAATGGAAAATAATGCTCTATATGCACATTTGGGAATGAGTCCTCAAGCAGAAAGGGATTTTGAAGTATATGATATAGATCATGTTAATGGACAAATCTATGATACAGGAAAAGCTAGAACTGAAAGTTCTTTATATTGGAGAGTAACACATAAAAAAGCTCCACATAATGCATATACAAATACAGAGTCAATACTAAAAATAGCCAAAGATAAAGGTTGGACAACAACTTCAGATAAAGAAAGTGTTCTAAATTATGTACCAGAAGAGGTTAATTTAGAACAAGCAGACAGTATGATAGCAAATACAGTCACAATACCATACTCTACAGGTCATAAAGTTCAATATAAATATGATGAAACATCTAAAAGATATACAAGATATTCAAAAAATAGAAAAATGACAGATGAAGTAACAAAAGAAGATATTACAACTAAAAATATAATAATTACTTTTGCTAAAAACTATACTTTAAATGATGGTGAAAATAAAGGTAGACAAGATGTAGTAACAGTTGGTTCTTTAGATGGATATTATATTACAAATGGAAAAGCAATAAAAATTAAATGTATAAAAAATGATAGAAGTGAACAAACACAATATGTTGATATGCAAGGAAATGAAATAAATGTAAATGATGGAAATACTTGGGTAAATGTGTGTCCAATAGATTCAGATGTTGTAATATCAGAAAGTATTTAAAAATAAAGTTAAATGAGGGAGAAAATGGAAAAATTTAAGTCAGGTTTTGTATCATTAGTAGGAAGAACAAATGTGGGAAAATCAACTTTATTAAATGCACTTGCAAAAGAAAAAATCGCAATAACAGCAAATAAAGTTCAAACTACAAGAACAGCAATAAAAGCCATATTAAATGATAAAAATTATCAAATAATAATAACAGATACACCAGGAATACATAAACCAAAGACAAAACTTGGAGAAACTATGGTAAATACAGCTTTTACAATGTTTTCAGAAGTTGATGTTATATTATTTTTAATAGAAGCAACTTCTGATGATATTGGAAGAGGAGACAGAAGAATTTTAGACAAAATAATTGAAAGTAAAAAGCCATGTATTTTAATAATTAATAAAATTGACTTAATTCAAAAAGATAAATTACTAAAATTAATTAAATTATATAGTGATGAATATAATTTTACAGCTGTTATTCCAATATCTGCATATAAAAAAGATGGAATAGAAAAAATAATTGATGAACTTTTAAAAATCTTACCAGAAGGACCAAAATATTATGCAGATGATGAATATACAGATCAAACATTAAGACAACTTACAGAAGAAATTATTAGAGAAAAAGCCTTAAAATTTTTAAATGATGAAGTACCACACGGTATTTATATTGAAGTAGAAAATTTCAAAAATAGAAATACAACAAAAGGTGAAGAAATATATGATATAGATGCAACAATATATTGTATAAGAGAATCCCATAAAGGAATAATAATAGGAAAAGGTCGGAAATCTTTTGAAAAAAATTGCGATGTATGCAAGACAAGATTTAGAGAAAATGCTTGGTACAAAAGTAAATTTAAAAGTTTGGGTTAAAGTTAAAGAAGATTGGCAAGAAAAAGATAATATAGTTAATAAATTTAAATTAAAATAAATACCAGTATAAATCTTCTAAAATTTACAAAAGATATTTATAAATAATATTATAGAATGTAAAGAAAAATATTATTTATAAAAGAAAGGAATGACTTAGATATGTTAAAAAATATTGCTTGGAATACATTTAAGCAAACAGGTGATATTAATTCTTATTTAGAGTTTAGAGAAGTGAAAAATATAGAAGAAAATATGAAGGTAATATTAGATGAAACAAATAAAAGTAAATGGGATAATAATTGCAGAAAATAATATGGGTGATTTTGATAAAATGCTTACAATGTTAACTCCAAATTTAGGAAAAATTGGGTGCAGTGCAAAAGGTGCAAGAAGACCAAAGAGTCTTTTGCTTAGTGGCACTCAATTTTTGTGTTTTGGAGAATACATGCTTTTTAAAGGTTCTGATACATATACAATAAATTCTTGTGAAACTATTGAACTTTTTTATAACATAAGAACTGATTTAGATAAATTAACTTATGCGTCATATATTACTAAAATAATTTCAGATGTTACTACAGAAAATCAAAATAGCTTTAATACATTAAAATTGTTTTTAAATACTTTATATATGATTTCAGAAACAGATAAAAATTTAGATTTTATAACTTCTGTGTTCAAACTAAGGCTTTTAAAAATTTTGGGATTTGCACCAAATTCACTTGAATGCACTTCTTGCAAAACAAAAGAAGATTTAACTTTTTTTAGTATAAAAGATAATGGGTTTAAGTGTAAAGCTTGTAGTAAACAAGATAGTAGCTGTATACAGATGAGTGATCCGACTAGAAATGCAATTAATTATATATTAAAAGCAGATTCAAAAAAAATATTTTCTTTTACACTTTCCGAAAACTGTCAAAAAGAATTAGAATTAATAGCAAACTTATACTTAAATGAGAAATTAGAAAGAGAATATAAATTAGAAAAATTATTTTAAAAAAGATAGAAAGTATTTTAGAAAAAATGAATTTATTGTAGTATTAACTATAGCAGTATATATGAAATTTTATACTAAAATAAGTTTTAATAAAGAGAACTTAAAATTTAGCTTGCAAATTATAAGAAATACTTATATAATGGTTTTACAAAAAAATACTAAAAAGGAGTGGTTATTATGAATATAACAATAACAGGAAAAGAAATAAAAGCAACAGAAGCAATCAAAGATTATGTTGAGAAAAAATTAACAAGAATAGAAAAATATTTTGCAGAAGAAATGATTAATGTAACTGTTACTATAAAAAAAGAAAATGCACAAACAGAAATAGCTGAAATGTATGTTTCAGTAAAAGGCGTTTCTTACAAAGCAGTTACTGAAGATAAAGATTTGTATGCTGCTATAGATAAAGATATTGATATTCTAGAAGGACAAATTAGAAAATCTAAAGCTAAAAAAGAAAAAATGATGAAAGATTCTTCAATAAAACAAATGAATATAAATGGAATTGCACCAGAAAAACCAGTTGAAGATGAAATTGTTAAATCTTTATCTTATGAATTAAAACCAATTTCTGTTGAAGATGCTAAATTAAAATTAGCTGAAAGAAAAGGCAATATTTTCTATACATTTGTAAATATTGATACAGGAAAAGTTAATGTAATCTTTAAATTAAAAGATTCAAATAATTATGGTTTAGTAGAACCAGAAGCATAATTTTTTTAAAAGTGCATATTATAAAATAGAAGTTTATTAAAAATACACCTCATTTAGTAGAAACAAATAAAAATGAATTTGTTAAAATACTAAATAGAGGTGTTTTTTTCTTGAAATTTTACAATATTTGTAAATTTTAGTGATTTTAAAATTTAATTTACACTTTATACTGGTTATAAATTTTAATTTTCTTTTCCATAAATTACTTGTTTAATTTTTTTTATTTTACACATTATATATATAGAAATTGCATTAAAAAATATTTAATCATTCAAATATTTATGTTTTATATATTCTTATAGTAGGTTTAGAACAAATTTAAAATACATGAAATATAAATTTCAGTATCTAAAAATTAATCTAAATTTCAATTATGAATGTAAATAGTGATTGATTAGCTATTTAAAATTTAATGTTTTTTCTAAGCTTAAAATTGTGTTAGAAATTATATTTTAATGAAAACACTGTTTTTAAATTCGGAGGTGAATTAGAGATGGCAAGAAGTAATAAAAACGTAGTTCCAGAAGCTATGGATTCATTAGAAAGATTCAAATATGAAGTTGCTAGTGAAGTAGGTGTTAACTTAAAAAATGGTTATAACGGAAATATATCTGCAAGAGATGCTGGTAGAATCGGTGGTAACATGGTTAGAAAGTTAATAGAACAAGCTGAAAATCAAATGGCTAACAAATAACTATATTAAAAAGGGGGCAAGTAACTATCTTGCCCCCTTAATTTATTTAGTAGGAAAGAGCTTATCATAATGTCCATTTTTGTTCTATTAAAAAGAAAGTTTTTATAATGTTCACTTTTGTTCTATATTAAAAATAATATTTTAGTATATAAAAATATTGTCAAAAAAAGTTTTAATGATATAATGTGAAAAGAATAAACAAAGGAGAAATAAAAATGTATAAATTAGTAGCTATTGATTTAGACGGAACTTTACTTAATTCTCATGGAGAGGTTTCAGAAAGTACAAGGCAAGCATTATTAGAAGCTAAGGAAAAAGGGACAGAAATTGTGCTTGCATCAGGCAGACCAATTAGTTCAACAGAAAGTTTAGCATTAGAACTTGGAGTAGACAATTATTTAATTTCAGGAAATGGTGCAGCAGTTTATGATATAAAAAAACAAATGGTGATATGTGATAGATTTTTAAGCAAAGAACAAGTTTTAAATATTGCAAAATTATGTGAAGAAAATAGTTTCTTTTATAATGTATATACAGAAGATGAAGTTATTGCAAGTTCTTTAAATTATAATATTTTATATTATCATAAAGAAAATGTAAAAAAAGTTGAAGAAAGAAGGACACATATAAATCTTGTTCAAAATATTTCAGATTACATAAAACAATCAGGTAAAAATAAATTTTTAAAAGTTACTATTTGTGATGAATCACAATTTATTTTTAATAGCATTATGAAAAAAGTAAAACAAATAAAAGGAATAGATGTTCTAGAAGTAGAATATATGTCAAGAAAAAAAATAAAATCTGGAACAGATGATGTAGACATACAATACTATTATACTGAAATTACAAATGAAAATGTTAATAAATGGTCGGCAATAGAATTTCTTTTAAATAAATTAAATATAAAACCAGAAGAAGTAATGGCAATAGGAGATAATATGAATGATAAAGAAATGATACAAAATTCTGGTCTAGGTGTAGTTATGGGAAATAGTAATCCAATAATAAAAGAAATGGCAAATGTAATAGTTTCAGATAATAATTCAGAAGGAGTTTTAGAAGCAATAAATAGATTTATTTTGACAAAAAAATACTAATTTAACAATAAAGTTACAAAAAAAATAAGTTTTTGTTACAATACTTTAATTCATTGATTTTAAACAATAATTGTTGTAGAATTAAGAAAATGGCATTATACAATAATGCCATAATATTGTAAAAAAAACAAATTTTTTATAGATAAAGGGAGGAACTTAAACTATGGCAATGAATCCGATGCAAAGAAGAAGTAGAAATTCTTTTTTTATAGGTTTTTTAGTGGCTTTAATTATTATGGCTCTAGTAGTAGCAGCTTTAGTAATGAAAATGAAAGCAATAAATGAAGAAAAGGAGGCTTTACTTCAAAAACAAATAACTGTATATGTTGCAGCAAATGACTTAAAATCAGGGGAAACAGTAACTTTAGAAGAAGATTTTATGATGAGTACTGTTCAAACAACTCTTGATCAAAGTCAAATTATTAGTGATGAAGATTTCCAATATTTAGATGAAGATGGAAATATAGTAATAAAATATAATTCAGATGGTAGTGAAAAACAAAAGGAAGTTGTACTAAAAGTTGATGTTCCTTCTGGCGCAATAGTAACAAAAGATATGATTGAAGAGTCAGATGATCAGACAACAGATTCTGATAGAATTCAAGAATTTAATATGATTTCTTTACCTTCTCAATTAAAAAATGGAGATTATGTTGATATAAGAATGTCTATTCCAAATGGACAAGATTATATTGTTTTAGCTAAGAAAAAAGTTTTAGGAACAACTTCTACAAGTATTTGGCTAAAATTAAATGAATTAGAAATGCAATTATTAAGTAGTGCAATAGTTGAAAGTTATTACTATACAGGATCAAAATTGTATGCTGTTCCTTATACAGAGCCTGGAATGCAAGAAGCCGCAGTTCCTACATATCCAGTAAAAGAAACTGTTTTAAGACAAATAAGAAATAATCCAAATATTCTTGATGATATAAGACAAGAATATGAAAATCAATATATAGCAGAAGATAGAGTTCAATATTTTGAAACACCATTATCTTTAATACCAGATGAAGATAAAAACTCAATGGTAAGTGCTGGAAATTCAGACGAAAGAGAAGCTATAAAATCTGCAAGAGAAGAATTTGTAAGTTCATTAGAAGGAACAGAAGATATTGGATATACTGAATAAAAAGGAGAAAAGCTAGGAGGACATTATGAAAAAAATTGCTTTTATAGGTGGATACGATAAAGCAGATATGTTAATATATATAGCTAAAATAATTTCTCTTATGGGAAAAAAGGCTATAATAGTAGACTCTACAGTATTACAAAAAACTAGATATATTGTCCCAACAATGCAAGCTGTTAAACAGTATATTAATACTTTTGAAAAAGTTGATATAGCAATAGGATTTGAAAATTTTGAACAAATAAAAAATTATAAAGCAGCAAATGATTCAGATGAATTTAATTATGATTATGCTTTAATAGATATAGATTCATATAGAGGATATTATAATTTCAAAATAAAACCAGAAGATAAACATTATTTTGTTACTGCATTTGATTTGTATTCTTTAAGAAGGGGGCTTCAAGTCTTTAAAAGACTTGAAACTCCTGTAAAAGTAACAAAATTGTTATTTACAAAAGAAATGCTACCAGAAGAAGATAAGTATTTAAATTATTTATCAAAATCATTAAAGATAAAATGGGATCCAGATATAATTTATTTTCCATTTGATCTTGGAGATGAGAATACAATTTATACAAATCAGAGATCTGGAAGAATTAGAATTAGAGGTTTAAGTTTGCAATACATAGATGGAATAATGTATGTTGTGGAGGAAATAACAGGCGCAAGCCAAAATGAAGTAAAAAGAGCTACTAAAATATTAGAAAGAAATTAAACTGGAGGAAAATAATGGCTGTAATTAGTTTTTGGAGCGGAAGCAAAAAGGAAACTGGCCAAACATTATCAATAGCGGCTATAGCCACAAGAATGGCTATAGAACACAATTATAAAATATTGTTAATAGATGCAACTTTTGATGATGATACTTTGGAAAGATGTTTTTGGAAAGTTAATAATAGAAAAAAAGATGTAGCTAAAATGCTAAATAAAGGCAAAATGGATATATCTTCTGGAGCAGAAGGTCTAGTTAGTGCTGTTGCAAGTAATAAAACGACTCCAGAAATTATAACAAATTATACTAGAGCCGTTTTTAAAACTCTTGATGTTTTATGTGGTTTAAAAACAAAAATACCAGAAGAATTTACTAAATCATTAATGCTTTATAAAGATTTAGTAAATATTGCAAATAAATATTATGATATTGTTTTAGTAGATGCTGAAAAAACTTTAAAAAAAGATACAACGAAAGCTTTACTTGAAGCCTCAACTTTTATTGTATATAATTTTTCGCAAAACTTAAAACAAATAGATGACTATATTGAATTTACTCAAGAACATAAAGCTGTTTTAAAAGCAGACAAAATTATAACGTTACTTTCAAATGCAGATGATGCATCAAAATATAATGTAAAAAATGTAGCAAGATATATAAAAGATAAAAATTTAGTTCAAGTTCCACATAATAAAGTTTTTAGTGATGCAGCTTCAGAAGCAGGTGTTGCTCAATTCTTTATTAAAAATGCAATGAGTAAAAGTGGAAATGGACCTAATGCAGATTTTGTTAAATCAGTTAGCGAAATAATTAAGAGAATTGATTATAAAATAGAAGAATTAAAATACAAATAAAAATTAAACTAATGTAGAAATTAATCTAATTTTTAAAGGGAGGAGCCTTTAATGAATATTGCAAATATTGCTTTAATCTTTGTGGTAGTAGTAGTTGCATTTGCAGCTATTTCACACATGATACGAAAAAATAAGAATGAAATAGTGGAAGAAGCAGCTGAAATTGATGACAAAACTTTTACTTTGGATAAAATGGTAAAGTTTGTTAAACAAAGACTTGATGAAATCACTAAAGTAAATCTTTATGATATTGGTTTATCAGAAGAAGAATTGAAAAGAAGAAGAGCTAAAAAATATGAATTAAAGAAAGCTTTAAAAGGCTGTACTTATGGTGATGTTAATGATAAAAAATATGTTAAGGAATTAATATATGATTTGCTTTCAAAAGAATATGGTGTTGATGAGACCAATATTTCTAAAGCTATACCTTTTGATACACCATCACTACTTACAGCACAAGATAAATTTGATATTTTAATTCACGAATATAAAAAGACTTTTTCTTATGAAGCTTTAACTGAACTTATTAAAAAATATAATTTAGCTGCATTAAAATATGTAGAAGGAGAAACAAAACCTTCTTATGTTATAACAAGTGAAGAAATTGATGATATTTATGAACAAGAACAAATTCAATTAGAATTTGCTGATAAGCTAGAGGTAGTAGTACAAAGAATTTATCAAAAATATAAAGGATTTAGTAGTATTGATGAAATAAGAGATATGAACATAGATGGTGTTTCTGGTGGTGTATCAGGACTTCCAGAATCATTCTTGAGCCAAGTTGCTCAAACAGATGGTGATTATCTAAAACAAGCTATGGAATCAAAAATACCAAGAGCCTGTGATGCAATATGGATATTCTTCCAAGGTAAATCAATAAGACTTGCATTCTTGTCTTTTGGAACAGAGGCAGAATTAAAAAGAGTATGTCAAAATATATATAAATATAATAATCCAGGTCAGTTATCTGATACAAATGGATATAAAATCAATGAAATGAAAGACGGTTCTCGTGTCGTTGTTGTTAGACCTAGCATGTGTGAAACTTGGGCATTCTTTGTAAGAAAGTTCGACGTAAAGCGTGCTACACTTGAACAAATAGTTAAATTCCCAGGAAAAGAAGAAACAATAGAATTATTAAAATTCCTTGTAAAAGGAGCAAGAATTATAGCTCTAACAGGAGAGCAAGGTTGTCGGAAAAACAACAATGCTTATGGCTATGATTGAAAATATATATGAAACAATGAACCTTCGTATCACAGAAACTGCTTTCGAGCTTCACTTAAGAAAGATATATCCTACAAGAAATATCGTATCAATGCGTGAAACTGAAACAATTTCTGGACAAGATTGTTTGGACGTTCAAAAGAAGACTGACGGTTCTGTTAATATCATCGGTGAGGTTGCAACTGACCCCGTAGCATCTTGGATGATTCAATCTGCACAGGTTGCATCTAAATTTACATTATTTACTCACCACGCTAAAACATTTCCAAACTTAGTTACAGCGCTTCGTAACTCAATGCTTAGAACTGGTGTTTTTAAAGATGAACAAACAGCAGCAGAACAAGTTGTTCAAGTTTTGAACTTTAATATTCACTTAGTAAAAGACTTTAGAGGAAGACGTTACATAGAAAGAATAACAGAGTGTATTCCAGTAGAAGAAAAGAATGAATATACTTTTGACCATAGAAAAGAAAAAACATTAGAAGGAAAATTTGATAAATTTTTCGATAATGCAACAATATATTTTACAAAGCAAACTAATAGAGAATTATACAAATATCATAATATATTAGAATTTGCTGATGATAGATATATTTTAACAAATCCTATTTCTCCTGAAAATATAAGAGGAATGAGAGAAAATATGAATGATGCTGATGTTGTTGCATTTGATGCGTTTCTAGAAAGAAATTGGGGAATAAAACCACCAAAATTACCACAATATGATGAAGATGGTAATGAAATAATTCAAGAACCTAAAGAAAAAGCAACAACAGAACAAGTAAAAGCACCTGTAAAACAACAGGTAAATCAAACTGATACAAGAAAACAACAAACAGTAAATTCAAACATAACAGAAAAACAAGCTGCAGTTAGAAGACAAATTATGGAAAATATGAAGAAAAATGCAGCACAAAATCCAGAAAAAAATACACAAAAAAGATCACCCCAAAATGGTGAAAATGCATAAAAATAAGTAATAATAAAATAACTTAAATGATAAAGGACGGTGAAGTAATTAAATGTCACAAGATGTATTAGTATACTTGATGGTTGGAGTAGGTGGACTATTTGCTATATTAGTATTTGCTTATTACCTATTAAGTAAGAAAATGCAAACAAAAGAAACTAAATATGTAGCACAATTAGTTCAAGGTACAAAAAGATCATCTTTTAATATGGATGTCTTTTATCAAAAATTTTATATAAAATGCGCATCTCTTCCATTTTTAAGAAGGTATGCTCTAAAGCTTAGAAGAAGATTAGAGATTATAAATTTAGAGGATGAATTTATAACTAGACAGCAAGTTGCAAAAATACTATTTAAAGCAATTTTAATTGTTGTACCATTAACTTTTGTTGTAATATATATGACATATACAAATATGCTTTTAATGTGTTCTTTGCTTCTATTTGAACTATTTTTCTTAGAAACTTTATTAGAAGGAATGGTTGATAGCATTGATAATAAACTTCTAAGAGAGCAACTTGATTTCTTCTCAGAAATAAGACATGCTTACCATGAATATAACATGGTTGAGGAAGCAATATATGAAGTATCACAAGATGATGAGAAAGAAGTTTCAAGACAAGCTGAAAAGATATATGAAGTATTAATTTCAGATGATCCTGAAACAGAACTTGAAAAATATTATGATATAGCACCAAATAGCTACTTAAAAGAATTTGCCGGAGTTTCATATTTAACAAAAGAATTTGGTGATAGAAAAGATAAAGACGGAGCATCTTTATATTTAAAAAACTTGAATAATATTACACAAGAGATGCAAATTGAAATATTAAAAAGAGATAAGCTAGATTATGTGTTCCAAAGTTTATCAATGATTGCTGCATTGCCAATATTATTTATTGATACTGTAAAAAATTGGGCAATAAGTCAGTTCTCTTTTACAAGACAATTTTATAATGGAACATCTGGATTTTTAGTTCAAGTATTACTTATTGTTGTAACTTTCTTATCTTATATGTTAACAAGAAAATTAAAAGATAATGGAAGTGTAAATACTGCTAAAAATATGGAAAATCCATGGCAAGCAAAACTTTATAAAAATAAATATGCTAAAAAATTCATAGACTTATTTATTCCAAAACAGGGAACCAAGGATTATAGAAAAATAATACAATTACTTAAAGATTCAGCTTCAAAGTTAAAAATGGAGTGGTTATACATAAATAGACTTGGAGCAGCAATTATAGCTTTAGTAGGTTCTTTGATTGTACTTTTTACTGCACATAGAATGGCAATTAATTTTCAATTTACAGAGCCAACATCAGATTATGATTTGCTAGGTTCGATGTCTGATCAACAAGAGAAAAAAGCAATGGAAACTACAGAGAAAGATAATGTGTTTTTATATAAATATCAATATGATTATGAAGTGACTCAAGAAATTCTTGCAAAAGATGTTGCAGAATCAGAAGAATATGGAAGTAGTACAGAAGAAGAATTAGAAACAATTGTAGAAAGAATTTGGGAAAAGCTACAAATTGTTCAGTCTGAATATATAAAATGGTTTGAAATTTTAATAGCATTAGTAATAATGGTTGTAGGATATCAAATACCTGTTGGACTTTTAATTTTCCAAAAGATTATGAGAAAAATGGATATGGAAAATGAGGTAATGCAGTTCCAAACTATCATTTTAATGCTTATGAAAATTGAAAGAGTTAATGTTGAAATGATTCTTGAATGGCTGGAAAGATATGCAAATATTTTCAAAGAGCCAATAAGTAAGTGTGTTAACAACTATGAAAGTGGACCTTGGGAAGCTTTGGAAGAATTAAAAAATGATATATCTTTTCAACAGTTAATAAGAATAGTTGAAAGTTTACAGGCAGCTGTTGAACAAATACCTATTAGAGAGGCATTTGATGAGCTTGACACAGAAAGAGCTTACCATCAAGAAAAAAGAAAAGAATCAAACGAAAGAATGATTTCAAAAAAATCTATGATAGGAAAAGTTATAGGTTTTGCCCCAATGGTAATGCTATTTGTTGTATATTTGATTATACCAATGTGTTTAATAGGTATGACAAGTATGACATCTGCATTTGAAACAATGTCTGGTATGGCATAAAATTAGGAGATATTAAATATGGAAAATGCAGCAAAAGCGCTAGAGATGGCGGCAGGAGTTCTACTAGGAGTTATGCTGTTGGCATTAATATCATACTTTTTTTCACATGTTGGGGAATGGCCACAGCAAGATGATGAAATAGCAACTCAAGAGCAACTAGCAAAATTTAATTTAGAATATGAAGTATATGATAAAAAAGGAATGTATGGGGTTGATGTAATATCTTGCCTAAATAAAGCACAAAGCAATAATGAAAAATATGCTGAAGGAGATGGCTTTTTGACAGGTATAGCTTATGGTGAAAAGTATTATATTGATGTTTGGGTAAATATAAATTCACCACTTGAAGAAAAGTTAGAAGTTAGATATTATGATAGAAATCAAAAAGAAGTTGTTAATTATACTGGTAAACCAGTTGTAGTTGATGGTAATACTTTAGAAATGGGAGAAGTAGGATTTTTTAGAGGAATTGATTTATCAAATGGAAAATACACTTCTTTTGATGAAAACACAAAACTTACAACTACTACAGTCACTTTGACTGGTGATGGGTATATGGATGCAAATTCAGGAAGTAAAACTTATGAAGAAAAAAATTATTATTCCTTAATGGATGATAATCAATTAGAAAGATTATTAAAATTTTCTAATTACTTAACAATTCCAATAAATAATACTTCTCAAAAGAATTTTGATATATGGAGTTCTGCTACTTGGGAAACTGCTTTATACAATTTTAAAACTAAAAGATTTAAATGTGATTTTATAGGATATCATGATGAAACTGGAAGAGTAAATGCAATTTATTTTTCAGAATTAGACGAAAAATAAAAGGAGAAACTTATGGAAAATGCCTCAAAATTTTTAATTATGGCAGCAACTATATTAATAGCATTAATGCTTATAGGTATTTTTACTTATGTGTTTAGAGCTGGAGCAAAAGTAGATGAGCAATATGATTTAGAACAATCTGAAAATCAATTAGAATTATATAATTCTAAATTCGAAAATTATAATGTCCAAGATAATACTATAATGGATTTAATAACTGTTGCAAATTTAGCTTATGATGTAAATACTATGACAAATTATGACAATTCAAGTTCAGTCTTAATTGAAATAGTTATAGGCTCAAAAACTTTTACAATTCCAGCACCTCAAGATGATACTGAAAAAAATAGATTAAGACAAGAACTTAAGAAAAATCAAATACTAGATGGGAGTGGAAAGGCTATTTCAATATATGATTTAGCAAATAAAACAGTTGAAGAGTTAAAAGCTTCTGGAGGAGGATTTGATGCAGATGATAAATTATCTAAAACACATTTAGGAAATATATCTTATACTGATATAAATGGAAATAATACATCTAAAGTAGCAACAATATATAAATATATATGGAATTGCACACAAATTACATATCATGATTTGACTGGAAGAGTTGCTAGTATGAGATTTGAAAGAATAATTCCTGAAAGGGGCAGTGACTTATACTGGGACCCGGAATTTGATGAAGATTAAATAAAGAATTTACTACAATTTAGCATAATAATATTAAATGCAAAATATTGTACAAATTTGATGAAATATGATATAATAGATATAGGTGAGTATGAAAAAAACAGTAGTTTTAATTTTGGTAATTTTATGCATAATAGTTGGTATTATATTTATAAAATTTAATAATTATAAAATGGAACAAGATGAAATAAAGAAATTTAATTCTTTTTACGAAAATTATAATAAAGAAGGATTAAATGGATTAGATATTACAACAGTAATAAATAAAGCAAGAAGTAATAATGATAAATATGAAATACCTAAAGATGAAGAAGGGTTATATATATTAGATGATGAATATAGTGTTGAAATATATGTAACTATGATAATAAATGATACTACTTACAAGATGGAAAGAATAACAAATCTAGGAATAGATTCTTTTATAGCATATTTTGGAGAAGTAGGATTTAAGTGTACAGATATTAAGTATCATGAAAAAACAGGAAGAGTAGCTTCAATGATATTTGAAGCAACAAATTATTAAATTGTTTTTAACATTACCATATAAATATGAAGATTATGGTATTTAAAATAAATAAAAATCAAAAGAAAAAATAAAGGAGGAAATAAGTATGGAGAATGCTTCAAAGGCACTTTTAATAGCAGGTGCAATTTTATTATCAATTTTAATTATAGCTATTGGTATGTTTATATACAATAGCGCACAAAGTACAATTAATAACTCAATGCAATCAATGTCAACACAAGAAGTACAAGCTTTCAATAATGAATTTAACTCATTTGAGGGAAGACAACAAGGTTCAAATATAAAAGCTATGATTGGAACATTAATAGCTAATGCAAATACATATAGAGATGAACCAACTAAAATTCCTGGAGTTAGATTTGACAAAGTTAACAACTCTAGTGAATCATCAGTATTAGTTGCAAATGTTCCTGAGGCTTCAGAACCACAACCATATATTGATGCATTAAATACAATAAAAAACAAAGTAGAACCAAAACATGTATACTGGGTATCAATAACTAACCAAGATAATGGTTTAATAGATGCAATTACAGTAACTTATGACGCAAATGATCAAGGAACAGATGCTGAGACTAGTCTAATGCATGGAGATAGCTAATAAATAATAATAAATATTTAAATAAAAGTGGTATATAAATTATATTACTATACCACTTTTATTTACAAATATAAAGAAAGGATATAATATGGATGATGTAGTACAAGCGATTTCAATAGCTTTTGCATGTATAGTTTTCGTAATAGCATTATCAGTATCAATGTTTATGTTTTCACAAGTAACAACAACTGCTGAAGCATTAGCATTATATGCTGATCCAACAACATATTATGATAATGTACAATTAGTAGAAGATGAAACAGGTAAAAGAGGCACAGAAAGATTAGTAAGTGCTGAAACTATCATCCCAACATTATATCGTTATCATAAAGAAAACTTTTGTGTTAAAATCTATGATGCAAGTAATAATTTAATTCAAATTTTTGATGTTAAATTAGAAGGGGATGTACATAATGCTGTGGCTGATACTAATGCAAAAAAAGAAGAAAATGCTTCACAAGTAGTAAATAATGCATTAAACAGTGTTTATGATGATAAAAGTAAGTCATATTATTTGTTTCAGGCACCATGGTTAGGTAGCACAGAAGCAGTAAAAACAAGAATAGACTTTTTTGTAAATGGTGATTATGGTTATATAAATAATGCTTTTGTTGATTATAGAGAAAATAAGTTTTATAAAGCCAGAATGCAAGGAATTCAATTTAGAGAAGAATTTATTAGTTATTCATATACTGGGGAAACTATGGAAACAGAAGATGGAGATACTCTAGTAACAGGAGCTGATTCAAAAGATAAAATAGTTATTATCTATACAATGACAAATAATCCAACATAAATGTAAGAATAAAGGTAAAAATATAAGGAGGAGCCTATGAGTGACACATTAATTACAGTTGTTGCAATTTTGTTAGCTGCTATTTTAATGTTTATATTTCCACTGTTATCAGTTTCAGAAAGAAGTGATGATATATCACAACTATCTGTTAGAACTGCAGTTACAGAATTTGTAGATGATTCTAGAGCTGTAGGAAAGATTACAATGGATAATTATACTAAATTAGTAACTACAATAAATGCAACTGGAAATTCTTATGATATTGAGATGGAATTAAAAGTGTTAGATGAAAACATTGGTAAGAAATCAGCTTGGACACAAGGAACAGTTATAGGAGAAAATGTTTATTATTCAATATATACATCTCAAATTGTAGAAACACTTGAAAAAGAAGGAGTTTATAAAATGAAAGAAGGAGACATTTTTTCTACAAGTGTAAAAAACACAAATAAAACAATGTCACAAACAATAAGAGGTGTATTCTATTCTATTAAAGGAAGTGATATATATTCTATATCAGCTTCACACACAGGAATAGTTACTGCAAACGGTTCTTATTAAGGTTAAAGGAAAGTAAATAATGAAGTTACAAAGTTTTGGAATAATATTTGCTTTAGTTGCGTTACCACTAATTTTAGTGTTAACTTATTACATACAACTACAAGTAGATTCTATAGAGATACAAAGTCAATATGACACACAATTGTTAGATTCAACTTATGATGCTATGTCTTCATTTGAAATTAATACAGCAAATGAAGACTTATCTTCTGTGTCCGATTCTTTGCGTACAATAATTGAAGCATCAGCTAATGTATTCATGAATACATTAGCTACTAATTTTGGTATGTCTAATGCTAGTAAATCTTATGTAGAACAAAATATACCAGCATTATTATATACGTTATATGATGGTTATTATATATATGCTCCAACAAAAGTTCCAACAGTTTTAACAAAATCTGATGGAACAGCAGTAGCAGTAGGAGATTTAGGAGTAACTGTAAATGCTGATGGAACATATTCTTATGAAGAAATAGATGAAGAATCAGCTGAATGGTTAGCTCTTAGTGATGCAGAAAAATTGAATAGATATGTTAAATATGATGATTTAAAACCTTTAAATAAAACAGAAGATTATGGACAATTGTTATATGAAACAAATGCTGATGGAAGATATACAGCTAATATTGGAGATGCAACAATAAAAAATAAAAATGTTTTAAAATCTTATATGCCTTTTTCTGCAAGATATAAACAGGAATTAAACGGAAAAGAGGCAGACTTAACAGTCGTATATACTTTAGATAATTATATGACAATAGAAGGAAGTATTGGAGATGAGTATTATACAAAATCTGGATATTTGATTTCAGAAGATTCTGTAAAAGTATATATTGATGATGATCCAAATATAATATTAAACTATAACCAAGAAGATGCTAAAGAACTAATTGAATCAGGAGCTCACAAAGTAAAAGTTGAAATTGCCGGAGAAGGAAATAGTTCTTTTGAAATTGGAATAGGTGATAGCGCTCAAGTACTTCAAGAAAAAATTAATACAGAAAATACAAATCTTGATAATGCACAAAATGATTTAGCTGAAAAAATTGCTATTCTTACAGATGATGAAAAAAATACTTTAAGAAACACAATAAGTAATTGTCATAAAAATTTAAATGATTATCAATATAGATTAGATTTAATTTCAGCAGCTGTTTATTATGCAAAAGCAGAAATTTTTTCAGAATGGATTTATAATTATGTAGGAGATTTAAGAGAAAATTCATTAATAGAAATTTCAGGACAAACTTATGAATCAATAAAGGGAATAGAAGAAATAACTTATGATTTTTCAGCTAGCGATGCTAAAATTTTTAATGTAGTAGGAGAAACTGTAACAGGAAAAACTGAAATTGCAATAGATTCTACTTTCTATACGCATAAAATAAATGTTATAAGAAATTCTATACAATATAACTTAAATTTAGCAATGTCTACTTATAATATGAACTCATCAGAAGCATATAGTTATTCAATGCCAGTAATGACAAATGATGAATGGCAACAAATATTATCAAATGTGTCAATAGTATCATTTATGCAAGGTATGAAATGTGGTTTAAAAACTTATAATAATTATATGATAGTATCAAGTACAAATAATGAAATAGTAACTTTACCAGAAAATATTTATTATGTAAACAAAGATAATTTTAATGATGAAAATACAGAATATCATAGTATAAATTGTCAAAAATTAATGGATAATGATTCAGTCTATAATCCAGTAGGAACAGGAGGTTCTGGTTATACTGAATATATGTCATTTGCTTCGAAAGAAGTAAAATATGATAAAATTTATGATAAATATAATACAATTTTACCATACAAATATGATCATAAAAATTTGGCTTGTTATGATTGTGTTAATGATGGAAATTATAATACTACAAATATTTTTGATGAAACAAATCCAGATTATAATAGATTTGCAAACTTAAGAAGAGCATATTATATTGCTGTAGCAAAAGAAAGAAATAATATATACAAAATGAATGCTGTTGAAAATTCAGAAGGATATGAAATTATTTATGAAAATAAAGTTGGAGATGGAACAAATCTTGAACAAAAAGAATCAATATTGTCTTTAAGTGAGATTAAAGCAATAGAAGTTGTTATTGGAACTGTAAAAACAACAGATAGAAATGAAACAACTTTAAGTTATAAGCCTTATGTAGGAACTAATAATTATTTAAATGATACAGTATATTCTATGGCATCAAATTCTACTAAAGAATATACAATGTATATTGAAGTAGATCCTAATAGATTTGGTAATTCAACTGATAAAATTTCAAAAAATAAATTACATTTTGATATACAAGCTGAAAATTCAACATCTGTTTTAAAAGATGATACATTACCAGAAGGTGATTATAAACAACAGAAAGATGCTGTATTAAAAGCATCAATAAAATATATTAGAGTAATTTATAAATAAGGGGATTTATATGAATTCAAAAATATTAAATTTTGGAATGGTTATGCTAGCATCTACAATAATATCTGTAGGAATGTTTGTTTACAACAGTGCGCAGAGTACAATTAGTAATTCAATGCAAGCAATGTCAACACAAGAAATTCAAGCTTTTAATAATGAATTCACGGCTTATGAAGGAAAACAGACAGGTTCAACAATAAAAGGTATGATAGCAGCTTTAATTGCAAATGCTAATACATATGTAGATGAGCCAACCAAAATACCAGCAGTAATATTTGATAAAGTAAATAATACTAGAGAACCATCAATCTTAAAAGTAAATGTTCCAGAAATGTCTGAGGTAGAACCATATATAACAGCATTAAATCAAATTAGAAATTTTGTAGAATCAAAACATTCATATTGGGTAACTATAACTTATCAAGATAATGGATTAATTGATGCAATTTATGTATTTTATGATACTGAGAATCCTGATATTTATAATGAAGATATATATGAACAAAAACATAATTATTAAAATAATTTCATAATATATTCAAGAATTTAACTAAATAAATTTTTATAGTACTTAGTAGTTTCTAGTTATAAAGCACAAAGAATAAAATATTAATAAATGGTTATCATATTTTTATGAAAAAATTTAAAAATGTGATAACTATTATTTTTTTATTTATATTATATATTTATGTTGCAAATATAAGTTTAATACCTAAAGAAATTGTACTTTTAAATGGGGAAGAATTAAATTTAAAGAAGATGTTTGGAATACAAACAGTAGAAACAACCAAAACTTCTAATAGCAATTATAATGTAAGCAATCTAGAAGTTAATATGTTTGGAAGTATTCCATTAAAAGATGTAAAAGTAACAGTAATTGATGATATTGAAGTAGTTCCAGTAGGAAAAATAATAGGATTAAAATTATATACTAATGGTGTTTTAGTAGTTGGAATGTCTGAAATAGAAGATTGTAATAATAATTTGATAAAACCATATCAAAATACAGATATAAAAGAAGGAGATACAATTTTAAAAATTAATGAAAATGAAATTCAAGATATTGATGTATTGAAAAAAGTTGTAAATAACTCAAAAGGAGAGAATTTAGAACTTACGATTTTAAGAGATGGAAGTATTCTAACTTCAAATATTACACCAGTAAAAACTGAAGAAAAAGAATACAAATTAGGATTATGGGTTAAAGATGCAGCAACAGGTGTAGGAACGATGACATATTATGAACCAAATTCTAAATCCTTTGCTGTACTGGGTCATGGAATAACAGATAGTGATACTAATAATTTGATTAATATTGAGTCAGGAGAACTTGTAACATCAAAGGTAATTTCAATAAAAAAAGGAGAGATTGAGAATCCTGGAGAAATAAAAGGAACAATCCTTAATCAGCAAACTATTGGAAAAGTCTCAAAAAATACTCAATTTGGAATATATGGAACTTTAAATAATTTAACTAGTTTAAACATTGATACTTCTCAAAAAATGAAAGTTGCATTAAGAGATGAAATTAAAACTGGAGAAGCTAAAATAATTTGCTCTTTGGATAATAGCAATAAAAGCAAAGAATATAGTATTGAAATAGAAAAAATTTATTATGACAATGATTATAATAATAAGAGTATGCTCATAAGAGTAACAGACTCAGAGCTAATAGAAAAAACAGGAGGAATAATAAGAGGTCTTTCTGGCGCACCTATTATTCAAAATGGAAAATTCATAGGTGCTGTAACAAATGTTTTAGTTTCAAATCCTGAAATTGGATATGCAATTTTTGCGGATTTAATGGTAAAAGAGATGACAGATATGTAGGAAATAGAAGATGAAAATAATAAAAAAACAAAAGACTGGATAATTAAAAATAATTATTCAGTCTTTTGTAATAAAATTTTTTTTTAGATTTATATTATTAAAATTTTTTCTCAATATTAATAATAAAGATATATTTTAACTACCTAATAACATTGGTCCTATTTTAGTAACAGTACCTGCACCAAGAGTTACAATAATATCATTATCTTTTATATTATTTTTAACATAAGAAATTACATTATTGAAATCAGGCATATAAATCGCATTTTTTCCATTTTCAACTATCTTATTAACTAAATCTTTTGAAGAAATATCAAAAGTATTTTTTTCTCTAGCAGCATAGATATCTAAAATAATTATATGATCAAAATTAGATATTGCATTTGCAAATTCATTTAAAAGATTTTTTGTTCTACTATAAGTATGTGGTTGAAATATAACCCAAGATTCATTATATGTCTTATTTTTAATTGCATTTGCAGTAGCAACTATTTCTGTTGGGTGATGAGCATAATCATCAAAAATTGGTACATTTTCTTTAATGTATCCTTTAAATTCTAACCTACGTTCTGCCCCAGTAAATTCTTTTAAAGATTTTGCGATAATATCTGTTTTTATTCCATAATAATCACATACGGCTATACAAGCTAATGAATTTAATATATTATGTTCTCCTGCAACAGATAAATCTATTTTCGAATAGAATTTATTATTTTTATAAACTTCAAAACTAGAAAAACCATTTTCATCAAAAGTTATATTTTTTGCAATAAAATCAGCTTCTTGATTTTCTATTGCATAAGAAATAAATTTTGATTTTACAACATCTTTTAATGTTTTACAATTTGGATCATCAAGATTTGTAACAAGTAAACCATCTGAGCCAAGTAATAGAGAAAAATCTTTAAAAGTTTTAACTATATTATCAAATGTCTTGTAATAATCTAAATGGTCATTATCTATATTTAAAATTATTTCTGTGTGTGGATGAAATTTTAAAAAGTTTCCTTTATATTCACAAGATTCTAATATGAAAAAATCGCTGTTTCCAACACGATAATTTCCACCAATGTCATCTAGTATAGCTCCAACTTCAATAGAAGGATCTAAACCAGCATTTATAAAGCAAACAGATAACATAGAAGTTGTTGTTGTTTTTCCATGTGTTCCAGAAACACAGATAGTTTCTTTATAAAGTTTTGTTAGATAACCTACAAATTCACCCCTACCAATTAATGGAATATTATTTTCTTTTGCAGCTAAAATTTCTGGATCCGAATCACTTATTGCTGCAGAGAAAACTATTAAATCAGCTTTTTTTGCATTTTCTACATCATGCCCAATAGTTGCAATTATTCCATGTTTATTTAGAGTATCTGTAATATCACTTTGAGCTAAATCAGAACCAGTAACTTTATAGTTCCAATTATGCAAAGTTTCTGCTATTGCACTCATACTTATTCCACCAATACCTATAAGATGAATGTGTTTATATTTTTGTAAATCTGATAAATCTAAATTCATTTTGTTTGCCTCCTAAAATCTAGAGATATTATACTATTATGAATAGAGAATTTCAAGATAAATATATAAATTTTAATCCCAAATAAGTTACAAAAAAAGTTAAATTAAATAAAAAGATACAAAATATTTTAAAAAAATAAACAAAAAAAGAAGGAAAAAATTTTTTTTTGTAGAATAATAAAATAGTACATAGAATTAATATGTATTAAAACGATAAGAAAGAGGTGCTTAAAACAATGCAAATAACAGATGTACGTTTAAGAAAAGTAAATTTAGAAAACAGAATGAAAGCAGTAGCTTCTGTAACATTTGATG
Organism: uncultured Eubacteriales bacterium; assembly: GCA_902492015.1. Classification (GTDB taxonomy): domain Bacteria; phylum Bacillota; class Clostridia; order TANB77; family CAG-508; genus Scatovivens. The sequence continues at coordinate 49,956 of CABUJR010000005.1, read as the reverse complement.
GAGAATTCGTAATTCATGACATTAAAGTTATTGAAAGCCAAAATGGATTATTTATTGCTATGCCAAGTAAAAAAACTCCAAACGGAGAATTTAAAGATATAGCTCATCCAATTAATGCTGAAACTAGAGAAAAAATTCAAAAAGCTATTTTAGAAGCTTATGAAGCTCCAGAAACAGAAAATGTAGAATCAGCTGAATAATTTTAGTATTTAGTAATTTGAAAAGGCGTTACATAAAGTAGCGCTTTTTTTGTTGTATAGGAAAATTGAAGATTTTACTATAAAGCAAAAAAATGCATTCCACAAAATATTGCACACAAGTTTTTTTAAAAAAATTGGTAGGGCGAACAAAACCGTGAAAAATTTCATAAAATTAAATCTTTTGCAATTATCACAATGTCCACTATTGTTCTATTTAATAAACAAATTTAAAATTAAAAAAATTGTATAAAAATGTAGATAATTTTTAAAAAATATAGATAAATAATATTGTTATTTTTTTAAATATTATATATAATATTTGCAAAAGTGAGGTATAAAAATGAAAGATAATGGCATTGAAGATATATTAATAGATAATAATTATGATTCAAAGAAAAAAAAGGGAAAAAAAGGAATTGTAATTGTATTTTTTTTACTATTAATAATTTTAGGTGGCTTATGTTTTGCATATTGGCATTTTACACATCCAACTACAACAGCAAAACAGCTATTTTTTAACCAATTATCAAATACTAATATAAATAATGTTTTAGAAACAAGTTCTTATAAAGGAATCTTAAGCAAATTATTTGAAGAATCTTCTGAAATAACAAGCAAAACAAGTTTTTCAACAACAATTGAAAATGAAAATTTAGAAGGTCTTGATGTTAGTAAATTCGTATTAGATTTAAACAATATGAACGATCTTGAAACTAAAAAAACTTATAGTGAACTTGATATTAACTATTCAGGAAACGAAGTTTTAAAAATTAAAATGTTAACAAATAAAGAAGCTTTTGCAATTACTTCAGATGAAATTGTAAATAAGTATGTTGGTTTTAGATATAACACTATAAAAGATGAAAACTCAAAAGCTAATATGTTAAATAAAATTTATGAAGCTCAAAGTATAGACATCCAAGAAGAACAAAAACAAGAGTTTATAAACAAATATTTTAATAAGTTATATGAAAGTATTGCTGAAGAAAAATTTTCATATCAAGATAATTATGTTCTAGATGGTTCTAATTCTACTGATGTTGTAGCATATAGTTTAAATTTAAACCAAGAAGAATTAAAGAGCTTATTAAAAACTATTTTAACAGAATTTAAAAATGATGATGAATTATTAGAACAATTAATTGAAGAGCCAACTAATTCTTTGCAAACAACAGAAGAAAATGATAATCAAGAAATTTTAAATAGCGAAGAAAACACTGATGAGAGTATTGAAGAATTTGAAACAACAGAAAGAATAAGCCTAGATCCAGTATCAAGTGAAAATGGCGAAACAGAAGTTGATTTTACATTAGAAGTATTAAAAATACTTTGTGGTAAGAAAGTAAACACAACTTTAGATGATTTAAAAAATACAATAGATGAATTAATAAATAAAATTGACACATTAGAAGGAAAAGGAATTGTTTTTAATATTTATGCAAGTGAATTGGGAACTGAAAAAATAAATATTATATTACCAAATGAAAGTAGTTTTGATATAGAATTTAAAAATCAATCTAATAATAGTAATTATTTAAAAATAACTTATTTATATAAAGGTGATAATAATATATTTGCATTTTTAAAGAAAGGTCAAAAAAATGTATATACTCAAGATGATCCTTTAGTAGTAGAAGAAACTGAAAAAGTAGATTCTTCAAAAAATAGTGGTTATTCTATAGAAATTAATAGAAATAATCAAGGAGCAAGTAATGGAGTAAAACTAACTTTTAGTTTTATAAATTCAGAAGAGATAAACAAAAAGATTAGTTTAGAAACTAATATTGAAGGAAATGAAAATTCAAAAAATTTAAATGTTGATAATATTATAATTTTTAAAACAGAAAAAGGAGAAACAACTATTACTTCAGAAGCAAGCATTAAATTTAAAAATGTTGAAGATATAGAAAATATAAATCAGGAAAATACAGTATTTTTAGAAGATATGAGTCAAGAAGAATATGATATAACAGTTCAGGCGATAAAAGATAAAATTTTACAAGTTTATAATGAAAAAAAGGAGAAATTTCATTTTCTAGATGCTAATATTGGAAGTTCAGTAATAGAACAAAATTTGGAAGAAAATAGTAGTGAAGATAATAAAGATATTATAAAAGAAGCACTACAAAAAAGAATTGATGAATTAAGAAATGAAGCAACAGAAAATGGCGTAGAATTTAATTTACAAAGTTTAGAAAATTTACAGATAGATGGTTATGAAGTTTCTTCAACAATTAATGAAGAAATGGCAGTAATTGTTATAGATATATATACTTTTAATGTAGATAAAGATTTTAATATAACAGAAGCACAATAAAATCAAAAGAGGAGAAATTATAATGGGAAAAAATAAGAAAAAATTAAAACTAAACAGAAGACGTATAATAGTTCTAATAGTATTAGCTTTAATAATTGCATTAATAATATTTGGAATAGTAAAATTATTTACATCCTTATTTGCAAAAGAAGTAGCAGTCGGAAATAAAGCTAATATGGGACTGGTTTTAGAGGATGGAAAAACAACCTATTATAATAAATATGAACAAGGAATTGTAAAAGTAAAAGGTAATGAGGAATTTCAAATAACGGATGAGACAGCCTATTCAATGACTCTTGTTGATGATACTATTTACTATATGACTGTTTCTAGTCAAAATTCAATAGTTTTAAAAAGTGTACAAACAAATGGTGATAAAACTACTGAAATAAAAGTATTAGCAACACCTTTAAGTAAATTTTATATAGAAGATAATTTTGTATATTATGTGACAAATGAAAGTACATTAGGGATAGCAAAACTTTCTTTAGAAAGTGGAGAAGAAACAATAATAACTGCAGCTAATGTTCAAGACTTTGTATTAGAAGATGGAATAATATATTTTACAGATAATGTAGGATATTTACATTCTGTAAAAACAAATGGAACAGAAAACAAAGAAGTTGCAACAGGACATAATATAAAAAATTTCCAAATATTGAAAAAGTGGATATATTATTATGATTCAAATGAAAATGCTTTATGTAAAATCAAGAAAGATGGCTCTTCTAAAAAAGTAGTAGCTACTTTTGTTAATAATGAAATATATAATGTAACAAATAAAGGTATATATTATTTTGATAGTGTAAATAAACAAATTTGCAAATCAGATTTGAAAGGAAAAGAATCAAAACCAATAGTTTCATTAGAGGCAGTAAAACCTAGAATTGGTATAGCAAATGGAGAACTTTATTATTTGGATAATAGTAAAGATGAATCACAAATTTACCAGATGTATAGAGTAAAAACAAATGGTAAAGAAGCTAAAAGTATAGATTATTAAAAAAATATTGACAATTTGATTACTTGATTATATAAATATATTTATTAGGAGGAGCCTATGAAATTAGGAACTGTTGTGTATGAAAATAAAATTTATAACTTAGATTATATGTCAATAGAAGAAATGAAAGATTTATTAAATACTATAGAACAAGATAAAAACTCAAGTTTTAAAGAAGCAAAAAAAATAGTTAAAGAATAGTTAGGGGGCTTTGCTTTGGAACAAGAATTAACAGAACAAGAAATTTGTATAAATTTAAAAAAAATGTATGATGAGTCAGAAAATAGAGTGAAAACAGAAGCTATGGTAAGAAGAGCATATATAGATAAGGTTTCTGCAGAAACTATAAGTGAAAAAGTAAATGCTCAAATGAATTCTATAAAAACAGGAATTTATGAAATAAACCCTAAATTTAAAGAAGGTTCAAAAAATTATGAAACAACAAAGAAATTAGTTTCTGAAGCACTAGTGAATTATGAAAAAGCATTATTAGAGCTTAGTGAATTTTTTGATGGAAAAATAGAACAACTTATTTTAAGAAAAGTTGAATTAGAAGCAAGTTTAGTTGGAGCAATATTAAATGAAGAATATTTAAAACAAAAAGTATTAAGAAAAAGTCATCAAAAAGAAAATGATAAAGTTAAAAGATCAGTAAAAGATAATATTAAACTTGCAATAGAAAGATTAAAAAATAGAAAAAAAGAAAATAATGAGATTGATACAAAAACAATAGCTAATTTGATGGATGGACAAGATGTTGAATTAGAACTAGATCAAAAACTTTCTGAAAAAGTTGAAAAAACAATAACAGATAAAAAGGAAAATAAAGAATTTATAGAAAAAATTGAAAAAGAAATATCTTTAATTAATGAAGAAATTGAAAGATTAAATGAAAGAAAGAAAAATTCAATTTATGATGCAATGGAAGTAGGAGATAAAGCTTTGGCAACTAATATAAAAAGACCTAGAATATTTAAAAAGATTACTAGATTTTTTGTAAGTAGATTTAATACAGCAAAAGTTGTTCAAACAACTATTATAGATCCATTAAATTTAAGAATAGAAAGTTTTAAAAATAATGAATTATCATCAATGAAAGGATAATAGTTATGGCAGAAGAGTTTTTAAATAAAGTAAATTCAGCATATAAAAAAGGAATGAGTACAAATCCAAATTTTGAAAAAGCGGCGGTAGCAATTAGTATAATTGCAAAAGGAGAAGAACCGGTAAAGGCAGTAAAAGATAAAGAAGATATAGAAGATGTATTAGAAGTATAATATTATAAAATAACTATTGCAAAATAGAAAAAAATGTGTTATATTATTAACATAATATTTTAAACCGTTATTAAAAAGCAAAGTAAGTAGATAAGAAATGTTTTTTAGAGAATACAAATGTTGCGCTGAGAGTTTGTTAAAACATTATCTGCCGAAATTTCACTTTTGAGGTTCTTATGATGAAAAAAGTAGTCATAAGCGATTGTTACGTTATAACTATAATGAGGTTAACTAAATAATTAATAATGAGATAATTATTTTTTAATGAAATTAGGTGGTAACACGGAATATATTCGTCCTATTACAAATAGGGCGATTTTTTTATATAATAGGAGGGGTAAAATGAAAGAGAAAATTGAAGAAATTCAAAAATTAGCAAAAGAAAGAATTTCAGAAATTAAAGATTTGCAAGAAGTTCAAGAATTAAAAGTTAAATTCTTAGGAAAAAAAAGTGAATTATCAAATTTATTAAAAGGGCTAGGAAGTTTAGCTCAAGAAGAAAGACCTAAAATAGGTAGTTTAGTAAATGAAGTAAAAAAAGAAATTGAGGAAAAATTAAATGAAGCTGAAGTTATGTTAAAAGAAAAGGCTTTAGCACAAAAGTTGGAAAAAGAAAAAATCGATATAACAGCTCCAAGTACAAAAATAAAAAGAGGTAGTAAACATCCTTTAAATAGAGTAATAGAAGAAATTGAAGATTTATTTATGTCTATGGGATATGATGTTGTAGAAGGACCAGAACTTGAAACAGATGAATTTTGTTTTGCAAGATTAAATTTACCAGATGGTCACCCAGCAAGAGATATGCAAGATAGTTTTTATATAACAGATGAATATTTATTAAGAACTCAAACATCTTCTGTGCAAGCTAGAACAATGGTTGCAAATAAAGAAAAAACTCCAATTAGAATAATTACTTTAGGAAAAACATATAGAAGAGAAGATGATGCAACACATTCACATCAATTTAATCAGATAGAAGGTTTAGTTATAGATAGAAAAGATACAGTAAATATTTCTTTAGCTGATTTAAAAGGAACTTTAGAAGTGTTTATGAAAAAAATGTTAGGAGAAAAAACACAACTTCGTTTTAGACCAAGTTATTTCCCATTCACAGAACCATCTTATGAAGTTGATGTAACATGTTTTAAATGTGGAGGAAAAGGTTGTCCGCTTTGTAAAAATACAGGCTGGATTGAGCTTTTAGGTTCAGGTATGGTTCATCCAAATGTTTTAAAAATGAATGGATATGATCCAGAAATTTATTCAGGATTTGCATTTGGAACTGGAATAGATAGATTAGCTATGTTTAAATATGGAATTACAGATATGAGATATTTATATACAAATGATATCAAATTTTTAAGTCAATTTGATAGAATGGATTTAGAAGGGTAGGAGGATTAAAATATGAAATTGAGTTTAAATTTTGTAAAAGACTATGTTGATATAGATGTTCCAGTAAAAGATTTAGCAGAAGATATGACTAGAGTTGGAAATGAATATGATAGTGCTGATAAACTAATTTCAGCAACTAATTTAATAATAGGTGAAGTAAAAACATGTGAGCAACATCCAGATTCAGACCATTTACATGTATGTACTGTTGATATAGGAAGTGAAATTTTAAATATTGTATGTGGTGCTCCAAATGTTAAAGCTGGTCAAAAAGTTATAGTTGCTAAAGTAGGAGCAGAACTTCCAGAAGGATTTAAAATTAAAAAATCAAATATTAGAGGTCAAGAATCAAATGGTATGATTTGTGCATTATATGAAATAGGAATTGATAAAAAGTTTTTATCAGAAGAAGATAAAAATGGTATTCATGTACTACCAAATGATGCACCAGTTGGAGAAGATCCAATAAAATATATGAAATTAAATGATGAAGTTATAGATTTTGAACTAACAGCAAATAGAGGTGATTTACTAAGTATTTTAGGTATGGCTTATGAAATCGGTGCAATATATAATAAAAAAGTGAAAGATATAGACTTATCACATAATGAAACTAATGAAGATATAAATGATACATTTAAAATAAATGTAAATACACCAAATTGTTCTCTTTTACTAGTTAAAGAAGTAAAAAATGTTACTATAAAGGAAAGTCCAGATTTTATAAAAAATAGATTAATAGCAAGTGGAATAAGACCTATAAACAATGTTGTAGATATTAGTAATTATGTTATGTTAGAATGTGGTCAACCACTACATTTTTATGACAGAGATAGTTTAAAAGGATGTTTAGAAGTAAGGCAAGCTTATAAAGGGGAAAAATTAACAACTTTGGATAACATAGAAAGAAATTTAGATGAAACTGATTTAGTAATTTCTGATGGAGAAAAATCTATAGGATTAGCAGGTGTTATGGGAGGACTTTCAACAGAAGTTGAAAATACTACTAAAAATGTTATCATTGAAGCTGCAATTTTTGATTCTGTAATGGTTAGAAAAACTTCAAAAAAGATATTAAGAAGTGAAGCAAGTAATAGATTTGAAAAAGGATTAGCTCCTAATAGAACATATATGGCAATAGAAAGAGCTTGTAAACTATTAGAAGAATATGCTGATGGAACAGTTACAGGTGGAAAATGCGTTTATGACAAAACAAATACAGAAAGAAATAGTAGATTAATAGAAATAAAATATAAAGATATAAATGATTTGTTAGGCTCAAATATATCTAAAGATGAAATTTTGGATATATTTAAAAGATTAGATTTTGAAATAGATTATTCTGATGATGAAAAAGCAGGAGTATGGGTATCTAGAAGAAGATTAGATATTTCAATACCTGAAGATTTAATAGAAGAAGTTAGCCGTATATATGGTGTTGATAATATAAAAGGAAAATTACCAGTAGTTCCAATGAAAAGAGGAAGTAAAAATGGAACTCTAAGATCTATAAGAAATAAAATGGTAGATTTAGGATTAAATGAAACTTTAACTTATGTTTTAATAAATGATAAAGAAGTTCACAAATATACAGCAGATGAATTTGAAGAACTAAAATTATTAGATCCAATGACAGAAGAAAGAAATGTACTAAGATATAGTTTAATCCCTTCAATGATGAAAACTTATTATTATAATAAATCACATTATAATAAAGATGTATCAATATTTGAATTAGGAAAAGGCTTTTGGAAAAAAGGTGATGAATATGGAGAGAATAATAAACTATGTGCTCTTATGACTGGAGAATATTATGTAGGAATTAATAATAAAAAAGATGTAGATTTTTATATTATAAAAGGTGTAGCAGAAGAAATATTAAATTATTTAGGATATGAGAATAGATATAGTTTTGTTTTACCTCAAAAAGAAATAAAAGAATTTCATCCAGGTCAAGTAGCAGAGATTAATGTTAATGGAGAAATAGTAGGTATTTTAGGTAGAATTCATCCAGAAATCGAAAAAGAACCAGTATATGTATTTGAAATAAATTTAGATAAATTACTTGCAAAAAAAGTAAGCAAAATGAAATTTAAAGAAATTTCAATATATCCAACAATAAAAAAAGATATATCTATTATAATAGATAAAAATATAACAGCAGATGAAATTTCTAAAGTTATAAAAAAAGCTGGAGGAAACTTACTAATAAAACAAGAAATTTTTGATGTATATACAAGTAATATGTTAGGAGATAAGAAAAGTATTGCATATTCATTAACTTTTGGCTCTAACTCAAAAACATTAACAGATGATGAAGTAAATCCTGTTTTAGAAAAAATTATTGAAAGTTTAGAGAAAAACTTAAAAGCAGAATTAAGAAAATAATACAAAAGAAAAATGGAAAGTAATATAATATTATTTTCCATTTTTTAAATATATCTAGATGATAAAGGAGATAATTATGTGGCCATCTATAATAAGAGAAAATGGAAATGGAAAAGGGATAAAATTAGATGAGGCTCATTGGATAAATTGGGGACCAAGTGATATGTTTTATTATAATCCAGATTTATTTGATGATACTAAAAAAATAGGTTCTATATATTGTATGTATTTACCACAAAGTGAAATAAAATTTAATCCAGATGAAATAGCTATGGGGATAATATATGAGTGTGGAGATTTTGGACAGCATACAGTTTTATTTTCATATTCAGAATGTCCAGATTTGAAATATAATAGCAATTGGGATTTTTGTATATTTTCAGATTATAGTTCTGACATGGAAAGTAGTATAGAGTTAAAAGAAGCTTTAATGAAAAGAAAAAATGGAATAATCAAAGAAGATGAGGTATATCAAGTTTTTCTAGAAAATCAAGTTTTATTAGGTTTTGTACCAATAGAAACATTTAGAAAAAAACTAAACGATATTATAAAAGAATATCAAAAAATAAAACCAGGTGTATCAGAAGAAGAAGCATACATAAAATTATTAGAGAAATTAAGTGATAAATCAAATTCTTTAGATCCTGAAACTAGATTTGAATTAATTAAAAGGATTAGAGAATCTTGTGATGAAAGTGATAACTTAGAATTTAATAAGTTAATGTTAGAATACATCAGTGTACCTACAGCAGAAGGGATTGAAGATGTGCAAGAAAAGTATAATAGAAATTTAAGCTACGTACAAAATCAAGAAGAAAATGATTTAGATTCTATGTTTAGAAATTGTAGAGATTATTTTTTAGATAAGGCAATAAGATATGAAAAAAAAGAAATAGATGATATGGATTTTGATCCTAAAACATTTAAACTTATTAAAACTGGTAAAAAACGAATAGTGCATGAATCTAGACCAGGAAGAATTATAAAAGGAAAAGATGGAAAAGCGAAATTTGAAGTATTACAACGTAAGATTCCAAAAATTCCAGAAGATATGAGAGATTTTCTAGAAAATGATGAATTATTTAGTTTAGAATAAACTAATATAAATAGTTAAACTAAAATCTACTACTTTAAAGTTGATAATTTTCTTATATAAAAAGCTTGACCTTGAAAATGTTAAAACGTATAATATATATGTGAGGTTGATGAATATGATAAATAAAAAGAAAGTATTACTAGTTTCAATAATATTGATTTTACTAGTTGTATTAATAGGGATTTTTGCTTATTATTACTTAAATAAAGAACAAAAAATAGAGGTTGTAGGAGCAACATCTAATAATATGGCTCTAGAAGAGGAAGTTGTTAGTGAAGTAAAAGAAGATGTTATTTCTGTGGCACAAGATACTACTATAGATGAATCATTAAAACCTGGTGAAGATGTAGTAGAATTTGAGGGAAAAGAAGTTAAAGTACCAAAATCTAAAGTAGCTTCAGCAGATTCTGCAGAAGATGGTGAACGTAATAAGAAAAAAGGTGGAGCATCAGTATCACAAGATCAAGCTAATAATATGTTTGAAAATGTAGGTCAAAAATCTATGGGTATAGATGTTTCTGCACATCAAGGAAAAATAAACTGGGCTCAAGTAAGGGCAAGTGGTGTTGAATTTGCTATGATACGCTGTGGTTTTAGAGGTCAAACAGCAGGGTCTATATATGAAGATGCTTATTTTAGAACAAATGTTGCAGGTGCTACAGCAAATGGAATAAAAGTAGGAATTTATTTTTATTCAACAGCTGTAAATGAACAAGAGGCTCTAGAAGAGGCAGCTTGGGTAGTAAAACAAATTTCTACATATAGAATAACATATCCAGTAGTATATGATTTTGAAGATTTTGGAAGATATAGATGTGCAAATGTTGGTGGAGCACAAGCAACAAGTAATGCATTAACATTTTTAAACTTTGTAAAGGCAAATGGATATGAGCCAATGCTTTATGCAAATAAAACAGATATAACAAGTAGGTTTTCTAGAGGAGCATTTAATTGCAAATTCTGGTTAGCTCATTACACATCACAAACAGATTACAGTGGAAGTTTCAATATGTGGCAATATACAAGTCAAGGAAGTGTTCCTGGAATTGCAGGAAATGTTGATATGAATATTGCATATTTTAATTACGGAACAACAGCACCAGCAAAACATACACATAGTTTTTCAGAGCTTGTAAAAGGTAGTTTAAAAGAAGCTACTTGTACAGCAAATGGAAGTAAAGTATTAAGATGTTCTTGTGGAGATACTGAAACTCAAACAATTCCAGCTTTAGGACATCAATTTGGTTCTTGGAAGACTGTAAAACCAGCTACAACTACAGAAGAAGGACTAAAAGAAAGAATTTGTTCAAGATGCCAATATAAAGAAACTCAAAAAATAGATAAATTAAAGGAAGAAGACAATAATAATAACAATACATCACATACACATGATTTTTCAATACTTGTTTCTGAGAAACAAGCAACTTGTACTGAAAAAGGAAGCAAAGTTTTAAAATGTTCATCATGTGATAAAACTACTGAAGTAGAGACACCAATGAGTTCACATACAGTAAGTGATTGGATTATAGAGAAAGAAGCAACAAGTACAGAAAATGGTTTAAAATATAAAAAATGTACAGTATGTGGTACAAGATTAGAAGAAGTTTTAATACCAGCAACAGGAGAAACTGAAAATCAAACACCTGATAATTCAGTTGTTACTGAATAAAGTTAAATATTATTAAATTATCAAAAATAATAAAAGTAAAAAAAGATAAATGAAATTTTAAATTTTCATTTATCTTTTTTGTACTTACAATAATATTTAATTTATTTCTACTGTAAAGTTTGAAAGGTTCAATTTATAAAGCTTATACAAATTTTTATTTATGATTTTTTAAATCTATAAAAACTTTTTTAGTCTTTCAATATTATTTTCTTGTAATCTTATAAAACCATCTAAAATGTCTTTTACATCTTTAGATGCTTCAGGGCTTTGATTTAATAATTTCACACCTTTAATAATTCCCATATCATAACCTTGAATTAAAATTTCTGATAAATTTGAATTAGATGTGTCATTAATAGTATTAAATTGAATACCAGTCCATCCCATAATTTTTTGATTTATAGGGGTGTCATCTGGAATTTCACCAGATTTTTTAAATTCATAATTTACTTTATCAAGTGTAGTTAGATAAGTATTATATTGAAAACTTAAGTCGTCTTTAAATTCGTCATCATTAGTTTTTTCTGAGATATGTTCTAAAGAAGCCATCCCCATTGTAACTCCTTTATGAATCTCATTTAAAATAGTTAAATCATCCATTAAAATTACCTCCATATAAAAATATTATTTGTGATTTTTTTTGAAATATACTTTTAAAAATTGTAAAAAAAAAGAAATAATAATTTTATATAATTGAAATTGGAAAAAGAAGTTTTTTATATTAAAATAGTAAAAGTGATGAAGATTAAGTATAAAGAAATTAAAAGAATTAAATTATTAATTTAATTAAAAATACTGACTATAAAGTAAATGAAAAATATTAAATGTAAAAAAATTAATGCTAAGATAAATAATTAAAATGGATAAATTGTGGAAAGAGAAAAATAAAATTGAAACAATCCACAAAATGGACTGTTTTAGCACTTGAAAAATCACAATATGTTATAAAACTGTGGAAAACTATTATTAATTTAATAGTTTTTTTGTGTAAATTGTGGAAAAAGTTCAAAAAATATTATAAGATACTTATATAAAAATAAGTATGTAAAGGATAGAAAAATGAATTGGACAAAGGAACAAGAAGATGCAATTTATAAAAAGAATGCTAATATATTAGTTGCAGCAGCTGCTGGGAGTGGAAAAACAGCAGTTTTAGTAGAACGTATAATTCAAAAAATATTAAAAGATGGAATTGATATAGATAAATTATTAGTTGTAACATTTACAAATGCGGCAGCTTCAGAAATGAGAGAAAGAGTTTTAGAAGCAATATATAAAAAAATAGATGAAGATTCAGAAAATAAAGAGCTTCAAAAACAAGTAATTCTTTTAGGAAAAGCAGATATTTGCACAATACATTCTTTTTGTCTAGAAGTAATAAAAAATAATTTTTTTGAAATAGATTTATCAGCAAATTTTAGAATAGGGACAGAAGAAGAAATAGAGTTATTAAAACAAGAAGTGATAGAAGATGTTTTTGAAGAACTTTATGAAGCAGAAGATGAAAATTTTGCAAAATTAGTAAATACTTATACTGGATATAGAGGAGATGAAGCTTTAAAAGATATTGTACTTAAGATATATAGATTTATGCAAAGTGCTCCTTTTCCAAATGAATGGCTTATAGAAAAAATAAATATTTTCAAATTTGATGAAAAAAATAAAGATTTTTCTAAAAGTATTTGGGGAGAAGTTTTAGTTGAAAATCTTAAAGAAGAGATTATAGATGCAATAAATAGTTTGAAAATTATCAAAAGTAAAATAGAAAAATATACAGAATTAGAAAAATATTATTTAACTATAGTTTCAGATATAGAAATTTTAGAAACTTTATACGAAAAAAGCAAAAAATCTTGGGATGAAGCTTATAATTTTGCAAATGAAATGAAATTTAAATCTTGGCCAGTAGACAGAAAAATTATTTTAGATGCAAAAGATGAAGCCAAAAAATCAAGAGATACTGTAAAAGCTAAATTAATGAAAATTGTAAAAGAAATTTTAGTATATGATTCTGAAAATGCTTATAAAGATATATATCAGATGTATGAGATTTTAAAAATATTAAAAGATGTAATATTAGAGTTTGATGAGAAATTTAAATTGAAAAAAAGAGAAAGAAATATTATAGATTTTAATGATATAGAGCATTATGCTTTAAAAATATTAGTAAAAAAAGATGAAAATGGAAATTATATACCAACAGAAGTAGCCAAAAAGTATCAGGAAAAATTTGAAGAAATTGCAATAGATGAGTATCAAGATAGTAATGAAGTACAAGAATATATTTTAAAAACTGTTTCAAAAGGCAATAATTTATTCATGGTTGGTGATGTTAAGCAAAGCATTTATAAATTCAGGCAAGCTTGTCCAGAATTATTTTTAGATAAATATGAAAAATATTCATTAGATGGAAATGAAAAAGGTTTAAAAATTCAATTATTTAAAAACTTTAGAAGCAGGAAAAATGTATTAGATATAACTAATAATGTATTTAAAAACATAATGAGCAAAAATTTAGGTGATATTGAGTATAATGAAACAGAATTTTTAAATTTAGGTGCAGATTTTGAAGAAACAGGAGAAGATATTTTAGGAAAAGCAGAGTTAAATATCATAGAATTAAAAGAAGATTATGATGAAGAAGAACAAGATGAAGTTTTAAAAGAAAATAAATATATAGAAAAAGAAGAAGTCGAGGCAAGGCTTGTAGCAAATAAAATAGAAGAAATCATATCTTCAAAAGCAAAGGTTAAAGATAAAAAATTAGGTTATAGACAAGCAACTTTTAAAGATATTGTAATTTTATTAAGAGCAACATCAAAAGTAGCTCCAATATATGAGAAAGAACTTTTAAAAAGAGGAATACCAGTATATTCAGAAGCATCAAATGAATATTTAGATACTATAGAAATTCAAACAATAATTAATGTATTAAAAGTTTTAGATAATCCAATAGATGATATTTCTTTAGTATCTGTTTTACGTTCAGAAATAGGTGGATTCACAGATAATGAGATATTAAAAATCAGACTTTGCGATAAAGATACAAGTTTTTATGAAAGTATAAAAACTGCAAGAAATACTTTAGAAGGAATGTTAAAGAAAAAATTAGATGATTTTATAGAAAAAATCGAGAATTGGAGAGAACAAACAGATTATTTAAGTTTAGCAGAATTAATTTGGAAAATTTATACAGATACTAATTTTTATAACTATGTTGGTCTAATGCCAAATGGAAGTTTAAGACAGGCAAATTTAAAAATGTTATTTGAAAGAGCAAAAGAATATGAAAAAACAAGTTTTAAAGGTTTATTTAATTTTATAAAATTTGTAGAAAGACTAAGAAGTGGAAATAGTGATATGTCTGCTGCAAAAGTAATTGGAGAAAATGAAAATGTAGTAAGAATAATGAGTATTCATAAAAGTAAGGGATTAGAATTTCCTATTGTAATTTTAGCAGGAACTTCGAAAAAAATTAATTTACAAGATTTGAATTCTAATATTTTATTACATCAAAAAATGGGAATAGGACCACAATATATAGATTATGAGAAGATGATAGAATATTCTACATCAGCTAAAGATGCTATTAAAATAATTATAAAAGAAGAAACCATTTCAGAAGAAATGAGAATTTTATATGTTGCACTTACTAGAGCAAAAGAAAAACTAATAATTACAGGAACGGTAAAAGAATATCAAAAGGATTTAGATAAAAAACAAGAGTTACTAAATGTATATACTTCAGAAAATGGAAAGATAAATCCAATATTATTAAAAAAATATATTTCATATTTAGATTGGATAGAGCTTGTAATTTTATCAGGTAATTTAGAAGGATTAATAGAAGTAAAAAAATATTCAAAAAATGAAGTGTTATTTTTAAAATCTGAAGAAAAAGAAGAAGAACTTAGAAAATTTGATTTTGATAAAAAAATAGATACAGAAAAAATAAAGAAGATTTTTGATTGGCAATACAAAGAAAAACTTTCTACAATGCTTCCTATAAAAAGTACGGTTAGTAAAATAAAAGAAATAAAACAAGAAAAATTTACTGAAAATGAAATAGATTTTGAAAATATAAATCATAAAGAAATAGGAATAGAGACTTTAACTCCAAGTTTTATTCAGGAAGAAGAGATAATATCAGCAAGCAAAAAAGGAACTTTAATGCATCTATTCATGCAAAAAATTAATTTCAAGGAAGATTATAATTTTGAAAAACTTGAAAATCTAAAACAAGAACTTATAGAAAAAAATATTTTAACTTGTGAAGAGGCAGAATATATAAATCTTAGTAAAGTTTTGAATTTTACAAAATCAAATATTTTTGAAAAAATAAGAAATTGTAAAAGCATAGAAAAAGAAAAGGCATTTTGTAAAAAAGTTTTAGCAAAAGAAATTTTTGAAGAAGCCGATGATCAAACGATTTTAGTACAGGGAATAATAGATTTATATGGAGTAGGAATAAATGGAGAAATAATTCTGATTGATTATAAGACAGATTTTGTTAAAGACGGAAATGAATTAAGCTTAGTAAATAAATATTTAAATCAATTAAAAATATATAAAGAAGCTTTAGAAGAAGCTTTGGACAAAAAAGTAACAGAAGTATATATATATTCTTTGTATTTAGATAAAGAGATAAAAGTAAAGATTTAGCATGGAGGTTTACAAATCGAATATTCTGATGTATAATAAATATGTCGTAATATGGAAATAAAGGGGAAAAATTATGGATAGAATGAAAACCTTCTTTTTATATTTGCTAGCAATACTTGGTTTTATGTTTCTTTCTTATGTGTTAGAAAATAGTTTGCTAGAAAATATGTATGAAAAGATGACTGGAAGTATAGTAAGTCAAAATTCAGATATATCAATAGATGAAGTGTCAGGAAAGGCTTCAAACGTAAATGGATATTTACAAATAAAAGTATCAAATAATTCACAATATCCATCAGGAACAAAATGGATAAAATTGGATTTATATAGTAAAAGAGGTTTACTTGGATTAACTAAATACATAGAAGTAAGTGATATAGAGCCAGGAACTACTAAAGAATATCAAATAAAATTTAAAGGTAGTGAGCTTAGAAGCTATGAAATGGCTATGGTAGATGAATTGCCTGATAAAGCTAATATTATAAGTATATTAGGTTGGGAAATTGACTTAACAGACGTATTTGGAATGGATTTATCACAAGCTACATTCTTAGGAGTAAAATTAACTGATTTATTTAGTTGGAATGGAGTAGCAACAGTAGGTGGAAATGCTTGGAATTGGATTGTTCAATTGCTTTCATCAGTGCCTTGGTGGGGTTATGCAATAGGCGCAGGAATAGTACTTTGGTATATGCCAAAAGGATTTTTATTTGGAATTTTCCCATTTTAGATAATAACTTTTGAATTATTTGAAATGTCTAATAAATAAAGTAATTTACTAGACACAAATGATTTTATAAATTATAAAAAAATATAATAAGAAAAGATGGTGATGAAGATAACCATCTTTTTTTATTAGTAGGAAGGTGCTCTGCGTGCTATGCAATTCTTACTAAATAAAGGATTTACAAAATATTGTACACGAATTTTATAAAATAAAATTTGTTACTAGAATATAATACTTTTTAAAGACATATTTTAAGCACATAAAATTCAAAGAACAGAAAATGCCTTAAATTAGTGCTTTTCCAGATGCTATTAAATTATAGGACATAATTTTTCTTGCTTAAGAAAAATTAATAATATATAATAAGTTTGATTATAATATTTTATTAATAAATGTATAATAAATACATTAAAAAAGGAGTGTGTATTTATGTTAGAAACATCAAAAATAGAAGAGTTAAAAACAAAAGCAAAAAGCGTAAGAAAAAATATAGTAGAAATGGTATATAGAGCAGCTTCAGGACATCCAGGAGGATCATTATCAATAACTGATGTATTAACAGCACTATATTTTTCAGAATTAAATGTAGATATAAATAATCCTAAAGATGAAAATAGAGACAGACTTGTTTTATCAAAAGGTCACTGTTCGCCAGCATTATATTCAGTATTAGCAGAAAAAGGATTTATTCCAAAAGAAGATTTAAAAACTTTTAGAAAAGTAGATAGTTATCTTCAAGGACATCCAGATATGAAAAAAATACCAGGAGTAGACATGACGTCTGGGTCTTTAGGGCAAGGTTTATCAGTAGCAAATGGGATGGCATTGAGTGCTAAGCTTGATGGAAAAAATTATAGAGTTTATTGCATAATGGGTGATGGAGAAATAGAAGAAGGTCAAATTTGGGAAGCAGCAATGACTTCAAGCCATTATAAATTAGATAATCTTTGTGCAATAGTAGATAATAATGATCTACAAATTGATGGAAAAGTAGGAGAAGTAATGAATCCATATCCTATAGATAAAAAATTTGAAAGTTTTGGATTTAATACAATATTAGTAGATGGACATAATTTTGAAGAAATCTTAAAAGCTTTTGAACAAGCAAAAGCAACAAAAGGAAAGCCATCAGTAATAATTGCAAAAACACTAAAAGGAAAAGGAGTATCTTATATGGAAAATAAAGCAGGATGGCATGGTAAAGCTCCAAATGAAGAAGAATATAAAATAGCGTTAGAAGAATTAGTTTAGGTAAAAAATATAAATAATTTGTAAAATGATAAAATAAATAATATTAAACAATTTAATGGTTAACAAATTAAATAATTAATTATGTAATTGATTGAGTAAGTAATAAACAAATATAAAATTAAACAATTAAAATAAATAAGTGGAGGAAAATATTATGGATTTTGAAAATAAAAAGGCCACAAGACAAAGTTACGGAGAAGCTTTATTAGAATTAGGAAAAGAAAATAAAGATGTAGTGGTATTAGATGCAGATTTAGCAGGAGCTACAAAAACTAATATATTTGCAAAAGAATTTCCAGAAAGATTTTTTGATATGGGAATTGCAGAGCAAGATATGATGGCAACAGCAGCAGGATTTGCAACTTGTAATAAAATTCCATTTGCAAGTACATTTGCGGTGTTTGCAACAGGAAGAGTATATGACCAAATTAGAAATAGTATATGTTATCCAAATTTAAATGTAAAGATATGTGCAACACATGCTGGTATTACAGTTGGAGAAGATGGGGCAACACATCAGATGTTAGAAGATATAAATTTAATGAGAGGACTACCAAATATGACTGTAATTTCACCAAGTGATGATACTCAGAGTAAATGGGCAGTAGAAGAAGCTGCAAAAATTAAAGGACCTGTATATATAAGATTTGGTAGAGCAGCAACACCTGTAATATATGATGAAAATACAAAATTTGAACTTGGAAAAGCAGTTCAATTTGGTGAAGGAAAAAAAGCAACAATATTTGCAACAGGAATAATGGTAGCAGAAGCTTTGAAAGCAAAAGAAGAATTAGAAAAAGAAGGGATAGACATAAGAGTAATAGATATTCATACAATAAAACCAATAGATGAAGAAATAATAATAAAATCAGCAAAAGAAACAGAAAAACTTATATCAATAGAAGAACATAGTATAATAGGAGGACTTGGAACAGCAATATCAGAAGTATTAACTGATAAATATCCATCTAAATTAGTAAGAATGGGAATGAAAGATTGCTTTGGAAAATCTGGAAATGCAATGGCTTTACTAAAATATTTTGGATTAACAAGTAAAGAAATTATTGAAGAGGTAAAAAGAGATTAAAATATAATATATAGAAAGTAGAGTTTTTGAATAAAATTCAAAATTATGATGTATATTGAAATAAAAAGAAATTATTAAATAAATGTGGATACAAATGATATCTACATTTATTTTTTTATATTAAGTATTATAGGTGAAATATGAAATATATGAAGTATAAGAGAAAAGTAAATTTGAGTGTTTATTTTTCATATAATTACATTTTTTGATTTATTTTTCTTTTTTATTACAAAATTCTAATTTTGTTGAAATTGTAAGAAGATAATGATAGTATATAAATGGTATAATAAGAGAAAAGTAAATTTGAGTGTTTATTTTTCATATAATTACATTTTTTGATTTATTTTTCTTTTTTATTACAAAATTCTAATTTTGTTGAAATTGTAAGAAGATAATGATAGTATATAAATGGTATAAAATAGCTGAAAATATTGAAAAAATACCACTTTTATGGTATTATATAAATAGGATACTATAATTTTTTTAAAATGAGGTAAAATGCGTATGAGTGATGAAGAAAAAGACTTACAAGAAAATAATGCAGGGGGAGAAGATACAACAACATCAAATAATACAGAGCAACAAAAACAGAGTTCATTAAAAGAAAAAACAAGTAAAGCTGTACAAAACTTTTTGAAAAAAGGTGGAGCAGCAAAACACTCAATGTTAGCTGCCATAGCTCCAATACTTGGTGGTATTTTTGCTGGTTTAGTAATATTAATAATAGCAATAGGTCTAATAATGTTTTTTGTAACTATGCCAGGTATGGTTATGGAACAATTAAAAGCTATTTTTAAAGAAGCTGGTAATTTTATTGCAGCTTTTTTCGGAGCAGATACAACAAAACAGGTAGAAAGTGATGAGATATATGCAACTTTAGATTATTTGGAACAAATGGGATATGAACTAAAAGGAGAAGGATTTTTAACAGATTATTTAACTTCTGAAGATCAATTAAATGGCGAAGTTGATAAATCTAATGGAGTTCACGTCGATGAAGAAGTTGGGGTTATAAGGAATGATGATGACAACATAATTGGAGCAGAAAGCGATTTTATATTTGCATATATTGTTTCAGATAATTATGTATATACAATAAAAAATAAAAATTTAGCTACGAGAGATCCAGAGGGAAACTGGCTAGAACAATTTTTGCAGGGAACAGTTACAGCAATATATAAACTTTACAATGCAATATATGCACCAATTTTAGATACTTTGGGAATAACAAAGGCAGCCATGGAAGAGTGGGGATCTGGACTTTTAATGTTTTATTATGATAATGGAGTTGGAATTGAAGGAAAACCAGTAAATACAAGTACTATATGGAATTGGGATTCAATAGAAATAGATACAGACAGTAAAAAACTTTTAATTACTAAAAAGAGCGTATTTAAGAATAATAATGCAATGGAATTTAGTTTAGATGGTTGGACAGGAAGATATGGTATGCCTTTAGAGTTCCTGCTATCAGTACATAAAGCAACTCAAATGCCAGATTTAGCTTATGATATGGCAACATCATTTAATACAGTTATAAATATTTATTTACATGAAATAGAAGGAACTGCAATGACTGCATATAAAACAGATTTAGGCTATGTAGATGTAACAAAATTACAAGAAGAAACAGCAGTTTTTGAAGGAAATAATTGGTTTTCTTCTCTAATAAATTGGTTTGATGATTTAATTATATCATCTTCAGAAATAACTGCTGCTCAAAATTTAGGTATAGATATTGGTCCTGGAAGCAATGGATGTTCATGCAGATTTGAAACTGTATATTTTGATTCTTCTGGAGAATATGTTTTAGAAAAAGATGAAGATAATTATATTTATGCCGATAAAGAAAATACTGAAATAGATAAAGCGGGAGAACCATATACAGGAGAAGTTCAAGAAGTAAACACAATAACTGAAACATGTACAAATTGTAGAAATAAATTGAGTAAGATAAAATCATATCTTACAAATGACTATGACAGTGATTTTGAAACCTATTTACCGTATATAGCAAATGTTACAGATCATTGGTATAGAGATGTATATTTCGTATTAAATAGAAATGATCCTAATCAAAACAAATTAGAATTTGTAGATTATGATTATGAATATGAAGCAATGATGAAAGAACGCTGGACTTTATATGAAACATATAGTTATGAGGAAGCGCCAGATAAAGCAGGAGAATATAAATTATATCCAGTTGATGAAAATGGAAATTTAGCATCTCAGCCATACGAAGGAACACAGGAAGAGGCAGATGCAGAAGGAATAAAATTAGGTAAAAAAGCTATTACTATTAAATCTACAGATAATGAAAAGTTAACAGATTTAGGATGGGATGCAAATACAGATACAGTTTGGTCAGCTTATGAAGAAAATGAAGATGAATCATCAACAGGATATGAAAGATTATATCCTGATGAAGAAATAGAAGCAGATGATGAAGATAAGGCAATAAAAGAAAAAATATATGTAAACTTAACCACTACTGGAAATATAGTACAAACAGGAGAGGGTCAAAGAACAGTAACAAATTCAGAAATAAAGAAAATGTTTTTACAAAATAGATATTTTAGATATGATGGTTCAGCAGAAACAGCAGAAATAATAACAAAATTGAGAAACGACAATAAAATTGCTTATGGTCCATTAACAGAAGAGGATTTAAAGAAAAAAACAAGTATAACAAAAGATGATAAGACAGAGACATATACAGTAAAAGATTATTCAGCAAACGTAACTTTGAATCAAGACTCATTAAATGCATTTAGTATGCTAGAAAATACACATACATTAGATGCTGATTATATATATAGAGATTTTAAAGAATTAATAGTAGAACTAGGATATTTTACAAAAGAGGAATTAACAGATGAAACACCAAGATTATTACAATTTTTAGTTCCAGATATAGGTTCGGGAGGATATCCAAACAGAGTAATAGATAAAAGGGAACAAGAATATGGAACGATGATTCATTCAAAAGGAGATATAAAAGCTAATGTAAAAAATACATTAGTAGAACTTATGAAACAAGTAACAGAAAGTCAAGCAGAGGCAAACGGAGACTTGAGTATAGTTTCAGGAACAGGTAATACTACAACAGTTTCAGGAATGCAAAGTAATTTTGATATAAGAGAAAATGTATTGAAAGGAACTGTAGGAGGATTGGAAGGAGAGAAAAAGCCAAGTCAGGTATCTGTTGAGGAATTATTAACAAAAGCTAGAGAAATGATGGAAGAGATGCAGGCTAAAACTTATGCATATTGCATTTTAGGAGGAGAAAAAAATCCAGGATTTTCACATACATGTGAATTAAAAACAACATACGAGGAATCAAAGAGCCAAGCTCAATCTACAGTATGTTGTGCTACATATGTATCATGGGTTTTGCAAGAGGTAGGCTTAATAAGTTCTGCTCAACATAGTAATTCAGCCCAAGGTATAGTAAATCTTTTGAAAGATGTAGATGGAATAGAAGTAATAACAGAATGGAGTGATTTACAACCAGGAGATTTGTTGTTTTTCTCTGATACGGATTCACAAGCTGCACAAAATTTTGCTGCTGATGCACATGTAGAGATTTTAGGAGAAAATAAAGAAGGAACTACTTTTACATATTATAATGCTGGACATTATATAAGTGCAGACAGACCAGGAATTCAAGAAAAATCTGATTGGGGAGATAGTCATCCATATCATTTTGCAGTTAGATTACCATTGACAGGGACATCAACTTCAGAAGAATCATACGAGGGCTATGAAGGAAATGAAGTAGTAGTATCACCAGTAACAGGAATATTATTAGAATATGATACATATAAAGATAAAGATATAGATACAGTATCAGGAGAAGAATATAGAACAAATGTAGACATAAAATATGGACCAGCAAGTGCAATACCAGGAGCAGAAGGAGAGAGTGAAGAAGAAACACCAGCAAATGGAGAGCCACAAGCAGAAAGTGAAACAGAAGGAGGAGAGATAGTAACAGATAAAGTAGGATATGCAAAAATATTAGTATTAGATGCAGAAAATTATCAAAAGCTAGAAAGTTTAACAGAAAATAGATGGAAAGATGATAGTTTAGTAAGAATAAGTGAAGCAAAAACAAGTACAAATAATGAAGCAGCATTAGAAACAGATAAAAGTTCAGCAAGGTACTTAGAAAAATTGGAAACAGAAGAACAAATGGATGAAGAACATGAAAACTGGAACAATTTAGATAAAACAGTATATGGATACAAAGAGTTTGCAGAGAATTATGAAAAATATGGAATAGCAGGGCAAATAATATATATAGATGGATTTGTATGTGAATTACCAGATGAAAACTTGTCAGGAGGAACAGATGGAGAATCTGGAGAAGAAGGAGAGACAGCAGGAGGAGAAATAGCAGAGCAATTACCAGAGGGAGAAAAATTAACACTAGAAAGCTTTAAAAAAGTAACAGCAGCTAATTTAACAGGAACAGAAGAACCAGAAGAAGATGCAGTATTAGAAAGTAAATATGAAAAAGATGATGAATATAAATTAGCAAGTAAAAAAGCAACAAATAAATTAAATGCAGAATCAGCAGTAAAAGATGAAGCAAATTCAAGTATATATCTAGAGAGTGAAGATTTAATATTCATAAAAGAAGGAACAGTACTAGGAAGAACAATGACAGATAGAGAGGTAGTAGAAAAAGTTAGAAAAGATTCACCACATCCTTATGAATATTATAGACCAGATGCATCAACAAGTAGCAGTACATCAGAAGGAACAGGAACTGGAGAAGAAACTGAGGCAGAAAACGAAGATAAATTAATAGGAAACTACATAAGAATAATAATGAGAGATTTAGATGATACAGTAGTAGAAAATGTAGAAGATTATATGAAGCTTGATGAAGGTGGAGATGTAATGGAAGAACTTGATGATGAAAAATTCTTATATTGGATGGGTATTTACGGAGAAGGTGGAAACTTAGAACAGCAAGGTGGTAAATATATTTCTGTACCAGTAGATTTATCAGATGGAGTCGGAGCTACTCATTATTTTGGATTAACACATTACAATTTAGATTTAGCTAAAAAATTAGGATATAATATAAGTAATTGGGGAGATAATCAAGATCTGGAAATGCTTACAGACGTATACTTAGCTTTAATTGAAGAACAAAAAGCTCAAATTAGACAAGAGTTAGGAGAAGATATAGAAGACGGCTATTTGCAAGCATTTATCAGTATATTACATAATTATGGAAGATTAACTAAAAGAGGAGATGAATATAAGTCTACAGGAAAAGTATCAGAATCTACATGGACTACTTATGAAGATCCAAGTGATCAATATGCTGAAGCTTTAACCAAAAGAAGAATAGGTGAGTGGATTTTAATAACAGAAGGAAAGTATATGAACTTTTATGATGGTAATACACAAGAAATAGATTTTACAGAAGGAGGTAAATACTCAGAAGAAACGCCGTTTACAGATTGGTGTAAAGACCATGGAATAACTAATATAGAAGTAAAGAAACCAGATGAGTAGAAATTTATATGGATAGAAAACGAAAAAAATATAAAAAAAGATTGCTTATAATATTAATAATATGCCTAATTATAATTTCAATTTTAGTATTTTATTTGAACAAATTAGTAAAAACTAAACAATATGAAGAAAGTATAAGAGATTTTCAGGAATTTAGGGCAGAATATGAAGCGCAAACTATTTTACCTAGAAAAATTTATGAACTTTATAATTACGAGGGAGAATATGACAGAGATTTCTTATATAAAAATATGAAAGAATTTGTAGATTATTTAGGATTCTTAAAAGAAAATGCCGCTCAAGCTAATAGTGTAGATTTCTATAATGAATATAAAAATGAGATTTTAAACATTACAGGAATCGATTCTATTGAAAGTTTTCAAACATTTATAAAAATGGTTGAAAGTAAGAATGTAAAAGTGGATGAATTTAAATATGCTGAAATAAAGGCAGGAAGTTCACACGAAGAAGATGGATATTATAAATTTGTGTTGTATTTATATTATGGAGAAAATAACGAATTATCAGAATTTAATGTAGCATTTTCTAATAATAAGAATCAAAAAAGGCCAGTTATTTATGAGTTTGTGAAATAAGTTGAAAAAAGATATAAGTTATAAAAACTTATATCTTTTTTATTTATAAACAATTAATAAATATATTATATAAAGTATAGATTGTAATTAATAAAACATATATTAAAAATTATAAAATTTTTGCATCAAATTTTATTTAAAAATTCCCCAATATCTATTTTTAGTATTGATTTTTTTTCCTATTATTGGTATGATGTATTAGTAAAATAGCATGTTATGTTTTTTGGAAAGGTGGAAAAAAATCTAAATGATAGAATTTAAAAATGTAACTAAATTATATGATACAGGAACAGAAGCTGTACATAATGCTACATTTAGCATAGATAAAGGTGAATTTGCATTTTTAGTAGGAACTTCAGGATCAGGTAAATCAACACTAATTAAATTAATATTAAAAGAAGAAGAAGCTACAAGAGGAAATATAATAATAAATGGTAAAGATATAACTTTTTTAAAAGCAAAAAGAGTACCATATTTAAGAAGAAGTATGGGAGTTGTTTTCCAAGATTTCAGACTTCTTCCAGATAAAACTGTATATGAAAATGTAGCTTTTGCTATGTATATTGTAAAAGCTACGCCAAAACATATAAGAAGACAAGTTCCTATGGTTTTATCTTTAGTTGGATTAAGCAATAAGGCAAAATGTTATCCAAATGAACTTTCTGGTGGTGAGCAACAAAGGGTTGCGCTTGCTCGTGCTTTAGTAAATAATCCATCAATGATTATTGCTGATGAACCTACAGGAAACTTAGATCCAGAAACAGCTTGGGATATTATGAATTTATTAAATGATATTAATGCTAGAGGAACAACAGTAGTCATGGCAACACATGCTAAAGATATTGTAAATAAAATGAAAAAAAGAGTTATTCAAATTGATAAAGGTGTAATTATAAGAGACGATAAAAAAGGTGGGTATAATAGTGAGATATAGTGGTTTTTCTTATTTAGTAGGAGAAGGATTTAGAAATGTTTTCAAAAATAAAAAATCAACAGCTATTTCTGTTATTACAATGATTTGTACAATGTTTCTTTTTGGAATATTTTTTGCTATTGGTGTAAACATAAATTCAATATTAGAACAAGTTCAAATGAAACAAGGTATGGAAGTTTTCATTTGGGATGAAGTTACAGATGAACAAAAAGAAGAATTTGAGAGTGAGTTAAAAGCTTTAGATGGAGTAAATACTGTTACTTATAAAAATAAACAACAAGCCTTAGATGAGATGAAAGAAAGAATACAGGAGCAACAAGAACTACTTGCTGGTTATGAAGGTGAAAATAATGTATTTCCAGCTTCTTTTGTTGTAACTTTGACTGATCTTGAAAAAAACAAAGAAATTGAAGAAGAAATAAGAAGAATTGGCGCAAGAATTGCAACAGAAGGTAAAAGTGAAGAAGTTGATTTAGAAATTGAAGAGTCTACTTCTCATGATACTCTTGTTAAAAATATACAAAGTAGTAATAATACTATAGCAACTTTAATAAAAATCGTAAGAGGAGTTAGAATAACAATAGGAATTATTTTCATAATTCTTTTAATAATTTCGATAACAATTATATCTAATACCATAAAATTAACTGTTCATGCAAGAAGAAAAGAAATTTCTATAATGAAGTATGTAGGTGCTACAAACAGTTTTATTAGATGGCCATTTTTAGTAGAAGGTGTAATAATAGGAATAATAGCAGCTGTAATTACTTTATTAATTATAGGTGTATTATATGATGTTGTTATTCAAAATATAGAAGCTTCAACAGTATTACAACAAATGGAGATAACTTTACTTCAATTTATAGATCTTGCAAAACCAATAGCTGGAGTTTATGCTATTTTAGGTATAGGTGTAGGTATAATAGGAAGTTCAGTATCAATGAAAAAATACTTGGAGGTATAGCTTAAATAGATGAGAAAATTTATTAAAATTAATTTAATAATTTTAGTAATATTTTGTTTATCTTGCAGTTTGATTATAAAACCGATAAATGCTACTTCTAACGAAGAGCAAGGAGATATAGAAAATCAAGAAGTAATTAATAATGAAGAAAATGATGGTCAAAATAGTAATGAAAATGCAGAAAATGAAGAAGAAAAAACTTTAGATGATTTACAACTAGAAAAATCAGAATTAGAAAATCAAATAAATAGTTCAAATGAACAAATTCAATTTATAGAAAGTGACTTATCTGCAATAGTAGTAGAGATTTCAGAAATTAATCAGAAAATATTGGATAAGCAAATGGAGATAGAAACTTTAGAAGCTCAGGAAAAAGATTTGCTTGCATATATTGAAAAAGCAGAATATGAATTAAATAGCTCAAATGAGAGATATGAAAAACAAAAAAAATTACTAGAAAAAAGATTGGTAGCAATGTATGAACTTGGGAGTGTTTCATATTTGGATTTAATCTTAAATTCTAAAAGTATAACAGAGTTTTTATCTAATTATTATTTAATATCAGAAATAACTTCTGCAGATGAAGAATTACTAAAAAATGTTGAGGCAGAAAAAAAATACAATAAAAAATTAAAAGAAATTCTTGAAACAAAAAGAAATGTTCTTACTGCTTCAAGAGAAACAAGAGAAAAAAATGCTATTTCTTTAGCTAATATGGCTGTAATAAAAAATAATAAACTTTTAGAACTAACTGATGAACAAGCAGCACTTCAAAAAATGGTTGAAGAATACCAAAATCAAATTGCAGAAATAGAAACGGAAATTAGATTACTGGCAATAGCTAATGTTGGTAAAGATTATGTTGGTGGTTCTATGGCATGGCCAGTTCCAGGTTATACTAGAATTACTTCTAGTTTTGGAATGAGAACTCATCCAATTACAGGTGTTTACAAACTTCACACAGGAGTAGATATTGGAGCACCAATGGGGGCTAATTTTATTGCTGCAAATGATGGGATAGTAACTTATGCTGGGGATAATACAGCTTATGGAAATATGGTAATTATTGACCATGGTGGAGGAATAACAACTTTATATGCTCATGGTTCAGAAATATTAGTTGAAGTTGGACAAACAGTATTTCAAGGAACACCAATTTTAAAAGTTGGAGCAACAGGTTATGCAACAGGACCACATGCTCATTTTGAAGTAAGAATAAATGGTGAGTATGTTCAACCTTTAGATTATATTACATCATATAATTCTCAACTTACAGAGAATAGCAATACTGAAGAAATGGTGGCACAAGACGTAAAATTACAAGAAAATGAAACTAAAGATGAAAATCAAGAAGAAACTAGCATGGAAAACGAAACTGAAGGAGAATAACAAAAAAATATTTATAATACGGAGGAAAAAATGAATATTAATAGGTTAAAAGGAATAATATGTATAAGCATATTATTAATACTTCTTAGCATTAACTGTTTTGGAATAGTTTATGCTGTATCAACATCTGATTTAAAAGATATAGATGCACAAATAGAAGAAAAAAGTTCTGAACTTGCTGGTGTAAAAGGTGAGTTATCTGAAAATTTAAATCAAATAAATGAACTTAATGCAGAAATTTCAACAGTTCAAAATGATATTGATGATTTACAAACTAAAATAGATAGCTTAACAAATGAAATTACAACAAAAGATGCAAATATAAAAGAACAAGAAGAAAAATATGCTACACAAAAAGATTTGCTTGATAAAAGATTAGTTGCTTTATATGAATCTGGTAGTACTTCTTATTTAGATATGCTTCTATCATCAGATGGATTAGCTGATTTTATTTCTAAATATTATACAATAGAAATTTTAGCAGAATCTGATCAAGAATTGTTAAATAAGATTGATAATACTAAAAAACAAATTGAAAATGAAAAAGCTTCTTTAGAAGCTGCAAAAGCTGAGATTCAAACTTCTCAAGCAGCGATAGTGGAAAAGAAAAACACATTAGCAGCAACTAAAAAACAAAAGTCTGCTATTGCAAGTACTTTATCTGAAGAAGAAAAAGTTTTAGAACAACAACTAGAAGAATTTGAGGAAGATAAAAGAAGAATCCAACAAGAACTTGCAGCTTTAGCTTCAAAAAATAACATAACACCAGTTGCACCTAGTGCTGCGGGATACATATCACCACTTGCTGGAAAAACAAAGTCAAATATTACAACCGGATATGGAGCTTACAAAGGTCATACAGGTGTAGATTTTGCATGTGCTTCTGGAACCCCAATATATGCTGTAAAAGCAGGAACTGTAGTTACATCTACAGCACTTAGAAATTCAAGTGGAAATTATAAAAGTTATGGAGAATATATTGTAATAGATCATCATGATGGAACAATGACTTTATATGCACATATGTATCCAGGCTCTAGATTAGTATCTCAAAATCAAAATGTTTCACAAGGACAACAAATAGGAAGTGTTGGTACAACAGGTAATTCAACAGGTAATCATTTGCATTTCGAAGTTCGTATTGGAGGAAAGTGTGTAAACCCTACTGCATATTTACCTTAATTTTATTAAAGAAAGCTGGAGGATAAATGGAAAAAGACGAAATTTATGAAGAATTTAAGAAAGAGAAAAAATCTTTAATAATTAAATTCTCTCTTATAACTATTATTTTAGTTATGTTAGTTGCAGTAGCAGCTTCTGAATTTACATTATACTATTATTTTAAAACCAATAATTTAGAAAAATCTGAAGTTTCAGAAAATTCAGATAAGAATATAGATGCGATTGCAGACACTTTAAAGAACTTTAGAAAAGAAATAGACAAAGTATTTTTAGGTGAAATAGATGAGCAAAAAGTTTTGGATGAAACTATAAAAGGTTATGTAAATGGACTGGGAGATGAATATTCCGAATACATGACTAAAGAAGAGTGGGATGAATTTCAATCAGCTGCTTTAGGGAATTATGTTGGAATTGGTATATATATGACAACAGATAATAATGGAAATGTTGTAGTCCTTGCTCCAATAAAAGGCTCACCTGCAGAAAGTGTTGGATTACAAACAGGAGATATTATCACTGCAGTAAATGATGAAAATGTTTTAGGAGTTAGTTCTGATGAAGTTTCAAATAAAATAAAAGGAGAAGCAGGAACAGAAGTTAAAGTAACAGTATTAAGAGATAATGAATATATAGACATGAATGTAAAAAGAGAAGAAATAAAAGTATATCATGTTGAAGAAAAAATGTTAGAGAATAATATTGGATATATGAGTTTAGCAACTTTTGATGAAGGTTGTTCAGATGAGTTTAAAGAAAAATATCAAAGTCTAAAAAATCAAGGAGCTAAAAGTCTTATATTAGACTTAAGAAATAACACAGGTGGATTAGTTGATGAAGCTTTGAAAATAGCTGATATGATGATTGAAAAAGATAAAACTTTATTAATAACTGTAGATTCAAAAGGAAATAAAGAAGTTGATAAAGCTAAGGAAGATCCAATAGTAGAAGGAAATATAATTGTATTAACAAATGAATATTCTGCAAGTGCATCAGAAATATTAGTAGGAGCTTTAAAAGATAATGGCAGAGCTAAATCACTTGGAACAAAAACTTTTGGAAAAGGTGTAATTCAAAATGTATTTTTCTTAAATGATGGTAGTGCATTAAAATTAACAGTAAATGAATATTTTACACCAAATGAAACAAAAATTAATAAAGTAGGAATTTCTCCTGATTATGAAGTTGAGCTTTCAGAAGATGCACAAGAAGATGTGCAATTAAATAAAGCGATTGAAATATTAAAACAACAATAAAATTATTTAAATAGAATTTTATATAAAGAAAAAATATGCCTATATTTGATAAATACAATAAAAAATTATTGTATCAATAGTAAAAAAATAGGTGTATTTTTTTATTATAAAATGTTATAAAATTGTTGCTAAAAAAAAACATAAATGATACAATTATACTGTGAAAAAATACGGGGTGATACAGATGATAGATTTGAGTTTTACAAATGAAGAATTAGATGCTTTAAAAAAATATATAAATAAAAATTATTTAGCTATAAACCAAATGCTTATTAGTAATTGCGAAACAGATATAGCTTTATTAAGTGATAATGAAGAAAATAAATCTGTTTTTCTATCATATAATAAAGAAAATGTAATAGAAAATTTAAAAACTATAAAATTATTATATAAGTTGATACTAAAGCAATATTATAAAGAAACAACAAGAAAAGAAGAAGTTTTTAGAGGTACTAATTTAGCAGAAATAGATAGATTAAGAAACGAAATTTTTATAGATAAACCTTTAATAGCTACAGATGATATAAAATTAGCAGAAAATAGATATGCTTCAAATTGGAATAGACCAGTTTGTATGAAAATAAAATTAAGCAATGATGTTCCATATATATATGTAGACGACGTATTAGAAAATAATAAAAAAACGAATACAATAGTAGTTGCCCCTTTTACAAAAATAAAAAATGTTTCTTTATCAAAAGAAGTCGAATTAGATAAAAGCTCAAAGCTATTAAAAGAATATAATTTAGAGATTGAAAAACAAGAATTAGATAAATTAACAGATGATGAAAGAAATGGTTTATATGATTACATATTATCTAATACATACTCTATTAATCAAAGATTAGAAGAATGTATCAGACTAGAAAAAGAGAATACTCTAAATTTTGAAAATATTAGAAAACTAGAACAATTACTTGCAA
This sequence comes from uncultured Eubacteriales bacterium, assembly GCA_902492015.1. Classification (GTDB taxonomy): domain Bacteria; phylum Bacillota; class Clostridia; order TANB77; family CAG-508; genus Scatovivens. Next base: position 18,102 of record CABUJR010000005.1, on the reverse strand, counting down.
AATATGAAAATAATAATGAAGATTTAGAAATAGATGAAGACAGTATTAATGAAAAGGATTATGATGACATTGAAAGAATTTCAAAAGAATTAGAAGAACTTAAAAATTTATCAACAAATATGTTTGAGATTAGAAAAAAGAATATTGAATTTGTAAATATGTGGAAAAGAAATATAGCTGTATATTTAATTGCAGAATGTAGAGAAATTGAAAATTTATTTGTTGATATGAATTTACAGAATAAAGAAATTGAAAGAGTAAAAATAGATGAAGACTCTGAAGAAAAAAATGAAAATGTAAATGAAGAAACAAAAGTTTTAGAAGTTAAAGAGCCAGAAGCTAATCAAAATACTATTGATTTTGTCTTATCAAACTTGAAAAACAAATCTTTAGAAGACGAAGAAAATATATATACTAGGGTAAAAATAGAAAGCTTAGAAAATATTCAAGCTGGTGAAAAACTTATAGAAGATATAAAAAGCTTAATAACAAAACAGCAAAATCATGCTAAAATAGCTGGTAACATGGGAGCAACTTATAGTGCTTTAAACAATGCTTTTGATATGAAAAAAGCAGCTGAAGCTTTACTAGAATTATTACAAAATATTAATTTAAAAATAGAGGCTATTTTAGGAGATGGTGAAAGCAAATCAAATGAAATAAAGCTAGAAAAAATATCTAAAGTAAATATAGAAATAAGTACATTAATAAATTATCTTAATAATCCTAAAATAGCTGTAAGAAATAGTAGAGCTACTCGTTTCGATGAAATGGCTATAATAGAGGAAAATGAACTTAAGAGAAGAATTGCAGAAAAAATTAGAGATATAAGAGGAGAAGCTGAGTTAAAAAAATTAAAAGATGATTTAGACATAATAGAAGAGAAAAGTGCTTTTAGAAGAATAATAGGAATGATTACTGGACAGAACAAATTGGACGAATTCATGATAGAACAGATAGAGATTAGACAAAGAGCAATTAGAAAAACTTTATCAAAAAAATTAAGTTTAGCATATAATTATAGTATTCATGAATTAATGGCAGAAATTACAATGTTTGTTAATGAAAATGAAGATGATGAACTTGTAGAAGATGATGTAACAGATTTGAAAGCTCTAGCAGAAGAATTAAGAAGAAATTACATTATTTTAGAAAGCAAAGTACAAAGTATTGTTGAAGAAAAAGAAGGTAAAAATTTACCTGTTGATGATAGACATATTAGTAAAATGGATGCAATAGAAATTGAAACTTATAGATTTTTAAATAAATATGGATATGATTTAGACACTTTTCAAACAGAAGAACCAAAATATCAAGATACAATGACTAATGAAATTGTTAGAATTGTAGAATATATTAATAGTTCTGGAGTTTTATAAAAAATTTTATAAGATAAACAAAGGAGAAACTTATTATGGATGAAAATAGTAAAAAAGATAATGAAAAAGAAGTGAATCCTAAAGTAGAAGAGAAAAATAAAACAGAGAATGTTAAAACTGAACATGAACCAATAAAATTAAAGATTGGAACAGTGGGAAATTTTATATTAGCAGCACTTGCAATTTTAATTGTTGGAACAGGAGCATTAACTTATTATTTAATACATACTGCTAAGGAAGACTATGATAAGCAGTATAGTGAAATTGTTGCAAATATATCTAATATAGTTAATGAAACTCAAGAAGAAAATGTAATACCAATAGGAAATTTAATAGATTCAGCTATCTCTGATGTTACAGGCCAGTCAAGTAACACTGTTACAACAGATGCTTCTAATACTAGAAAAACTTTAAATGAAGAATTAGTGGTTTTATATAATGGTCTAATATTAGATACTACTAAAATGGATGAAGTAACTCTTCAATATATAGATAGCACAAATCAAGATGCAGACAAATATGTTATAACATATTATAATTATGAAAATTATAGTTTTAAAGAGGCAAAACTTGGAACTTTATCAACACAAGTTTATGAAGGTTTAGTAAAAATGGAAAATGTAGGAAAAGTTGCAATCTCAGAAGATTATGAAGCAATCCCAAGACAAGTTAAGGTTGTAAATACTATACCTACTATTGTTTCAGATAATAATAAAATATCTGAATTTGATACAGTAAAAACTTTAATTGTTGATTTAGATGGAAACCAAACAGATGAATATATATTAGTTTTAGCAAATAAAACAACAGGATTTTCAAAAATCATGGTTGTAGATTCTAAAGGTGCTAAAGTTGCAGACTTAGCTTCTATTGAAAAAAGCCAATGGAAAAAAGACACAAATGCAGAATATTATTTGAGTATAAGTAATGTAGAAGTTTTAGATGTAGATAATGACGGCATAATGGAAATATTGGTAGAAATTCCACAACCAACAGGAGATCCAAAAGTTAGCTTGCTAAAATATAATAATGGAGTTCTACAAGGAAAGACAGATATTGCTTGTTCTTTAATTTCAGAATAATAGTTTTATAAAATATGTACAAAATTAAATAAGAATTAAATATAAAAAGACAGCTTTATATTAGAGCTGTTTTTTATATAATTATAGAAGTTTTCTCACTTCATATTAAATATAAAATAAATGCAAAAAAATAGAAAAAATGTGTTGACAAAGGTATATATGCGTAGTATAATAGATGAGCATAAGATAAAGCGATGAAGCAGAATGTGGCTACACTATAAAAGTGGAGGGAACTTCTGCAGAGTATGTCTTGGCTTAGACCGGGCGATAAGTTTGATAAATGTACATACTTATCCAAGACAAGATTTATGTTTCAATCTAATATTGAATACTAAAGAAAGCTTGGATTTTAAAATGGGGTTAAAAGAAACACCAGGGTACGTTAATAACTTGCCGAAGCCTATATATTTATTTAAGGAGGGAAATTTAAATGGCAACATCAAACACAAAAGTAGGAAGCGACAAAATAAGAATAAGACTAAAAGCTTATGATTATGTTGTTTTAGATCAGTCTGCTGAAAAAATAGTAGATACTGCTAAGAGAACAGGAGCAAAAGTTTCTGGTCCTATACCACTTCCAACTGAAAAAGAAATAGTAACAATTTTACGTTCTCCACACAAACACAAAGATTCAAGAGAACAATTTGAAATGAGAACACATAAAAGAGTTATTGATATTCTTTATCCAACACAAAAAACAGTTGATAGCTTAATGAAATTAGAGTTACCAGCAGGTGTTGATATTGAAATAAAATTATAATTTGATTAATTTTATTTTTAGTAATTTGAAATATCTTTATGGATATAAAAACAAACCAAGCTAAAGCAAAGTAATTTGCTGGAGCCAATAGTTAGGAGGAAAAGAAAGGTGAAAACATTAATAGGAAAAAAAGTTGGAATGACACAAATCTTTGATGAAAAAGGATTAGTTATTCCAGTAACAGTTATAGAAGCTGGACCATGTTCAGTAGTTCAAGTAAAAACAGTTGAAACAGATGGATATAATGCTGTTCAATTAGGATATGGTGATGTTAAAGAATATAAAGTTAACAAACCAGAAAAAGGACATTTTAGCAAAGCTAATGTTAAAGCAAAAAAACATTTAAGAGAATTTAGAGCTTGTCCAGAAAGTCTTGCAACAGTTAAAGTTGGAGATGAAATAAGAGTAGATACTTTCCAAGTAGGAGATAAAGTAGATATACAAGGAATAACAAAAGGAAAAGGATTCCAAGGCGTTATTAAACGTCATGGTCAAGCAAGAGGACCAATGGGACATGGTTCTATGTATCATAGAAGACCAGGTTCAATGGGGTCAACATCAACACCAGGAAGAGTATTTAAAGGTAAAAAATTACCAGGACATATGGGTGTTGACAAAGTTACTGTACAAAATTTAGAAGTTGTAAAAGTAGATTTAGATAAAAATGCTATATTAATAAAAGGTTCAGTACCTGGAAATAAAGGTAGCATATTAAAAATTAGAAATGCAGTAAAAGCATCTAAATAGAAGGAAGGAGGAAGAATAAATGCCTAGTATAGATGTATATAATGTAGAAGGAAAAAAGGTTAGTACAGTTGATTTAAAAGAAGAAATCTTCGGAATTGAACCAAATGAAGCAGTTGTACACAGTGTATTAGTTAATTATTTAGCTAATCAAAGACAAGGTACACAAAGCACAAAAACAAGATCTGAAGTAAGAGGCGGTGGAAGAAAACCTTGGAGACAAAAAGGAACAGGTAGAGCTAGACAAGGATCTATCAGAGCTCCACAATGGATTAAAGGTGGTATTGCATTAGGACCAAAACCAAGATCATATAAATATAGAGTTAATAAAAAAGAAAAACAATTAGCTATAAAATCATTATTAAGTTCTAAAGTATTAGAAAATGATTTAGTAGTTGTTGATAAATTTGATTTTAAAGAAATTAAAACAAAACAAATGGCTAATGCTATGAAAAACTTAAAAGTTGAAGAAAAAGCTTTTATAGTATTACCAGAAAGTAATGAAATTGTTCAAAAATCAGCTAGAAATTTAGCAAATGTTGGAACAGGTTCTGTAAATACAATAAATGTATTTGATTTATTAAAATATAAGAAATTAGTTTTAACAGTAGATACAATAAAAAAATTAGAGGAGGTGTATGCTTAAGATGGTAGCAGAAGATATTATATTAGCTCCAGTAGTTACTGAAAAAAGTAGTACTGATATGCAAGAAGGAAAATACACTTTCAGAGTTGCAAAAAAAGCAACTAAAGTTCAAATAAAAAATGCTGTTGAAAAATTATTTGAAGTAAAAGTATTAAAAGTAAATACTATGGTAGTAAAAGGAAAAGAAAAAAGAGTTGGAGTTCATCAAGGAAGAACTTCAGATTGGAAAAAAGCTATAGTTACTATCGATACTAATGTTTCTGATATGAAATATTTAGGAAAAGGTGGAAAAGAAGTAAAAGTTTCTAAAAAATATAAAGATACAATAGATGAATTTATTGGAGCTTAAATATTAAGAAACTTATAATTGATTAATTTTATTGGGAAATAACCCAGATAATAAATGTAAAGGAGAATTTAAAATGGGAATTAAACATTATAGACCATATACACCATCAAGAAGAAATATGACTTCTTCAACTTTTGAAGAAATTACTAAAAAAACTCCAGAAAAATCATTACTTGCTCCTAAAAAGAAAAATGCAGGTAGAAATTCTTATGGAAGAATAACAGTAAGACATCAAGGTGGTGGAAATAGACAAAAATATAGAATAATAGATTTTAAAAGATTAAAAGATAACATGGAAGCAACAATAATTGGTATTGAGTATGATCCAAATAGAAGTGCAAATATTGCTTTAATCCAATATGAAGATGGAACAAAAAGCTATATATTAGCACCACAAGGATTAACAGATGGAGATAAAGTAATATCTGGAGATAATGTTGATATTAAACCTGGTAATGCAATGCCAATATCAAACATTCCAGTTGGTACATTAATACACAATATAGAATTAAATCCAGGTCAAGGTGGAAAATTAGTTAGAAGTGCTGGTCAAGAGGCACAATTAATGGCTAAAGAAGGAGCTTATGCTCATGTTAGATTACCTTCTGGAGAAATGAGATTAATTTCTGTAAGATGTAGAGCTACTATTGGAACAATAGGAAATAGCGATCATGAAAACATTAAATTAGGTAAAGCTGGTAGAAAAAGACATATGGGTATAAGACCTACTGTAAGAGGATCTGTTATGAACCCTAATGATCACCCACATGGTGGTGGTGAAGGTAGAGCTCCAGTTGGTCACAGTGGACCTATGACACCTTGGGGTAAACCAGCTCTTGGATATAAGACAAGAGATAAGAAAAAAACATCTAACAAATTTATTGTTAAAAGAAGAAAATAATTTAAAAATAGCAGTTTAAGAAAACTTAAACATTAATTTTAGATGAATTATTCTAATTCATGTAAGGAAGGAGAAAAAAATGTCAAGATCAAGTAAAAAAGTACCTTATGTAGCACCAGAACTTATGAAAAGAATTGAAGCTATGAATGAAACAGGTAAAAAAGAAGTATTAAAAACATGGTCAAGAGCATCTACAATATATCCACAAATGGTTGGACATACAATAGCTGTTCATGATGGAAGAAAACATGTTCCTGTATATATTTCAGAAGAAATGATCGGTCATAAATTAGGAGAATTTGCTCCTACAAGAACATTTAAAGGTCACGCAGGAGATAAAACAACAAAAAAATAAAATTAACAATAGACTAATTAAAAGTAATTGTTTTTAAAAGATAAACAATTAATAGAGTAGGAAAATAAGTTCTTCTCGTTAGAATTTAAAATATAAAGGTATATCGAGAAAAGCAAGTGAAGGAGGAAATAATAGTGGAAGAGAAAACTCAAGTAGCGGAAGCTAGAGCAACTCTAAGTTATGCTAGAATTTCAAGTAGAAAAGTTAAAATTGTAGCAGACTTAATTAGAGGAAAAAAAGTTGAAGAAGCTCAAAAAATAGTTAAATTCGCACCTAAAGCATCAAGCGAAATATTAGAGAAATTATTAAATTCAGCTATTGCTAACGCTGAAAATAATCATTTCATGAATAGAGCAAACCTTTATGTTGCAGAAATTTATGCAAATCAAGGTCCAACTTTAAAAAGAATAAGACCAGCTGCAAAAGGTTCAGCAGTTAGAATAAGAAAAAGAACAAGTCATATAACAATAGTTTTAAGAGAAAGTAAATAAGAGGAAGGAGGATATTTACGATGGGACAAAAAGTTCATCCAAATGGTATAAGAGTTGGTGTTATTAAAGATTGGTCATCTAAATGGTATGCTGATTCAAAAAACTTTAGTGACTACCTTGTTGAAGACCATAAAATTCGTGAATATGTGAAAAAGAAACTATTTATTAGTGGAATTTCAAAAATAGAAATTGAAAGAACTGCAAAATTCGTAAAAGTTAATGTTTATACAGCTAAACCAGGTTTAGTTATAGGAAAAGGTGGAAACCTTTCAGAAGCATTAAAAGCAGAACTTGAAAAAATGATTAAGAAAGAAGTTAACCTAAACATAGTTGAGGTTAAAAATGTTGATATTGATGCTCAATTAGTTGCAGAAAGCATTGCAAATCAATTAGAAAGAAGAATTTCTTTTAGAAGAGCAATGAAACAAGCAATGCAAAAAGCTTTAAAAGCTGGAGCATTAGGAATCAAAACAGCTGTATCTGGAAGATTAGGTGGAGCTGATATGGCAAGAACAGAATTTTATAAAGAAGGTACAATACCACTTCAAACTTTAAGAGCTGATATAGATTATGGATTCTATGAAGCTGATACTACTTATGGAAAAATAGGAGTAAAAGTTTGGATTTATAAAGGTGAAGTTCTTCCAGCTAAAAAAGAAGCAAAAGGAGGTAACGACTAATGCCATTAATGCCAAAAAGAACAAAATTTAGAAAAATGCAAAAAGGTAGAAATAGAGGAAAAGCAACAAGAGGAAATGTAGTTAATGAAGGTGAATACGGATTACAAGCTACAACAGCAGGATGGATAAAAGGAAATCAAATCGAAGCTGCCAGAGTTGCAATGACACGTTATATTAAAAGAGGTGGAAAAGTTTGGATTAAAATATTCCCAGACAAACCAGTAACAAAGAAACCAGCTGAAACTCGTATGGGTAAAGGTAAAGGTGCTCCAGAATATTGGGTAGCAGTTGTAAAACCAGGAAGAGTTATGTTTGAAATAGAAGGTGTTTCAGAAGAAGTTGCAAGAGAAGCTTTAAGACTTGCTGCTCAAAAATTACCTGTTCAAACAAAATTCGTTAGAAGAGAAAATGAAGTAGGTGGTGATAATGATGAAGAATAGTAAAATAAAAGATATGTCTTCACCAGAACTAGAAAAAGAGCTAAGTGAATTAAAATCAGAATTATTTAAATTAAGATTTAGCTTAGCTACAAACGGATTAGATAATCCACTAAAAGTAAAAGAAGTTAAAAAAGACATAGCTAGAATAAAAACAATTTTAAGACAAAGAGAATTAAACAATAATAATTAATTATATTAAAAAGAAAGGAGAAATTCCTAATGGGAGAAAGAAATCTTCGTAAAACAATGATTGGAACAGTTATTTCAGATAAAATGGATAAAACAGTTGTAGTTGCAGTTGAAGACTCAGTTGCACATCCAATTTATAATAAAACTGTTAAAAGAACATATAAATTAAAAGCTCACGATGAAGAAAATATCTGTGGTGCTGGAGATAAAGTAAAAGTTATGGAAACAAGACCTTTATCAAAAGATAAAAGATATAGAGTAGTTGAAATCGTTGAGAAAGCAGTAAAAAAATAAAATCAAATTCTGCTGTGTAGCAGGATAAATTTAAAAGGAGGAACTAAATAATGGTACAGCAACAAACTAAATTAAAAGTAGCTGATAACACTGGTGCAAAAGAACTTATGTGTATTAGATGTTTAGGCGGTTCACATAGAAAATATGCTGAAATAGGAGATGTAATAATGGCTTCTGTTAAAACAGCTACACCAGGTGGCGTTGTTAAAAAAGGTGAAGTTGTTAAGGCTGTTGTAGTAAGAACTAAAAAAGGTGTTAGAAGAGCTGATGGTTCTTATCTAAAATTTGATGAAAATGCAGCAGTTATAATTCGTGAAGACAAAACACCAAAAGGAACTCGTATATTTGGTCCAGTAGCAAGAGAATTAAGAGATAAAGAATATTTAAAAATATTATCTTTAGCTCCAGAAGTTTTATAATTAAAACATATAATTATAATTTAATAATTATATATTTAAAAAAGTTAATTAATAAAAATGACTTTAGAATAATAAGATTTTAGAATAATTAAAAATAAATAGATTTGTATATTTATTTAAACTAAGATAAAATTAAAAAAACAAAAATCTCGAAAGAAATAGAGGTGAAAAAATTGAGAATAAAAAAAGGTGATACTGTAAAAATCTTATCAGGAAATGATAAAGGAAAAACAGGAGAAGTTTTAGAAGTAATACCAAAAACAAATAAAATAGTTGTTAAAGGTGTAAATATAAGAAAAAAACATATCAGACCTAGAAAACAAGGTGAAGAAGGTGGAATCATATCTGTAGAATGTGCTATACATAGTGCAAAAGCTAATATAGTATGTCCAAAATGTGGTAAAGCTACAAAAATAGGATATGTTGAAGAAAAAGGCGAAAAAGTTCGTGTTTGTAAAAAATGTGGTGCAAAATTAAAATAGAATTATGAAAGGAGGAATTGAAGTAAATGGAAAAACTTAGAGAACAATATGAAAAAGAAGTAGTTCCAGCATTAATGAAAAAATTTAACTATACTTCAGTAATGCAAGTTCCTAAATTAGAGAAAATAGTTATAAATATAGGATTAGGAGAAACAAAGGATAATCCTAAAGCTTTAGATAATGCTATGAATGATTTAACTATAATCACTGGTCAAAGACCAATGGTAACAAAAGCTAAAAAATCAATAGCAGCATTCAAATTAAGAGAAGGTGCAAAAGTAGGATGCAAAGTTACATTAAGAAGAGGAAAAATGTATGATTTTGCTTACAAATTATTTAATGTAGCACTTCCAAGAGTTAGAGATTTTAGAGGTGTTTCTGGAAACTCATTTGATGGTAGAGGAAATTACTCAATGGGTGTTAAAGAGCAATTAATATTCCCAGAAATCGAATATGATAAAGTTGATAAACTAAGAGGTATGGATATTATATTCGTAACTACAGCTAAATCTGATGAAGAAGCTAAAGAATTATTAACACTTTTAGGAATGCCATTTAAAAACTAAAGTAGTGGTTATGAATGTGTAGCATAAGTTACTAAATAACTTGTGTAGCAAATTGTAAACTATTAGAAATGATTTTTATGAAAGGAGAAAAAAATGGCTAAAAAATCATTAAAAGTAAAATGTGCAAAACCACAAAAATATAAAACAAGAGAATATAATAGATGCAAATTATGTGGTAGACCACACGCTTATATTAGAAAATATGGTATATGCCGTGTTTGCTTTAGAGAATTAGCTCATAAGGGAGAAATTCCAGGTGTAAAAAAAGCAAGCTGGTAAAATTAATAAATGAATTATAAATATTAGAAAAAGGAGGGTAAAAAAACGTGAATACAACTGACCCAATAGCAGATATGTTAACAAGAATAAGAAATGCAAATAGCCAAAAATTTAAAACAGTTGATGTTCCAACATCAAAAATGAAAAAAGCTATTGCTGAAACTTTACTTGAAGAAGGTTATATAAAATCTTTTGAAGAAATTGAAAGCGATGTACAAGGAATAATAAGAATAACATTAAAATATGATGAGAAAGGTAATAGAGTTATAGATGGATTAAGAAGAATTAGTAAACCAGGTTTAAGAATTTATGCATCTAAAGATGAATTACCAAAAGTATTAAATGGTTTAGGTATAGCTTTAATTTCTACTTCAAAAGGAATTATGACAGATAAAAAAGCAAGAGAATTAGGTATAGGTGGAGAAGTTTTAGCTTATATCTGGTAATTTTAAATTGCTTAATTAAAATTAGTAAATTAGTATAAAATTTAAGATGTCTTTAAAAGAATTTAAGCTAAGGCAGAAAATTTAAAGAAGGAGGAAAAATAAATGTCTAGAATAGGAAATAAACCTATTACAGTACCAGAAGGTGTTGAAGTAAAAATAAACGGTCAAACAATTACTGTAAAAGGACCTAAAGGAACATTAGAAAAAGAATTTCATAAAAATATGAAAATTACTCTTGAAAATAATGTTATAACAGTAGTTAGACCAGATAATGAACCACAAAACAGAAGTTTACATGGTTTAACAAGAACATTATTAAACAACATGATCGAAGGAACAGTTAAAGGATTTGAAAGAAAATTAGAAGTTAATGGAGTTGGATATAGAGCAAGTAAAAAAGGAAATAACTTAGTATTAAACTTAGGTTATTCTCATCCAGTTGAAATGGAAGCTCCAGCAGGAATTACTTTTGATGTACCAACACCAAACGAGATAATTGTTAAAGGTATAGATAAAGAATTAGTTGGTCAAACAGCAGCTGTTGTTAGAACAAAAAGACCACCAGAAGTATATAGAGGCAAAGGTATTAAATATGCTGAAGAAGTTATCAGACGTAAAGAAGGTAAAGCTGGTAAAAAATAAAATAGTGTTCAAATTAGGTTAAATAAGAGTAAACTTTAGGGGTATATTTAATCCCTTAAAGATTAGATACTTGAAAAAAGAGGGATTAAATATACCCCTATAAGAAAACCTAGAAAGGAGAAAATAATGATTACTAGAATAGATAGAAAAGCTGAAAGAGCAAGAAGACACGCTAGAGTTCGTACTAAAATAAGTGGTACAACAGAATGTCCAAGACTTGCTGTTAGCAAATCTAATAAAAATATAATCGCTCAAATTATTGATGATACAAAAGGTGAAACTCTAGTATATGTATCAACATTAGATAGCGAAGTAAAAACAAAAAAAGCTAATATAGAAGCAGCAAAAGAAGTTGGTACTTTAATTGCTAAAAAAGCTTTAGAAAAAAATATAAAAGACGTTGTTTATGATAGAGGCGGATATATATATCACGGTGTTGTAAAAGCATTAGCTGAATCAGCTCGTGAAGCAGGATTAAATTTCTAATTTGAAAAGAAGGAGGAAAAAATATTCCCATGGAAGAAAAATCAGTAGAATTAAAAGAAACTGTAGTTGCTATCAATAGAGTTGCAAAAGTTGTAAAAGGTGGTAGAACATTCAGATTCAGCGCTGTTGTTGTTGTTGGAGATGAACAAGGACATATTGGTGTTGGAAATGGAAAAGCTGCTGAAGTTCCAGATGCAATAAAAAAAGCTATTGAAGAAGCTAAAAAGAATTTAATAACAGTTCCAATAGTAGGAACAACAATACCACATGAATTTATTGGTAAATTTGGAAGTGCTAAAGTTATGTTAAAACCAGGTGCTGAAGGTACTGGAATTATAGCTGGTGGTAGTGTTAGACCTGTTCTTGAACTTGCAGGATATAAAGATATTAATTCAAAAGTTCTTGGAACTAACAACCCAAGAAACGTTGTTTATGCTACTTTAGAAGCTCTAAAGAGTATGCAAACAGTAGAAGCTGTTGCTAAAAAAAGAGGAAAAAAAGTTAGCGAAATTTTATAATAAAAAACTAAATAAAAAATAATTTTTATTTCTAAAATGTTTGAATTTATATTTTTTAATGATATAATTGAAACGAAAATACGAGATCAAATAGAGGAGGTGCAAATCGATGGAATTAGGAAACTTACAACCAGGTGTAAAAAGACAAACTAGAAAAAGAGTTGGACGTGGAATTGGATCTGGTCTTGGAAAAACATCAGGTAGAGGACATAAAGGACAAAAAGCAAGATCAGGTGGTGGTGTAAGAAGAGGTTTTGAAGGAGGCCAAACACCATTATATAGAAGATTACCAAAAAGAGGATTTACAAATATCCATGCTAAAAATTATACAGAAGTAACATTAACAATGCTTAACAAATCTGAAAGCAAAGAAGTTACAGCTGAAAGTTTATTAGCAGAAGGTATTATAGGAAAAATAAATGATGGAATAGTTGTTTTAGCTACTGGAAAGTTAGAGAAAAAACTAACAGTTAAAGCAAAGAGATTTACTAAAGCTGCTGCAGAGAAAATAGAAGCTGCAGGTGGAAAGATTGAGGTGATTTAGTTGTTCAAGACTATTAAAAATGCTTGGAAAACCCCAGAAGTAAGAAAAAAATTAATATATACTTTAATTTTAATAATTATATTTAGATTTGGATGTTTTATAACAGTTCCAGGTGTTGATACGATTGCACTTGGAGAGCAAATGCAATCAGCTACAGGAAGTTTAACAGGATTAATTAATACAATTTCTGGTGGTGCATTTTCAAATTTATCAATATTTGCAATGACAATAACTCCATATATCACAGCATCTATTGTTATACAATTACTTGCTATGATTATTCCTTCATTAGAAAAACTAATGAAGGAAGGTGGAGAAACTGGAAAACAAAAAATAAACAAATACACAAAATTAATGAGTTTACTATTATCATTAATTGAAGCTATAGGTATATACATATCATATAGTACTTCTGGAATATTCATTAATCCAGGATTTTTAACTGGAACTATAGTAGTAATATCTTTGGTTACTGGTACAGCAATTTTAATGTGGCTTGGAGAACAAATCACAAATAAAGGTATTGGTAATGGAATATCAATGATTATCTTTATTGGTATTATTTCTAGATTACCTTCAGGTATAGTTACATTATGGAATTTAATTGTAACAGAAACTGGAATAAGTACTGTAGGTATAGTTACAGCATTAGCAATAGTTGTAGGAGCAGTTATTTTAGTTGCAGGTGTTGTATTTGTACAACAAGCTGAAAGAAGAGTACCTGTTCAATATGCAAAAAAAGTTGTTGGAAGAAAGATGTATGGTGGACAAAATACACATATTCCACTTAAATTAGCAATGGCAGGAGTAATGCCAGTAATATTTGCTTCATCATTTATGACATTCCCAGCTATGATGATTCAAATATTTGCAGCTGATAAAATCGGTGGAAGTGGATTTTTAGCAGGTTTATATCAATTTTCAATAGCTACATCTACATCAAATGTTGCTTGGGGATATTCTTTAGCAAACGCTATTGTATATCTATTATTAATAGTAGGATTTACATTCTTCTATACTTATGCAACATTCAATCCAGCAGAAGTAGCAACTAATATTAAACAAAATGGTGGATTTATACCAGGAATTAGAGCTGGAAAACCAACCACAGAATATTTATCTTCAATATTAGGTAAATTAACTTGGTTTGGAGCTTTATTCTTAAGTTTAATAGCAATCCTTCCAATGTTAATGAGATTTTCAAGTGTAGATATTTCTTTTGGTGGTACATCAATATTAATTGTAGTTGGTGTTGCATTAGAAACAGTACAACAACTAGAATCTCAATTAGTAATGAGACATTATAAAGGATTTTTAGAAAAATAGAATTAAATTATATAGGGTGGTTTTTATAACCACCCATATATGATTTTTATAGATTTATATTAATTAAATTATAATTATATCTCATAAAATTTTAATAAAAATTTAACTGATATTTATAAAAAATGTAAAAATTAAATAAAATATTTAGTATAATATGTGATTAAAATTATGATTTAATTAGTATAAATTGATAAATTGAAGGAGGATATTTTTATGGTAATTATAATGTTAGGAGCACAAGGTACAGGAAAAGGTACAGTTGCAGGTTTATTAAGTAAAAGCTTAAATATACCACAAATATCAACAGGAGATATTTTTAGAAAAAATATTAGTGAAAAAACACCTTTAGGAATTGAAGCAGACAAATATATATCTAAAGGAAATTTAGTACCAGATGATATAACTGTTCCAATGGTAGAAGATAGATTAACATGGGAAGATGCTAAAGATGGGGTTATACTAGATGGATTTCCAAGAACAATAGAACAAGCAGAAGAGTTAGATAAAATTCTTATAAAAGTAGGTAAAAAAGTTGATTTAGTAATAAATCTTGTAACACCAAAAGAAGAAATAATAGATAGAATGTTAACTAGAAGAGTTTGTACAAATCAAGATTGCAAAGCAACATATAATACTAAATTACATCCACCAAAAGTAGAAGGAATATGTGATTTATGTGGTTCACCTTTAAAACAAAGAGCAGATGATTCAGATCCAGATGCAATAAGAAAAAGACTAGAAATTTATGAAGAAAAAACTAGTCCTTTAGTTGAGTATTATAAAAATAAAGGTGTACTAAAAACAGAAGAAATTAGTATATCTATAAATAGAATGGGAACAGATGTTGCCAAAGATATAATTGAGGGATTAAAAAATGATTAGTATAAAGTCAAAAAGAGAAATTGAGCTTATGAAAGAAGCTTGTAAGATAACAGCACTAACTTATGATTATATAGAAAAAATAATAAAGCCAGGAATGTCTACATTAGAATTAGATAACTTAGCAGAAAAATTTATAAAAGAGCATGGAGGTGTTCCTGCACAAAAAGGTTATCCAAGTGGAGTAAGAGGAGTGCCAGATTTTCCAGGAACTTTATGTATTTCTATAAATGATGTAGTTATTCATGGAATACCTTCAAAAGACATCATAATTAAAGAGGGTGATGTAGTAAGTGTTGATTTAGTTGTTTTAAAAAATGGTTATAATGGAGATGCTGCAAGAACTTTTTTAATAGGAAATTGTAGTGATGAAGCAAAAGAATTAGTTGCAGTTACAAAACAAGCTTTTTTTGAAGGACTAAAATATGCAAAGCCAGGAAATAGAGTAGGAGATATTTCTCATGCAGTAGAAACTTATGTAAGAGGAAATGGTTTTAACTTAGTTAGAGAGTTTCAAGGACATGGAATAGGAAAAGAAATGCATGAAGAACCAGGAGTTCCTAATATAGGAAAAGCTGGTAGAGGACCAAGGTTAGAAAAAGGAATGACTATATGCATTGAACCAATGGTAATGGCTGGCAGAGAAGATATTTGGGAATTAGAAGATGGTTGGACAATAGCAACACAAGATGGCAGTTTATCTGCACACTATGAAAATACAATTTTAATTACAGAAAATGAACCAAAAATATTGACAATATTATAAAAATAATATATAATATTCTAGATTATTGCTCTAAGGTAGCAATCAAATAGTTCAAATAGCCTGTAAAGGGCTTATTTGCGTTAATATAAGGGGGATTGAATTTTGTCTAAAGAAGATGTAATTGAAGTAGAAGGTACAGTTATTGAAACATTACCAAATACTAATTTTAAAGTAGAACTTGAAAATGGGCATCAAGTATTAGCTCATATATCAGGAAAACTTAGGATGAATTATATTAAAATATTACCAGGTGATAAAGTAAAATTAGAATTATCACCATATGATTTATCAAAAGGCAGAATTACTTGGAGAGCAAAATAAGTTGTAAAAAAATAAGGAACATTCCTTAATAGGAAATATAGGTGTGTACATATCCTGTAATAAAGGAATTAACTTATACCGATAAATAATTTTTTTAGGAGGGAAGAAAATGAAAGTAAGACCATCAGTAAAGAAAATTTGCGAAAAATGCAAAATAATCAAAAGAAAAGGCGTTGTTAGAGTAATTTGTGAAAACCCAAAACATAAACAAAGACAAGGATAATTTTTTAAAATTAACCAAACTATTAAATTTTGATATTAATACAATTATGGAGCGGCTGTCAATTTTGATATTCATGATTGTATTTATATAAATGTTTTTTGTTTTTAGATTAACTATCATATTTATAATTGTATATAAATATGATACATTTCAGGTTTAAAAATAAAAAACAACAGGTAAGTAAAGTTAAAAATTTATGGAGGTGCAAAAATTTATGGCTCGTATAGCAGGAGTTGATTTACCTAGAGAAAAAAGAGTAGAAATAGGATTAACTTATGTATATGGTATAGGATTACCTAGTTCTCAAAAAATTTTAAAAGAAGCTGGTGTAAATCCAGATACTAGAGTAAAAGATTTAACAGATGATGATGTAGCAAAAATAAGAAAAGCTATGGAAGGATTTAAAGTTGAAGGTGACTTAAGAAGAGAAGTTGCTTTAAACATTAAAAGACTTACAGAAATTGGATGCTACAGAGGAATAAGACATAGAAGAGGACTACCTGTAAGAGGACAAAGAACAAAAACTAATGCTCGTACAAGAAAAGGTCCTAGAAAATTAGTAAGTAAAAGCAAAAAATAAATATTAAAAAATATTTTTTAAGGGAGGTAAATACCAAATGGCAAAAGCTAATAGTAGCGCAAAGAAAACAGGTATCAGAAGAAGAGAAAGAAAAAACATAGATAAAGGTTCAGCTCATATTCATTCTAGTTTTAATAATACAATAGTTTCTATAACAGATACACAAGGAAATGTTATTTCTTGGGCAAGCGCTGGTGAATTAGGATTTAAAGGTTCTAGAAAAAGTACACCATTTGCAGCTGGTCAAGCTGCAGAAACAGCAGCTAAAACAGCAATGGAACATGGATTAAAAACTGTAGATGTATATGTTAAAGGACCAGGTGCAGGTCGTGAAGCTGCAATAAGATCATTACAAACAGCTGGATTGGATATAACAATGATTAAAGATGTTACTCCAATACCACATAATGGTTGCAGACCACCAAAAAGAAGAAGAGTATAATAAAAGGAATTTATAAAGAATTTTTTAGAAAGAGGTGTATTTAAACAAATGGCAAGATATAAAGACGAACAATGTCGTATATGCCGTAGAGAAGGACAAAAATTGTTCTTAAAAGGTACAAGATGTTATTCTGATAAATGTAGTGTAACAAGAAGAAACTATGCTCCAGGACAACATGGACAAAAAAGAACAAAACTTTCTGATTACGGTACACAATTAAGAGAAAAACAAAAAACAAGATCATTCTATGGTGTAGGTGAAAAACAATTTAGAAAATACTTTGAAATGGCTTCTAATAAAAAAGGTATAACAGGTACAAACCTTTTACAAATATTAGAAAGTAGATTAGATAATGTTGTCTATAGATTAGGTTTAGGTGTTTCAAGACCACAAGCTAGACAAATAGTAACACATGGAAATATAGAAGTAAATGGAGTAAAAACAGATATTGCTTCTTATTTAGTAAAACCAGGAGATGTTATAGCTGTTAGAGAAAATAGAAAAGATAACGGTGTAATAAAAGCTAATGTTGAAGCTGGAGCTACAAGACCAATTCCAGAATGGTTAGAGTTAGATAGCAAAAACTTAAGTGCTAAAGTTCTTAGAACAGTAAATAGAGAAGAAATTGATCTACCAGTTGAGGAACATTTAATTGTTGAGTTATATTCTAAAAACTAATATATAATATTATATTTTAGAAAATTTGAATACTTAGGATACGTACGTAAGAATATATAAATTTTATAGGTTAATGTGTAACCAATATTAGGAGGTAAGAATGATTGAATTTGAAAAACCAAACATCGAATGTGTAGAGACAGACGATAAGAGGAATTATGCAAAATTCATATGTGAACCATTAGAGCGTGGATA
>CABUJR010000004.1 GCA_902492015.1 uncultured Eubacteriales bacterium | reverse complement strand
TTATTATAAGAATATAATGAATTTAAAATTGAATAGTTTCTTACAAAATTTATAAAAAAAACAATAATGAAAATAAAAATTAATATTAATACTATTTTTAAAATTTTATTCATATATTTACTCCTTTCACGTATATTATAAACATTATATTATTATATTAATATATTTTCAATTATTTTTTATAATCGAAAAGAAAAAAGAGGCATTTCTGCCTCTTTAATTCGAATATGGGGATAAGTATTTAGAAACTCACATTATTAAATTGTTAAAAAAATTAATGGTAATCGTCATAATCATCTGGTTTATCTTTGTACATCCAACACATCAGACGCATACCAGTCTGTGTATATCCTACATAGTGGATTTTATAAGTAGTTCCACTACCAGTATAGTACAAGCTGAGCTTATATACCGGTTTATTGTTGGAATTTAAGGTTATTGGTACCAACCTAGTATTTCCGTTAGGATACTCAACGTAAAGTGTTGCATCAGAATTGGTATCAGATGCCTTCAATTCAAAAGTAGCATAAAATGTTCCGTCTAATGGACAAGAAACCGTAAAATAAGGGTCTCCAGTATATCTTCCAGGTTCCAACCACTTATTTCCATAATATACTTCTCCACTCGCCGTTGATACTTCATTCAGTACAATTTCTGATGTTTCCGTTTTGGATTCTGCTGCAAATGCCGGTACTGCCGTAGCAAACAGCATAATAGCACACAGAATCATGCTCATGATTTTTCTTGAAATATTTGTTTTCATGTTGTACATACCTCCAATATTGATAACGAAAAACAAAATATCCCCATATTCTACTACATTTGCTCAATAAAATTGATACTATTTTGCAAATGCAGTTGCATCGCCTAAAACACACAATGCGTTTTAAATTATAACGTATATTTTATTAAGGGTCAATAATTTTTCCATTATTTTGAATATAATATAAATAATTGTTATAAAATATATCATATAATTATTCAACAATATTCATCATTATTGATTTATAAATTTATATTTTTCCCAATTTACCACCCGTTTAGTTGCAGAAAACCTAGAATATTATACATTTTAAGCCATTCCGTGCCGTACATCTGCACCAAAAAGAGATGAATTTAAACCAAATTCATCTCTTTTTATTTTTGTTCAAATATATTTAGTAATATGATACTACTGATTTACAGATCTTTTTCATTATTCAATATAATTTTAACATTATTCAAAATTATTCATTAATTTTTAGTTTCTGCACGGAATATGCACGGAGCATTTGCACGAAAAAAGGACTGAAATCAGTCCTTTTTATATTTGAATTAAATTTTATTCTCTTAAGCTGTCAGCCATTAATTTATTTGATAACTTATAACCATAAAACAGGCTTCTTTGAATTTTTTATTACCTATTGATATCAGAATCATCTATAGTACCTTTAGGCAACCTTTTTATATCTCTTCCAAAAAAAATCTGACCCATTTTGCTGTTTCTAACTCTTTCACAAAAATTTAAAGCTATACCTAATCTAGTAGTTAAAGACTTATTTTTTTCATTTAAACTTTCAATATCTGTACATAATTTTTGAATTAAATTTTGATATTCTTCTGGTGAAATTACTACATTTGTACTTTCACTGATATCGATAGAAGTTCTCATTGGATCACTTAAGTATTCTTCTCTTATCGCTTTTATAACTTGTTCTCTTAATTGTTTATAATATGTTTCTGTTTGAGGATAGTTTTGAACTATATATTCAGCATTTTTATCAAATTCTTCTAATATACTATCTGCTGTCCTTTTTTCACGTGAATGAGATAAAGCAGTTTTGCTTACATCAAGTATTGCTTTACCAGAATCAAAATATTCTTCATCTTTTGAATATTGCTTGCTTATTATTTTGCCGTTTTGACGCACCAATTTTGTACTACTTGATAAATCACCATCCATCCATCCATGCGTTTCACTATATTCTGTCATTTCAATTGGAATTCCATATTCATTAAGAGAAATATTTCCGTCGACACTTGAATAATTGTTTCCATATAGAACTTCAGTATCATAATAATATGAAATACTATCAGTCTTAAATGTATAATTTCCAAATTTTAGTCTTTCTCCATCAAAATTAATATCTGTTCTACCTTGTAAATATTCTCTAATACATAATTCAACAATTCCAGGTTTACTTAAAAAATCTTCATTAACACCATTACTTTTTAAAAACTCAATTACTTTTTCTCTTCTTTCATCCATAAAGCCCTCCTATATTTTAATACTACTTCTATATTATCACAATAACTTTTTTATATCAACAAATTTTATTTATAGTAAGATGTATTTCTATGAATAATGGTATAATAATTTGGCTTTACTTTCTATATGTTCCTTTTTCTAAAGGTCCATAATAATCAAGAATTAGTTTTAAAAACTAATTCTTGATTATCATCTAGGTTATATTATCTTGTTACAAAATTTAAATCTTTAATTGGTGTAACATCTTTCCAATTATTATTTAATTTTTCTTGTAAACGAAACTTTCCTTCCATGCGTAACTGATTTCATAAGTATCTTTTATTAATATTTAAGCAAATATATTTGTTATTGTATCTTCTATAACAGTTATAGTTACATTTTCTGGAGAATTATCAAATTCTATATCTGTTGCTTTTGTATTTGAATTGTCATTTGAATTATCTATAGAACTATTGTCTGAAACATACGGACTCGAATTTACAGAATTAGTATTTTTTATTTTTTTCTACATTAGAACTTTTATATTCCTTTAGTCCTTCTAAATTTTCAATTCTTTTATTAATGTCATTAATTTGACTTAAATTATTTTTAGATATTTTTAATTTATTAAATTATAATTCTATCACTATTGTAAATAATATGAATAAGCAAACAATTAATATTATAAAAATTTTTTAGATTTTTACATAATTACCTCTTTTTTCTTTTTTATTTTATACTATATATAAACTTTTTTAAATTGTAATAAAAAATGTCTTTAAAGTAAATATATATGTAATTACCCCTACTAAAAGTATACTTTTACCAAAATTAAATTTCTAAAATTATATACTTAAAAATTTCAATTTTAGTTCTGTATAGTATTTATTTGCACACAGTATGCACGCGGATACTTATACAAATATTGATAAATATTCTATTAAACAGCTTTGAACTTTTTCATCTGCATAAAAAAGAGATGAATTTAAATCAAATTCATCTCTTTTTATTTTTGTTTAAAACGTATTTATTTGTTTTCAAAAATATTGTCTAAATCAAATTTCTTATTAATAAATTTACTTACTAAATTACAAACCAATATCATTAACACCACTTTAATCAGCATCAAAGGGTTTGTTAAACAGTCAATTAAACTTGTCCCTAAAAATCCCCAGAAAAGAATAATAATTGTTTTTCCAAATGCAAGAGCATACAAGTATTTTCTTTTAGGAATCTTAGATAATCCAGCAGCTAAATTAACAAAAAATGACGGAGTTAATGGTATAGATATTATTAATACTAGTTTTGAAAATGACATGTTGTCTATCATATTCATAAATTTAGTTAAACCAGATTTATTTTTCATAAATTTCTGAAAAATTGGATTTAAACCAACTCTACAAAGGAAAAATGTAAAAAAACAACCTGCAACAGTACAACAATACGAAACAACACTTCCTAATATATCTCCCATCGTTAGTAAATTTATTGTTACAAATACACATAAAGGTAAAAAAGCAAAAATTGCTTCTAAAACGATGAGTAATGAACTTAAAAGAGGTGCCCACATTCCTGCATTTAACAAAAATGTATTTAAGCTGTTATTTAGTTCATTAAATGTTTCTAATATTTCCATCTATTCTCCTTAAGTATAGAGTAGCTAAAATCAGCTGCTCTACACCTTTTCATTAATTATACAATTTAAAATATTAATTTTTCTTCAACATATTTTGCAACATCTTCTATTTTGATTCTTATTTGTTCCATTGTATTTCTATCTCTTACTGTTACGCAATCATCTTCTAATGTATCAAAATCTATTGTTACACAATATGGTGTTCCTATTTCATCTTCTCTTCTATATCTTTTTCCTATACTTCCTGCTTCATCATAATCACACATAAAATATTTTGAAAGTTCTGTATATACTTCATCTGCTTTTTCAGATAATTTTTTAGAAAGTGGAAGAACTGCTACTTTATATGGTGCTAAAGCTGGATGTAATTTTAAAACTGTTCTTACATCTCCTTCTGCAACCTCTTCTTCGTAGTAACTATTACATAAGAAAGCAAGTGCAACTCTATCTGCTCCAAGTGATGGCTCTATACAATATGGAACATATCTTTCATTAGTTTCTGGATCTAAATAATTCATATCTTCTTTTGAATGATTCATATGTTGTGTTAAATCGAAATTTGTTCTATCTGCTATTCCCCATAGTTCTCCCCAACCAAATGGAAATGCAAATTCTATATCTGTTGTTCCATTACTATAATGTGATAATTCTTCTTTTGAGTGATCTCTTAATCTAATATTTTCTTCTAACATTCCTAAACTTAACAACCAATTTTTACAATAATCTTTCCAATATTTATGCCACTCTAAATCAGTTCCTGGTTTACAGAAAAATTCAAGTTCCATTTGTTCAAATTCTCTTGTTCTAAATGTGAAGTTTCCAGGAGTAATTTCGTTTCTGAAAGCCTTTCCTATTTGTGCAATTCCCATTGGAAGTTTTCTTCTTGTTGTTCTCATTACATTTTTAAAATTTACAAATATACCTTGTGCTGTTTCTGGTCTTAAATATATTTCTGCTTTTGCATCTTCTGTTACACCTTGAAATGTTTTAAACATTAAATTAAATTTTCTTATATCTGTAAAATTGTGTGCTCCACAATCTGGACAATTTATTTTATTATCATCCATAAATTTTATCATTTCTTCATCAGACATACCGTCTGCTATCATATCTTTTCCATTTTCATGAGCCCATTCTTCTATAAGTTTATCTGCTCTATGTCTTGTTTTACATTCTTTGCAATCTATTAGTGGGTCTGAAAATCCTCCAACATGTCCTGAGGCTACCCATACTTGTGGATTCATTAATATTGCTGCATCTAGTCCTACATTATATTTGTTTTCTTGAACAAATTTTTTCATCCATGCTTTTTTTACATTATTTTTTAGTTCAACTCCAAGTGGTCCATAATCCCAAGTATTTGCAAGTCCTCCATAAATTTCTGATCCAGGATAAACATATCCTCTTGCCTTACATAAATTTACAATTTTTTCCATTGATTCTACCATAATTAAAACCTCCTCTTTATAATTTTATGAAGATATGGCTTTCTTCATATAATTTTACTAAGGATATTTGCAAAACAAAAAGCTTACATCCTTAGCATAAAGCTAGGGACGTAAGCTGACTTACGCGGTTCCACCCTAATTGGTATTTTCTACCCACCTTCATTAATATTGCTCCAAAGCTCCAAAACATATTATTAATTATTTGTTTCTCACTATCACAAACTCACTTTAAATTAATTTTCTTATATGTTCCCTCTTTTTCATCGCAATTAATATATTTATGGTATTTATTTTACAACACATAAGATAATATGTCAACCGAATTTTAGAAAAATACATTGGTATTTATAAATTTTTTCTTTTATGAAATAAATTTATAGTTTTATATCATCA
Source organism: uncultured Eubacteriales bacterium (assembly GCA_902492015.1). Lineage (GTDB taxonomy): Bacteria > Bacillota > Clostridia > TANB77 > CAG-508 > Scatovivens. Next base: position 157,069 of record CABUJR010000004.1, on the reverse strand, counting down.
AACGAATTATATTCTTCTATATCTTTATTTTCTATATCTATTTTTGAACGCTTATTATTTTCTTTTCTAATTCTTATTACTTTTATTGGTTTCTTCTCAAATAACCCATTTAAATCTCTTGGGTCATCATCAAAAAATATTCCATTTTCATAATCTAAACTTAAATTAAATTTATATTCTGAAGTAATTATTATAGAGCTGAAATATTTTGCAATTCCTGAACCAATTATTTTTTTCATTTGATAATCATGATTTTTTTTATCTGGTATATAAGTTAATATATGCAATTTGTTGTCACTTTTATACAATTTTTCCACAAATCTTCTTGCATCTTCAAAAACAACATCTTTTCCATTATATATAGAGTTATTTAGATCTTCTAACACTTTATCTTTATCAGCTTTAAAAATTTTTGCCATATCTTCTGCAAAGTCAAAAATATTTCCAGTAGTAGAATTAAAATTTTCTTCAGCATATTTTCTTAAATCTTTTAAATTTTTTCCTGTTTCATTAAAAATTGAATTTGCTATGGCATTCAGCATAATTTCTGTAAGCTTTGCAGTTTCATATAATGTATTATCAAAATCAAAATAATAATTCATATTTTCCTCCCAAAGTTATTTATTAAATTCATAATAAATTTAATAATTTTATCTTCAGTTATACTCTACATCAAATTCCACATAAATTATAAAAAATATTCCTATAGTTTATATATTATTTTAAGCATAACATAATTATTAATATAATATATTAATATCATAATTAATTTATTATATCAATAATATATAATATAAAAATATAAACTATAAAATAATTTAATTTTTTTGTTGAATTTTGTAAAAAATATTATGTAAATTATTTTTGAAATTATGCAAACAATTTTTACACATATTCTTTCTGTGGATAATGTGGATAACTCTGTGAATAATTATTATATCTACATTTTTTCGACATATTTTATTCACAATACTTTACCTCTGTGGAAAACAATTTTTTTATTTTTATTTTTTATGTGTACAGTATATCTGTTTGGTTTACATCGCACTTATCTCTTACTTTTTCAGGTTTCTTCAAACTTTTGTCATCAAGTAAATTATTATAGATTTTTTATTTTTTTTACTTCACATTTTGTCTAATTTATGTTATATTATAGAAATAAATTAGATTGTGGAAAACTTTCTGAAAGGATTTTACTTACATGAAAAACTTTTTTAAAAATTTAAAAAATAAACTAAAAAAATATAAAAGAAATATAAAAAAGAAAATAACAAAAATCTCAAATAAAGTAAAAAGATTTTTTAAAAAACAGTTTAAAAAAATTAAAAAAACGATAGGTCCAAAATTAAAACCTTTAATAAATTTTCTTTCTAAAATTGCAACAAAACTTCACTTAGCAGATTTATATCATTTTACTAAATTAGATAAGTTTTTTGAAATTTTAAAAGAAAATCGTAAGCAACTTTTTAAAAAAGCATTTATACTAATTTTTATTCCATTAATGATATACTTGTATTGTCAACTATTTTGTAATGGAAAATTAATTTTTGAAAAAGAAAGAATGCGTTTAAATTTTATATTCATATATTTTATTATATGCTTTTTTTATTGTTTTGTTGGAAAAATAAAAATTAGTTTATATTTATCTATGTTTCTAACTCTTATCATAGGAGTAGTAAACCATTTTATAACAGCTTTTAGAGGAACACCTCTTGTACCATGGGACATTTTCTCATTAAATGTTGCTCTAACTGTTCTTCCAACTTTCAAATTTACTGTTACCAAAAAATTTGTGGTTGGAGTTTTACTATTTATAATTGGAATTTGGGTTCTTAGAAAAGTAAAAATTGATAGTTTTAAAAACAACAAATTAAAAATTGCATTTCGTGCAACAGTTTTATTTATTACAGTATCTTTTGTATATTCATTTTTATCAACAGATATGATTAATAAATATAAACTTGATGAAAACTGGGATCCTAAAGAGGAATATCATAATAATGGATTAATTGCTAGCCTTTTTAAACAATCTAGAAATCTTATTATCAAAGAACCTGAAGGATATGATATAAATTCTGTAACAGAACTTGCTTCTTCAATAGAAGTTCCTTTTGTACAACATGACGAGAATTACGAATATCCAAATATAATTGCTATAATGAATGAATCTTTTGCAGATTTGCAGGTTATTGGTGATTTTAAAACAAATACAGAGTATTTACCATTTTTCAATAGTCTTAAGAAAAATACCATAAAAGGTAATTTACATGTATCAATTTTTGGTGCAACAACACCTAATAGTGAATGGGAATTCTTAACTTCAAATTCTATGGCTTTTGTTCCTAAAAGAACAGTTCCATATCAACAATATGTTTTAAGAAACTCATATTCACTTGCAACAATTTTAAAATCTCAAGGTTATACAACAAGTGCAATACATTGTTATTATCCTCAAGGATATAATAGAAATTTGGCATATCCAAGACTTGGGTTTAATTCATTTTTACATATAAATACTTTAAAAGATTTAGAGTTTATTAGAGAGTATCCAAGTGATTTAAGTACATATAAAAATATTATAGACCTTTATGAAGATAAATCAGAAGATGAAAAAATCTTTAACTTTACTCTTACAATGCAAAATCATGGCAGTTATACAGATGAGAATTTTATAAATACCGTAATTGCTGAAGATGGTCAATACCCAAAATTAAATCAATATTTATCATTAATAAAAATTGCAGATGAAGCATTAGAATACTTAATTAATTATTTTGAAAATCAGGAAGAACCAACTATTATTGTACTATTTGGTGACCATCAACCTTATGTTGAAGATGAATTTTATAAATCTTTACTTGAAAAGAATTATTCTGATTCATCATCAAAAGAAGCTACAGAAAAAACTTATATAACACCGTTTTTAATTTGGGCTAATTTTGATATCGATACTGAAAAATATAAAAATTTAACAGATATAAGTGCAAATTATTTAGCATCATTAGTTTTAGATGTTGCAAACATTCAAAAAACACCTTATCTAGAGTTTTTAGATGAAATGCGTGAAAATATACCTATAATTACAGGAAATGGATATATGGATAAAAATGATGAATATCATGATTTTAGTGAGGAAACAGAGTTTTCTGAATTAATAGAAAATTACCATTACTTGCAATTTAACAACATGTTTGATAACTCAAATAAACTTACTTCTCTATTTGAAGTTCCTACTCAAGCAATAGAAGATTAATTTTATAAATTATTCAAAATTCAAATAAGATAAAAATAAATTAGACTCCTAAGTACTAGGAGTCTAATTTAAATCTATATATATCTTTTATATATTCATGTTTTCCGCACTTTCTTTTTCCTTTTAAATATCATTAGAATAACTATAAATATAATTGCTACTCCAATAAAAATTTTAATAAATTCTACTATTTTCGAATTTAAAAAATTATTTTCTTTTATACTAACCTCCTCTGCTTTATTGCTATTGTTATTTTTCACTGAGGCTAAAGCTAAGTCTTTATCTGCCTCATTTATATCTTCTATATTATATTCTTGTAATATATCATTTAAATTATAATGACTATATCCATATTCAAATAAATTAATTGTATCTACATATCTTGCACTCAAACCATCTTCTGTAGTTTCAGCATGTAATACAACTGCTATTGTTTCAAAACCATCTTTATTACTTCCTGAAATCAAGCAATTTTTAGCTGGGGTTGTAAATCCAGCCTTTATTCCTATTGCATAAGGATAATAATATCTATTTCCAGGAATTAATAAATTATTTGTATTCTTAAAAATTCTTTCTCCATGCTCTGCAATCTGTTCTTCAGACCAAAACTCCGTATTTGGTAAACTGCATTCCATAGTTTTTACTAAATCTCTAAATGTTTGATTTTGCATACAATACCTTGCAATCATAGCCAAATCATAAGCAGAAGAATAGTGATTTTCATCATGTGCTCCATTTGCATTAACAAAATTAGAATCCACACATCCTATTTCTTTTGCCTTTTGATTCATTAAATTTGCAAATTCTGATACACTACCAGAAATATGTTCTGCAAGTACATTTGCTGCTTCATTTGCTGATTGTAATATTAATACATTAAGAAGTTCTTTTATTGTAAAAGTTTCACCAGGTTGAATATTTGCTTTAGTATATCCTTCTCCAATAGAATTTACTGCTTCATAACTAGCTGTTGCAGTATCTTGTAAACTACAATTTTCTATTGCTAAAATAGCTGTTAATACTTTTGTTGTACTTGCAGGATATTTTCTATCATGCATTCCTTTTTCATATAAAATTTTACCAGTTCTCTCTTCAATTAATATAGCTGATTCTGAATATATTTTTAAATCACTTTCATTATTTTGATTTAATTCACTATTTTGAATTTCTTCTGCATATACATTATTTAGCAGCATTAATTTCATTATAACTAAAACTACTAAAACCTTAGTAGTAAATTTTCTAAAATTCATTATTCCTCCAAAAAACTATTTTACAAACTCTCTGAAAAATTCATTTTTAACAATACTTACATCAACTTCATAAGGAATTTCTTCTCCTGCACCAGTTTCTGTAAATTGCCATCCTACTACTTTATCCATAAGTTCTAAATTTTCACTTGCTTCTTGCCCTGATTTATCAAACCAATAATCTGGAATTTTGTTTTCCAAATTATAATAAGCAAGCCAGAATCTAGTATCAATAGTATATAAATATTCATTTGCTAGATTTGCATTTGTGTATACTATTGTTTCTATCTCATTTTCTTTAAATTTTTGAATTAGTTCTGAAACTAATTCAGCTCTTTCTTCCCAAAGTTCATCTGCTCTACCAACTCCATCATGTTTTTCAACATCTATAACAAGTGGTAAAACATTATTTTCAGTAGAATTTTCATTTAAAAAATTCTGAATAAATTTAACTTCTTCATCTATTTCTTCACTATTTATTGCCTCATCTATATAGTAAAAACCATATGGTACACCTAAATATTCACAAGCTTCTATGAATACTGTAAATTTATTATCTGTATAAAGATTTCCTTCTTCTCCATACCCTCTTCCGCCTGCTCTTATATATACATAATTTATATTTGAATTTAAAAGAAATACTTGATAATCATTTGAAGTTTTAAAATGTTCAAATTGAATATTAAATTTTGAAACATCAGACATTAGTGCAAATCCATCATCTTCTGAAAACTCAAAATAATCCACTTTTTCAGAAGGGACATACCCTACTTTATCTGCTATCTTTACCTTTGACCATTTTTTACCCTCTTCATCTGTTACTTCTTCTACAATATAAGCATTTTCGCCAATATCAACATCTCTAATATGTCCAAACCATTTAGAAATTTTTGGTTTCTTATAAAATCCTACATTATCTTCCATAATGACACCATGAATTGCATTTGATACATCAATATTATTTCTTTTATCTTCTATTTTTCTATTTATAAAAATCACTAATAAACCTGCTAATAGTATTATTACTAGTATTATTAAAATTCTTTTTCTATATTTCAATATATTTTCTATTATTTTATTCATAAACCCAATTCCTATAACTAATTTTTTAATAATTTTCTATAATTTATTTCAATATATTAAGTATAACATACAAAACTATTTTATACACCAAAAATTAAAAATATTTTTCATAAATTAAGGTTAGAACATCCCCTATTTTTGACTTTACTTAAAAAAAATGATATAATAAAAGTGTAGATTTTTGCTTATTTTTTAAGAACATGATTTCTATCTTTATATATAACATTTAAAATTTAAATTGTACATTCAAAATTAAATATGGTAATTTTTTTGCGAGGATTAAATTCAACTGAATAATATCCGAGTAAAATTATTATAAATATTCAAGACAAAGGAGATTCATTATGAAAAAACAACATTTAGGCGAATTGATTATTAAGGTGCCTGGAGAAAATCTTTCAAAAGTTATCGATTTTTCTCGTTTGGATAGTCGCACAAAAAATGCTATCATGTTAGCATATCGGACTTCAACCATTTACGCACCAAACTTAACAGCAACTAAAGCTCAAAAACTTTCTGCTGCTATGCAAAAAAACATTTTTGAATTCACAAGAACATTGGAAGAAAGCACAGGAGCTCCCAACCTCTCATCTGCTTTTTGTGCAGCATTTGAGTTTGACTCTGTAAATACTCCTCTTTGTGTTCACATCATCCAGTTTCTTGCAAAGCATCGGCACTTAAATTTCATCGATATTAATATCTTGGTAGATTTATATGCTACAGAATACAAAAATAACATCACAGCAGCCGATCTTTACAACGAATTTCAAACATGGAAGTACTATCAAACAATCAAGGCATCTGTTGGCGGAGTAAGCATTGTGAAATTCATGCGCTTCGCTCTTTGTATATTTTCCAAACATTAATGTCTTGAAAGTGGAGGCAACCTGCAGGCGCTAACCAGTAGGTTGCCTTCCACTTTTTCAATAATGCTTTTCTAAAAGTCTTTATTCTAAACTCAAATAAATTTGATAACTAATAGAATTTTTTATAAAAAATCATTGACAAAAATCTAAATTTGTTTTAAAATATAAGAGCGTTGTGAGAATCGATACAACATGGTGGATGTAGCGTAGTTGGTTAACGCGTCAGTTTGTGGCACTGAAGACCGTGGGTTCGAGTCCCATCTTCCACCCCATTAATATTGGGCTGTAGCCAAGCGGTAAGGCACCAGACTTTGACTCTGGCATGCGCTAGTTCGAATCTAGCCAGCCCAGCCAAAAAGATGAATTCTAAAGATTCATCTTTTTTTATTTTATTTTTTATATACTTAATCTTTTTAATCTTAATTTAAAATTTTCATGTTAAATTTCATAACACTAATTTCTATTTTTCTATATTAAATTTAAGTTACATATATTGTGTGAAAAATAGATTAATGCTATAATTTTTTATATATATTATTAATAAGGAGATAATTAATGGATTCTTATGAATTATTACAAGATTTAGACAAAAAACATGGCAGAACTTCTGATTATACTGTTACAGTTACACCTAGTGATATATCTGAAGTAACAAAAAATGTCTCAAAAGAAAGAAGAGAATCTGCTAAACAAGCAATGACTGATATATTAAACGGAAAAAATAAGGAAACCTCTGAAAAGACTTCATCACTTAAAATAGAAGAAATAGTTGTAGATAACACAGAAAAAGGTATTGATGAAACAAGTAAAGATGGAGATGAAAGATAATTTTAAGGAGTGTAAAATGGAAATATCATTAGAACAACGTGAAGCATATAGTGAAGTCTTAGAAGTTTTAAGACACATGGATAAAATATATGTTAATATGATACCTAAAAAAATAATCATGTTTTTTTATGATAACTGTTCATTAGATTATGAATTTAGAATGACAAAATCAATCGGTGAAGAAAATTTAAAAGCAAAAACTTTGGATTTACTTGCATTATTAAATCTAAATTATTGGGCAAAAACTAATAATAAAGATGATTTCGTAATGAATTATGCAATAATAAATAAAAAAACTCAAAAACAACTAAATTCTCAACTTGAGAAAGAAAACATTTTTACGAAAATAGATGTACCTTCCCAAGATTTAGAAGATGATTCACCAGATAATAACTTACCTGTGCTTTCAACTTCTTTATGGAATAATTGTAAAAAAGTTTTAAATTTTATAAAAGATTTACTTGTTAAATTTTTTAGAGATTAAAAAATCCATATTTAAAATAATTTTATTAAATTTATTTTTATTAAAAGTAAAATTTTAAATATTTATAGTAAAAATCATTTACAATAAAATTAATCTCATATCAAAATAAGCTATAACTTAAAGTTATAGCTTATTTTTTATTTATACTTTTATTTATTTTTTATTTCCCTTCTAGTTATTTCTTACTATATAAATTAGTGCCTACTTTTATAATAATTTTTACTGCTCTGCTGCCCATATAATTATTCTTGCACTACTGTCATCTGTACAAGTTTGAAGAGATATTTCTCTTTTTCCTTCATCTATAGGTCTTTGCATATAACTTGCATCATTTGCATCTGTTTGGTAAATTTTGTAAATTACATATGTAACTCTTTCTCCCCATTGATCTGTAATATACACTTTATCTCCATTTGTTAATTTATCATTATTTGAGAAAAATAAACTATTTCTGTAATTATGTCCGTATAAACAAGTATTTCCTGGCTCATTTAAACCTGGACCATAAGCTATTGTTATACCCATTTCCAAAGTTCTTTTTGTATTATCTGCAAAAACAGGATAATCAACACTTGTTTTTGGTATTTCAATTCTTCCTTTTATTTCATATCCTTCTTTATATACTTTCTCTGGCTCTTGAGTGGTTTGCTCAACTTGTTCTGTTCCCACAGTGTTTTGCATTAATTTATCTAATTCTTCTAAAGGATCTGTTGTTGATGCATTCTCATCTTCAGCTTCTTCTGAATTTTCTAAATTTGAAGTATCTCTTTTTACTCCTGTTGTTGCCTTTTCAAATTCAGCCAATGCATCTTGTGCATCACTATTTACTTTATTAGTATGTAAAACATCATAAGTAAAATAACCAACAATTCCTAAAATTGCCACAATTAAAATAACTAAAATCATTGTTAAAATATTACCAAACTTACTACTCATAATTTATATCTCCAATCTTAAAATTTACATAACTATCTAAATATATTATACCATAAAAATTTTTTTTTTTCAATTTTTATAGAAATAAAAAACACCTTTGAAAAACAAAGGTATTTTTTGTTACTTTTTTACATTATTATTCTAAAATAGCTTTTATTCTTCTTACTCCTGAAGATGATGCTTCTTCTTTTTTAATTTTAAAATGTCCTAATTTTCCAGTACTTTCAACATGTGGTCCACCACAAAGTTCTAAAGATACATCACCTATTTTATAAACAGTTACAATATCTCCATATTTATCTAAAAACATTGCTTCTGCTCCCATATTTATAGCTTCTTCTTTGTTCATTTCTAATTTTTCTACTGGTATGTCTTTACTTATATATTCATTAACTAAATCTTCAACAGCTTTCTTTTCTTCATCTGTCATTTTTGCTGGATGTGAAAAGTCAAATCTCATTCTCTCTGCTGTAATATTGCTTCCTCTTTGATGAACATGTTCCCCTAATACAACTTTTAATGCTGCATTTAATAAATGTGTTGCAGTATGATATTTAGTTTCCATTTCTCCTGTTGAAGCAAGTCCACCTTTAAATTTTTGCTCACTACCCATTCTTGATTTTTCTTGATGAGCTTTAAATAATTTTTGATAATCTGACATATCTACTTCTAAGCCTTCTTCATTTGCAAGCTCTAATGTCATTTCTGGTGGAAATCCATAAGTTTCATACAAGTTAAACACAGCTTCTGTATCTAAAACTTTTTTACCTTCATTTTTTGTTCTATTTGCTAGCTTTTCAAATTCTCTTTCACCATTTTTTAAAGTTTTCATGAACTTATTTTTTTCTTCAATTATAACATTTTTTATTATTTCTCTATTTTTAAGAAGTTCAGGATATAATTCTTTTAATGCTTCTATTGAAGTATCAATTACTTCTTCTAATTTGTTTAAATCTACTTCTAATTTATTTAAATGTCTTGTCATTCTACGAAGTAATCTTCTTAAAATATATCCTCTATCAACATTACTTGGTCTACCACCATCATTTATTATCATCATACTAGAACGTAAATGTTCTGCTACGATTCTTCTACTTTCAATAATATCATTTTTTTGCAAATTTTCTAATTTTTCCATTACAGGTGCAAATAGTTCTATTTCAAAAGGAGTTTCTTTTCCTTGTAAAAGCATTGTCATTCTTTCAAGTCCTAAACCAGTATCTACATTTTGTTGCTTTAATTTTGAATATCCGTTTTTATCTTTATAAAACTCCATAAAAACATTATTCCAAATTTCAACATATTTTCCACAATCACATGATGGATTACATTCTGGAGAACATTTTGGTTTTCCTGTATCATAAAACATCTCTGTATCAGGTCCACATGGTCCTTCTTCTCCTGCTATCCACCAGTTATCATCTTTTCCGAAAAAATATATTCTTTCATCTGGTATTCCTGCTTTTTTCCAAGCTTCATAAGCTACAGTATCTTTTTCACAATCTTCGTCACCAGCAAAACATGTTACAGATAATTTTTCTGCTGGAATTTCTAATTCTTTTGTTAAGAATTCATAACTCATTTTTATTGATTCCTCTTTAAAATAATCACCTAATGACCAGTTTCCAAGCATTTCAAAATATGTTAAATGACGATTATCTCCAACTTCATCAATATCATTTGTTCTAACACATTTTTGATAATCTGTTAATCTTGTTCCTGCTGGATGTTTTTGTCCTAAAAGATATGGTACTAATGGTTGCATACCTGCTGTTGTAAATAATACTGAAGGATCGTTTTCTGGTATTACTGGAGCTGATGGAATAATACAATGTCCATGATTTTTAAAAAAGTTTAAATATTTATTTCTAATTTCTATTGCTTTCATAAGACTCTCCTTTAATTTCCTAAAATAACTTGGATTATTATATTACATAATTGTCTATTTTTCAATATTTTATTTTAATTTACTTATGACATATCTATTTAAAAACTATTTTATCCTTGATTTATTCTTTACATATTTATTTTTTATTCAGAACAAAAGTAGACATTATAAAATATAAAATGATGAACTCCCCATGTTAACACATGGGGAGTGATTACTAGAAAAGGTTATTCTCTTTACAACAACAGCGACAGCAACTACTGGTACTAATGTCCGCCTCCAAAACCACCGCCGAAAGTTCCACCGCCGTGGAAACCTCCTCCAAAGCTTCCTCCATAACTTGTATGAGAACTCTGATGGTGATATGAAGTTGCTTCTTGATGCCTTCTATAATCCCTATCTGCAGATCTTTCCATATCATTCAATCGATTAATCAGGCTTGCAGTAATTAACAAACGTACTGCCACCGGTAACCCAGAGTAATAATTTCTTATTTCTCGAATGTCATTTCTATAATGTCTGCTGCCATCACATGGCTCCATCTTGGATATAATTGTTGCTTCCGCTGAAGAAACATAGCTTTTCAATGCTAAGTCATATTTTTCCATTATGACCTTGCAGTTAGCTTCTACGAAACTTCTCGCCTCCTTAGATAACTGGTTGTATGCCTGAAACGCTGCTTCAAACTTTTTAAAATTTGAAATTGTAGGTTCAAGGTCTTCTAGCTCAGAGTAAGCCTTATCAAAATTTTCAGCCTCTTTTCTCGCCAAATATTCATCAATTTGTTCTTCAATATCTGGAACTGTTAATATCGCATTTTTCTGCCAAGATTCCAGCTCTTCAAGTTGATATTGATATTCTGAAATTTGATTATTTAGCTTACTTCTATCTTCAGACATTTTCCTTTTTAAATTTCTAATGTTCTCATCATATTCGATTTCATTTTTTCTACATTTAAAAAAGAAATATATAGCCGCGATAAGTAAAATGACGATAAGAGCTATTGATATGACCTTTTTGAAAGTTCTAGCTTCAGCTTCTTTTTGTGCTTTTATTTCGTCAGCATGTATTACATTATACTCAACATCTTTTATATATTATGTTACTCATTTTTCTCTCATCTATTTCCAGATTTCCTCCATAGGTAATAGCATAATAACCATTGGCTTCTTTATAAAAAGTGAATACAATCATAACTCCGTTTTTATATTCTGCTCCAAAAACGTCGTTATATTTTTCTTTAGATAAAGAGTTTGCATATTCTTGTGTGCATTGACTCTCTTCTTTATTCTCAATATAAAGTGCCATGTCAAACAGCTCTAAGGTATTTATCTTTTCTTTGATACCTGAGACTTGTTCTTCTGCTAACAGATTTGCTGTGTCTATTACTTTCTGAAACTCTGTTGTTTCAGCTGCAGAAACCACTTGAATCATACTGGTAAACACCAGCACTACAAGCATTAATATTGTTGCTAAACTTCTCTTTCCTTTCCGTAATCTTGTTTTCATCTTTTATTCCTCCTAATTTTTTTACTCTAAAAATGTACTAGACCATATTGTCTGATGTCTTTTCTTGAATCGACAAGGTGGAATTGTCCAAATTTAGGCTAATGTATATTATAACACATCTTTATGAAAAAAGCCACCGTCTAGATTTATCTAGACGATGGCTGCTGTAGTTTCCTCGTATTGCAAGCTAGAGAATTATACTGTGATTAATTTTTTGAGAATTTGAGGTTTTAATCCTTTATTTCTCTTAGGTGCTTTTCTCTTTGCGCCACAAGGAATCTGTTTCTCTACTAAATAGCAGTATAAGTTAATCAGCAAAGCATTAGCTCTCATCTGAGCTTTCCCGGACATGCTTCGTTTCATCTCTTGGAGTTTTTCTTCAATTACAGGAATATCCACCTTCTCCAAGTTAAAATACATCTCCGCAAAATCTTCGTTAAATCCGATTTTGCGTTTGAATGTCTGTGTATCAAATTCGCCGGACGCATATCTTTGAAGCAGACTCTCATTGCCAGAAATCAGAACCTCTTTAATAAGTTCTTCATTTGGCACTTCTTCGCAGTATCCATTTTCAGTCACAAACCTAGTTGCAACGTCTTCCGGATTTTCCTGCTTCTTGATATTCAAAACTTCAGATTCAAAGCTCTTATCAATGCCGAGCAGATTTTTAGCGCCTTCAAAGTCTATCTCTCCTCTTTTTAACTCAAGCCAAACATTGCCATTATCTTTCTCAAGAAGAGAGTCGATTACTTCAAAGTCTCTAACTACTGGTGTATCCTTGGAAATGTATTCCATATAGTTAGCAAATTCAGCTACTGCCATAAATCTACCAACATTAACTGTAGCCGGCTCAACCTTGCCATCTACCAGATACTGAGCTATTAATTCATACTCCATATCTGCCAGATGATGAATATATCTCTGGACTCTTTCCATCTCTGCATACCCAGAAAACATATCCTCATCCACCTGATAAAGTTTCCTTGTTACTTCAAGGACTCTTGAGCCCACAATCTCTTTCTCTTTACTTTCAACCTTAGGAAAAGACTCCCAGTCGCTAGTATTTAATAGCTTGTAGAGTTTGTAAAGCTCAACGAAATTCCACTGCTTGAGGAGTCCTTTATTGCAAAAGATTTCAATAGGGTAGACTCCTCTTGTAGGAATTACTTTCATTTTCAGCTTTCTTACACTGCCAAAGGTCTGGTTCGGTAATGCTTTGTTTTCCGAAAAAAATGTGCCGTCAGGATTAATTTTAAGCTCAGCGATTTCCATTACTTCTTTCCTGAGCTTTTTCTCGATTCCGAGTAAATCTCCTGCTATAATGCCATACATGATGCTCTTTTCGTTGAAGAACTTTATCTTATGATTATACATAAAAATCAGCTCTTCCGGGTTGAATGGTTTCTTGTTGTTCTCGAAAACTTTCTCGGTTAACAGCATTCTCTCAGGTTCATTATATCCTACCTGAATAACCGAGAAATCTTCAGGGAAAAAGTGACTATCTCCAAAAATCACCATATACACTCTTACGAGCTTGGCTCTTTCAAGAACAGTCATATCTTCTGGTGCTTCACAAAGACGAGCTGCCACATTTTCTATCAGCTGTTTATAACCACTAATATACTTTGTAGCATTTTCTATTGTCCTCATTTTGCCCAAAAGCGCATAAATCTCTGCTTCCCGCGGCTTAGATTTCCGGTCACTTCCAATACCAAAGTATTTTTTTACCTTGGCAAATTCTGAAACTCCAATAGTTTCCTCAAAGGCCGGAAATGCTTCTTTGACAATCATCCCTACATCAATATCTTTTGATATATTTTCAGGAACTAATGCCCTATAAAGCCGAACAATACCAGCCTCATCTTTTGCAGAAACTTCGCTACATGGTGTAACTTTACCTGGAGTTTCTTCTTTAGGAAAGCGCATTATTGCTTCTCTTCCTAAAACAGTTGTCGGTTGCGTTGCTAATACATTGTTCATACTATCATTCTCCTTCTGTGTTATTTTTTCAATGTACCATGACAATACTACAGCTTTTGTAATAGTCATACATTTTTATTATACCAAATTATGTTAACATTTTCAAGTCTACTATAGTACTCCATCAAAACACAAAATTAATTAAAATTTTATCTTTTATCTTAATTCTGACATAAAACATAAAAACCTTTCCTATTAGATTTTATTTCTAATAAGAAAGGTTTTTTATATAGTAGGAAAAATTTTGATTTTTTATTATTAGTCATTTCCAAAAAGTTTTTTATATTCTAATAAAACTTTATTTTGAAGTTCTCCAACATATCTTTGTGTTTGACCTTCAAAGTCTGTTATACTATAAAACTCTTGTATATCAGCATCTTGATTTGAGTATAATGGTCTGTTTAAAACTGAATTTTTATATTGGTTTGCTTTTTCATAATTTTTTTCAACACCATCTCCCCAAAAATATAGTTTGCCTAAATAATATTCAGAAAAAGCATTATTATCAGCAGCAGATTTTTCAAAATAATCTTTTGCTTTTAAATAATTTGTTTGAACTCCCATTCCATTATAATAAATTTTACCTAAAAAATAATTTGAACCTTTAGAACCTCTTTCTGCTGCAACTTCAAAATATTCTCTAGCTTTTTGAACATCTACTTCAACACCTATTCCATTAAAATATCTTTGTCCTAATTCATAAATTGCTCCAACATCACCATTTCCAGCTAAAACTTCTAGTTCTTGTATATTCTTAGTACTCATAAATTTATCCCCCTTAGAATAATAATTTCTATTATTCGCTACTATTTATTCTTATTATAAAAATAATAACATTTTTTTTAATTTTATTCTATAAATTTTATATTACATTAATAATACAAATTGAATACAAAAACTTGGACAATTTTAGTAAAAATAAATTACTAAAATTGTCCAAGTTATCTTTTAGATTTCTAAATGTGTTCCCAAAAAACCTGCTGCTGATTGTGCTACTTTATCTTCAACTTCACCCATTTTTTTATTTGGTTCTTTTGAAAGAAGTATTACACTTCCAACAACATCTCCATCTGTTATTATAGGATATATTACTTGTGAATTATAAATTCTTTCTCTTCCTTCATTTTGAGTTATAGGTATTGAAATTTCATTATTTTCTTTACTTTTAAATATTTCTTTATTTTCTATAACTTCTTCTAGTTCTTTACTAAGATTTTTTTCTAAAAATTCTTTTTTTGAACCTCCTGAAACAGCTATAACAGTATCTTTATCTGTTATGCAAGCAATATGTCCTGTAGTTTTTGCTATAGTATCTGCATAGGTACTAGCAAATTCTGTAAGTTCTCCTATTGGAGAATATTTTTTTAAAATTATTTCTCCTTCTTTATCTGTAAATATTTCTAAAGGATCTCCTTCTTTTATTCTATGGACTTTTCTTATTTCTTTTGGAATTACCACTCTTCCTAAATCATCTATTCTTCTTACAACTCCTGTTGCTTTCATAAATTCCTCCTTATTTTGTATTTATACTCTTAGTATGACAAAATAGGAAAAAAATATACATGTTTTTATTTATTTTTTAAACTCATTTCACAATATTTACATCTATAAATTGCTTTTTCTTTATCTGTTAAAACAAAAATTTGATCTAAATTTTTTTCTACAGAAGTAATACATCTAGGATTGTTACATTTTGCTACATTTACTATTTTTTCTGGTAAATTAATTTTCTTTTTTTCTACAATTTTATCATCTTTTACAACATTTACAGTTATATTATGATCTATAAATCCTAAAGTATCTAAATTAATTGGTATATCTTTATCAATTTTTATAATATCTTTTTTACCAGATTTTTGACTTTTCGCATTTGTTATTATTGCAACTTGACAATCTAATTTATTAAGTTTTAAAAGTTCATATATTTGCATTCCTTTTCCAGCTTGAATATGATCTATAACATAACCATTTTTTATACTATCTATATTCATTATTTTACCTCCAATAATTTTAAAATTAATGCCATTCTTATATATTTTCCATATTGTGCTTGTTTAAAATAACATGCTCTTGGATCATCATCTACATCTGTTGAAATTTCATTTACTCTAGGTAATGGATGCATTATACATAAATCTTTTTTAGCTTTTTCTAATTTTTCTTTATTTAAAATATAATAATCTTTTAAGCGGATATAATCTGCTTCATTAAAAAATCTTTCTTTTTGGACTCTAGTCATATAAAGAATATCTAATTTGTCCATATATTCTTCGATATTTTTTGTTTCTATATATTCTATATTATTTTTTTCTAAAACATCTTTTTTTATGTATTCTGGTAAATTTAATTCATCTGGTGATATTAAAACAAATTTTATGTTTTCATATCTAGACATTGCTGTAATTAATGAGTGAACTGTTCTTCCAAATTTTAAATCTCCACATAATCCTATTGTTAAATTATCTAAACGACCTTTTTCGCAATTTATTGTTAATAAGTCTGTTAAAGTTTGAGTTGGATGGTTATGTCCTCCATCTCCTGCATTTATAATAGGAACTGTTGATTTTAAAGACGCAACATAAGGTGCACCTTCTTTAGGATGTCTCATTGCAATAATATCACTATAACATCCTACCATTCTTATTGTATCTGATACAGTTTCTCCTTTTGATGCTGAACTTGATGCTGCTTCTGAAAATCCTAAAACTTTTCCTCCTAAAGACAACATTGCTGATTCATGACTCAATCTTGTTCTTGTACTTGGCTCAAAAAATAAAGTAGCTAAGATTTTACCATCGCATTTATGAGAATATTTTTCTTTATTTGCGATAATATCTTTAGCTACTTTAATCAAATCATCAATTTCTTCTACGGATAAATCTTTAATATCAATTAAATGCTTCATTTTTTTACTCCTTTTTTAATTTTTTACTATTTTACCCTTTTTTTACTGATTTGTAAAGTATAAAAATAAATTTGAAACAGAAAAAACGATTCAATATAATTTTGAACCGTTTTTTCCAATTTATTTTAATTTGGGGATTTTACTAAATTTCTTGTTACATTCATTTTATTGTATATTTAAAGCTTATCTACCATAGCATCACTCCTTCCTCTTTTCTATGATTTGATTTTATATAATATAACTTAAAATAACCTTAAAAATTTGTGAATATTATATGTTCTTTTTCTTAAGTTTTTATTAAGGAGTTTTCTGGTTTAAACTATTTTTCTAATGTAATATCAATGTTTATAAGTAAAAACATATTTATATTGATAATTTTGTTTTAATTAATTAAATTATTAGACAGTTTTTTTCCTTTTGTAAATATGCCTTGTTGGTATATTTTTATATAAATTTATTATATTTTCTAAATCTTGTGAAAATTCTTTTAATATAACAACTTTTATACTAACATCTTTTCCTTTACAATAACTATCTAGACTTTCTTTTAAATTAACTATAAAATCATATTCTGGTTCTAGTTCTCGTCTGTGTTTTTTTACTCTATCTAAAAACATTTCTTTAATCTTCATTATATCTTCATTACTTGCACAAGTAATTCTTTGCATCATTTGATTTATATCATAGTAATTTAAAATTGGTTTATCCATATATTCTGTAGTGAATTTTTCATAAAATTGCTCCATTTTCATTGGAATACATTTAAAGATTTCTTCTGCTTTTTCTTTATTCATCTTTATTTTTAATTCTTTATTTAACTGATGAAAATGTTTTAATACATCATTCATATCTTCACCAATATCAATTCCAATTCTCGAAAGTTCTTCATCTATATTGTCACAATACTCTGATTTTTCAGACACTTTATCCATTCCTTTTATAAAAATTTCTTTTACTTCTTTAGGCTTATATTTAATCAAATTTTTTCTTGCAAAATAACTAAAATATGCAAATAATTTTACAAGTTCAATTAATTCTAAATCACCATTTTTAACATTAGAAATAACTTCTTCAATAATTTCAGGGAACTGTGCATCTGAAATTTTCCAATACTCTTCTGTAAGTAGTCTTTTATGACCAGGTAATTTTTCTGTATCTATTGTTTGAATTATCATTTCCATATCTTTTCTAAAAAGTTTTAAATCAAAAATTCTTGTTCTTACATACACTTCTATAAATTTGAAAAATCTATATTCAGATTTAAAATTAAAATAATAATTATTATCAAATTCTTTAATATAAAATTGTCTATTATCCATCAAAACTCTTGAAGAAACTAATATTGATTTATATTCTTCATTAGAGTTTATGTTTATAAATTTATCTTTAGTAATTTTACCTGCCTTGATTTCAAAAGAAACAGCTATTGTAAAAATTAACATAGTTTGAAGAACTCTTAAATTTGTATTTGGATAAAAATTATTTACTGTTTCGAAAATTTTTTGAAAATCATTTAAAGCATGTTTTAATATTCTTAAATTTCTTGTTCCAGATTTTATAAAAGTATTAGTAATCAAATTTGTGTGCTCTCTCAAAAATCTTATTAAATCATCATTTTTTTCATATCTCATTAATAAGCCATTAATTATATAATTAAATTTAGGTGCATACTCAAATGTTTCTCCTATTAATTTTTCTTTTATTCTTTCATAATCATTGGCTTTATCGAAAACATATTCAATTTTTTCACTTATTTTTTCAACCATTGGTTTATCTGCTTTTAAAAGTGTTCCTTCTTTGTCTAAAAGATATGTGGCTATAAAAGTTTTAAGCTCAAGGTTAGTACTTTTTAATTTTGTTGCAAGTTCTTTTTCATTACAAATAATAATTGTCTTTATATGATCATGTTCTACGAAATTATTTATATATCCTAAAATATCAATAACATCAACATTTGCTCTTTCCAAATCATCAAAACATAAAACTTTATCATCTGTTGAGAAGAATTTAGAATAATCTAGTTTTTCCCCATTTTGATTCATTCCAAAAAAATGTGCCATATCAAGACCTGTTTTAGCATATTCTGGTATAGAAGAAATATTAGCATTTTCACTCATATATCTTTTAACATTTTTATTACCATAAGCTTGAGTTGTTTCAATGAAAATTTTTTTACTTATATCTTCCAAATTTGATATACCATATAAAGACATATATATAGTTGTATATTTTTTACCATTAAATCTAAGTGAATCTATTTTATTTCTTATTTTATGATTCCAAAAATAAGTTTTTCCACTTCCCCATTCACCATTAATCATAATAGCATAATCAGTATAATCAGCTCTTACATAATCTAATATGCTTTCAACTAAATCTTCCATTTTCTCCTCCTAATTTTTAGCTATAATTAAAACAAAAACTTCTTTTGCCCCTGCTTCTTTTAACTTGGATGAAATCTCATTTACTGTAGCTCCTGTTGTATAAATATCATCTAATAATATAACTTTTTTATTTTTAATATTTATATTATTATTCACAAAATAAGCATCTTTTATATTTGTTTTTCTGTTTTCTTTATTAAGCATACTTTGAGTTTTAGTTCTTTTTAATTTAAATACTATATTCTTATTTTCTATAATTCCCAATTCTTTAGATATAATTTTAGTTATTAACTCTGTTTGATTATATCCTCTTTTTGCTTTCTTTTTTTTATCCATTGGAACTGAAATGATTATATCATATAATTTTAAAATTTCACTAGCTTTTTTATTTTTTAATATTTGACTTGCAAAAAAATTTGAAATATACGCTTCTCCATTAAATTTATATTTAATCATATATTTTCTCACAAGACCTTTATACTCAAAACAATAAAGCAATTTCTCCCAATAATATTTATCATCTCCATACAAATAATATTTTTGTATAAAGTTTTCTGTTTTTATGTTTAATTTATCTTTTATTAATTTTTGATTATCTATAATATTAAATCTCTTATATCTATTAAATCTTATTTCACAATTTTCACAAATATAATTTTCACTTATTTTTCCACAAATTATGCAAGCAGGTGGAAAGATTAAATCTAATAAACTTCTTTCTTTTAAAAAATTAAAAAAATTGAAGACAAACTTCATATTACTCCTTTCATTTGCCCCCAATTTGTTTATACTAAATTTTTTATATTTTTAATTACTAAATATTATTATCATTTAAATCTTCTGTACCATTTTGTTCTATATATTCTTTAAAGTATTTTGCTTCACCTAATATTCCTAAAGCTAAAGCTATAAGAATAATTCCTATTAAAATTCCAACTATAGTTAAACAATACATTATTCCCTCAATTAAAAGCAAAATACCAAAAATCTTTTCACACAAAGGTCCTTTTGGATTCTTTTCAGCTGTATATTTGTACATAAAATAAATATCCACTAAAATTAATGCCGAAATTATTACTGTAAATAGAGATATTCCTCCTGCTGTAAATTTCGTTATATTAGAAACAAATGCAATAGCTTCTAATACTCCAAAAATAATACAACCTATTTTTAAAGAATGTAACCTTTCTTCAAATGATTTTTCTTGTTTTTCCCCCATTTTTTATTCCTCCTAAAACATTAATTTATTTTTTCATAATTCTAAAAACATAAGTATGCCAAAGAACTCTATCTGATTCTAGAGTTCTTTTAAATTCTTCCCTTTCTACAAATTGTTTTGCATTATTAAAATCTACTATAAAGTATTTTTTAAGTAAATTTTCTATCTCTTCTCTTGTATGAAAAGTCATTTTTGAATCTGGTGTATTATAAGCATGACGATTTCCAAATAAATTTCCTATTAGGTATCCTCCAGGCTTTATTGAATTTGCTACTTTTTCAAAGAAGCTTTCAAAATATTCTTTTTTACAAAATGGTAATGAATTAAATGCTACTATTAAATCATTATCTTTTTCTAATTCTATATTTTCAAACTTACTTCTTACAAATTTAAATTTTTCTTTTTCACTTTCTGAAATTCTTGATTCAATACACTCTTTAGAATTCATATTTATATCATAAGAAGTAACTTGCCAATTATTTTCTAAAAGAAATATTGTTGATGTTCCAGAACCTGGGCCAAGTTCACAAGCTTTTCCATGTTCTACATTTTTTACAAATTCTATAAGTTCTGGTTTTGGTCTTTTATTTATAGTTCTTTCATTATAACGTATTCCATTATCTCCTTGCCAGGTTTTATTAGAATGTTTTGCTTTCCCTTCTCTTTCATCTTCTCTTTCCATACATATCTCCCTTATTGTTTAACATGCATAAATTATAATCTATGCATGTTAAAATATCATTAGTTTATTTTAAATTTTTTAATCTTTCTTCTACACTTTCTAACATCTTTTTATAGTTTTCTAGTTTAGCTTTTTCCTCATTTACTTTTGCTTCTGGTGCTTTATTCACAAAACCTGGATTAGAAAGCATTTTTTCTCCTCTTAATACTTCAGCTTCTAATTTTGTTTTTTCACCTTCTAATCTTTTTCTTTCTTCTTCTACATCAACTAATTCTTCAAACGGAATATATGCTTTTATATCATCAACTACTATTGATACTGCATTTTGTGGAACTAAAGACTCATCTTCAATTATTTTTATTTCATTTGAAAATCCTAATTTAGTTAAAAATGTTTCTGCTTCTAAAACTTTATCTTCTAGTCCATTTTTCATTATTAATAACTTAGATTTTTTAGAAGGATGAACATTCATTTGAGTTCTTATATTTCTTATTTCTACAATTAATCTTTTTAATTTTTCAACAATTTCCTCTTCTTTATCAAAAACAAAGTTATCTGTAACTTTTGGCCATTTTGAAACAATTAAATCTTTATCATTATATTGTACTAATTTTGAATAAATTTCTGTTGTAATAAATGGCATAAATGGATGTAAAAGTTTTAAAGATATTCCAAAAACATAGTCTAATACATAACATACTTGAATTTTTACTTCTTTATTTTCACTATATAATCTAGGTTTTGCCATTTCAATATACCAATCACAAAATTCATTCCAAATAAATGAATATATATTATCTATTGCAATTCCTAAATCATAATTTTCAATATTTTTTGTAATATCAGCTATTACTTTATCTAATCTATTTATAATCCATTTATCTTCAATTCTTAACATATCAGGATTATATTCATTTTTATCAGAGTTCCAAACTTTTTTACTAAATTCTATTATATCTTCATCTAATCCTTCTATTGAATTTGTTATAAATTTAGCTGCATTCCAAATCTTGTTTGAAAAATTTGAAGCCTGTTCTAACTTCTCTGGCATAAATCTTATATCATTTCCCATTGTCGTTCCAGATAAAACTGAAAATCTTAAACTATCTGCACCATATTTATCTATTACTTCAAGTGGATCTATACCATTTCCTAAAGTTTTTGACATTTTTCTTCCTTGACTATCTCTTACAATTCCATGAACTAAAACATCTTTAAATGGTACTTCATCTGTAAATTCTAATCCTTGTGTCATCATTCTTGAAATCCAAAATGTTATAATATCAAAACCTGTTACTAATGTTTGTGTTGGATAGAAATCTTTATAGTCTTGTGATTCTTTATTTGGCCAGCCAAGTGTCGAAAATGGCCATAATGCAGAACTAAACCAAGTATCTAATGTGTCTGGATCTTGATATAGTTTACTACTTCCACATTTTTCACATTTTGTAGGTAGCGTTTTTGAAACATGATAATGTCCACATTCTTCACAATAATATACTGGTATTCTATGTCCCCACCATAATTGTCTTGATATACACCAATCTTGTATATTATCTAGCCAGTGAAAATATTGTTTTTCATATCTTTGTGGTACGAATCTTGTTTCTCCATTTCTTACACTATCTGCCGCTCTTTTTGCCAAATCTTTCATACTTACAAACCACTGCTCAGATATTTTAGGTTCTATTGTATTTTTGCATCTCTCACATTTAGCAACATTATGAGTATAATCTTCTGTTCTTACTAAATCTCCAATCTCTTGTAGTTTTTCAACTATTTTTTCTCTTGCTTCAAGTAAGTCCATTCCTTCATATTCAGGAACTAAATTTCCCATTTTAAATTTATCATCAAAAACTTCTATTATTTCTAAATTATGTCTTAAGCCAGCTTGATAGTCATTCATATCATGTGCAGGTGTTATTTTTACACAACCTGTTCCGAATTCCATTTCTACAAATTCATCAGCTATTATTGGTATTTCTTTATTCATAATAGGAAGGATACAAGTTTTACCTACTAAATGTTTATATCTTTTATCTTCTGGATGAACTGCAACTGCTGTATCTCCAAGCATTGTTTCTGGTCTTGTTGTTGCAACTTCTATATAATCATTTTCTGTTCCAGTAATTTTGTATCTTATATGCCAAAGATGTGATGCCTCTTCTTTATATTCAACTTCAGCATCTGAAATTGATGTATTACAACTAGTACACCAATTTACCATTCTTTTTCCTTTATAAATTAAACCTTTTTCATATAATCTTATAAATTGCTCTAACACTGCATCAGACATACCTTCATCTAAAGTAAATCTGTTTCTTGACCAATCACAAGAACATCCTAATTTTTTCTGTTGCTTTTGAATAATTCCACCATATTCTTTTGTCCAGTCCCAAGCTTCTTCTAGGAATTTTTCTCTACCTAAATCTTTTTTAGTTTTTCCTTCTTTTGCAAGTTTTTGAACTACTTTCATTTCTGTTGAAATAGCAGCATGATCTGAACCAGGAAGCCATAATGTTCTATATCCTCTCATTCTCTTATAACGAATTAAAACATCTTGAATTGTACCATCTAATGCATGTCCCATGTGTAATTTTCCTGTTACATTTGGTGGTGGCATCATTATACAATAAGTTTCTTTTTCTTTATCTTCTGATGGTTTGAAATAACCTTTTTCTTCCCATTCTTCATAAATTCTGTCTTCAAAATCTTTAGGATTAAATTTGTCATTTAATTTGTGTTTATCATTCATAAAATACCCCTCCTATATATTTTATTTTTATAATATTTTACATAAGACTTTATTTAGTAGGAAATTGCTATGCACTTGCCTTTCTACTAAAGAACAAAAGTGGACATTATGATAATTGCAAAAGACTAAATTTTATACAAATGTCCACGTCTTTGTTCGTCGCGCCAAGTTTTTGAAAAAAACTTGTGTGCAAAATTTGGCGTAAGCCTTTATATAATAGGAAGTCTAGAGGACTTTCCTATTATATAAAAAAATCGCTCTTAGGAAAACCTAAGGGCGACATATTAATCACGGTACCACCTTAATTATTTATTATAAAATAAACATCTCTTAAGTTCTTAACGTTACTTAAACGGATATACTTAAAGTTATTTTCAGTATATCAACTCCAAAGCTACCTTCAGTAAAATATTCTATAAGAAGCTCTCAGCGCATACACTTCTTTTCTCTTTCTAGTTTGATTTTACTTACTCCTCTTTTTCATGGTTTTTAAATATATGTAATATATTAACATAACTTTTTACAAAAAGCAAGTACAATTTATTCTTTATGTTTTTTAGAATAATTATAAAACATATATTATTGCAAATTTTCCTCGGCAACCTGATTTATATTTTCAACTGTTTTTTCAATAACTTCTATTGGATAGAAAATCATTTTATAATATTTTCTTATTAAGTTCTCATTTAATCCATCTGAAAAAGTTGGTGGTTCAAACATTTGTCCACATCTAAATCTAAAAAATATTAAATTGTCTTGAATTTTTATTTCAAATGGGCAATTATTTACATTAATAATATCTATATATTTTTCAATCAAATCTGATGTAAATATACGCATTGCTGTAACTTTGTCTTGAGTAAATAAATCATAATATTTTTCAAATTCTGCAGAATCAACTTCTATTCTATTATTACTAAATCTTTTTATATTATGATTTGTTGCAACTTTTATTTCTGATTGTACAGTATGATTTAGCCTTACTATGCCATACATTCCTCTAAAAGTTTCTGTTCTTTCTTCTTTTCTATTTCCTTCTGAATCAACATATTCTTCTACATCATAAGTTGCAACTTCTGCAAGTTGAATAGGTTCACCATTTTTTAACCTACCATAGATTCTGTCTTCTGAAAAATAATCATCAACATCATTATCAAAATTAGATATTCTATATTCCATTCTTGGAATTCCACCACTTTGATCAAAATTTAATTTTTCATTATATTCTTTTACTAAACAATCTATTACTGTTTCTTTATATATTTTTCTATATATTTTTGTTGCATTTACCATTAAAAACATTATTAAACAAAATGATAAAGAAATTGTTAATGTTATAATATATTTTTCAGTAGAAAATATATAAATACAAATATTTAATATGATAGCAATTAATGCCACTGTTAATAAAAATTTATTATTTTTGTTTTTTACTTGTTTTAATCTCTCTTTACTATTAGAACATACTTTTTCGTAAATCTCTTCAAAACTTTTCATTTTCTTATCTCCAATTTGGTTTTACATTTTCCTTTTTATATTCTTCAATTTGAAATAATTCTTCTTCTTTAAATCCAAAAATTCCAGCAAAAAAGTTATTTGGAAAAGTACTTATTGTTGTATTATAAAGTGTTACATCTCCATTATAAATTCTTCTTGCAGCTTGAAGCTGACTCTCCATTTTCTCCAATGCTTTTTGCAAATTCATAAATTGTTCGTCTGCTTTCAAATCTGGATTACTTTCACTAACTGCAATTAGATTATTAAATTCATTATTTAGTTGTTCTCCTATTTTTAAATTCTTATTTTTAGCATTATTATATTCTGAACGTAATCTTGTTATCTTAGTAAGGGTTTCTTCTTCATATTTAGTATATCCTTTTACACATTCTACTAAATTTGGAATTAAATCAAATCTTTGATTTAAATAAACTTCTATTCCTGATTTTGAGTGTTTTATCTTATTTCTTAGTCTAATAAAAGTATTAAATTCTATCATAATAAAAATTAAAATTAAAATCACTAAAATTACTACTATATACATTTTCTTTCTCTCTTTCCATAAATCATATTAATAGTTTAATTTCATATAATTAGTTGCATTAGAAAATCTTTTCACTAATTTGAATTAATTCATTTGAACTGTTCCTATTATAGAATTTATATCTTCTATATTATGTTTTTTCATATATTTTTCTATTCCTTCTATTGTTTTAACACTAACTTCTGGATCTGCAAAATTTCCTGCTCCTATTGATACAGCTGTTGCTCCTGCAAGCATATACTCAATAGCATCATCACCACTTGTAATTCCACCCATTCCAAGTACTGGTATATTTACAGCTTGTGCCATTTGGTAAACAGCTCTAACTCCTACTGCTCTTATTCCAGGTCCTGAATAACCACCTGTATTATTTGCTAAAACTGGTCTTCTTTTATCTATGTCTATTTTCATACCAAGCAAAGTATTAATTCCAGAAACTCCATCTGCTCCAGCATCTTCAGCTCCTTTTGCAGGTGCTGTAATATCTGTTACATTTGGTGTTAATTTTACTATTAATGGTTTATCTGTTAGCACTTTTCTTACTTTTGATGTTACTTCTTTTACACCTTCATAAGAAGTTCCAAATGCTAAGCAACCAGCTTTTACATTTGGGCATGAAAGATTTAATTCTACACCATCAATATCTAAAGTATTTAATATTTTACATAATTCTACATATTCTTCTATTGTACTTCCACAAGCATTTACAATTATTTTAGTATCAAATTTTCTAAGCCAAGGTAAATCATATTCAGCAAAGTATTCTACACCTGGATTTTGAAGCCCTATACTATTTAACATTCCTCCTGGAACTTCACAAATTCTTGGTGGTGGATTTCCTGGTCTTAATTTAAGTGATGTTCCTTTTGTTATAATTCCACCTAATTTGTTTAAATCAATATACTCTGAATATTCTCTACCATATCCAAAAGTACCTGACGCAACTGTTACTGGATTTTTCATTTTAATTCCACATAAATTTACTTCTGTTTTCATATTATCTCCTATCCGATAAAATTTATCTATTTTATTTTATATAAAATTAATAACAGGTTTATTTTGTAATAATTAGAGAATTCAAACTCACTTCTGAATTTTTTAATTCTCCACCTATATATCTTACTTTATAATTTAAGATTTTATCTTTTAAATTATTGTTTCTACAATCTAATACATATGTGCCTAATTTATCTTTTGGTATATCATATCTTATAAATTCATCATATTCCATATATTTTACTGATGTATTTGTAGTTTTATCTATTAATTCATAAGGATTTATTCCTTCTGTATCTACTTCTATTTCTATTAAATAATCATTATCTCCTATTGCAGTTACTCTATCAAAACCATAATATTGTGATATTAATGCATTTACTGGCATATGATAATCAAATTCTGGAAAGAAATTTGCTATATTTATCCAATCATCTGCATGTATCCAATTAGCATATTCAAATTTACTCACAAGAACATCTTTTTCACCTGTTTTTACTGATTGTTCATATTGAGCAGTTACTTTAGCTTTGTATGGGATTATATAATTGATTTGTCCAAGTGTACTTGGAGAAAATTTTCCAAAAACTATTAAAGTGCAGGCTAGTGAAATTATTGCAATTAATACATTATATTTTTTTAAATGTTCTGAAATAATCTCAATATTTCTTGAAAAAACAATCATAAACATAACTTCATATGCTAAAAATGCTCTAGGTGGAAAATATGATATAACTGCCATTGGTATTGTAGCTATTAAACTTGGTAATATAAAATATAAAAACTGTTTTTTTATTTCTGAATAGTCTAATTTTTTAAAATTTTTATTTTGTTTTATAGTTTCAAAATTCTGTACAAAAAAAGCTATTATCATACTTGCTACTACTGCTATAAGTACAAATTTATTATCCTTATAATTTTGCATAAATTCCCATGAAAAAGTTTTATCACCTGTTACTTGTCCCATTCTTGACAAATTCCCTGGTGCAAATATTGTAGCAAAAGCTCCTAAACAAAACATTATAAAAGTTAAAATTACAACAATTTTCTTATTTTTATCAAATTTTAAAAATTTTTTTATATTAAATAAAATTAAGCAAACTAGAAATGCTCCTCCTACAAAAGCTACATTTTCATGCAAGAATCCTACGATAAACGCAAATAATATTAATGCAATTTTAGAAAAAATATTTAATTTTTTTTCATCTTCAAAATAATTATAAAAATAATAAATAAATATTACCAAAAAAGTACATGGCCATAAATAATTAAAACTTCCACTTATCCAAGCAAATTTTTCTCCAAACATCATACTAAATGCTAAATATCCAAATACACCAAGTAAACTTAAAAAACTAGACTTTTTATTTAGAACTTTAGTTATTAAAACAATAAATATTATAAATACTATACTATTTGATATTTCATATACTAAATTTGGTAAATTTCTAAAAACTCCTATAAGTACATGAGGTATTACTCTTCCTGTCCAATTATTATAAAAGAATTTTGCAGTTTGAATTGCATTTGATATATTATCTACTCTTTCTGTGTTATTAGTACCTTGAACAAAAGTATAATTATAATCATCTGGACTAAGTAATACTGAATGTGAAAGTATAAGCATACTTGCTAAAATTAGTAATATTAAACCAATTTTAGCTAATAATTTTATTATATCTATTATTTTTGATGTTTTAACTCTTCTTCCAAATATATTTAATTCTTCTTTCATTTGAAACTCCTAAATTTCCACATCTTGTGCATTAAATACTGGACCCTCTTTACAAACATGTCCATATCTTGGTTCTTTTCCAGATATAACTTTTACTGCACATCCTAAACATGCACCTATTCCACATCCCATTCTTTCCTCTAAAGAAATTTGACAAGGAATATTATTTTCTATTGCATATTGCCTTACTGCTTTAAGCATTGGAAGTGGACCACAAGCAAATATCATATCTACTGCATGTTCTTCAATATCTTTTTTCATAAAATCTATTGCAAAACCTTTTTCTTTATAACTTCCATCATCTGTTGTTACAACTAATTTATTTAATCCAATTTCCTCAAATTCTTTTTCACAAGTAACTAATGATTTATCTCTAAAACCTAAATAAACATTTAAATTTGCTTTTCCTTTTAATTCTTTTGTAAGTTCATATAATGGATATGTTCCAATTCCTCCACCTATTATTGCAACATTATTATATTCTTCTACTTTAAAAGTTCCAAATCCAAGTGGTCCCATAATATCTATTTCTTTTCCAATTTCTGTTTTAGCTAAAATTTCTGTTCCTCTACCTTTTACTTGGAAAATAAATTCTATTATTCCATTTTCTTTAGAAATATTATAAATACTAATTGGTCTTCTTAAAAAAGGTTCTCCTATATCTGAAACTTGTATTTCTAAAAATTGTCCTGGTTTAGCAATATTTGCAATTTCTGGTGATTCAACAGAAAATTTGTAAATTCCTTCTACCAACATTTCTTTTGCAAGTAATTTGCATTTTACTTTTACTCCCATAACTTCTCCTTTTACTTTTATTTTATTAATTTTAAAATTTTTACTAAAATTATTTTAACATATTTGAATAAATATTACCTTCTTTATTAATCTTTCTTAGTTATTTTAAAATTGATTTATATAATTCATCATATTTTCCATATCCTAAGTAATTAGATTCATTATTAAAAGAAGCATCTTTTTTCTTATCATAAGTTTCTTCTGGTACTTCTGTTAATGTTTCAAAAAATATTTGAGCAATTTTAAAATCTGATTTTAAAGTAATACTTTTTTTACTAAAATTATATACTCTTAAAAACACATAAGTTTGGTGACCTGGATGATAAACTGGAGCTGATACAAATAATCCTGTTCTTAATAATGAATTTTTTTCACCAACTTTACCAACTAGAAAATTGGGCATTTTTAATTCTTCATTAGTTTTTACCATTACAAATTCTTGTGGTTTTAATTCATACTCTTTAACTTCTCCATCTTCTGTAATGATGTTATCAATTGTTAAATCATAAGATACACCACCTAAATTTTCTGGTTTATATCCTGTAATAATTAAACTATTTTTTTCTACCAATTCTCTTATATTTTTATCTACAAGTACCATGATTTTCTCCTTTATTTTTAAAAAAATTCTACACTATATTCTGCTTCAAACTCTTGATTGGGTTTTAATTCTATTAGATTTTCTTTTTCTTCAAAATTTCCATTTGAATTTACAGTATCTGCTGTATTAAACCAAGGTTCAATACAAACAAATGGTGCTTCTGGCTTTGACCATATTGCTAAATATGGAAAATTTTTAAATTCAAATGCAAGTATTGTCTTCTTTTCTGTTTTCAAATAAATTTTATCTGATTTTAAATTCTTCATTATTATAGCATCTTTTTCAAAAGTTTTACTATCCAAAAAGATTCTATTTTCTCTAATATATTTTTCTGTTTTTTCACAATTTTCTCTTAAAAGTCCATCTTCTAATCTATATATTTCTATTTCGTCTTCTATATCTTCAAATTCTAATCTATATTTGCCACTTGAATATTCACAACTAAACGCTGGATGCCCTCCAAGTCCAAATATCATCATATCACTACTTTTATTTACAACTTTATAATTTGTATAAACTTTATTTGTTGTAGTTCTATAAGATACATAAAGTTCAAAATCAAATGGAAATCTAACTTTTGTTTCTTCATTAGATTTCAAAACATAAGAATTTTCATCTATTTTTTCAAATTCCATATCTCTTGCAAATCCATGTTGTCCCATTTCATAAGTATCTCCATTTATATTTGTTTTTCCATCTTTTAGTTTTCCAACTATTGGAAATAATACAGGACTATGTCTATTCCAAAAACTTTTTCCATCATGTAATTTTTCAATACCATTAAATTTTACAGAAATAAGTTCTGCGCCTTTACTTACAGACTGTATTTCAATCATTATCTCTCCTCCTAATTATCTAGCTTCATCTTCTAGTTTTTTCTTTGCATTACTCGCAATTAATCTCTCAGGTCTAAAAATTTCCCATGGCTCCAATTCTCCTCTTACAATATTTCCTTGAATATTAAAATTTCTTAATCCATCTTTATAAAAATTTGTTTGATTTTTATATACTTCAAGAACTATATCATCAAGAATACTTTTTATTATATCACTATCTACTGTTTTATAATGTTTTGGAATAGCACTTTCTATTTTTTCTTCATCTTCATCTACTTCTTTTAAAAATTCTATTCTTTCTTCTCTTGATTTCACATATTCTTCATCACTAACAACATACTTATCAACTTCTTTATTTTTCATTAAATCTGATTTATTTCTCATAAACAATACTAAATTCCATGGAATCACATATCTTTCATGAACAGCTTTTTCTCTAGTTATTTCTCTTCCATCAAACCCTTTACCAGTTAACTCTATTATAACTGAATCATTATCATTAAATTGTACATTAAATCCACCATCATTTTCATATCTTGGCATTGTTTCTGTTTTTTTATCTAAAACTAATAATACTCCGTCTGGATTTTGGCTTTTTATTTCATCTATCATTCCTGGTATTAATTCTTTTTTTCCACCAGAGCCATCTATTCTAACATTTCTTGTATCCCCAATTAAAGTATCTGTTCTTGTTGTTACTCTATCTGGGTATTGATCTTTAATTTTCTCCCATTCTTCTCTATCTTTTACAACAGATATTTTATCAAATGGATATAATTTTGGTAAATATTTTTGTAATAAAAGTATTCCTTTAGCTTTTCCATATTTTGATAAATTTCTTCTTTGCATTTCCATTTCTGAAAACTGCCTAGATTTTGTTTTATTTCCTACAACTTTCTCAGGTTCTTTGTATTTAAAAATTGTAGGCATTTCTATTTCAAAAGGAACTAATCTATTATCTTTAACTACATTAATTTCTACACCAAAATGATTTAAATTATCTTCTATTAAACTTTTTTTGCTTCTTAATATTGGAATTAGCACTTCTTTTTGAAGTTTTTCAAAAAGTGCTGGATCAACTCCTGAAAAATGAGCTTTATTCGCAAAAAATTCATCACATATTTCTTTTTTTCTATAAGGATACTCTCTTATTAAGAATGCCATCCTTTTTACAACAGATTTTCTATAATCTTTATCAGATATTTTATTTACTCTAAATTTATCTATTGCATCTGAACTCGTAATATCTCTTGCAGTCCAAGGAATAACCCAACTTTCATGTTCAGATATTCCTTTTGTAAGTTCTCCGCAATCAAAACCTGGTCCACAATAACCAATTTTTATATCTTCTCCAACTTTAACATCTAATACAAACCCACCTTGTGTATATATTCTTTCATTCGTTCCTGGCTCTAATTCAAGACAAATAAAATATGGATTTCTAAATTTTTCTCTTACTTCTTTAATATAATTATCTATATCATCTTTTGGTCTTGTGGCTCCATGTTGATTTATATTTTCTAAATCTAATCTTGAATCTGTTCTACAAGTTACTGTATTTGGAAACCTATCTTTAATTTGTTGCCATTCTTCTAATGTGTTTACTACATATCCTTGAATATTTGCATCTATATTTGGTAAATATTTTCTTATTAGTTTTATTCCAGGAGTTTTTCTAAGATTATTTAATTCTTCTGCATCTTTTGTATCATACATATTATAAATCATTTCATTCTCCTTTAAAAACGATGCTTAGAATTAATTTATTGCTGAATTTAATTCATCTCTCATTCTTATTGCTTCTGCTCTTGTAGCTTGTGCATATTCTTCATCTTTATATACATCTTTCCATCTATCTGATTTATAAGCACACATCAAACTTCTTGATGCATTTACTATTCCACCAATTCCATTTTTAAATCCTAAAGCTATATCTTCTGCTTTTCCACCTTGTGCACCATATCCTGGAATTAAAAAGTAGCTATGTGGCATAATTTCTCTTAATTCTTGTATTTGTTTTGGATAAGTAGCCCCTACAACACTTGAAACAGAACTATAACCATATTCTCCAATTAGTTCTTCTCCCCAAGAATTTACAAGCTCTGCTACTTTCTCATATATTGTTTTTCCATCTTCTAATTTTAAATCTTGAAGTTCACCTGAAGATTTATTAGATGTTTTTACAAGCACAAATATTCCCTTATTATATTTTTTACAATCTTCTATAAAAGGTTTTACTCCATCAATTCCTAAATATGGATTTACTGTTACCCAATCTATATCATAAAAACTTTCTTCTTTATCTCCAACTAGAGTTCTTCCTAAATACGCATTTGAATATCCTGCTGCTGTTGTTCCAATATCTCCTCTTTTTATATCTGCAATAACTATTAATCCTTTTTCTTTTGCATATTTACATGTTTCCTTAAAACATTTTATTCCTTCTATTCCAAACATTTCATAAAAAGCTATTTGTGGTTTTACTGCTGGAATTATATCATATATGGCATCTATTAATGCCTTATTATATTCTAAAATACCCTCACAAACACTTTTTACATCTTTACCATATTTTGATTTTATACATTCTGGTAACATTTCATATCTTGGATCTAAACCCATTACTGTTGGATTATTTTTCTCTTTTATTTTATCTATTAAAATATCAATCGCATTTTTCATTTTTAATTACCTCTCATATAGATTTTAAACTCTTTCATATACTGTTCTTCCAGAAACTATTGTATATCTTACTTGTCCTTTTAATTTTTTTCCTATCCAAGGTGTATTTTTAGATTTTGAAACTATTTTTTCTTTTAAAAATACGTATTCTCTATTTGGATCAAATATTGTTATATCAGCTACTTTTCCTTCTGCAATTTCTCCTCTATCTATTCCTAATAATTTAGCTGGTGTATATGACATAACTCTTACCATATCTAAATATGAAAGTAATCCTTTATCAACTAAATTAGTTATAGTTGCACCTAATGCTGTTTCAAATCCTATTATACCATTTGGAGCTGTAGCAAGTCCTCTTGCTTTTTCTTCTTCTGCATGTGGTGCATGATCTGTTATTATTGCATCTATTGTTCCATCTTTTAATCCTTCTATTATTGCAAGTCTATCTTTTTCTTCTCTTAAAGGAGGATTCATTTTTGCATTAACACCTGATTCTAATACTTCTTCTACTGTAAAAGAATAATAATGTGGACATGTTTCACATGTTACTTTTACTCCTCTTTGTTTAGCACTTCTTATCATATCAACAGAAGTTTTTGTACTTATATGGCAAATATGTGTATGTAGATTATTTGTTTCTGCAATAACAATATCTCTTGCTGCCATTATTTCTTCTGCTTCAGGTAGAACACCTTGAACTTCTAATTGTTCTGCTATTTTTCCTGCATTTATTGCACCTGCTGATACTGATTTTTCTTCACAATGTTCTGATATAAAACTTCCAAGTTTATTTACTTCTATCATAGCTTCTCTTATCATTCTAGCATTTTCTACTGGCATTCCATCATCTGAAAATGCAATAGCTCCTGCTTCTAATTGAGATTTAAAATCTACTAATTCTTGTCCTTTTTCTCCTTTTGTTATACTTGAAAATGGTAATACATTACACAAATTAACTCTTTTTGCTTCTGATATAATTTTTTCCAAAACAATAGCGCTATCAGGTGTTGGATTTGTATTTGGCATAGGACAAATAGTTGTAAATCCACCAGCAACAGCACTTTTAGATCCTGTTTCTATTGTTTCTTTATGTTCTCCACCTGGTTCTCTTAAGTGGCAATGCATATCAATCATTCCAGGCATAATTATTAATCCTGTACAATCAATAATTTTATCAGCTGATACATCTATGTTTTCAGCTATTTTAGCAATTTTATCATTTTCGATTAATATGTCTAATTTTTTTTCAATCTTATTAGCATAATCAATTACAGTTCCATTTTTTAATAATGTGTTCATTATTCTTTCCTCCCTAAATAATTTTCAACATTTTATCATTTATCAAGTTATTTTTCAATACAAATTATAAGGCTTTTTCTATTTTTCTCTAGCTTTTTCTTCATATTTTCTAATACTCCAAATTAAGTGCCAATACCTGTTTTATCAGTTTGATATTTTATGTAAAATATGGTATAATTATAAGTGAAGCTCGGGTCTTTGACCCTTAATTAGGAAGAACAACAAGGAGGGAACTAATATGAGTTATATTTTTAGTTGCGAATATGTGGCACACTTAAGAAATCTGAATCCGGGGTCTACCTCGGAATACGATAATGAACATCGGATTTCTGTGCTAAAAGTTCCGGTCAAAAAGTTAGAGGATGTCGAAATCCCTGATGACCTGTACTTATTTGGCAACATCATTATCGATCCCGATGAGGACAGGCGGATCTGCCGTATCGAACTCATTGGATAGGACATTTGGCGGGTGAGAATTCACCTGCCAAATGTCTTTTTCATAATTAGTATTATTAATTGACTTTTCCTTTATTTTACTATATTATATATAAGAAAATTTATGTAATTAGTAACATTATACATGTTATATTAGTTAATAAAATATTTGGAGGTAATTATGAAAGATTTAACAAATCTATTATTTGAAACACATGCATTTAATATTGCAAAAGAAAATGAACCTTTTTGGTATACATCAGGAAAAATTGGACCATATTTTGTAAATGCTGAATTCTTCTATGGAAGTGATGCTGATTCAAAAGATCTTTTAAGTTTTATAGATAATGAACTTGAAAATGAATCTAAAGAAAATATACCAAATCATATTTTTACAAAAGTATTAAATCATTATAATACAAATGAAATATATAAAACAACAATTAATACAATGCTAGAATATATAAAAGAAAATATTGATATAAACTCTATTGACTATATTTCAGGTGGAGAAAGAAGAGATTGGTTCTTCTCTAATATGATTGCATATCTTTTAAACAAACCACATGTTACAATATACAAAGACTTATCAACAATTGAAAGTAATTTTGATTTTACAGAAAATACTCCTGTTCAAAAAATAGAAAACAAAAACTTTTTGCATGTAGCAGATCTTTTAAATCAATCTGCAAGTTTCACAAGAGCTTGGATTCCAGCAATAGAAAACCTTGGCTCAAAAATAAAACATGCACTTTTTGTAATAGATAGAATGGATGGAGGAACTCAAGTTTTAACAGATTGTGGTGTTGCAGTTCACTCTCTTATAAAAATAAATGATGACTTATTTTTAAAAGCTTTAGACTTAAATATAATTAATGAAAAGCAATTAAATATTTTAAGAGAATTTAAAAAAGATCAAATGGCTTCTATGAAACAATTTTTAATCGAACATCCAGAATTTATTGAAAAGTCTTTAAAATCTGATAATGCAAAAACAGCTAAAAGAGCTAAACTTTTAGTTGACCAAGATTTTTATAATCTAAATAGCAACTAAGTTAGTAAAAATTTTATATCTATAATACAAAAAAAGGGTCAATATTTTAAAATATTGACCTTTTTTTATATTAATTTTTTTGAAATTTACTTAAGCTTTCTCTTTAAATTTTATCCTCATATATTAATGTATATTCTATTCTTTTTCTATATATATAGATTTATTAGCTAAAACTTTTTTATTATTAATTGAAATTTCACTTTTATAATTTAATTCTATATATTTTTTGTTATTTTCTATATCATAATATAGTCTATACGGACATTCTTCATCCAAATCAATTTTCTCATCTTCGCTATTTTTTTCTTTTATCTCACTAATTTTTTCATTAACAATATTTTCTACTTCAGTATAATTTACTTTAAAATCTTTTTCTATATTCAAAAAATTTTTTTGATTACTTAAGTTATTCTCATATATAGCAACGATTTCATTATCAATAATTTTGGCAACATATCCAGATGTTGTATAATAATCTCCTATTTTTTTCTGTAAATCTATATATTCGATTTTTTGTCTTTTATTTGTTGCTACATCTTCAATTTCAGTAACTTCTCTAGTAATATTATATTCATCTATATTAAATTCTTTATTCTTCTTCTTAATAACATTATAAATATCACTATAATCATTTGAAATAGTATTATTTAATTTTATTTTTTCTTCTATTATATTTCTATTTTCTAAACTTCTATGCAAATAATCTGCCGATATGGATTGTCTTTCTATCATACTATTAAAATTAGCATATTTTCCAATTTTCATATTAGGTGTAGTTTTATCTCCATTATATACAAGATATGTAGAATGAACATTGTTATTATTATAGCTAATACTATTAGCATAATCAACAGCATCCAACACTCCATATCCAGATGCTAAATACATATTATAATTTCTTGACCACGCTTCAGCAGAATCATAAAAAATTTCTTTCTTAAACCCAACACAAATATCTACTCCACCTATAGCAACGCTATAATGAGTAATCGAATTATTATCAGCAAATCCATTAGTGCCTCCAGTATTACAAGCTATATATGTAATCAATTTAGTATTTGGTGCCCAATATTTTTTAGCTGTATCTAAAATTCCAATTTGAATATGCCCATTATTTAAATCGATTGAATTTCCTGTTTTTATCGCAGATGCTTCCCCTTTAAAAAATATAATATCTGTTGCTCCGTGAGTCGCATATAATTGAACTTCCGACATAAAATTAGATATCATAGTTAAATAAGCTGGATCTTCTATTTTATTACTTGGCGAATATCCGTAATCCTAAATAGTAATTCTTAGATGTATTAATAATACTGGAAGTTGTAATATAATCATTTTCTGTAGTTCCTCTATTGTTAATAGTTCCAATGGAAGCTGCAAACGCTGCAAATACTTGAATATTAACAGATAAAATTAAAATTGACAGTATTATTATTGTTAATATTTTCACTTTTTTCATCACAAAAATCTACCTTCTATTATTTTTTTATAAGAAAAGCTTCATCATATACTTTTAAAGCAAAATATGGAAAATCTTTTTCTTGTTCTTTTATAAATAAGATAAAGGGTTTATTAAAACTAAAAAATTTATTTTTTGAAGAAGATGATGACATTGCATCTGTTTTTATCAATGTTTCATTTTCTAAAAAACCTCCTGCTTCATTTAAACTAAATCTTATATTCTGTAAAGCATATTCTATATATTCCCCATTACCATTTTTTATTGTTTCGCCACATAATTCATCATAATTTATAGTATAATTTATATTTATACAAGGTACTTCTAAAACGTCGCCTTTCACAAATTTATTCTCATAATTCTTTTTATTATTTTGATATTCGCTCCAAATATTTTCAAATTCATCTTCTATATTTTCTGTCATAATTAATATTATTTCTTCATTTTCTTTTGTTTTTAATTCCACAGAAAAATTATTATAATCTTTAAAGTATGTACTGTTTATATTTTTTATCATCTTAGCATTACTATCCGACCCTAGCATAAATCCTTCTACCTCAAAAATATTGCCATCTTTATCCAAAAATTCCAAAGTTGAAATTCTTTTAAATGGATATTTAAACGTATATTTCTTATTCAAATAAGAATATATTACAATTCCATTAGAACTTGTAAAATTCATTTTATTTAAAATTTCACTTGTTGTATTAAATTTATTTTTTAATTCTTCATTTATTTTTAAATTTATATCAAAACTGCTTTTTTCAACTTTTATGTAATAATCCTCTTCAGAAATTGAATTTAATCCAAAGTTATTTTCATTCAATTCATTTAATAGTATGCTTTCCTTATTATCAAAAGCTATTTTTCTTCCAAAATAATCTGTTAGTTCTTCCCAAGCCATTTTAAATGTTGCACACCATATATTTTCTGCTTCATTTTTTTCATTATTACTAGATAAAATTAATTGTTCTTGACTTCTATTTTTGTCAACATTATTAAATGATTTAGTTTCTAATTCTTTAAAATTAATAATTGCCACAATAGAAATAATTATAATAAACATTATTATAATTATGAAAATATTCTTTTTCATATATTTACCTCTATTTTATAATTTACATTATATCTGTATATTTTTCTTACACTTCTGGCTTCATTACAAGTTCACCTAAATTTTCTTCATCTCCATATTTATTAACAAAATATATATTATATTTATCATTTTCCTTCTTTATTTTAAATATTTTTGTTCCATTTCCTTCAGAACCATTTTTATTTATTGCATTTGTCGCAATATCACTATTTAATGAATCTGGGTTTATATAGTACTGGTCTTGAACTAAATTGTCTTTTATATCTTTTAATTGTTCTATATATTTATTTTCTAAAAGATAGTTCATAAGAGCTTGTTCATTGAAAATCTCATCAATATTTTTCTTATTTTCTAAAGCATATTTATAATCTAATACATATTTTTCTTTAATTATAAGATTTAATTTATCTGCTATTTCATTTTTATTAAATTCTGTATCAGCTTTTTTATAGTTATCTACTACTCCATTTTCTCCAAAAATCTTATGTCCTGCAATAAAAGCTATAATTATTAATATTATTATTATAATTATCAAAGATATTATCGATAATCCATCTTCTCTTCTCATAATGTTACTCCCATTCTCCTTTTTTCATACAAATTATACTATCTTTTTTCTTCTCTTTCAATATTTTTTTTAATTTATCTGTAACATGTATATTTTAAATCTATTTATTTTAAAATAACATTTTCTTTTGATACTAAATTTTGAAATATTTCTAAAATTTTATCTGTTAAAAAAATGCCTCCACAGGGTTTTATTTCACCATTATCAGTTATTTCTAGTTTTACATTTATTCTATCACCTGTAAAAAACTTTATTGCTCCTCTTAATTTTTGTTTTTGTTCTTCTGTTAAATTTGTAATATTTATATTTAGTGTTTTTATTGTATTTAATTTCATTTCAGATTTTTTTGCTGTTTCATTAAAAATATTTTCAGAAAATTCCTTAATATTTGATGCAACTATTTTTACTGGTTCATCTTCTCTTATACTTAGCCTTCCTTCAACTAAAATAATATTATCTTCAATTATAATACTACTTGATTTTGAATAAACACTATCAAATACTATAATTTCTGCAGTTCCGTAAAAATCTTCTAAAGTTACAAAAGCCATTGTTGTATTTTTTCTTGTGAATTTTTTTGTTACTTTTGAAATAATTCCAACAAATTTAACATTCTGACCATCTTTATATTCTTTACTTTCTCCAAAAGCCTCTACATCCTCATTAATTTTTATCATATTTAATGTAGAAATATTAGCATTTTTTTCAATAGCATTTCTCATTTTATCTAATGGATGCCCTGAAATATATACCCCTAGCATTTCTTTTTCTAAGCTTAGTAATTCTTTAGTATCCATTTCTTCTTTTTCTATAAATTTATATTTTTGCACTTCTATTTTTTCATCATCTTCTTCTATCAAATCAAACATAGATACTTGGTTTTCCATTTTATTTTTATTCTCATTGTTTATAGTATCTAATATTGTTTCAAAAGATGCCAAAAGTGTTGCTCTAGTTTTACCAAAATCATCAAAAGTTCCTGCTTTTATTAAGCTTTCAATACATTTTTTATTAACAGATTCGTTTTTTACTCTTTCACAAAAAGATGTAAAACTTTCAAATGGACCATTCTTTTCCCTTTCTGCAACAATCGCATCAATAACAGCTACTCCTACATTTTTTATGCTTCCAAGTCCAAATCTAATTTTATCACCTATAACAGTAAATTTTGTTTCACTTTCATTTATATTAGGATTTAAAATTTCAATTCCCATGTCTTTACAGTCTTGAATATATACAGGAATTTTATCTAAATTTCCTAAAAAACTATTTAAAGTTGCTGCCATTAGTTCTTCTTTATAATATGCTTTTAAATATGCCGTTCTATATGAAATAACAGCATAAGCTGCTGCATGTGACTTGTTAAAAGCATATTTTGCAAATTCAGCCAT
The DNA here is from genome assembly GCA_902492015.1 of uncultured Eubacteriales bacterium. GTDB lineage: Bacteria > Bacillota > Clostridia > TANB77 > CAG-508 > Scatovivens. The sequence continues at coordinate 116,059 of CABUJR010000004.1, read as the reverse complement.
CTCATCAAAAATTTTATTAGCAGATTCTGCATCTATTCCATTTCTTACACACCCAGGAACTTCTACATTTCCATTTTCGTCAACTTGTCCATTTATAAATACTTCTCTTTCTTTTGCCATTACATCTAGTTTCTTTTTACCCATAGCACGTCTAACTAAATCTGCTCTTCCTAGTGAATAGCCTGCTAAGTCTCTTACAATTTGCATAACTTGTTCTTGATATACCATACAACCATAAGTTACATTTAATATTGGCTCTAGAGCAGGATGTGTATATTCATTATGACCTGGATTTAGTTTTCCTTTTATATATCTTGGTATTTGGTCCATTGGACCAGGTCTATATAAAGATACTCCAGCTACAATATCCTCAAAACAATCTGGTTTTAATTCTTTCATAAATGATGTAATTCCAGCACTTTCAAATTGAAATATTCCAAAAGATTTTCCTTCTTGCCATAATTTATATACTTTTGGATCATCCATTTTGTCATCAAATACAACATCTATTCCTCTGTTTTTCTTTACAAGTTCCAAACAGTTTGCAATCACACTTAAAGTTCTTAATCCCAAAAAGTCCATTTTTAATAAGCCTAATTCTTCTAATAAAACCATTGTATATTGCGCAACTACGTTACCATCATTTGTACAAAGTGGTACATAAGTATCTACTGGATCTTTTGTTATAACAACTCCACAAGCATGTGTAGATGCATTTCTAGGCATTCCTTCTAATCCTTTTGCAATATCTATTATTTGTTTTGTGGTTTCATCATTTTCATATTGTTCTTTTAATTCTCTATTTTCTTCTAAAGCTTTATCTATTGTCATGTGAACTTCAAATGGAATCATTTTTGCAATTTTATCTACATCTGAATAAGGAACATCTAAAACTCTTCCTACATCACGAATAACACTTTTAGCAGATAATGTACCAAAAGTTATTATTTGTGAAACATGATCTTGTCCATATTTTCTACAAACATAATCTATTACTTCTTGTCTTCTTTCATCTGAAAAATCAACATCAAAGTCTGGCATACTAATTCTTTCTGGGTTTAAAAATCTCTCAAAAAGCAAATTATATTTAAGTGGGTCTATATCTGTTATTCCTATTGCATAAGCAACTATTGAACCAGCACCAGAACCACGTCCGAGGTCCTACTGGTATTCCAACTGATTTTGCATAATGTATATAATCCCAAACAATTAAATAATAATCAATATATCCCATTTTTGAAATAATTCCAAGCTCATATTCTGCTCTTTGTTTTACTTCATCACTATAATTTTTTCCATATCTTTCTTCTATTCCATTCCATGTTAATTCTGTAAAATATTCTTCATGAGTTTCATAACCTTCTGGTACATCATAATTTGGAAGTTTAGTAACTCCAAATTCAAAATCAAAATTACATTTATCTGCTATTTTTACAGTATTTTCAATAGCTTCTGGAACAGCTGAAAAATAATCTGCCATCTCTTCTGGTGATTTTATATAAAATTCATCTGTTTCAAATCTCATTCTATCTTCATCATGGATTTTCTTTGCTGTTTGTATACAAAGTAAGATTTCATGATTATAACTATCTTCTTTTCTTAAATAATGAGCATCATTTGTTCCAACAAGTGGAATATCTAATTCTCTTGATAAAGCAATTAATTTTTGATTCACCATTACTTGTTCTGGTAAACCATTATTTTGTATTTCTAAATAATAATCTTCTCCAAAAACTTTTTTATGCCATAAGGCTATTTTTTTTGCTTCTTCTAAATTATCTCTTAAGATTGCTTTATTTATACTACCTGCTAAACAAGCACTAAGGCAAATCAATCCTTCACTATACTTTTCTAAAATTTCAGTATCTATACGAGGCTTATAATAATATCCTTCTGTAAAACTTAAAGAAACTAGTTTTATAAGATTTTGGTATCCTATTTTATTTTTTGCAAGTAAAATAAGATGTGAATACTCATCGTCTATGCCTGCTTCTTTTTCAAATCTACTTCTTGGAGCAACATATACTTCGCAACCAATTATAGGCTTTATTCCTTCTTTTTTACATTCCTTATAAAAATTTACAGCTCCATACATTACACCATGGTCTGTTATCGCTATTGCTTTCATCCCTAGTTCTTTTGCTCTTTTTGGCAAATCTTTAATTCTACACATACCATCTAAAAGACTATATTCACTATGGACATGTAAATGAACAAAATCTGGCATATCATCTACTTCCTTTATACTTATTTTCTAAAATATATCACATATACTGGATTTTATCAATATAAGGTTTTATTGCTTAAATTTCAGAATTTTACTTGACTTTGTATCATAAATGTTTTATACTATTTTTCGTAACAGTAAACGGGCATTGCCCTTCACCTCATAAGACAGTAATGTTTTATGAGCTTATTACGGAAGGAGGTGCAAGCGCATGATGACGTTTACCATTGTAGCATTATTCATTTTACTAGTTTTCGCAATTCATTTTAGGTACATGGCAAAACATGGTTTTGCTGGGAATGTTGAAATGATTTGTGAAGAAATATCACTGGTAATGTCCAGAATTGGAAAAACTTGTGATAGTTTTGTAAATGCGATGATGCGACGGAAACGTCGCCGACTAAAGGTAAAACGAGGTGCTGTCTTCTAATCTCAAATCTTTTATATATAAGCAATTATATACTTAGGGGTGTCAAACGGAGAGATGTTTGAATTTCGGAGATTTGGGAAGAGAGCGAGAGACAGAGCACAGAGCGTTTTGATTTTAGAAGGGTAAATTTGTGTACGGCACTAACCCCTCTTCTGGTCTTCCAGAGGAGGGGTTTTCCATTTTTTTAATATAAAATTTTATAATATTTTTATTATTTCATTTACATCACTTTGGTTTTTAGGAACCCTCAAAATTTCAAATCTTGATACTTTATCACCAAATTTTATTTCAACAATATCTCCAACTTTAACTTCATAGCTTGGTTTAACTATTTTCCCATTTACAGCTATCCTTCCATTATCTGCTGCATCATTTGCAACAGTTCTTCTTTTAATCACTCTACTTACTTTTAAAAATTTATCTAATCTCATATATTCCTCTTCTTATTTTTTTATTTTATAATCTATCTTTATTTTTTCTTTTCTTAACTTAGTATGAATTAAAGTATAATAATTTATTAAATATAAAAATATTTTTATTCAAAAACAAAATATTTTTTATATTTTTCTGCAAGTCCAAGCCAAATATCATCATCATATAATTTAAAATATGAATAAATTCCTTTTTCAGCTTTTTTATTTAGCCTTATATTTCTTTCTAGCATTATCTGTTTTGCTTCTTTTAAAAAATCATATCTAACTTTTCCATTTCCATTTATTCCACAATATGTTAAATTCATAAGAACTTTATCTTCTTTCAAAATTCCGCTTTCTATTATTTTCTGTTTTACCAAATTTATATCATAAGGTATAACTCTTAAATTAATATTTTTTATTTTTCCTTCATCAAGTTCTAAAATTACATATTCTGCTTTTCCAAAATAATGTGGTGAAACTCCACAACAACCAGCATTCATTATTAATTTTCCATTTATGTATTCATACCACATTTTTTCATGAGTATGTCCAAAAATTAGGGCATCTGCATCAATTTCATTTGCATATTTTTCTAATAATTCTCTTTTGTTTCTGTTTAACAATTCTTCTACAGAATTTGGAGAACCATGTGCAAATAAAATTTTTACTCCTGCATACTCTTTTTTCAAAAAATGTGGTAAGTTTCTTATAAAATTCATATTTTCCTTAGAAAGTTCATTATACATAAATTTAACATTTCTAAATTGAAGATTTTTCCAATCATAATTATATTTTTCATATTCTATTAAATATTGTTCTTTATTACCTTTTATTATTTTGTCACTTTTTTCTCTTACTATTTTCAAAGTTTCATTTCCAAAAGGTAAATCATTTACTAAATCTCCCAAAAAAATATACTCATCTACAAGATTTTTCTCAGCATCTTTTAAAACTTCTTTTAGTGCTACACTATTTCCATGAATATCTGAAACTATTGCTATCTTTATTTTTCTCACCCTTTCATTTGTTCATTTCGATTATAACATGCTCATTTTTTTATTTCAACAAAAAAATACTTTTAATAAAAGAATGAATTCTAATAATAGTACTCATTCTTTATATTATTTATTAAATTATTTATATCTTCTACAAGAATTATTATTTACATTAAAATTATTTTCATTAAACATTATATTGTCATTATCTTGAATAGAATTTGATATAAGATTCTCATTATTAAATCTAAACTGTGACATTGGACCTATATTATTATTTCTGAAATTATAATCATCATAATCATTTCTTCTTTCACATCTTATACCACAATTATTTCTATTTGTAATTATTTTAACAATATAAGCTGTTATAAAAGATATTATTGTATATATTATTGCAGCAACTATAAGTTCTGCAGTACCTCCTAAAATAAATGCAATTACTAAAAATATTGAGAAAAATATTCCAGCTACTTTTACTGGAGAATTTATAAAAGTTTCAAATATAGCAGAAAGTATAATTGTTGCTATTGGAATTGCGAAAAAAAATAGTAAAATATTCATATAATTAATACCTCCATATTTTATAAATATTTATTATATAATATTCTATTATTTTTTATTTGTTACCTATTATTATTTAACTTATAATTCGTTTTAAATTTATTTTAATAAATTATAATATTAAATATTTTAATGAATTCTGCTTTTAATAATTAACCTCTACTAAACATAATCCTTGTGGTGGTAAAGTTTTTCCTGCAAACTTTCTGTCTTTTTTATCAATAATGTCCTTAATTTCTTCTGGCTCTATTTTTCCTATTCCGACATCAAGTAAAGTTCCAGATATTATCCTTACCATATTATATAAAAATCCATTTCCTGTAAGTTCAATATAAATTCTATCTCCATTTTTTACTACTTCTGCTTTATAAATTTTTCTTACACTACTTTTACTACTTGTACCACTTGCTTTAAAAGCTTTAAAATCATGTTCTCCTTCAAAATATTTTGCAGCTTTTTGCATTTTTTCTAAATTAAGTTCTACTGGAAAATGATATTCCATATTTCTATAAATTGCACTACCATATTTAGAATTATTTATTGTATACCTATATTTTTTGGATTTTACATTATATCTGCTATGAAATCTTTCATCAACTTCTTCTGCTGATTTTATTACAATACTTTGCTTTAACTTAGAATTTATAGCAATAGGTATTTTTTCTATTGGAATTTTACTTTCAGTTTTAAAATTTGCAGTTTGACCTAAACTATGAACTCCAGCATCGGTTCTACCAGAGGCTATTAAATCTATCTTTTCTCCTGTTATTTCCTCTATTGCTCTTTCAATTTCTCCTTGTATATTTAATTTGTTAGGCTGTTTTTGCCATCCATTAAAACCTTTTCCATCATATTCAATTATTAATTTTATGTTTCTCATAACTTCTCCAATTTTTACCAAAATTTACTTCATAATAGCACAAAATATTATAAAATTCAAATATCTTATTTTTAAATTGATTTAATCTTTCTGTTATGATAAAATCGCCTTAAAGAATAATATATTGAAAACACAAAATTTTAATGAATTATCTATTTTAGATATAACAATTATTAATTAAAGAAAGGTGGTAAAAATGGATTTATTACAAGAAGCCAAAAAATCAAATAAACAAGCTTTTGCCGAACTAGTAAAAAAATATAATCACATTTTTTACAAGACAGCAAGAATCTATTTTATTTCAGATAAGGACATCTATCCTGTTATAGAAACTTCTTTATCTGAAGCTTTTCGTGAGATTGTAAATGCTAAAGATGAAAGAGACTTTCTTTGTTTTTCATTAAAAATTCTTTTATCAAATTGTGATACTCTAAAGAAAAAATTTGCAAAAGACATCAATAAAAAAATAAATTCTAAACAATTAGCTGTAAATATTGGAGATAAAATTGCAATATCTGAAACTAATTTAGAAAATGATGAATATCAGGCATACCGAAAGACCTCTATCGTTGAAGAATATATAACAAGTATTGAAGAACAATATAGAGTAACTGCTCTACTTTACTATTATGCAAATCTTACTCCTTCTGAAATTTCAAATATAACTAAGGAATCTGAATCTGTTATAAAAGAAAAATTAGATCCTATAAGAATAAAAATATATGAAATGATAAAAAATAAGGAGGTTGATTTATAATGGATAATTTAGATAAATTACATGAAGAGCAAGATCAATTTATAAGAAATGTATTTCAAGAAGACAAAATTGTAAGTCAACCTGTTTTCGAAGATTTTACAAATTATATAGAAAAATCCAATATTAAAGCAAAAAAATATACATACACACAAAGAAAATTGATTTTTCTTTTAATACTACTTTTAATGCTTTCTGTTGGTTTTAATATTTATTTAGCAATCTTCAAAAACGATAACCTTGAAAGCTCAAAAAAAATTATAGATAATTCTGCAAATTTAAATACTAATATTTTAGAAGAGACAGAAAATGAAGTTTCTGAAAACACTTCAACAAATGCAATTTCAAATTCTACAAATACTACAGAAAATTCATCAACTGTAATAGCTACTGTTACTCCTCCTAAAGAAAACTCTTCAGATTATTCAGATATTAATTTAGATGAAATAAAAGCATTAATTGAAAATTATTCAGTTGGTATAAATAGAATTGTATCAGATACAAATAATTTGGAAAGTAATACTATATTACTTTTTATAGCTAAAGATTATTTTGATAATAAGCCTTCAAATTCTTCTTTAACTGTAGATACAACTTTTGCAGCAACTGCTGAAAATATACACAAATATTTAGAAGAGCTTACTGGAAATGACTATTCTAATACAGAATATATAAAATCTTTTAATAATTATATTGGATATGTATCTAGCAGTAAGTCTTATACATTTGGACCAGACAGTTCAACAATCACAAGAGAAAAATATACTTGTTCAGATGTTGAGATAAAAGAAAAAATAAATGATGTTTATACAGTTACAGCAAATGTTACAAGAACTATTGATGAGCAGGAAACAAACTATTCAATAGAATTAAAAGTTAAAATAAATGATAATTATACATATCAAAAATATAATGTAAAAGAATTGAATGCAAAAAATACTTCTTTCTATCCGGATAACACAATTAGATTAATTGATCAAAATGATGTTGTAGTTGAAGAAGATGATAAAAATTAAAGGTAATGATTATGAGTATAAAATTAGTAGCAAGTGATTTAGATGGTACTATTATTGATAAAAATAATAAAATATCTTCTAAAAACTTTGAAATGATTGACCAACTTCATAAAAATAATATTGTATTTACAATATGTACAGGAAAATCATATTCTGTATCTAAAAAAATTTGTGAACAATTTAATGCAGAATATGGTGTCTTTGGTAATGGAACTCAAATTATAGAATTTAAAACTCAGAAAGAGATTTGGAAAAATACACTTTCAAAAGAAACTTTACTTTTTTGTGCCACACTTGCTAAAAGATTTGGCTTTCATATTCATCTGTATACAGAAAATGAAATTATTACTGAAAAACTAGAATATATGGACTTAAGAAATTTTAAATTAAAATCTCAAAATTCTACTGAGAACTTAAAATTTAAAGTTATAAAAGATATTATAACATACATAGAAAATCATAACCTAGAAGTTTTTTCTTTAGTAATTTCAACAGAAAAGTCTAGTCTTAAAGAATTTGAAAAAATTTTATCTATAAATCCAAATCTTGCACACACTTTTATAAACAAACGTGGAAAATATAAAGATAAGATTATTAATAAAGATTATGAATATCTTAACATTTCTCCTTTAAATATTAATAAAGATGAAGCTTTAAATTTTTTATCAAATTACTTAAAAATTAAAAAATCTGATATGATGGCTATTGGAGATAATGTAAATGATTTAGAAATGGTAAAAAATTCTGGAGTTGGAGTTGCCGTTAGTGAAGCTTATGATGAATTAAAACAAGTTGCAACTTATGTAACAAAATCTTCTGTAACAAGTGGAGCCTTTGCTGAAGCTATAGAAAAATTTATATGTAATAATCAAATTTAATATAAAAAAGAACTTAAATAAAATGTACCTTAGTTAGTAACAATCTAATTCTTAACTATCTAAAGGTACATTTAAAATTTTAAGTTCTTTTTTATTATATTCTCTTATAAATATTCTATATTTTAGGTTTATGTTTTATGTTTTATGTTTTATATTTTTGTTATATTTATATTTTTATATGTACTATCTGTATTATTCTATAATTTTATTTTTTAGCTTCTGTTCTCTTTTTAGTTTTATGAGTATGTATTGGTTCTGTTATCAAATTTTTTATTAAAATCTTTTTTAATACATCTTCTCTAACATCTGCAATTAAAGTACCATCTTTTGCTATTGACATTCTTCCTGTTTCTTCTGAAACAACAACTACTAAGCTATCAGATTCTTTAGATATTCCTATTGCAGCTCTATGTCTTGTACCAAGTTCCCTTGCTATATCTTTATCATCTGCTAAAGGTAACATACATGAAGCTGCTGCAATTTTATTATCACTTATTATAACAGCTCCATCATGAAGTGGTGTATTAGGTTCAAAAATATTTACTAATAATTGTGGAGATATTTCAGAATTCATAATTATTCCTGTTGAAATTATATCTTGAATTTTTATATCTCTTTCTATAACAATTAGTGCTCCTTTTTTCTGTTTTGCAAGTTCAACAGCAGCTATTGCTATTTTATAAATATTTTCTTTTTTCTTTGCATTTAAATCTTGATCAATTCCAAGTAATCTACTAAATCTATTTGTAGTTCCCAGTTGTTCTAATCCTCTTCTAAGTTCTGGCTGGAATACAATAATAAGCATTATAACTCCATAACTCATCAAAGATGTTAATATATAATTTAATATATTTAATTTCAAATAACCACTTATAAAAGTTATTATAATTAATACAGCCATTCCTTTTAATAATTGCCAAGCTCTAGTTTCTTTTAATAATTTAAAAGCTTTATATAATAAAAATATAACAATTACTAAATCTAAAACTGTTGTTATCCAATTAATAGGAGTTGATGTAAAATTTTTAATATATTCTAAAAAATGGTCTTGAAAAATTCTTTCAGAAGTTTGACCTAACATATTTTATCTCCTTTATACTACATAGTAAATAAATAAAATAATAATGTTCCAAATACAGAAGCAAGCATCAATACTAATAATATTGCAGCTATTATTCTTGTCATTATTTTTTTCTTATCCATTTTATCATCCTCTTTCTTTTGCACAAATCTTTTTTATATAGTATTAGTTATAACATAATACTAAGTTTTTTTCAATATAAAAAACTCAAATTATAAATTATAGTAATTTAACCATAAATTCATAATTTGAGCTTAATCTTATTTTAAATAAATTGTTGGATTAACTAATTGATTATCTTTGTACATTTCAAAATGTAAATGTGATTCATCTACTATCTCAAAACTTGCACTTTCTCCAACAGTTCCAATAGTTTGTCCTTTTTCTACAGTTTCATTTTCTGACACAAATTCTGTAGTTAATAAATTAGAATATACTGTTTTAAATCCATTTGCATGCGAAATTGTAACTGTTAATCCATATCTAGGATCATTTTTTATACTCTCAACAGTTCCTGCTTCTGCTGCTACAACAATAGATGTTTTATCTGCTTTTATGTCAATACCAGAATGAGTTGTCCACTCTTCTAAAGTATTTGAATAAACTAAAGTATCCATAGCAAAATCTTTTATAATTTCCCCTGAAACAGGTGCTTTAAAAGTAAGTTCTTCTTGAACTGTATTGTCTGCAGTAGTATTGTTTAACACTTCATTTGATGTATTGTTTGTATTTGATGCAGTATTTGACACAGTATTTTCTTTAGTAGCATTTTGAACAGTAGAACCTACTGGTGTTTTACTAACATTGTTTTTTGTTTTATTAGATGTTTCTTTGCTTGTATTAGTATTTGTTACACTACTATTGCTTGAATTATTACTATCTTTAACTGTAGAATCAGAAGAATAACTTGCTTCTTCAAGTTCACTATTATCCACAATATCATTCATCTTTTCTAAGCTCATTAAACTTTGACTAGATTCTTCTTTTAATTTTTTGTTATACATAACAAAAATAGTTAAAAATATAGCAATAGATACTACTAAAGTAATGCTAAAAACATATACTAGTCTTTTTAATTTTTGTTCTTCAAAAAATTCTCTTCTTCCCATAAAAACCTCCATTTAAGTAAATAACTATTATAAGTATTTGCATTTTTTTGAAGATTATTCACTTATTTCCACATCTTTGTAATAATGTTTTATTATTTCATCAAATTTTTTTCCAGACTTTGCTAAAGCATCACTTCCACATTGGCTTAATCCAACACCATGACCATATCCTATTACTGAAAATTTTATTTTATCTCCTATAATTTCAAATTTAAAATTTGTAGATTTCAATCCAAATATACTTCTTGCATCAACACCAGAAATTTCAATATTTCCAATTAGCATTTTCTTTACTCTTTCATTTTCATTATATTCTAATATCTTTATGCAATCTGGTTTGTCAAAATCAATCTCAAATCCAGAATATTTTTCTAACATTCTTTTTACTAATTCATCTTTTGAGATTTCTACTTCTGAGCTATATGAACTATAATTTTCCTCTCCAGAAGTTTCTACTGATGTAAAATATGGAACATCTCCTCCCCACACATTGATAGAAAGTTCTGTCTTTCCTCCACTATTACTATGAAATAATGCATTAATTGGCTCATTATTATATAAAATTAATTTTCCTTTTGTAGAATTCACAGCTTGTGTTATTTTATTCCAATACTCTTCTTTTACATCATCTTCCCATCTTGCCAGTCTATTTTCTTTTGAAATCCATGCTTGACAACATAAAGAGCTATCACAAACACTTGCCACTCCCTCGTGCTTACCACCATTTTTTATTTGATAAATAGTATAAGTTCTTGCAACAACAGCTTGAGCCTTTAAAGCTTCTATTTCAAAATTGGCAGGCATCTCACTTGCAACTACTCCATACAAATAAGTATCCAAATCCATATCTTCAACTATACCTGTGTCTGTATGTAGTAGTTTTATATTACTATATTCTCCATAGTCAAATTTTTCTTCTTCAACTTTTTCTGACATTACTTCTTTTGTATTAAATTGATTTGTAAAAAGAATTGGCATTGTAAAAATCAATATAATTATAAAAATAAAATAAAATAATATTTTTTTCAAATTACTCTCCTATGCTAATAGTTTATTTCTAAACTCATTTAGAATTTTCTTTTCAATCCTCGAAACATGAACTTGTGAAATACCTAATATTTTTGCAACCTGTGTCTGTGTTTTATCTTTAAAATATCTTAAATTTATAATTTCTCTATCTCTCCTATTTAGTTTTTTTATCATTTCTAAAATAGTTATCTTATCTACAATTTTAGTTTGTTCATCAACTCCAGTTGATACTAAATCTACTATTTCTTTTCCTTCATTATCTATTTTAGCATTTATTGATTCTACATTTTGCATAGCTTCCATAGCCATATATATTGTCTCTTCCGGAAGTTCTAAGATTTCTGATAATCTAGTAATACATAAAGATTCTCCAGTTTTTGCTAAATAAATTTTTTCTAATTCTTTAATTTTAATTCCAAGCTCTTTCACACTTCTACTAATTCTTATAATTCCATCATCTCTTAAAAATTTTTTTATTTCACCTATCATATATTGAACTGAATATGTAGATAATTTAACATTATATTCAAATTTAAATCTCTGTATTGCTTCAATAAAACCTATGCAAGCAATTTGATATAAATCGTCTGCTTCATATCCTCTTCCTAAAAATCTTTTAACTATATTCCATATAAGGCCGTTTATTTTCTTCTAAAATTTGTGCTAATATTTCTTTATCACCTTGCTGTGCTAGTACAATAAGAGTTCTATTTTTCTCGCACATCTTTTCCCCCTTAATATGTACTTTTAATGTTCGGTCTTTTTAATTTTCTTATTCATTGTAACTTTAGTACCTAAACCTACAATCGACTCTACTTTAAGGTTGTCCATAAAATTTTCCATAATTGTAAATCCCATTCCAGATCTTTCTAAATTACTTTTAGTAGTATATAGCGGTTCTCTTGCTTCTTTTATATTTTCTATTCCCTCACCTGTATCTGAAACTTCAATTTCAATTTCATCTTCTGTTAAAACAGCCCTTAACTTTACTATTCCATCTTTATTTGGATATGCATGAATAATTGAATTAGTAACAGCTTCAGATACTGAAGTTTTAATATCTGCAATCTCCTCTATTGTAGGGTCTAATTGAGATGCAAAAGCGGCAACTGCTATTCTTGCAAAAGCTTCATTTGCAGATTTACTTGCAAATTCTATTTTCATTTCATTTTTTATATTCTTATCCATAATTTATATATGATTTTTAATCATATCTCCTTTTTAATAAATTTAGATTTTTACTAGGATTTTCTATAACCTTTAACTAATTTTTTCTATTTCAAACTCATCAAGAATTGGTATAATATTTAAAATTCCAGACATTTCAAAAACCTTTTTTATTTTTGAATTAACATTTACAATTTCTAATTTACCTCCAAAACAATTAGTTTGTTTGTATCTTCCTATTATAAGACCAATTCCAGCACTATCCATAAAATTAACCTTTTTAAAATCCAAAATTACTCTTTTAGGCATAAATCTTTGAATTTCATAATCTGCTCTATTTCTTATTCTTTCAGAATTATGATGATCAAGCTCTTCTGTAATTTCAAAAAGTAATGTCTTGTCCTCAATAAAATGTTTAACAATCAATATCTTTCCCTCCTTTATATTTTGCTATAATAATATTCTAATTTTAAATAAAATCTCCTTCGATGAAAAAATAGAAGTTTTGTCGTATTATAAAATCTTTTCGACACATACTTCATCATGCTTTACATAAAGATTATTTTATTTTATAATTTTAATAGTGAATTTGAATAAAACTTATATTATAAATATATAAAACAATTCTTTATAATATACCATTTTAAGATAAACAAATTTTAAATTATCTTAAATTTTATATAAGAAAGGATAAAAAATGGATAAAAAAATATGTAGTATAACATCTAAAACATTATCAATTTTTCCAGAAATAAAAAAAATTTTAATGTTAGGAAGAAAAAATTTAGAAATCTCAGAAAAAAGTGGTACTGCAAATTTCGTTACTTCTGTTGACCTTAAACTTAATGAATTCATAAAAAATAGTTTATCAAATTTATTTCCTGAAGCCTCAATTATAGCAGAAGAATCTGAAAATCATATAATTTCTGCTAATAATAATTTAAGATTTGTTGTAGATCCTTTAGATGGAACAACAAATTTTACAAATAATTGGCCTCATACAGTATCTATTGGAATTATTCAAAATAATAAATTATCTTCTGGAATAATATACGATATTTTATCAAATAAAATATATATTGGTATTTCTGGAATTGGAGTGACAGAATGTTCTGATGAAGATATTACTAAACAAATACCTGTTAATAAACCAGTATATTCTTATAACACCATTAAAAAAGCTCCTATAAGCTTTGACACTCCTTATGGAAATAATGCTTTTGAAATAACAAAAGAAATGAGTTCACAATTATATCATGCTGGAGCAAGTCTAAAAACTGTTGGACCAATATCTTTAGATATATTAAAAACTGCTCTTGGTAAAGAAAATAGACCTCATGATTTTAATGCTGCAACATGGCATACTGAAGTTAGAGCTTGGGATTTAGCAGCTGCCACTTGTATTTTAAGAGAATTAGGTGGAGAAATTATTGGAAAAAACGGAAAACCTCTATCTACTAATACATTGTCAAATCCTAATGCTTATATTTCATTTATTGCTAGTGGCTCAAATAAATTAATAGATGAATTATATACTATCTATAAAGTATCAGAAAAGATAATTTCTGATAATCAAAATAAATTTATACATAATATTTAATAAATCCTTTATATAATAGGAAAATTCTTTGAACTTTTCTATTATATAAAAAATAGACATGAAACTTTACTAAAATATGTAGTAAGTTTATGTCTTTTTTTATACAATATACTAGTTATCAAATTTAATTTTTAAACCTGTATTTCTTTTCTTTATATCACTATTATTTATCATAAATTCAATTAAATTTTTATTTCCTATAACTATCAATAGTTTTTTTGCTCTAGTTAATCCTGTATATAATAAATTTCTGGTTAGTAACATATTTGAAGACTGAGGAACAACTAAAATTACAACATCAAATTCGCTACCTTGTGCTTTATGAATTGTAATTGCATAAGCATGATCTAGTTGGTCAAGTTCTGAAAAAGCATACCAAGTAATTTTTCCATCATCAAACTCAACTTGCATTTGTCTTTCCTCGAGATTTATTTTTGATATTCTACCAATTTCTCCATTAAATACTCCTGTTCCAGATTCATAAGTTTTTAAATCATCTCTGCTACCTTTTTCCCAATAAATATCATAATTGTTTTTTATCTGCATTACTCTATCACCTTCTCTAAAAATCACATCTCCATATGTCTTTTCTTCAATCTCTTCTACTTTAGGATTTAATTCTGCTTGCAGACATTTATTTAGTTCTTTTGTGCCTAATTTTCCCTTTTTAGTTGGTGTTAAAACTTGAATACATTTAAAAAACTCATAATCTCCATAATTCTTTAATCTTTCTTTACATAAAGATATAACTTGGTATAACATTTTATCTTGGTTTGATTCATTTATATAAAAGAAATCATTTTCTGAATCTTTATCATAATCTTTATTACCTATAAAATTTATTCCATTATTAACATTATGTGCATTAACAATAATTTTACTTTTAGCAGCTTGTCTAAAAATTTTATTTAACATAACAGTTTTAAATTGTTCTGAATCAATTAAATCTTTTAAAATACTGCCTGGTCCTACTGATGGAAGCTGATTTGGATCACCTACGAAAATTACTTTTGTTCCTAAAAATATTGCTTTTGATAAGTAATTCATTAAAAATACATCTACCATAGACATCTCATCTACTACTAAAACATCTGCATCAACTGGTGTAACATCTGTATCAATACTTCCTAATTTATCTTCTTCAAATTTTCCTATTTCAAGTAATCTATGAATAGTTTTAGCATCTTCACCTGTAGTTTCACTCATTCTTTTAGCTGCTCTTCCTGTTGGGGCACACAAAACAACCTTTTTTTTATGAGCTTTGTAAATTTCAATAACAAATTTAATAATCGTTGTTTTCCCTGTTCCAGGTCCACCAGTAATTATACATACATTATTTTCATTAATTTGTTTTATAGCATCAAATTGTTTTTCTGAAAGTTCAATATCTAATTTATCTTCATATTTTTTTATTTCATTTTCAAAATTTTTAATATATTTCAAATTGTTACAATCTCTTAAAGAAGTTAATTTTTGAGCAATATTTTGTTCTGCTTTATATAATGGTTCCAAAAATATCCAAGTATTTTCATCTTGATTAACTACATGTATTTCTGAAGTTACCTCCAAATTTATTAGATTGTCTTCTATTCTATCTTCATCTACTTCTAAAATACTTTTTACATAAGATATTAAATTTTCCTTTTGAACACAAGTATTTCCATTATAACTTGCAATTAAAAGTGCATATTTTATACCACTTTTAATCCTATAATCACTATCTAATGGTATCCCTATTTGCATAGCTATTTTATCTATATTATTAAAATTCACTCCATATACAATATCTACTAAAATATAAGGATTTTCTTGAATTTTTTCTACAGCATTAATCCCAAGAGTGTCATAAACTTTTTTGCTGTTATTTGCACCAATACCAAAGTTTTCCAAAAAACTTACTATTTGCCATACTTCCCATTTTTCATTAAATTCTTCTCCTATTTCATAAGCTTTATCTTTTGAAATGCCTTTAATTTCAGAAAGTCTCATTGGTTCAAATTTAAAAATATTTAAAGTATCTTCTCCAAATTTATCAACAATTTTTCTAGCTGTTGCTGGACCAATTCCTTTTATAGTTCCACTTGCTAAATATTTTTCAAGAGCTGCTGCACTTTTAGGCATCATTTTTTCAAAAGTATCTATTTTAAATTGTTCTCCATACTCTTGATGAGTCACAAATTTTCCTTTTAATTTTAAGGTATCACCAACTGTAATAAATGGCAAATATCCTACGACAGTTATTACATCATTATTTTCCTCTAAGGAAAAAACTGCTATTGAATAATTATTTGATTCATTTTGATATATAAATTCTTCTATTTGTCCTATTATTTCCAACTTTTTCTCCAATTTATTTAAAATAATCTTCTAGCTCTATTAAAGCTTCTACTGATTCTATATAACTTTTTAAAAACTTTTTAGCATATCTAATTTTCTTTGAAAATGGTCTTTCTAAATATAAATCTGTTGCCAAACAAATTGAATATTCATTTTCAAAAATACTTTCTAAGTTTTTCTTCCAATTCTTTATATGTTTTTTTATTAAATCATCTTTTATAATTTCATATTTTTCTTGAGTTTTTTTATGTTTTTTATATAATAATTCTAAAAATTCTTGCATATTATATGCATGATATATGTTAAGACCATATATTTTGGCAGCTGACTCTAATCCATAAATTGTTTGAAGATTAAATACTTCAAGCATTTTGTTAAATTCTTCTGCTTTGAAATAATATCTATGTCCTTGTATTTCATTAAAAGCTTTCATTGTATCTAAATAACCAAGTATTATATTATTTTTTATTTTCTGTTTATTAAATTCAAAAGTGCCTCCTATATTTCCTCTTGGTGATATTATTTTTAAATATACATGTTTATCAATAATTTTCCTATTTGCTCCAGGACCTTTTATATCTGCCACAATTATATTCTTATATCCTTTTTCAATAAGCATATTTATTGGTATGTTATCATACATTCCACCATCAACTAATTCCATTTGACCAACTTTTTGTGCTTTATAAATAGGAAAACATGCACTAGCAAGTAAAAAATCTACCATTTCATTTTTAGGTATTTCGTTTTTAAATAATTGTAATGGAACTTTATTTTGTGCAGAATATGTTATTAATCCAAAATCTATATCAGACTCATAAATTTTATTAATATCTATATACTTATTTATTAATTCTTTTAAAGGTTCATTTCCAAATCCTTTATTTCTTATAAATTTAGACAAAAGTTTTCTTATATTTTTTATATCAAATAAATTGTCACCATTTGATAATTCACCTGTAATATTTATTATATCTTTTATCTCAACACTTCCATATAATTCTAACATTTTTTCAAAATTATCTTGTAAAATTAAAGCACCATTTAAAGCTCCAATAGAAGCTCCTGTAATTGCTTTTACATTTATATTTAATTTTTTTAAGGCTTGCCACACTCCTACTTGATATGCTCCTTTAGTTCCGCCACCTGCTAATACTAAGGCATATTCTCTTTCTCTATCCATAAAAAACCTCTACCATCAAATATATGTTTGTATTATTCTATCATTTTGAAAACATCTATACAAGATATAAATATATAAAAAGCTAACTAATTTTTGAAGTTTTATCAAATTTACTTCAATAAATTAATTAGCTTAAAAATCTTATCCAAAAATTCCTCTTTTTTTAATTGGTGGTTGTTCATTCATAGTTTTTGCAAGTTCTGTTAATAAATCTCTTTGTTCCCTAGTTAATCTCTTTGGAGTTTGAACTATAACAGTAAATACAAAATCTCCTCTCCAATTTCCGTTAACACTCTTAAATCCTTTATTTTTTATAGTAAATTTAGTTCCTGTTTGAGTTCCTTCTGGAATTCTAAATTTTTCTTTACTTCCATCTACCATAGGAATATCAAGTTCTGCTCCTAGAGCTGCTGCTGTAAAAGTAATAGGTACATCACAAAGTACATGTTCAGCTTTTCTAGTAAATATACTATGTCTTTTTATATGAATTACTATATATAAATCTCCATTTGGTCCGCCATTAGCACCAACTTCTCCTTCGCCTTTTAATACTATTGTTTGACCTTCATCAATTCCTTCAGGAATTTTTACTTTTAATTTTACAGATTTTTTAATAATACCTTTTCCTTTGCAATCTGGACAAGGCTCTTTTATTACTTTACCAGATCCACCACATTGACTACAAACCTTTTGTGTAGACATTTGACCAAAAGGTGTTGTAACTACTTGTCTTATTTTTCCTGTTCCATTACATACAGAACATTTATCTACTGTTGTACCTCTTCTTGCTCCTGTTCCATTACAAGAAGAACATTTTTCATTCCTATTTATGCCGATTTCTTTTTCAACTCCAGAATACGCTTCCTCAAAAGTAATATCCAAATTAACTTTCAAATCTGCACCTTTTCTTACTCCATTAGAAGTTCTAGTTCTTGAAGATCCTCCACCAAAAAATGATGAAAATATATCTCCTAAATCACCGAAATCTCCAAAATCTGAAAATCCTCCAAATCCGTCAAATCCAGAACCATAAGAATAGTATCCTCCTTGGCCTCCACCAAAGCCTTGTGGTCCATTAAATCCAAATTGGTCATACATCTGTCTTTTTTGTTTATCTGAAAGAGTTTCATAAGCTTCATTAACTTCTTTAAATTTCTTTTCTGCTTCTGCTTTATTATCAGGATTTGCGTCAGGATGATATTTTTTTGCAAGTTTTCTATAAGCTTTTTTTAATTCTTCATCAGTAGCATTTCTTTCAACTCCTAATACCTCATAATAATCACGTTTTTCTGCCATTTTCTTTAATTTCCCTCCAAGTTCTATACATATTTTTTCTTATTTTCTTCTTCATAATTTCTTTTCATATTTGTATTATATTTTTCTAAATATATTTTTGTAAATTCTTCTGCTGATATATCTAATCTGTTTAGCACCTCAATATAATACATTAATACATCACTTAATTCTTCAATAAATCTATTTCTTATGTGCTGGTCGTTCATTACATTATCTATTTTTTTCTTTTTTATTATTGAAATACACTCACCTATTTCTTCTACCATATATAATATATGATCTTTTGCATGGTTAGGATCCATGTCATTCCATTTTTCTTTATTTAACTCATAAAGTTTAAGTTGCATTTCTTTTAGTTCAGATATTTTTAAATCTTTTTCCATATAAATTACTCCTTAATATAATAGCTATATAGAGGCCAGAGAAAAATTTTCTGACCTCTCTTATAACCATTATATTTATTCACTTTAGTAAAATTCGTTATTTTACATTAATAAATCTTAATTATTTATTATCATCATTTCCATCATCTTCAACTTTATAATCAGCATCATAAACTGTTCCTTCTTTAGCTTCATCACTATTTGCTGCTCCTTCTGTAGAAGCTTGAGCTTGAGAAGCTTGTGCTGAATATAATTTTTCAGATAATTCATAAAATACTTTAGTTAATTTTTCTGTAGCATCTTTTATTTCATCTACATTTGTTCCTTCTAAAGCTTTTTTAACATTATCAACTTCAGCTTCAACTTTAGCTTTTTCTTCACCACTAACTTTATCTCCTAATTCATCTAAAGTTTTTTGGCTATTATATACTAAACTTTCTGCATTATTTCTAACTTCAATTTCTTCTTTTCTCTTTTTATCTTCAGCAGCATGTGCTTCAGCATCTTTGATAGCTTGATTAATATCATCTTCTGAAAGATTTGTACTTGCTGTAATTGAAACTTTTTGTTCATTTCCAGTAGCTTGATCTTTTGCAGAAACGTGAACTATACCATTAGCATCTATATCAAAAGTTACTTCAATTTGAGGAACTCCTCTTGGTGCTGGTGGTATTCCTGTTAATTGGAATCTTCCTAAAGTTTTATTATATGCTGCCATTTCTCTTTCACCTTGTAAAACGTGAACCTCAACAGATGTTTGACCATCTCCTGCTGTTGAGAATACTTGTGATTTTTTAGTTGGTATTGTTGTATTTCTTTCAATTAATTTTGTAAATACTCCACCATAAGTTTCAATACCTAATGATAATGGTGTTACATCTAATAATACTAAGTCTTTAACATCTCCTGATAAAACACCGCCTTGAATAGCTGCACCAATAGCAACACATTCATCAGGGTTTATTCCTTTATCTGGTTCTTTTCCTGTTATCTTTTTAACCATGTCTTGAACTAATGGAACTCTTGTTGAACCACCAACTAATAAAACTTTATGAATTTGATCTGCTGTTATTCCAGCATCTTTCATTGCTTGCTCAACTGGTACTCTTGTTTCTTCAACTAATTTTCCAATTAATTCTTCAAATTTAGCTCTTGTTAAATTAATATCTAAGTGTTTTGGTCCTGTACTATCTGCTGTTATGAATGGTAAATTGATTTGTGTTTGTTGCATTCCTGAAAGCTCTATTTTAGCTTTTTCAGCAGCTTCTTTTAATCTTTGCATTGCCATTTTATCTGTTTTTAAATCAATACCATCTGATTTTTTGAATTCACTTACTAAATAATTAATAATAGCTTCATCAAAATCATCTCCTCCTAGGTGTGTATTACCATTTGTTGATAAAACTTCAAAAACTCCATCTCCTATATCTAGTATAGAAACATCAAAAGTTCCTCCACCTAAGTCATATATCATAATTTTTTGATCTTGATCTTCTTTATCCATACCATAAGCTAAAGCTGCTGCAGTTGGTTCGTTTATGATTCTTAAAACTTCTAGTCCAGCTATTTTACCAGCATCTTTTGTTGCTTGTCTTTGGCTATCGCTAAAATATGCAGGAACTGTTATAACAGCTTGTGTAACTGATGTTCCTAAATAATTTTCAGCATCTGCTTTTAATTTTTGTAATATCATTGCTGATATTTCTTGTGGAGAAAATTCATCTCCTTCTATTTTTACTTTTTCATTTGTTCCCATCTTTCTTTTTATAGAAATAACAGTATTTTCTGGGTTTGTAACTGCTTGACGTTTAGCAATTTGCCCTACTAATCTTTCTCCGTTTTTTGAGAAAGCTACTACTGATGGTGTTGTTCTGTTTCCTTCTGCATTAGGTATTACAACTGCTTCTCCACCTTCCATTACAGAAACGCAAGAATTTGTTGTACCTAAGTCAATACCAATAATTTTTCCCATTTTGAAAATTCCTCCCTTTATTTTCTAAAAACTAATTTTTATTTTTATTTTGAATTATCTTGTAATCCTTTTCTCTTTAGTTTGATTTATAATAATTTATTATTATTAACTATTTTTAATTAGCAACAATTACCATAGAATGTCTTACTACTTTGTTACCAATTTTATAACCTTTTCTATATTCTTGAACAATTTCTTGTTCTCCTTTTGTTTCATCTTCAATATGACTTACTGCTTCATGAAACTCTGGATCAAATCTTTTTCCTAAAGTTTCAATCTCTTCTAGTCCTAATCTTTTTAAAGCATCTTGGAATTGTCTTGCAACTAATTTAATACCTTCTTGATATTGCACATCATCTGTTTTAGCTTCTGCAGCTTTCTCTAGATTATCCATTATTGGAAGCATTGTTGCAACAACATCTCCTGTAATCATTCCATAAATATTTTCTTTTTCTTTTTGACTTCTTTTTTTGTAATTTTCAAATTCTGCTAATAATCTTTTATATCTGTCATTTAGTTCTTCATATTCACTATTTTCTTTACTCGTTGTTGAAACTTCAGTTTCAACTTTTACTTCTTCGTTTTTTTCCTGTTGTTCATTTTTTACTTCTTGTTTAACATTTTTTGTTTCTTCTTTTAAATCTTTTTCTTCGCTTCCCAAAACAATTCCTCACTTTCTTAAAATTTTCCTTTTTTGAAGTCTTCATTTAATTTTTTACTTATATATTTCATAACTGAAATTACTTTAGAATAGTCCATTCTAGTTGGCCCTATAATTCCAATAGTTCCTATATCTTTATCTTCTAATAAATGATTAAAAGTTACTATACTAAAGTTCTTCAATTCTTCTTTTTCTGTTTCTTCACCAATATATATGTTTATATTGTCAGCAACACCAGTATTTAATACATCTGCAACTAAATTTTTAGCATCTAATACATTTAAAAATTCTTTTGCAACATCAACTTTTTTAAATTCTGGCATATCAACAACTTTATTTGCACCATCCAAATAAATAGATTGTGAATCTAATATAATTTTATTTATCTCTTCAATAACCTTTTTGATTATATTTATTCCTGTTTTCATTTCTTTCATAATAAATTCTTCTAATGGAGAATTCATTACTTCTAAAGGTTTTCCAACTAATTTATTTCTAAATATATATGTTAAATCATCAACCTGTTCTTGAACAATATCTTCATCAAATTTTATAATAGATTCTCTGATAATTCCTGAATCAGTAAGAATTACAGCCATTAAAACTCTACTACCTAATAATACGAATTTTATATCTATTATTGTATGATTATGAACATCTGGGGTTATTGTTATTGTTGTATAATGAGTTATTTCAGATAAAGTTGTTGTTGCTATCTTTGTTAGATCCTCTAAAGCATTTACTTTAGTTTCTAATCTTTGTTTAATTAACTCCATTTCTTTTTTATTTATTTTATCATCTCTTATTAACTCATCTACATAATATCTGTAACCCTTTTGTGATGGTACCCTGCCTGCTGAAGTGTGTGGTTTTTCAAGATAACCTATTTTTTCAAGCTCTGCCATTTCATTTCTTATTGTTGCACTACTTACTTCCAAAGCCTTTACTAAGTTACCTGAACTTACTGGTTCAGCAGTGTCTATATATTCTTCTATAATAGCTTGTAATATTTTTTTCTTTCGCTTGTCTAGTTCTTCTGACATTTTCTACACCTCTTTTAGCAAACTTGTTGTTTGACTGCTAATATAATATAACTTTATTACTTGTTTGTCAATAGAAAATTTAATTTATTTTATTTATTTTTATCCATAATAATGATAAGCTTAGAAACTTCTATATTAGCAGTTTAGGCAAAAAATATATGAATTTATATTAAAATTCATATATTTAAAATATCTTATAAATTATTCTTTATAAAACTATTATATAAATCTAAAATCGTATTATAAATAGTAGTTTATTATATATTTACAAAATTATCTTATTTATAAAAGTTTATTATATAAATTCTTCAAAAACTATATTTGCGAAATCTAGACCTTTTTTTGTAAGCTTTATATAATCTAAATCCACTTCTAACAAATCTTCTTTTACTAATTTATCTATTTCGAATCTAAAATAGAATAATGGTGAAATTCTAAACCTTCTTTCAAATTCTGATATACTAATCCCTTCTATTTTTCTTAGTCCTATCATCATATATTCTTTCATCTTATCTTGTTTAGTTTGTTCTTCATGAAGTTCTACATTTTTTTCAAAATCTCCATTATTTATATTTTTTATATATTCTTCTAAATTATAAATATTGGAAAATCTTTTATTATTTATATAAGAATGTGCAGCAATTCCAAAACCAATATACTCTTCTTGATTCCAGCAATCCATGTTATGTTTAGATTCGAAGCTTTTTTTAGCAAAATTAGAAATTTCATAATGAAAATAACCATTTTTCTCTAATATTTTTTTAGATTTCCAGTACATTTCTCTTTCAATTTTATCATCAACATATTGCAATTTTCCAATTTCTAAAGCTTTCTTTATTTCGGTATTTTCTTCAACAATCAGCGAATATAAAGAAATATGATTTGGTTTTAAATCAATTACTTTATTTAAAGTATTTAATAATTCATCTTTTGTTTGAGTAGGAATTGCAAACATTAAATCAACATTTATATTGTCAAATCCAATATTTTTTGCTAAATTATAAGTTCCTAAAAAAGTTTTATAATCATGAATTCGTCCAATTAATTTTAAAATTCTATCTTTTGCTGATTGTAGCCCTATACTAATTCTATTGATCCCTACATTTTTATAAGCAATTAATTTCTTTTCTGTCACAGTTCCCGGATTTACTTCAATGGTTATTTCTGCTGAATCTTCTAACTCAAATCTATGTCTTATTGCATTAATTATTTTAACTATATACTTTTCATCTATTAATGATGGAGTCCCTCCTCCAATATATATGGTTGTAACTTTTTTAGAATTTTCTATTTTTTTATTCTCAATTTCTCTTACTAATGCATTAGTATATTCTTCCCATGTTTTTTCATCTAAACAAAAAGAAATAAAATCACAATAACTACATTTTTTCGCACAAAAAGGTATATGTATATAAATTCCAAATCTTTCCATTTTTATTCCTCAATTTTATTTTTCAATTTTTATTTTATGTTATTTGCTTTGCCTTAAATCCTCTGCTATTTCATGAATTTTTTGTAATCTATGATTTACTCCAGATTTACCAATAGGATTTTCTAACATTTCTCCTAAAGTTTTCAAACTTACGTCTGGATTTTCTAGTCTAATCATTGCAATTTCTTTTAAATAATCTGGTAATTCTTCAAACTTTTTCAAATTCATAATTAATTTTATATCATTGATTTGATTAACTGAAGCATTAACAATTTTATTAAGATTAGCTGTTTCACAATTAACTAATCTGTTTACATTATTTTTTATTTCTTTTGTTATTCTTATTTCTTCTAAATTAAGAACAGCTTTACTTGCACCAATTAAGGCTAAAAATTTTGATATTTCTTCAGCATCTTTTATATATAAATATGTTTTATTCTTATTTTCTAAAAGTTTTAAATGTACGTTAAAACTTTTACACAAATTTAAAACATATTCTGCATTATTTTTTTCTTGAAAAATTATTTCTAAATGATATTGTTTTTTAGGATCATTTATTGAACCTGCACCTAAAAAGCTACCTTTAACTATCGCTTTTTTTACTTCATCTACAGCATCAATCCTTAATTGCATTAAATCAGTTACTTTTTCCTTTTTTTCTATAGTTGCAACAAATACTTTTCCTTTTATACTAGGTTCATATTCAATCCCCAAACTAAAAAGAATTTTATAAAATCTTTCGATATTAAATTCATTTTCTGTAATAAATTCCAAAAAATTTTCACTATTAGTTGTATTTCCAGTTAAAATATATCCTAAAAATTCTGCTTTTATTAATTCTTTATTTTTAAGATTATTTACTTTACTTAATTCTTCTTTTATTTCTGATGAAAAAGACATATTTATTACTCCTAATTCTTATTTTTGTGCTATAACGACCCTATCATTTCCAGATAAGTCTTTTCTAGAATAAATATTTTTATATCCTTCTTGTATTAAAATATTTTCTACGCTTTCTCTTTGATTATACCCAATTTCAAAAGCTAAATATCCATTTTCTAGTAAATATTTCTTTGCCTCTTTAGAAATTTCTTTATAAAATTTTAGTCCATCTTCACCACCATCTAAGGCAAGTCTTGGCTCTCTTTTTACTTCTTCAGGTAAATACTCTAATTCTTTTGTTTCAATATATGGTGGATTTGATACAATTATATCAAATTTATAAAGATTAGAAATTTTTCTAAATAAATTAGACTTAAAGAAATATACATTAACCATATTATTCATTGAATTTTCTTCTGCTATTTTTAGCGCTTCATCACTTATATCTGAAGCATAAATTAATGTCTTTTTTCCTAATAACTTAGCCAATGAAATAGCTATTGCTCCACTGCCTGTGCATAAATCTAGAATTCTAATTTCTTCATTTACATCTTTATCTAATTTATCAGCTATATGAAGTACTTCTTCAACTAAATTCTCTGTATCTGGTTGAGGAATTAAAACATGTTCATTAACAAAAAAATTAATACCCATAAATTCTTGATGGTTTAAAATATATTGAATTGGTTCATAATTTTTTAATCTTTCTATTTTCTCTAAAAAAACTTTTTTTTCGTTTTCATTAACTTCATCTTCATCATGTGTTAAAAGATATTCTTTTGTTTTATCTAAAACATCAGACAGTAATATCTTAGCTTTTAAATTAGCTTCCTCTATATTTTTTTCTTTTAAAATATTCACTCCAAGTTTTAAAATTTCTTTTATTTTCATAAAAAACTCCTTTCAAAACTTTTTCTATATTCCTTATATCACATTTTCAATTATATTTAAACAATTCTTAAAATTTTTATTAAATTTATCAAATAAATCAACAAACCCGTCATGCGACGGGTTTGTTGATGATTTGGTTTTCTTACAACACTTTTCTTCTTATTTTCTTACAGCTCGTCCGCTGTATACAGATATGCGTCTGCATACAGTTCGTCCAGGATGTCGTCCAGCTTGTCCGTTATGATCATAGCCTCGCGTTCTTCATCCGTGAGTTCAAAGTTCAAACTCTGGATTCTCTGATTCTGCCCTTCAGACATAATCATGTATTTGAACGTGTTCTGAGCCAGATCTTCCGGATACACTCTAAGCAGAGTAGTCAGGACGTGCTCCTCAAACCACTTGCTGTCAAGCAAAATTCCAGTATTTTCATATACTGTTTTCACCAGTTTAAGGAAACCTGCCTCTTCAAAGAGAGCCACCTGCTGCCGCAAGGTATTGCCGTCCAAAACAGTCTGCGGATCATGCTGAAGCGCAAACTGATCCGAAAAGCGGTTTTCGTGATGGATCATTTTGTTCCTCAGGATTGCATCCAGGACACAATCCTGCAGCATGTGAATTCGGAGCTCATGGTAATGCTTATGACTCCAGTTCTTCTGGTCAAACAGTCCTACATCCGTTTGCTCTCCAATCACGCATTTGGGGTATCCATCAGCCAGATGAAACTGGATTTTGCTCTGTGCGGACTCCTTTGTCAGAGATTTGAGTATCTCAGGTGACGGAAACTTCATCCAAGAAGCATCTGTCCCATTCGGGAGCTTCTCAAAGTGACCCGCCTGACGAGGACCAATGTATGCACGAATTGCGTCAGGTAATAATACCCATGCTAATCCTTCATGCAGTTCCTCATAGGCTTTGTCTGCCTCTTTCCGTCTTGCTGTGAGTGCCAAAAAGTACATGGCCAAATGTTGCTTTGTAATCATACTGCTACCTCCTCTTACTTTTGCTCATCAAATATTCTGTACTATTGATGAGGACCTTCTTTTTAGGTCAATTTATTTTGTTACTCACCTATTATTATAACATATTTTAACAATATTAGCAACTTTTTATGACAACCAGTATTGATAATTAGCTATTTCTGTTATTCTCTTTTTGCCTTATATTTTAACGTAACTAATATTAGATACAAAGATTTTCTTTACTATTCTTTTTAAAAATCACAAAAAAAGCCCCACGTCTAAGCCGTAAGGTGAAGAATTTTTATGGACCTGTACTCACACAGGTGGGTGCCTTCCTAAATACTTATGGGTTTCTTACATAAATGCAAGCATACACGCCATATCTAGAGACCGGGCTCCCTTCTCCAAAACTTGTAGGTTCTAAAAATTCAGTCTATACGCACTACGCAGGGAAAATTGTTATTTAATTGTTGTATATATAATAGCATATATTCTTATAGCTATCAAATATATTTTTTTCTGTTTTTTCTATTTTTATTCATCTTTTTTTATCACATCTTTTATTTACTCTAGTTTATCTTACTTTATCACATCTATTTATTATTTGAAATCTAAATAAATATATGATATAATAAATTAAGTTTGTGCTCTTTTCGCACAAACTTTTTATTTTATAATCTATAAAAAATATATTTTCTCAGTTTATATTTAAAACAAAAAATCATTTTACTCTTAATAATTTTAATTTATAATTCAAAATTTGGAACATATTGTTCTTCATTATCTTCCAAATCTTGTATATAACCATTTATATTTAATGCACTTACAAATTCTTCTATCTGTTTATATTCATTCTCATTTAACTTTCTATTAATATCTGAAGTTTCATTAGCCTTAAAACTTGGAAAATATTGTGCCATAACACTTACTAAAATTTTATTATTAAAATTTTCTTTTATCCACTTAAGTACCATTTTACTGTTTCTAATATGATTTGGTAAAACTAAATGTCTTATTAATACTCCTTTTTTCATAATTCCATTATCATTAAATACTGGAGTTCCAACTTGATTATACATCTGTTTTATTGCTAGAGTTGCCATTTCAAAATAATTATCTACTTTTGATAAATCTTTTCCAAGCTCATTATAATAATATTTTAAATCTGGTAAATAAATATCTACAAAACCATCAAGCATTTTTATAGTTTCAACATCCTCATATCCGCTAGTATTATATACAATAGGAATTTCTAGTCCATTTTTCCTAGCTAATTTTATTGCTTCTATAATTTGAGGTACATACATAAAACCTGTTACAAGATTTATGTTATTTGCTTTAGAATTTTGCAACTTTATAAATTCATCAGCTAATTCTTCTATACTAATTTCTTTTCCATTACATTCTTGACTTATTTTATAATTTTGACAAAATTTGCATCTCATATTACAACCAGAAAAAAATACTGTACCAGAACCTGATTGTCCACTAATACATGGTTCTTCAAAAAAATGCAGACTTGCTAATGCTATTTTTATATTCTTACCTGCTCTACATATTCCTATCTCGTCTTTGAGTCTATTAACTTTGCATTTACAAGGACATAATGTGCATTCTTTTAAAACATCTATTAACATATTTTTTCTTCCTCTTTTTCAATTTATTTTTTATCTTTATTTCTTAATTTCATCTCTTAATTTTATTTTTTATTTTTTATTTTTCATATTTCATATTTTACTTTTTATTTTTGGTTTTGTATTTATTATTTTATAAAAAAGGTTTATCACCTCTCACAAAACGAGAGGTGATGGTTACTTTTGCATTTCTCTTACAGTTCCTAGATACTCCATACCGGATTTATAATCTGCTTTTTCACAATCAAATTCAACATTTTTTCCATCTGTTGTCATTTTTATGGTTCCCTGTTCATCCGTTCTATAAACATCTATATCTTTAGACTCTAAATAATTCATAAATCTTTTTATTGGATGTCCATACAGATTTTTTTCACCATTATTAGATGAAATTAAAACATACTGAGGATTTACCGCCTCTAAAAATTCACTTGAATTTGATGTACAACTTCCGTGATGTGCTGCTTTATATACATCAGCACTCACATCTGTTCCAGAATCTAACAACTCATTTTCTACCTCTTTTTCCATGTCACCAGTTAGCAAAATATCTATATCATTGTACGTAACTTTCATTACCAGAGAATAGTTATTTAAATTTTCATAATAATCCTCTATTGGTGATAAAAAGTTTACTTCTGAATTTGCAAATTTAAACTTATCGCCTTTCTCTGCAAATTCTATCATTTCACCACCAGATATTTCATTTTCAAATCTGGTAGTAAAATTTATACAATGATAAAATAAATCACTATATCGCGCATGAAATGTTGACATATCAGGTATAATCAACTTTTCTACTTTATAATTGAAAAGTACGCTGTATAAACCACCAGCATGATCCTGATGATAATGAGTTATTACAACATAATCTAATTTCTTTACTCCAAGCTTTTTTAATTCTTTGTTAGTCTTATTCCAGTTATATAATGGGCCTGCATCAACTAACATTGCTTTATCATCTTGCAATAACACAAATGAATCACCTTGACCAACGTCTAGCATATACATTTGTAAATCTCCATTTGTAAAAATGGGATTTTCTGCATTAGAGTTCGAAATTAAATATAGTCTAAATCCAGCAAGTAGTATTAATATAAAAAAACCTACAAGAGAAAACCGAAAGACAGTTGCTATTCTCCGAAATAATTTTTTAGTTACCAAATTACTCATAACAACACTTTCCTTTCTTCTATGCTTGGTCAACTACCTACACCTTAATTATACCATGTTTTTGACATTAAAACAAATCTTTTAAATTGTTCTTTTTATATATTTTTTATATATTTTTTATGTATTTTTTTATTTATAATGCATCTATCATTCTTTTATTTCTTTAGCTAATTTACCTATCGCTTTACTCTCTATTCGAGACACATAAGAACGACTAATATTCAGCATTTTAGCAATTTCTTTTTGCGTTTTTGGTTTTTGCCCATTTAAACCAAATCTTAATTCAATAATAATTTTTTCTCTATCTTTTAAAATTTTTTTCATTTTTTCATATAGTTTTTTAATCTTAAATTTTAAGTCTACCTCATCTTCCACATTTCTTTCATTGTTTTCTAAAACTTCTTGCAAAGTTACTTCATTGTCATCTTTATCTTTTCCTATTGGTTCATTTAAATATACATCACTTGCTCTTTTTTTATTACTTCTTAAATACATTAGAATTTCATTTTCTATACATTTTGCTATATAAGTTGCAAGTTTAAAACTTTTATCCATGTCAAAACTATTTATTCCTTTTATTAAACCAATACTTCCTATTGAAATTAAGTCATCTTGATCTACATTACTTGAAGAATATTTTTTTGCAACATGTGCAACTAATCTAAGATTTCTTTCTATTAATATATTTCTTGCTTCTTCATCTCCTTCTTTCATTTTTGTTAAATAAAATTTTTCCTCTTCTGCTGTTAATGGTTCTGGAAATAAATTTCCACTTTGAATATATCCAACTCCAAATATAATTTGGCTTAATAATACAAACAGATTTGACATAGAAAAACTAAACATTATGCACCTCCACTCAAAAACTACAACTTATAATTTAGTATATGTGCTTAGTTTTTCTTCGTGCCTGACCATATAAAAATTAATTATGCAATTTCTTTCAATTTCATATTTCTTAATTCTCTTGCATGATTTATTGAAATTTCTGAAATAGTTCCACTTGATATTCTTGCTATTTCTTTTAATACCTCTTCTTCATTTAATTGTTTTACTTTTGTTTTAGTTTTTTCATTTTCAATTTCTTTACATACATAATAATTAAAATCGCCTTTTGCAGCAATACTTGCTAAATGTGTAACACAAATAACTTGATGTTTTTTTGAAATTCTTTTAATTTTTTCTCCTGTTACATTAGCTGCAATACCACTAATACCGGTATCTATTTCATCAAAAATAATTATTGGTACTTTATCTATATCTGCTAATACACTTTTTATTGCAAGCATTATTCTTGACATTTCTCCACCTGAAGCTATTTTTATTAAAGGTTTTGCCTCTTCTCCTATATTAGTTGATATTAAAAATTCTACTTTATCTAAACCATTTTTATTATAATTTTTTTCTTCTGAAAAATTAATTTTTATACTAAATCTTGCACTTTTCATTTCTAGTTCTTTTAATTCATTATTTATTTTATTACTTAAAGCTTCTGCATATTTATTTCTAATTTCATTCATTTTTAGGCAAAGATTATACATCTTTTTTTCTATTTCTGCTAAATTATTTTTTAAAGATAATATATATCCTTCTAGATTGTTAATTTCAAATATCTCTTGATTAATGCTTTCTTTGTAATCTAATATTTCCTTTATATTACTGCCATATTTTCTTTTTAAAGAATTTATTAAATTTAATCTTTCTTCTATTTGTTCTTGTTCCTCATTATTAAATTCAATATCTCCACAAAAACTAGATATATCTCTTGCTGCCTCTTGAATTTCATAATAACTATTTTTCAACCTTTCCAAAACATTTGAATATTCACTATTAAAATTTTCTATTTTTTCTAAAGATTTTACTGCAATATTTATACTATCTATTACATTTTGATTTAACTGCATTTCTGCTTCTGACAAATTAGAAACTATTTTTTCTGATGCCATCATCAATTTTCTTTTTTCTAGTAATCCCTCTTCTTCTTCCTCTTTTAAATTAGCATTCTCTATTTCATTTACTTGGTAATTTAATAAATCTAATTTTCTTTGCTTCTCTCTATCATCACCATAATTTTTACTTATTTCTGTTTTTATTTTTAAATATTCAGCATATAATTTTTGATATTCTAATTTAAGATTACTTAAATCTTTGCTTGAATATTCATCTAAAAGTTCTATATGTGTACTAATATCTAAAATTGACTGATTATCATTTTGTCCATGTATATCTATGATATTATTCATAAATTTTTTTAACTCATTTACAGTAACTAATCTTCCATTTATTTTACAAGTATTTTTTCCATTCACATTAATTTCTCTGGATACTACTACCATATCTTCTTCATATCTTAAATTTGGTAAATATACAGACATTTCAACAAAAGAATTCTTCTCTCCTTTTCTTATCATTTCTTTTGAAAATCTTCCCCCTGCCAATATTTGTAAAGAACCTATTATCAATGTTTTTCCTGCACCTGTTTCACCTGTTAAGACATTAAAACCTTCGTTTAAGTTTATTATTATATCATCAATTATCCCTATATTTTTTATATGCAAAGTATTTATCATATTCATCACCTTTATAATATATATCATTATTCCTTTCTTAAAGCGAATTTATGTTCGGTATAAATATTATATATCTTTTTTAAATTTTGTCAATACATTTGTTCGCTTTATTTTTTATTCAAAAATAAAATACAGAACAAAAGTGGACATTATGATAATTGCAAAAGATTAAATTTTATGAAAATGTCCACGTCTTTGTTCATCGCGCCAAGTTTTTGAAAAAACTTGTATACAATATTGGGCGTAAACCTTTATTTAGTAGAAAATGCAGAGCACTTTTCTACTAAATGAGAAAGAGGCTATCAGCAAGCTTTGCAGCTTGTGTCGGCCTCTCTCTTTTACTCATGCTCTGTTGTTCTTGTGACTTTTTAAAGTGCAATTTTCGAATTTCTCGCACTGTTCGCACTTGAACACCCCGAAGGGGCAGTTCGTTGAAAGCAACGAATTCCAAAAGCGTCTGTTTCTTTCAGCTAATACCTCCTCATCTTCAAAATCATCATAATGTGTTTCCCGGTCTGATCCATAATTTGCCATATCGGTTCCTCCTGTTTATTATGAGTATATAACTTTTTGATACAATATTATTATAACATAATTTACATAATTTTGCAAAATCTGTTTCTAATAACCTAATTCCTTTAATCTAGCTACTATATCACTCATTGCTATATCTCTATGATTATGTACGTCAGCATATTCTTTTTCATCCATATCTCCCATTGGTCTATCAAATCCTTCTGGAATAAATATTGGACCATAAGTAATTCCACCTAATTTTCCATGTTCTAAAGCAATACTTCCTTTACACTCACCTCTTGATACTAATTTTTCGCCTGTTGGTAAAATTGCTGTTAAAACACATACAAATTTACAGCTTCTATCCTGTTTATTTTGATAGTCTTTTAAATTTTCTAATACTTTAGTTATATTTTCAATTTGTGTTGGATTTTCTCCAGCGTATCTTGCACTATAAATTCCTGGAGCTCCATTTAATTTATCAATACATAAACCAGCATCATCAGTTATAATAATTTTATCCGTAATATTATTTTCTCTGCAAAATTTTTCTATAGCTCTTGCCTTTATTTCAGAGTTTTCTTCAAAAGTTGTCCCATCTTCAACAATTTCTTTGTCAAACCCAATATCTTTATTAGTATATATTTCTGCATCAAATCCATGTGCCTTAATTATTTTTTTTATAGAATCCACTTTACCTTTATTTGTTGTACCATATATTATTTTCATAATTTTCTCCTTTTCTTATTAGTTTATTTTAATTTTCCATAATACATATCACTAAA
Organism: uncultured Eubacteriales bacterium; assembly: GCA_902492015.1. Taxonomy (GTDB): domain Bacteria; phylum Bacillota; class Clostridia; order TANB77; family CAG-508; genus Scatovivens. The sequence goes on along the minus strand of CABUJR010000004.1, from coordinate 82,196 downwards.
CATGCCGTTTTTAGCTATCAGTTCTTCATACTTTCCATCTTCTTCAATATGTCCTTTATTCAAAACAATTATCCTATCACAATTTTTTAAAGTAGATAATCTATGTGCAATAGATATTATTGTAGTATTATTTTCTTTTTGTAATTTTTCTATTTCATTTTGAATATGTTTTTCTGAAGTATTATCCAAAGCAGATGTAGCCTCATCTAAAATTAGTAATTTAGGTTTTCTTAAAAATACTCTAGCAATAGCAATCCTTTGTTTTTGCCCTCCAGATAAGTTACTCCCACCTTCTGTTATAAGTGAGTCAAACTTATCTGGTAATGAATTAATATAATCATAAATATAAGCTTTTTTTGCTGCCTCTTTTACTTCTTCTATTGAAACTTCTCTTTCGATTCCATAACATATATTTTCATAAATTGTACCAGCAATCAAAAATGGATTTTGTGGTACTAAGGCAACTAATTCTGAAATAACTTTTCTGCTTAAATTAGATATTTCTTTAGAGTCTATTATTATTTTTCCATCACCTTTCTCAAGCTTTGTAATAGCTTTAATTAAAGAAGATTTTCCACAACCACTTGGACCAGCAATACCTAAAAACATACCAGCTTTTACATCCAAATTAAATTTACTTAATATTTTCTTGTCCTTTTCTTCATTATAATAAAAGTCTAAATTATTTATTTTTACTATTAAATCTGAATCGACATTTTCTATTGTATTTTCTTCAATTTGATTATACGAAAAATCATTTGGTATTTCTACCATTGCAAAAAAATCTTTTGCAAGTACTGTACATTCTGAAAGCTCGTCAAATATTCTATGTAATTCCTCTAAAGGTTTTATTAACTGATTAAAACATAAATATGCTGTAAGTACACTACCCACAGTAATAATATTTTTAGTTGCTAAATAAGTAGATATACCTATTATTAAAACTGTAAAAAAGGCTTGATTTATAAATTTTAAGCAATCATACATTGCCATAGCTTTATGATGTTTCATCTCTTTTTTTCTTAAAAACTCTGATTTATCATTAAATCTTTTCGTTTCAAATTCTATGCTGTCACAAATTCTAATTACTTCTATTCCATTTATTAATTCTACTATTGTTCCATCCATTTGTGACTTACTTTCTAAAAGTTCAACTCTAATTCCCTTTTGACTATTTATTTGTTTAAATACTATAAATACTCCTATTGGAATCACTAATAACATTGGTAAAGCCAATTGTATAGGCAAAGTCATAAATATTGTTATTATTGCTGCTATACCATTAAATATTGCTGGAGCAAAATCCATAAATAATAATTTTTCTAGTTTTATTGTTCCTTCTAAACATCTATTCATTCTTCCATGAATATTTCCAGTCATATTTTCTCTAAAGTATGATAGTGGAGCTTTTAATAAAGATTTTATTACTTTTCCTCTAGCAAATTTTTCTGTTTTTGTCGCAGTATCTTCAACTATTAATCTTCTTATAATTTTTATTACTTCATTTGTTATATTAACTATCAATATTAATAACAAAAACGGTATAACTTTTTTAAATTCTACACCATTTATATTTAAAATATCATCTGTTAACCATCCAATAGCTTTTGGAGTTACTTGTGTTAATGCTGCTGAAATAATCATTATTAAAATAATTATTACAAAATTAATCTTCTGGCTCTTTGTTAGCATTTTATAAATTTTCTTTAAAACTTCAATCATTATAAAACCTCTTCTATACTTTTTACTCCAATATTGTATCATATTATGTAATGTTTCTCAATAGTTCTAATTTATATTGATAATTTATTAATACCTCTTAAACTTTTTTATTAATAAGTTTTTTACCAATTTCGAAGCAATCTAATGTAGAAAAATAATCTGAAGGAGTTTCAGCCCTACGAATTAATTTAAAGTCTCCATTTTCCATTAGTAAAATTTCTGCTGATTTTAATTTTCCATTATAATTATATCCCATAGAATAACCATGAGCTCCTGTATCATGAATTGCTAAAATATCTCCAACTTCTATTTTAGGCAATTTTCTATCTATTGCAAATTTATCATTATTTTCACATAATCCACCTGTTATATCATAAATATTATCACATTTTTCGTTTTCTTTACCTAATACTGTTATATGATGATATGCTCCATACATTGCTGGTCTCATTAAGTCAACTGCACATGCATCACATCCGATATAGTGCTTATATATATTTTTTTCATGAATAACCTTTGTTATCAAACATCCATAAGGTCCTGTCATAAATCTTCCTAACTCTGTATATAAAGAAACTTCCATCCCTTCTGGCACTAAAATTTCATCATATACTTTTTTCACATTTTCACCAATTAATAAAATATCATTTTCTTCTTGTTCTGGTTTATATGGAATTCCAATTCCACCAGATAAATTAATAAAACTTACTTTTATTCCTGTTTCCTTCTTTAAAACTACAGCTGTTTCAAAAAGAGTTTTTGCAAGAAGTGGATAATATTCATTAGTTACAGTATTACTAGCAAGAAATGCATGTATTCCAAACTCTTTCACACCTTTATTCTTTAATATTTTAAAACCTCCTATTAACTGTTCTAAAGTAAAACCATATTTTGAATCTCCTGGATTATCCATAATATCATTAGATATTTTAAAAATTCCACCAGGATTGTATCTACAGCTTATTTTTTCTGGGATTCCTGCAGTTTTTTCTAAAAATTCTATATGTGTAAAATCATCTAAATTTATAATAGCTCCTAATTTTTTTGCATATACATATTCTTTTTCTGGAGTCACATTAGAAGAAAACATAATATCTTCTCCTTTTATCCCTAAAGCTTCAGATAGCATTAATTCTGTATATGATGAACAATCACATCCACATCCATATTCATGTAAAATATCTATTAAAAAAGGATTTGGAGTTGCTTTTACTGCAAAATATTCTTTAAAACCTTTATTCCATGAAAATGCTTTTTTTAATTTTTTTACATTTTCTCTAATTCCTTTTTCATCATATAAATGAAAAGGTGTTGGATATTTTTTTATAATTTCGTCTACCTTTTCACTACTTACAAATAATTTCTTTTCCATAACTATACCTCCTACAAAAAAAATTCACCTCTAAGAAATACATCTTAGAGGTGATAAAATTACCACGGTACCACTCAAATTCATTATATTATTACTAACATAACCTTACTTACGTACTAACATACGCGTGTGCTATAACAGGCACTCCTGGAATAACTTATACAGTATATTTACTGCTTTCGATATTCTTCTCCAGAACTTTTTTCTTTATTTTTTTACACACTCTTTCTCAGCAAATAAGAGTTTCTCTGTAATGATATTATGAATAAATACTCTTTCCTTCACAGAAATTAAATATATATTTTATATAAAGTACACTATTTATTCTTATTTGTCAAGTGTATTTATAAAATTTATAATTTTTCAAATATAGTAACTAAAAAGAACTATCTTTCATGATAGTTCTCATATATCTACTTTACTCTTAATATTCTTAATGCATTTATTATAGCAATAACAGAAACTCCTACATCTGCAAATACTGCTTCCCACATTGTAGATATTCCAAAAGCTGCTAAAATCAGAACAGCCACTTTAATAGATATTGCAAATATAATATTCTCTTTTACTATCCTCATTGTTTTTTTAGATAATTTTATTGCTTTTACTATTTTCGAAGGTTCATCTGTCATAATAACAATATCTGCTGCTTCTATTGCACTATCAGCTCCTAATCCTCCCATTGCTATTCCAATATCAGCTAAAGCTAGAACAGGTGCATCATTTATTCCATCTCCTACAAATGCTAATTTTCCTTTTTCTGATTTTTCTTTTAATAGTTCTTCTACTTTTTCTACTTTTCCATCAGGTAATAGTTCAGTATATACTTTATCTAAACCTAGTTCTTTACTAACAGCTTCTCCAACCTGTTTTCTATCTCCAGTAAGCATAACTATTTGTTTAATATTATTTTTCTTTAAATCATCTATTGCCTTTTTAGAATCTTCTTTTATTGTATCTGCTATTAAAATATATCCTACATATTTTTTTTCTATTGCAACATATAAAGTAGTACCTATCTCATTACATTTTGTAAAAGCAATTTGATGTTCATTCATTAACTTTTCATTTCCTATTAAAATGTCTTGTTCTTCAATTCTAGCTGAAATTCCTAGTCCTGATAACTCTTGTGTTTTAATTATTTTTTTCTCATCAATATCTTTTCCATAAGCATTTTTTATAGATTTTGAAATAGGATGATTTGAGTAATATTCGCTATATGCAGCCATTTTTAATAATTCATCTTTTTTAATTTCTACTGCATTTACTTTTTGTACTTCAAATACCCCCTTAGTTAATGTTCCTGTTTTATCAAATACAACTTTTTCTACATTTGATAAAGCTTCTAAATAATTACTTCCTTTTATTAAAATTCCTATTTTAGAAGCACCACCAATTCCACTAAAAAAACTTAAAGGTATAGATATTACTAATGCACATGGACAAGATACAACTAAAAATGATAATGCTCTATATATCCAGTCACTAAAATTTTGACCAGAAATTAAAAGTGATGGTAAAATTGCTAAAATTGCTGCGATAATTACTACTATTGGGGTATAATATTTTGCAAATTTTGTTATAAATTTTTCTGATTTAGACTTTTGGCTACTTGCATTTTCTACTAAATCTAATATTTTACTTACTGTTGATTCTTTATATTCCTTTGTTACTTCTATTTTTATAACTCCATTTAAATTAATACATCCACTTAAAACTTCATTTTTTTCAATAACTTCTCTTGGTATACTTTCTCCTGTTAAGGCCTTTGTATCTAATGTACTTTTTCCTTCCAAAATTACACCGTCTAATGGTATTTTTTCTCCTAGTTTTACAACTATAGTTTCTCCAATTTTTACTTCATCTGGATTTACTTTTTCTAGTTTTCCATTTCTATATACATTTGCATAATCTGGTCTTATATCCATTAAACTTGCTATTGATTTTCTTGATTTATCAACTGCATAACTTTGAAATAATTCTCCAATTTGATAAAATAACATTACCGCTACTGCTTCTGGAAATTCTCCTATTCCAAATGCTCCTATTGTGGCTATTGACATTAAAAAATTTTCATCAAATATTTTTCCTCTAATAATATTTCTTAACGCTTTTCTTATTATTTCAAATCCTACAATGATGTAACTTATAACAAATATCGAATTATTTATCCACACATTTTCAAATTTTATAACCATAGAAAAAATAAACAAAATTAATGCTATAATTATCTTAGTTAATTTTTTCTTCATTTTAAGTTCCTCCTATATTTTTTCTATTGTTACATTTGGTTCTTCTCTTTTTATAACTTTCTTTACTTTTTTAATAATCTCTTCTTCATTATTTTCATCATATTCTATTTGCATTCTCTCTGCCATAAAACTTATAGTGACATTTTTAATTCCTTCTATTTTTCTAAGTGCTCTTTCTAGTTCTGCTGCACAATTTGCACAGTCTAATCCTTTAATTTTGAACTTAATATTCATTTTATATACCTCCAATTTTATTTAATACTATTGCTTATGCTCAATATGTTCTTTTGCAATTTCAAATACTTTGCTAACATGATCATCATCTAACATATAATAAACTTCTTTTCCTTGCTTTCTACATTTTACTATTCCACTTCTTCTTAAAGTTCCTAATTGATGTGATATTGATGATTTGCTCATATTTAAAACATTTGCAATATCACATACACACATTTCATTATTATCTAATGCAAATAATATTTTTGTTCTTGTTGTATCACCTAATATTTTAAAGAATTCAGCTATTTTGTTAAATATATTTTGTTCTGGCATTTTACTCAATGTGTCATCTACAATTTCTTGATGTATTATATTACAATCACATATAAATTCATTTTTCGACATTTTACTCCTCCTATTATTTTAAATAATAGTTGAACATTTACTCAACTTTTAAATATATTATAGTTGAATAGATATTCATTTGTCAATATTTTTTTTAATTTTTCTAAAAAAAAGAAAGCATTATTCAAACGCCTTCTTTCTCTATGTTTTATAGTTTTATATTTTAATTTTTACAAACTCTATTTTAGTAAATAAGAGTTTTTATATATGATATTAAATTTATCAAGTACTGTCTAGATTTTTTTATAACTAAATTTATTATAAACTTTACAATTATATATCTGGTATAAATTCTATATCAATTTCTTCAAACTTTCTTTTTAATATTTCTTCTGTTTGCTTCTTTACATTTTTTAATTCATTTATATTTAAATCTTCATCACTAGATTTAAAATAAACATCAATCCATAATTTACGACCTGTTTGAACAATCTCATGAAAGGTTACTTTAAACTTTGTGTTTTTTACTTCTTTATCAATAATTCTCTTTATTTCATTAAAAATTTTACTTTCTGGAGCAATTAATAATATATTTTTTAATGCTGATATTATTAATTTAACTGGTTCGAAAATCATAAAAGAAGCTAAAAAAACTGCTATTCCAGGATCTAAATATGGTGTTATAAATTCAATATGAAATGCACCAAAAAATCTTTGTAAAAAAAATGTAAATCCAACTCCAAATGTCCAAAACATATTTTGTTTCCATGTTAAAATTTCTGTTTTAATAACCGGTGTATTTAGTTCTTTAGTTGTCACTTTACTCATCATACCATAAACTAATACAGAAATTATTAATATTAAAACTTCTGCTAAAACAATTATGTTGTAATCTAAATCATTTCTTCCACCTTCAAGTATAATCTTAACATTTGATATTATTGAATAAATTGTAACTAATAATAAAAATCCATTTTTTATTATAACAAATACAGATTCAATTTGTGCACCACCAAAAGGCTTTTTTTCTGTTATTGGACCATATATTAATGGAATTATTAATGCTAAAACTCCTACTAAAAGTAAATCTGCAATATCAAATACACTATCCATTAAAAGTGTGTTTGATTTACTGGCAAATGAAAGTAAAAATTCAATTAATATTACTACTGCAGAAAATAATAATGAAAAATTTATTAATTTTTTTTCTTTTTTTTGTCGTTCTTTCTTACTCATAACTTCTCCCTATAAAATTTTTTTTAAATCATAGATAGAGACGCTATGGAAAATATGCTTTCACTTTTAATCTACTCCTTACTTTTATATTTGAATTGTTTGTTTTAGATATCACCCTTTCTATTTTTTTTAACCAATTTTATTTTAACATATTTAAAAATTTCATTCAAATTGCAATATATAGCTTAAAACATTTTTAATCATTGTATAATTAGAATATTTAATTTTATATTTTGAAATTTTATATTTTATTCAATTTTTCAGTATTTTTTCTATATTTTCCTATGAAAATTAAAAGAAAAATATATTTATTCATTTATGTTATTTATGAATTTAAATGCATTATCTTGTTTAATATTTATGTATATACTTCTTTTCCGTCTTTATACCAAACTCTAATAGAAGTACAATCTCCATAATACCCTATTTGTGATTTGTTAACATCTCCAAACAACTTAATAAATTTTTAATATTTTAACATTCTAAAATCTTTTGTTATATTTCAACAAATTGCAAATTTATCATTCCATTTTGACAAAATATCAAAAGTTTTGTAAATGTGTTTGCATAATTTATTGCTTCTATATATTATTTTTATTTCAAATAAAAAGTTTTATTCTCTTATATTATATAAGTTCTTAAACAAGAAAAAGAAAGCCTTGTAATAATAAGACTTTCATTTATTTAATAACTATTTTACTTTTATTAACAAATTTAGTTAACTTTCAATTTTCTCTTAAAAAATTCAATAATTTTATTCTTAATTTTCTGAAAAATATTAGGTTCTTCATATTCTATAAGTTCAGTTTGAGAAGTTTCTTCATGATTTTTTGATATCTCTACTATTGGGTTATTTTTATTAAAAATTTCATTAGGATTATATTTTTCTATTTTTTTTCTTTCAATTTCTTTTAATTCTTTTTTTTCTTTTTCAATAATAGATTTTTTATCTTGTTCATTTGCTACATATTCTTTAAACAAATTAGCAAGTATACATTTAGTTGGATATAAAATATTTTGTTCTTTTATAGATTTATCATAATCAATTTCAAAGTTATAATCAATATCCATATGATTTCTATAAAATTCAATTTTCTTTTTAGGAATTAAATCTTTTACATCATCTTCTAAAGAATCTATAATTACAGTTACTTCTTTATATGCTCTTTTATATTCTGTTTCTTTTATATTTACCATATATTCTCCTTATTTTTCTTCTAATGTTTGTTCTTTTCTTTCTAAATTCGCCTCATATTCAGTAACATTTCTTTTTCCTTCCACATCTGCTTCAACATCCCTAAGTTGTGCATAAGAATGATGAAAAATTCTTCCCAAAATTGATTTTTTTTGAGGTTTTTTGGCACTTTGAGATTGTTTAGAAACGTTTTCTTTCTGTCTAGCTTTTATATTATCAGCAGCTTTAGTTCCAATATTAGGATCTATTTTTTCAAAACTCTCTTTAACAAATTGTAAAAGATCAAGTGAATCTTTTCCCATATCATTTTTTACTCTAAGCACCTCCATCCCAGGTGCATTAGGATTTTTATTTGCAAATTCAATAAAATCTTTAATTATTGAATATGATACCAATATATCTGATGTAGGATAGAATGTGTTCTGTTTTATTCTTTCATTTATTGTTAAAATATAACTTTTGATAGCTGTTGACAAATTATCTCCAACAACTCCATTAACAAATTCAATATCTTCTTTAGTTTTTGCATCAATAGCTAATTTCTTAATTGCAATTAATGGACTCATATCTTTTGAATAACTTGCTATACCACTATCTTTTATAATCTCTCTCATCATTTGCAAATTAAGATTCTCTTTATAGTTATTAGCAAACATAAGTTGTTCATAAAATGTTCTTTTTCTTCCATCACTATTATACTCTAGCATTAATCCTGGATATCTTTTAAAAAAATTTATATAAATATCATTGCTAGAAACACTTTGATCAAAAATCTCACTAATTTTTCTTTTTTTTCCATTTGAATCTACTTTTTGATTTAAACCTTCATCATATAATTTTCCTTCTCTTTGTGATTCCAAAGAATATTTAGCTTGTTCTTCTTTAAATTTATCACAAATCATTTCTACTACACTATTATGCAAATTTTCAGCAAAATCCAATGTGCTATCTTCAGGAATCATTCTTGATATATAGTCAGCTGTTTTTTTGGCAGCATTCTCTCTTGCATCTATTTCTTTATAATATAATATATAATTATTATTATAATATTTTGGTATTTTTTTTCTAATTATCTCTTCTTTTATCATCATATACTCTTTAAAAGTTCTAGGAATTTTATCTTCTCTTAATGATTGAGCCATATGAGTATTTTCATGAAATATTGTATTAATTACATGAAAATCTCCATCTGCCAATCTGTCTACATTTTCTCTTTTTATTGAAATAATATTTTTTTCATGATTTCCTAAAACTGTATCACTATAAATATAATCTCTTACTAAATACATATAAGATAATGGACTATTACCATTTTGATTCTTATTGTCTAATTTGCCTAAATTTTCTAATGTTCTTTCTTTTACTCCACTATACTTATCACTCATTATATTTATTATAGAGTCTTTTCTTAGCATTTGCTCTAATAAAAAATCTGTTGCATTTTGAGGTAATAAACTCTCAGGAGAAGCTATTCTCATTTTAGTAAGTGCTACTAAAAACTTATCAAACCCAGCTTCTTTAGAAGAATCAATAGATTCTTTTCCAACTACATTTATAAAATCATTTACATATTTTTCTGATTCTTCTAAGCTCATAGAATATCTAGGATTTTGATTGATTCCCTCTTGGACTAAGTTTTTAATATTCTCTCCAATTGGAAGATTTTTTGTACTTACTAATTGTAATAAATCAGAAACTCCTTGTTCCTTGAATAAATTAAAATCAGGTTTTGAAACAGCTGTTGAAACATATTTATAAATTATATCATTAAGATAGCCATAATTATATCGTAAATCAGGATTATTAACATATAATTCTACTAATTTTCTTACCGCTCTTGAATCATAAATATTTCTTCCATTATTTTGAAAAGTTTTATTAGCTATTGCTGTTACAAATTCACCACTTCCTTTTATAAAATCAGATTCTATCATAAGAGATAGTGCTATATCCGCATAATCAATTCTTCTTAATCCATATTTAACATTAGGGTCTTTTTTTCTTTTTTGCAACTTTTTAAGTTTTTTTGGAGGTTCGTTTTTTTCTTCTTCAGATCTAAAAACTATTTTATTATAATCAAAATTAGGATCAATTTCTCTTAATTCATCTGGAGTTAAATTTTTCTTTAAAGCATCAATTGCATTAATTGATTTTACATAATCGTAAACTTTTGCCAACTTTTCATTTTTAGGTCTATTTGATTTTTTAAATATATTTTGCAATCTAATTACATATTTAGCAATTTCTACTGATTGAACAGAAGATGCTATATAAAGCTCTTCTAAATATTGTTCAATATCACCTTTCAATTTTATTTTTGGGGGAATATCAGGCATGCTTTTAAAAAATTCTGGATCCTCTTTTTCTATATCATACATTCTTGGTAAATATCTATTTTCAAATAAGTCAAATTCAAAATCTGTAAAAACTGTAGATTTTCCATCAGTTTCATGAATTCTAGCTAAAACATCTTTTGCAATTGTTCCATTAAAACTATATGTTACCATTTGATCATCATCATAATCACTTTTCATAAAATATAAAAAATATGTTTTAGAATTGTTTAATCTTCCTGGTCTTGAATTGTCTATTATATTTTCAAATAATTGCATTTTTTTATCTATTTCAACACTTCTTGAACCATAAAAACACAAATATTCAAACATCAGATTATCATATTCTTCAAAATTTGCGATTTTTCCATTACTCTGCAATTTAGGATTAAATAAGATTTCTTCATATTTCTCAATTGGATCTTTTGGTGTCACTTCAAATATATCATCTCTCGTTCGTGAACCACGTACTAATTGTAATTTATATAACATTGTCTCTTTAGGAAGCTTATCTTTAGGAAGATGAGAAAATAATGTAGTTACTACTTTTTTTCCTAAATCTCCTATATCTTTATTTTCTTCTATGCAAGTATAAAAATATCTTGTAGCTATACCATCATAAATATCTATATCTTCTTTTGCTAATAAATCATCTGTTTGTAAAAAATTTTCAATATCTAATGTCATTTTTTCTATTAGTTCTTTTTTATTAGGTGAAGTCGAAATTCTCGCAACTTTTCCTATAACTCTTGTTAAATCTAATATTTTTGAAAAACCAATCTCATGACATATATTTAAAGCTCCACTTTCAACACAATAATTAATTAAATCTTGAGAAACTTTTCTTTGCAAAGTAATATATCTATTACTTTGCGTTTTAGCAATATTTTCAGTTATTAATTTATAGAATTTTTTTGTTTCTTCCAGTTTTTCTTCTTCTGTAGTAGAATTCTTAATTCTTTCTAAATATAAATCTACATCTTTTTTTTCCATATTCACTCCAACTAGTTGTATCTTTCTTCATCTGTACTAATTTCTGACTTTGATATTTTAATATCTTTTATTACACTTTCTATTTGAGCCAATTTTTCATCCGAAATTCCATCTTCAAATTTTTTTGAAGTAATTTGCTCATATAATGCTTTAAATTCTTCAAAATATTTTATAATATCTTCTTTTTGGTCTGTTTGTAGTGCATATTCTAATTTACTTTTTAACAAAATCAATTTTTTTGCTTGTTCATTTGATTCACTCATTTTACAATTCTATACTCCCATTTTATTATACTTTTATTAAATAGTATCATTTTAATATTATCTTTTCAATTTCAAAATAATGACATTATTGTCTCATTTATATAACGTAAACAATTATTTGTAATACTTTTCTATAACTTTTAATTCAGTCAAAAAAATAGTTGTTTGAAAATTTTTATTTTTCTTACTACTCTATCATCTTCTAGCAATTAAATTTATAATCACTTATAATATTTTTATGTAACTCCTAACGAATTTTTTAATTATCTATTATCAATTATAGTATAATCTTTATAATCTTCTATATTAATTTTTTTAATCTCTTCATCAGTTACAATTTCATTATTCATATAGTAATCATTTAACTTTTCTATTTCCTGTTCTTTGTATCTATCAAATATTGTTGTATATGTATTAAGCGTTACTGAAACATCTTTATGACCTAATAATCTCTGGACTGCTACCGCTCTCATACCGTGCCTCAATACATCTTGTTCCAAATGTATGTCTTAAACTATGTGAAGATATTCCTTCAATTCCCATAGCTTTTAATAATCTTTTTAACCTATAATTCACATTATTAGTAAAAACTAAAGTATTATTTTTACTTGTAAATAATAAATTATCCTTATTATTATCAGCTTCTTTCATTTGTTCAATAACACTATCTCTTATAAATTCAGGTATTGGAATATCTCTTTTTCCAGAGTATGTTTTTGTTTTGTTTCCTACTATTAAATTCTTATCTTTATCAACAGTTAATGTTCTTCGTACAGAAACTACATTTTTGTGTAAATTAATATCTGTTTTCTTTAATGCTAAAGCCTCTCCTATACGAAGTCCTAGAAACATTTGAAATAAAAATACATTTTTATAGGGCTCTAAACTTATTGGCATACTCATTAAATAATTAGTAAATTTTTGTTGTTCTTCAATAGTCATTGCTCTAACTTCTTTATCCTCTTTATTACTTTTAGGTTTTATAACATCAACCATTGGATTCCTTACTATATATCCCTTTTTTTGAGCAACATTATATGCTCCATATATTAACTCATGAATTTTAGTTATATACGAATTACTATAATCTCTTAATGAATTCAAATATGCTTGAATTTCTTCACTTTTTAATTCATCAATATGTTTAGTTGCTAAATCCCATTCTTCTATTTTTCCTAAAGTTCTTTTTAGTCTGTTATATTGATTACCACCGATTAAGCCTAAATCATACTTTTTTTCTATGTTATTTTTGATTAACAGATTAAGTGGAATTCCGTTATTATCTTTATATAAGATATCTTCTTTTTGATATTTTAAAGTGGATAAAAAATCTTTTGCCTCTTCTATCGTCTTTAAGCATTTACATTTTCTTTGTTTTTTTAGTGTTGTAGGATCTACTACATAATACCAACATCTCCAAATATCTCTACTTTTATCATAATAAATTGAGCCTTCATCATTTTTCATAGTTCTTCCTTTTGACATAAGAACACCTCTAATCTTTTCTTTCCATTTTCCAAATTAAATATGGTAGTAACATTACTTGATTGTTTTTACCAACTTTAATTGCTGGAAAATCTTTTCTATTAAAAGTTTTATATACTGCCGATTCTGATATATTTAAGTCTCTCATTACTTCTTTTATACTTATCATTCTAAAAGGATTTTTTATTTTTCTTATAGAAGCTATTATCATTAGTTCTTCTTTAGTATATTTGTTATTCTTTTTTGCAATTTCACTTATCATTGTTTCATCTATCCTTTTTGTTTCTTCCATAACTATTTCCTTTCTGTATTTTAATTTTCTTAATTGTCCGACATATTTCTAATAAATTTCAAAATACTATTTTCTATTGTTAATATTAATTCCAGTGTTGCATCATTAAAAACTTTATTATCGCTATCATTACTTTTTGCAATATTGTTATCAATTCCAAACATACTATTTTTCTTTTTCTTCTTTTTTCTTGGAGGAATGTAAATGCTCTTGGCTTATTTCATATTGTTTAAAGTTAAAAGAGCGTTTCTTTAAGTCCTCTCTATATTTAAGAATCTCTTCATCTGTTAAACTTTTAAAATCTGCGTTTTTATAATCATCTCCTATTACAAAACAATTTCCTGCAATATAGTCATACTCAAATACTAGATTCGGTGGCATATTTAGAATTTTTCCTTCTTCATTGCAAATAATTAGAACATCGTCATAAGGTACTACTTCAATTAGTCCACCTACTAATTTTTGTTTTGCCTCTAAAGTATTATCTATAAACATTATTTGAGGTTCTTTTCCTATTTCTTTATAGAGAATTCTTATTTTTTTATTTTCTTTTTTATAGTCATCACTATTCTCACAAACTCTTACTTGCTCGTCAAACAGTTCTGACTTTACTTCTAAATCTGATTTTTCATAAACATAAATTTTATTGTCCTCATTTTTGTAACAAATACAGTCTTTAAAAGTTCCATTTATTTGATGTTTCAAAGCTTTTTTATAAGTTTCGTTGTCATTTGTTCCAAAGAATACTCTTGAAGCTCCTAACATTCTCGCTAAGTTTTTAAAATATCCCTTTAATTGTTCTTCTTGCATATTGAAAAAGTTATTTGGAATATCTAAAATCATTCTTATTTGACCTTTAGAATCTGTTAAAATTGCTATTGAATAGTCTGGTGTATTTTTTATTGTATTTAATACACTTACTAAATCATCTCTTGAAAGTATTTTTATATCATAAATTGATTTTTCATTTAAAACTTTTCTCATCTTATTTGCTTTTCCTATATTTATAGGCATTTGCTTATCTACTTTTACAGTATTTTCTTTTTCATCATAATAAATCCAAGAATAATTTTCATTATTGATAATTAAATGCCCTAGAAACCCTTTTATGTATTTAATGAAAAAAGCTGTCGTTTTTAAATCTTCATTTGAAGCTTTGGCTTCTCCTGATATGTGATTATGCACCATATAATAACTATCAGCACCTAGTCTATTCATTCTATTTAAGACTTTATAAACACATCTTTCTGTATTTACTCTACCTTGTTTATTTCTTTCAAAAACATTTACATAGTTAGGTACTCTTGAGCTAATAGATTCATAACCTACAATTTGGTTTTCTTTCATATAAATTAATCTAAAAGTTTCGTACTGTGTACTTCTAAATATTTCAGCAATTTCAACTAAATCATCTTTTGTATTTACTAATCTGTGATTAAGATTTATATAACCTCTTTTTTTCATTGGCTCTGTTAATCTTTTATAAATAACTCTTGCATTTTTATTCATTAACATCACCACCTTCATAATCACTATTGATTTTTTTCTTTCGGTGTTTTCTTAATGTTTTAGAATCTACTAAATTCCACTTCTTTAAATCTTCATAAGTAATTATACTTACTGAAACTATAAATTCTGGATTTTCCAACTTTCGTACTTCTTTAATTTCTGCTTTTGTAAACTTTGGCTTTTTCTTTTTTGATTTCATAATCAAAACCCCCTAATTTTTATTAGGTTACCGGTAGCCTTATTTGTTCGAACTGATTACATAATACAATAATTTTTAAGTTAAAAACGAGTTTATAAGAAAAGTTTATAAGACTTTATAATTCATAAGATTTTATAAGAAAAAATTTACATTATAAATTTCTCAAACACTATCGTTTTATATGTTTTTCGAAAGTTTTTTTTATTTTCGTGTTATACTTTTAAAACGAAAGGTATTACTTATATTGAATACACAAAAAAAAGAAGTACCTCTAAACTTCTTTTTTAATCATATATATTTTTACTTTTTCTCTTATATTAATATTTCATTCTACTATAAATTTTTTCACTATTTTTATAATTATATTAAAATGCACCCATTTTCTCAAATTTAAGTATCTTATATATAGGAAAGGTAAAAATTAATGTTAAATTTTTTAATGATTTGTTCTAATTTAAATTCTGTTAAATACTTATTAAATAGTATTTTTATGGGTAACTCTAATATTAAGTTATATGCCGTGTCCTCTTCAATATATGAAGCCATAAAAATTTTAAGTACAAATTCTAGTAATATTGATTTAATTGTATTAGATATAAATATATGTAAGGTAAACAAATTTTTGAATTTATTAGAAAGAAATATAAAAAAAGACTATAGTAATTGTGTAATAATTTTAACAAACAATAAATTAGAAATTAAAAACATCGATCATAACTATTTTCAAATAAATAAAAATGAAAAATATACGATTACTAATAATATTAATAAATTAATCAATAAGAAAATGGAAAATGAAAGTAAAATAAAAGAAAAACAAATAATTATAAATTATTTATATAAACTAGGCTATAATTTTTCTCATTTAGGAACAAAATTTATTTCTATACTAATGCAAAAAAATATAACTAAGTGTCCAAAATTAGAATCCATTTATTATATTATCTCCCAAAAATATGACACTAATCCTCATAATGTTAAATGTCTTATCACATTAGCCACAAAACATATGAATTATAATTGCAAAATAGAAGATAAACAAATTTTTTTACCATATCTTGAGAAAGATTATATTTATACAAAAACCGTAATAAATGTATTTTTATTAAAATATGATATTTATAAAAAATAAAAATATTATATAACCACCACATAGAAGACTATGTGGTGGTTCGATGCTAGGGGCTAATTAATTAGTTCTTTGAATCTACTGAATATTTGTGATTAATCTCCCACATTTACATATAACACACAAGTTGCCTGCCGATTTGACCCAGTTCCTGTATAACCAGTGGATGTGAACGGTTCATAATAAATTCTAAAGGTATGTCCTTTAGTAATCGGAAACCATTTTGATTCTGCATACCAGTAACCATTATCTTTTCTACCATCTTTATCTTCTTTAATAGTAAAACGATGTTGATATACAACTGTGCCACCGAGGGTCATATCCCGAACTTCCATATACATATCTACTTCTTTGGAAGTATCATCGAGTGGTTTCCAAGCAGGCTTTAACTGAATGTAGTTACCATTGAAGACATGCGCACCACCTAAGTGATTTTTATTGGTAATATTGCAGTATCCCAAGTAATGATCACCCACAGGCCATGTTCCTCTCGGACTGATTTCAGTATTTGGTGTCTCCGTAGTAACAGAAGCAACATTTTCATTTAGCTCAGGTTCAGCTGCAAATGTTGTTGTTGAAAAGCAACTAATGATAAGAAGCATTGCTACTGTCAAAGCTGTAAATCTTTTTGTTATTTTTCTTGTCATAATCTCATATCCTCCTGTTCTTTAAAACACCCCTAGCATCTAGCACATTGGTTTAAATTAATATATATTAAAAACAATATGCTTCTAACAAAACAAATGCATCAGCATTTTAGACTCTTGACAAAATATAAAACTTTTATCACTAGTCTGTTTGTTATTTATGTTAATTATTTTATTATACTTTTTTTATATTTGCAAAAAAGATAAAAAAAGATAATTAATTTATTTTTTGCAAGTCAATAATTATTTGTTTGTTTTCAATAGTTGTATATACTACTTTTAATTTATCAGTTATATTATATTTGGTAATATTAAATGTATCTCTTTTTAAGAGCTTACCATCTGTTGTAAAACTATACCCACTTTCTCCCGAATTTAAAGAAGTGTAAAATTTTTCTCCATTTTCATTTTCAATATAACTCTCTTCTTGTTTTATTAATTGACTACCTAAAATATTTCCTTCATTGCGTAGTTTTTCTGTCTTTTGGTGCCAATATTCATATTCTCCCCAATACATTTCCATTTCAAATTTCATTCCAGTTTCAGAAATATTTGCAACTACAGTATCTTTATATAGATTATTATTATTACAATTAATTACTTGATAACTTATAGAATCTCTATTTTCAAATTTTTCTGGTACATCAATAACTAATAGCCAATTTCCATTTATTGTTTGTGACTCAGCATTAACAGTATCTTCATTTTTTAATATTAAAGTGTTAAAACCAACATAAATCTTCTTACTTTTAGGAAATTTTCCTTCACTTATAGAAGAATTGTATGTTAATACAACAGAATTATCATCATTTTTATTATAACCAAAATCTAAAGTAGAGTTAATGCTATGATTTATTACGAATTCATTATCACAATTAGTTAATCCTTTTTCTTCTAAAAAACCTTTTACAGCATTAAGATCTACTGAATATGATAAAATATTGTTATCTTCATCTACAATAAATATATCTGGTGTATAAATGCTCTTTACATTTCTTAAATCTATACTATCATCAAATTCTGCTAAAATATTTATATTTAATGTGTAATCATCCATTATCATATTTTGGGCACTTACTTTTACATTCTGTGAAACAGTATTGTTTGATAATGTATTTTCATAATAATACCCATTCTCTATTGCAGTCTCAATTCCTTGCTTATCATTAAACATATTTTTTACAAATTCTTCAATATCTTTTGCAAAAACTATTCCTGTTGATATCGTAACTATTGATAATGTTGCAACAGCTACTTTATTAAAGTTATACATATTAAATTTATTTTTTTCTTTTTCCTTCAACTTAGTATTATTTATAGAATTTTTCACACTCTGTGGAATTTCACTATTTTCAGCAAAATAATTATAAATTTTTTCATCAAATTCTTTTTGTTTCATCTAAGTTTACCTCCTCATAAAACTTCTTTAATTTTTTTACTCCTCGTGTCAATCTGCTTTTTATTGTGTTCGTACTCATATTTAAAATTTTTGCAATTTGACTACAAGATAATTGACTATTGTAGTGCAAAGTTATTACAAGCTTTTCTTCATAATTCAATTTCTCTATAAGAGCTTCAAAATTCATTTTATCTTGAACAACTTGTATTGAATTATCGTACAAGCTTTTTTCAGAATTAACAGCTAATTTGCTAAACAAATTATTATTTCTTTTATTTTTATTGTAAATTTTATTGCATTCATTAATTAAAATATGTAACATCCAACTTTTAAAAGACTCAATATTCTTTATTTTTTTTATATGTCTATATGTATATATCATTGTATTTTGAATCGCATCATTTATATCATCAATATCTTTTAATCTTGTTCTAGCAACTCTATACAAATCGTTTCCTATTAGCTGTGTTAATTCTCTAAAAGCTTCTTCATCTCCTCTTTGCACTTTTTCTATTATGTCTTTCAAAATATATTTTCTCCTTTCAAAAATATTTTTCATTTAATAGATATAAGATTCGTGATTTTTGGGTGCAAATTTGAAAAGTTATTTTAGTATTACATTAATAATATATAAAAAGAAGCTTACTACAGCTTCTTTTTATTGAAAAATAACCTTTAAGTTTATACTCTACTTATATTGACTTGCCAAATATTAGTTTTCAAGAATCTTTTCTTTTCATCAGCATCTAACTTTAAATAATTTAATATGTCATCATTAAAAGTCATATCTTTTTTTGATACAATACATTTTTTTATATTAGGTACATATTCTCCATTAGTACATAGCATTATTCCTCTTATTAAACCATTAGTTCCTCCTGATATGTTAAGAATTATTTGATTTGTTTCAAGTCGAGGATAATTTGCTTTATAATTTTCCGTTCTAATAGTTGCTATAAAATTATCAGCTAAAATATGACCTATTAATATTATTTTCTTTGTTTTATAATCTGATATTTTAACCTCAATATAATCGTTTTTTTCCTTTAAATTCATAACAAGTTTAAAAGTATCTATTTTATTTTTAGTTCTATATCCTAAATAGTATAAATATAATTTTTCTACATTAAATGGATTCTTGCTGTTCTCTGTATTCACTATTCTTTCAGCATTTTCTCTATATAAATCTTCATAATAAATATCTAATATATCGCAAACTTTATTTATTATTTTTGCGTTTGGAATTATTTGACCATTTTCATATCTACTTACTGTACTTGGTGTTTTTCCTAAAATCTTAGCAACATATTCTAAAGAATAATCTTTTTTTATTCTTGCTTCCCTTAACTTCTTACCAAATTCTACTTTATTAAATTGTACCATAATAATTCTCCCTTAAAAAATATATACATTTTAATTATACCATTTTTTAACACTTTTTTCAATTTTTAAAAGTCTCGTAGTTCTTCTATGATTTGAATTTTAGCCCATTTTATGTTATAATTAATATAACTATATAGTTTTCGAATGGCTCTTTAGAGCTTAATAATAAAACCATTCACAAGCAATGCTTGAATCAATTATATCAGGCATTGCCGTGTCTGATTTTATTATATACAAGTCTAAACCTATAAGTGTTTCCTCTCGTATATAGTTAATTGATGTCTACTTATATAGAATTCTCGAGAGGAAAAACAGAAAAATGACAGCATATTATATTTGTGACGGACGGTACTCCAGGACTTCCAGTTAGATAGGAAACCATTCGTAATTTAGGGGAAATATTTTCCCCTTTTTCATTTTGCAAATATTAATTGAAAATTATTGATTTTTATTATATAATTAATATAGATAATAAGCTACGGCAATAGTCTTATTATCCTATAAACACAGGTTTCGTTTTAGCTGTCATTAGCTGTACCTGTGTTTTCTTATTTTACTATTTTGCATTAAATGCAAAAACTTTTTAAAAGTAATACTTATTTTCTCATAATTGCACAAATATTAATATTTTTATATTAAAAATTGTCTCTTTTTTGCGTATTGCGTAAAAAAGAGTTTTTTGTTATGTAAACTCGTTTTTGTTATACTATATTTGTTCTTACAAAAGATAATTAGTCTTTGCATATTAATTAAAACTAACAAATTCTTAAAGTAAGGATAAATAAACTATGAAAGGTAATTGTGTAAAATATATAATTTCACGAAAACAGGTTTTAGAAATTAATAATAAATTTCGTTCTTTGGGATTTAGCTTTAAATTAAGTGGTACTAAACTTTTGAATAAAACAATTCAAATTATAATATCATCTGGAAATGAATTTTATGTATTAGAAGATGTTATTGATGAAATTATAAAGCTTTATCCAAACTTTAATAAAATTCAAATACGAATGGCTATGAAATATGCTCTAGACCATAGAAACGAAACTCTTTCCAAAAGAAATTTTGAAAAAATATTTGGTTTTGAATACAACGAGGAAATATTTTTTACAAAAAATTTCATTGATGAATTTATTAATATAATATTTTAATCTTTTATCCAAATTATATTTTATAATTATAAACCTCTGTTATTTCAACTGGTGTGCAAAATAGTATATACATTTTGGCAAAAAATCACTTTGGTGTGCAAATTTTGATAGTTACTATTTCTGTAATCTCACTATTTGCAATAATTACATGGATTTTTTTAATAAAAAATTGGTGTGCAATTTGGTGTGCAAAAACGGGTGCAATTTTTTTTAAAATGAAAAATTTTGAAAAACAACAAAAAATGAGTAAAGTCTTAAACTCCACTCATTTAGGCAAATACAGCGTTTTGAAAAACATTAAAAAAAGATGAAAAAGGTTATCTTTTTCATCTAAAATGGTGACCCCTACCCTGATTAATAGGGAAGAAATCCATAAATATCAACACTTTATATACATTGTATTGCAAATTCCTTTTGCAAAAATCAAAATATATATTAATTCACCGTGAAATCTATAACTATTATTTTTTTCTTTCTATTTTAATTAATTAATCATTTGCATTTTATAGTATTTTAAATACTTTTTATAAAATAAGATTAAATCTCATTTTATTCATTAATTCTATATCATTAAGAGTATTGACATCTAGTTAAATTCGCGTTATACTAAATAGACTTCTTAATTGAAGTATCTTATAGTTATTATTGTAAAGAAGTACCAATTTTTCTTTACATAATGACACATCTTTTGCATATCCCGTTGAATATAGAAAAAGCCGTAAGAAAGGAGTATATTATGAACAAAAAAATGAAACGGTTTTTTTATGTATTAATGGCTAGCTTTATGCTACTCTCATTCACCACTACAGCTTTTGCAGCAGAAGCAGCATCTGTAGATGTTGTCAACGAAAATGTTACAACAGCTGCTGCTAAGTCATATACCTGTAAATACACAAGTTATTATGATGCATTACCTGTTACTACATCTTGGCAAGTTCTTGCAACTTCCACTACAGGATTTAATTGCAATGTAACTATCTGTACACGTAACACAGCTCTTCTTTCGAGTGGAGGTATAGCAAAAACTGTTGTTCGAATGTTAGGTAAAAGTGGAAATGTACTTTGGACAAGCACTGATAAATATAGTGTACCTGGACAAGGTAGCTACGAGTATGATTGTGGCAGTGATGTTTATAAAATTGAGGTAAAAACTCAAGCCGGAGGAGGCTCTTGTTGGATTGATCCGACAAAGTAATTGTTGTTTGTTTTGTAACTTAAGGTCATAGCTTTTTTATGTTTAATCGGGATTGCATAAGAGCGAACGGACTCCCCTGGGAGTCCGTTTTTTTATATTTCTATATATTCATTTGGAATTATAATATAATTATTATAACTATCTGTATATGTTAACTTTACATTATACAAACAATTATTATCTAAATTATAACTTTCATTTAAATTTTGGTCTTTTATATATACTAATTCATTTTTATCAAAGTAGAATGTTAAGCCAGATGAAGGAAAAGTTTCATAATATAATAATTTGTTTTCAATTAATTTATAGCCTTTTGTATAATAATTTTCACAAATTCTATTTAAATATCTTGTATACCATTCGTCATAATTATTTGTTTTTTTACTTGTATCTATTTCTGTTTTTTTATAACTATTAATTTCTGGAAATAATACTGTTGTTGAGCACCCTTCATTTGTTGTTGTAACAATCGAAATGCTATGATTTTGTAAATCACTTTTATAATAAGTATCAATAAATTGAACTTCTTTTTGTGCAATATAGTCACTTGCAAATATTAAATGAGAATATAAATCGTTTGATTCGTAATTTAATTGCATTGTTACTTGGCAATCTTTTATTTGATAAAATTTATTAAATAAATTGTAAGTTTTTGATGTAGAAATGTTATTGTTTCTAATAAAAAAAATATATAGTATTGATACTATTACAACAATAATAATTAATATATTCTTAATTATTTTAAATTTTTTCATATAATACTCCTTTCTATTCTTCAAAATAAAATATTTCTTCAAATTTTTTTTCAAGTGCAATACATAACAATAATGCCAATTTTGCTGTTGGATAAAACTTATTTGTTTCTATAGAATTAATTGTTTGTCTTGATACGCCGATTAAATTTGCTAATTCTTCTTGAGATAAATTTTTTTCTGCTCTTGCTAACTTTAATTTATTTTTTAATACTAAATTTTCTTTCATATTACAACCTCTTTTATAAAACAAATTGTAAAAATAATCGTTAATATTAAAGTGGTTAATCCTATAATTAATACAGATAATTTTCGAGTTTTTATATATTGATAAATTAATGAAACACTTAATTGTGCAAGAGTAATAGAAACTAAATCACTAATTATATATTTAGAATTTATAATTCTAAATGTTATAAATATAAGACTTAATACAGGAATTATAATTGTACTAATTCCTAGAGATTTAATTAGAATTAGCATTTCTATTTCATCAAAATCTTGTCTAGCTTTTGATAATATTTTATTTCTATCCATAATTAAACAATCCCTTCATATAAATTTATATTAATATAATTATAATATTTTTTTTAAAAAATGTCAAGTTTTGTTTACAAAAAGAAAACAAAACTTGACATTTAAAATTACATATATTATTAGTATTAATCTTCTATTATAATGATTAACAATTATTATATATTTTTATTTAATTAAAGCTTCATCACGAATCTTATTAGCAATAGAGAAACCTTTTGTAAAGTAATATTCATTTTCTAATTCTGATAATTCACAATAATCTTCCATAAATTCTTCAAACTTTCTAAATTTTTCCTTTCCAATTAATTTTTTTAATTTATCTTCTTTTTTATCGCATTTATGTCTTATTGTTTGATATTCATAAGAATCAATTAATATAGTATCGTGCTCACATATAAGTATTTCATATATTTTACTAATTTCGCTTTTATTCATAAAATTAAACTCCTTTCATTTTATCAACAAAATCTTTTACAAGCCTTTTTAGTCTATCTTTAGGAAAGTTAAATAATATACTTACATATTCAAAAGTCTTATCAATAAAGTCGTGTAAATAACTATTTGCTTTTTCTAATCTTTCGTTTTCTTGAATAATAACATTGTTTTCTTCTTCTAAAACTATTTGCTTTTGTATAACATTATCTGTCATTGTTTTAACTCTTGTATATTGTTTTGCTAAAGTATTAAACTTCTTAATTATTCTTTTGTATTCTCTTTTTAATTCTTCAGTATTTTCAATATCAAGTTCTGGTTCTAAATTAATCATTTCTTTTTCGTATTTTTGCATTTCATAATTAGTAACTTTTTTTAAATCCTCAATTCTTATATGTTTATTTTCTTTAATATCTCCTCTTTCTAATTCAAAACCTGATTTAGTTATATAATTATAAAAGTTATCTTGAAGAT
The DNA here is from genome assembly GCA_902492015.1 of uncultured Eubacteriales bacterium. Classification (GTDB taxonomy): domain Bacteria; phylum Bacillota; class Clostridia; order TANB77; family CAG-508; genus Scatovivens. Next base: position 57,682 of record CABUJR010000004.1, on the reverse strand, counting down.
ATTTATAACTATTTTTTCCTCTCCAAAAGTCCGTACAACAAAGTTTTTCTATATTTTTTCCACTTTTTTTATCTACTGTGTGAACAACGGGAAGATAAACCAAGTGTAAATGAGGAGTGGATTCGTCAAGATGAACTTTAGCCGATAATATATACTGTTCTCCTAAATTTTTAAATCCACAAACAAATCTATAAGCAGATTCAAAATATCTTTTTATTTCTTGTTTTGATAATCCTACAAAAAATTCGGGGCTTGCTGTTATGATATATTCACAAGCAACATTTGATATATTTTTTATTTTTCCTTTTAAATCATATTTACTTTTTATATTTCTAAAAGCTTTTTCATAAGTAGTAGGGCATTGTTTAATTGAATAATTATCTTTTGAATTTTCTCGTTCAATATCTGTATTAGAATAATTAGTATTTTTTCTTTCATTATGTCTATATATAACATTTAATTGTCCTAGTGTATATTTTTCGTTTCTAATTATTGCATAACTCACATATCAACACCTATCTTTCTTTTGACTTAAAATTTTTACCAAAATACTTCGTTAATGTTGCAACAGATTCTTCAATACATTCTTTCATTGAATCTCCAAGAGGTACATCACAATCAAGCCAATCGTGATAGAATTCTTTTAAAGTATCATCTTGTAAAAACAACAATTCTTTTTCTGTTTCGTGTAAGTCCATATTGATTAAATAGTCCTTAATTTCTTCTTTTGCAGTTAATTCATAAGCTTTCTCCATAATCTTATATTTAGGTAGTTTTTTTAGTTCTTTTTTGAATTCTTTAAATTCTCTTTCTAGTTTATCTTTTAAAGCAGAATCTAATTCTAATTCTTTTAACTTTCTTTCATATTCTTTATTATCTATGATTCCTCTTTTGTATAATAAATCTAAATTATCTGTATTCATATTTTTATTTTCCTTTCTTTTTTATTTAAGCTAATCCTACGAAGTATTACTATATTTCAAAATTCTTCTTGTTCAGTCTAAATAAGCTATAAAAAATTATTGCTATAACATACTAGAGGAATAAAATTCCTCCGTATGAAAAAGGGAAAATATTTCCCTTTTTAAACCCTTTTCAAGATTTTTTAAAATTTTTCATTTTTACAATGAAAATCACTTTTTTATAAATAAAAATAGTTATTTTAAAATATCTTGTTCATAAAAATTAAATACAATATTGCTAGCAAATATCTTTTTCAATTTTTATAAGTATCTAAATCATTACTGATTTAGATAGGCGAGAAACCTCTGTCGGTTTCTCACACTCTTCCACCATACTAACAAAATTATATAAATAAAATTTATACAATTTTGTTAGTTTATCTTTCGTGTACTTTATCAAAGTTAGTATTTTTCGCTAGGCAAAATCCGTCTAAAAATACATCAGCCTCGTTCCAAGTTTTAAAACAATTCTTATGATTTACAGAGTACCAATCTTTTCTATTAGAGTTCTTTTCAACAACTGCAATAGCTTTGTTATATGTATAATCACTAGAAGTTTTTAATAGTAATAATTCTAATGTTGTATCTAAAAGCATTCCAGCATTTAAACATTTTATTCTTTCTTCAATTTCATTTCTATTCACGTTCAAACTCCTCACTTTCATTTAAGAGAATATCATTATTCATATAGTATTCATTTAATTTCTCTATTTCTTGTTCTTTGTATCTGTCAAAAATTGTTGTATATGTATTAAGAGTTACCGAAACGTCTTTATGTCCTAATAATCTTTGCACAGCAACTGCTCTCATACCAGCTTCTATACATCTTGTTCCAAAAGTATGTCTTAAACTGTGTGATGAAATCCCCTCAATTCCCATAGCTTTTAATATTTTCTTTAACCTATAATTCACATTATTAGTAAAAATTAATGTATCATTTTTACTTGTAAATAATAAATTATCTTTGTTATTATCAGATTCTTTCATTTGTTCTATTATGCTATCTCTTATAAATTCTGGAATAGGTACATCTCTTTTTCCAGCATAAGTTTTAGTTTTATTTCCAATAATCAAATTTCTTTCTTTATCTACTGTTAAGGTTCTTCTTACTGAAACAATATTTTTCTGTAAATTAATATCACTTTTTTTCAAAGCTAAAGCTTCTCCAACACGCAAGCCTAAAAACATTTGAAATAAAAATATATTTTTATAAGGTTCTAAACTTATTGGCATACTCATTAAATAATTAGTAAATGCTTGTGGTTCTTCAATGCTCATTGCTCTAACTTCTTTGTCTTCCTTATTACTTCTAGGTCTTATAACATCAACCATTGGATTTCTAACAATATAACCTTTCTTTTGAGCAGTAGAATAAGCACTATATATTAATTCATGAATTTTAGTTATAAATGAATTACTATAATCTCTTAAAGAATTCATATACCTTTGAATTTCATCACTTGTTAATTCATCAATATTTTTAATTGACATATCCCATTTTTCTATTGTTTTCAATGTTCTCAATAGTCTATTATATTGATTTCCTCCAACTATACCTAAATCAAATTTTCTTTCAATATTAGACTTTATTAAAAGATTCAGTGGAATTCCGTTGTTATTATTGTATAAAATATTTTCTTTTTGATATTTTAAAGTTGTTAAAAAATCTTTAGCTTCATCTTGAGATTTTAAACATTTACACTTTCTTTGTTTTTTTAATGTTGTAGGATTTACTACATAATACCAACACTCCCAATAATCTCTATTTTTATTATAATAAATAGCACCATCTTCGGTTTTACTTGGGCGACCTTTTTTCATAAAATCACCTCTAATCTTTTCTTTCCATTTTCCAAATTAAATATGGTAATAACATTACTTGATATTTTTTACCAACTTTAATTGCAGGAAAATCATTTCTATTAAATGTTTTATACACTGCAGATTCTGATATTTTCAAATCTTTCATAACATCTCTAACAGTTAGCATTATAAATGGGTTAGTTACTTTTTTCATAGAATCTAAAGTCATTAATTGTTTTTGATTGTATTTTTGATTATCTTCTGCTAGTATTTCATCTAATAATTTATTTGTAATTTCTTCTATTTTTTCCATACATTTACCATTTATCTTTCTTTATTCATTATAAGAATCTTCCATAGTGCTTTTTACAAAATCTAATATAATAAATACAATTTTTAAAATCATATTTAATGTTTCTTCATCAGAAAGCTTAATTACTGGGGGAGTAAATTCATTTGTTGTACTTTGCTGATTAGTGTCTAATTTTGTATTCTCGTTTGATGTAGAAGTGTTAGTTGCTTTATTATCAACTTTTACTTTTTCTAACCTTAATTGACTTTCAAAAAAGTTATTATCAATATTTAATGTTTGTGTCATATTATTTATATTAGGAAAAAGAGGAGAGTTTTTTTCTTCTTGTTTTGATATTGAAGTTTTATTTTGTTCAAATTTCTCATTATTCTTATTTCCAAATATTTTTTTATTTCTTTTAGAACGCGGAATATATCTTCCTTTTTCATCAAAGTTTTTATAGTTAAATGATTCTTTTATAAAAAATTCTGTAATTTTAAAAGCTTGTTCTTTTGTAATACTCTTAAATTTATTTTCATTATCTTTATTTACTGCAAATAATGTTCCCCTTAATGTAGTTCCTAATTTAGAAAATTTATCAGCATAAACATTTGGTAATAAATTTTTGTAATCTTTTCTATAAATAACAACATAGTTGTCATAATCAAAAGTTGCTATTTCTCCACCAATTAATTTTTCTAAACTTTCTTTTGTATTTAAAACTTTTAATAAGTCTGGATTTTTACCGACTTCTTTATAAACCCCAATTAAAAATTCGTTACTAGTTTTCATCTTCATTACCCCCGTCATAGTCTTTTTTTATTTTGTTTTTCACATACTCTCTATAAGCTCTACTATCAATTAAATTTTGCTTTTTCAAATCTTTTGGTGTAATTACTTTAACTTCAACTAGAAAGTCTGGCTTCATATCTTCGTTAACTATTTTTACTTTTGCTTTTGTATAATTTTTTCTGTAATTTTTCTTTGACATAATCAAATACTCCTTTAAAAAATATTTGATTTCCGGAAATCATTTGTTGTTCGAACTAACTTCATAATACTCTGATTGCAAGCAACAATGTATTTTTGTAATAAAATTTAATAATTCGTAATAACTTGTAATAATCTGTAATAATTTTTATTTTCATATAAGTTCTGTAACTATATTCATTTTACATATTACATAAGTCTTTTGATAGAATTTACTATAATCAAATTTAAACAAAAAAATAAAGCATTTGAGATTTTCTCAAATACTTTATTTTTGATATTCACAATATTTTAATATTCTTCAAAGTCATCTTTATTCTCTAATTCTATATACAAAATATCTTCTTGTTCAAGACACCTTTTATCTTTTTCAGATATTTTTAACTCATTTTCTATTTGTTCATCATATTCTAAATCTTCTTTTGATATTATACATTTTCTAATTGATGGAATATACTTACCATTAGTTGAAGTTAGTGTTCCCATCATTAATCTGTCCATACTATTTGAAATATTTAATATTATTTGTGTAACTTCTAATCTTGGACTATTAGGCTTATAATTTTCTAAAATAAATACAGCTATATTTCCATCTGCAACTATATGTCCTGATAAATATATTTTATTTGTTCTATAATCTACAAAATCAACAAAACACATATTATCTTTTTCACTTATATTTAATTTGAATTTTCCTTTTCCAAATTTATTTGTACTTGGAAAATATGCTCTATAATATAGATATAATGTTTTTACCCCAAAAGGATTTTTACTCATATCTTTATTATTAATTTTTGTTGTAGTATTAAATAATTCATTTTCTGTTATTTCTAACTTATCACATATTAAACTAATTGTTTCTGCATCTGGTAATACATCTCCTTTTTCATATCTTACAATCATTGATTGACTTTTATTAATCATCATTGCAAGATTATCAGTACTTAAACCTTTTGTTTTTCTTGCTTCTTTTATTCTATTACCAAATTCTTCTTTATTAAATTTTCCCATATAAGAACTCCTTAATAAAAATATTACACTATTAATTATACCATTTCTAGACACTCTTTTCAAGTTTTCTTACTCGCTCTAAGCGTTCAATTGATTTTCATTGCTTTTTATGGTATAATAATAATACTAGTAATAGTAATTAGAGTGACTTTAAAATCTTAATATTTAAATTCATTCCGCATAGCAATGCTTTGTGTCAATTATTGATTCGGGCATTGCAGTGCCCGAATTTTCTTATATATGAGATTTTAACTATCAGTTAATTCCATAATAAGCATAATTGATTTTTACACTAGAATATATACTTATGGGAGAAAACTGATGAAATTTTCAATCTATTATGGTGGACGGATGTCCTGGTAGTATTCCTGTTCGCTAAACATTATAATTGTAGTCATTCGACTTAGGGAGATGAATTTCTCCCTTATATATAATAAATAGTTGAAATTTACATAGATTTATTTTATAATTTAGTTAGTAGTTAAATCACTGCAATGATTTAATTATTATATAAACATGGGATTTACTTTCATCAGTTTTCTCCCATGTTTTATTTTTTTGTCCTCAATTATGCATAATATGCATAATTTTGTTGTTTTCCTCTAAAATACATAATATGTCAATCAAATTTTATTAAAATATACTAAAAATAGTATATTTTTCACTATTTTTATGTATAGTATGCATAATTCAATGCATGACATACATAATTCTATTTTTTGATTAGTTAACATAAAAATGTTATATTGATAATGTACTTATTAATATTTACTTCAAATCATATTGGAGGTATATTTAAATTGAAAGTAAATTCTAATATAACATTTAATCGAATAACTCGTGAGCAAGCTATTAATATTCATAATATTTTACGTTCTCTTGGATTAATTTCAAGCCTTACTGGAACTCGTTTACTTAATAAAGCTATTCAAATTCTTGTTGTTAAAGATTTAGAAATTGTTATATTAGAAGATATATATAAAGATATAGCTAACTCTTTTCCAAATATCACTCCTAGTCAAACTAGAATGTATATTCAATATGCACTTAAGCATAGAGATGAAATAAAGTCTGAAAAAAATTTTAAAAATATCTTTGGTTTTGAATATGATGAATATTTTTTCTCAAATAAAAATTTTATTGAAGAAATTGCTAATATAATTAAATACGAAACCTAGTATTTTCAACGTGACTGCAAAAATACCATACTTTTTTGACAATTTTTACTCATTGTTTGCAAAAATCACATAGAAAATCTTTTAAAGTATTGATATAAGCCACTTTCTTTAAAATTAATTGTTTGCAAAAATGTTTGCAAAAATGCTTGCAAAATTCCTCAAAATGAAAAACACTGAAAACAAACCAAAAATGAGCAAAGTCTTAAACTTCACTCATATCAATAAATAGAACACTTTGAACAATAATAAAAAATGCTAGAAAAGGTTTACTTTTCTAGCAAAATTGGTGACCCCTACGGGAATCGAACCCATGATTCCACCTTGAGAGGGTGGCGTCTTAGCCGCTTGACCAAGGGGCCTTGTATTAACTATTTATTTATAACATATTTTATATATTTAGTCAATACACATATTAAGAATTTCATGCAATCTTTCATCTTGTTTAGTCAAATATAAATATCCAATTAAAGCTTCAAAAGCTGTGGATTGACTATAATCAGCTACATTTGCATTTTTGGCAACATGATGATTTTCTGCATTTCTTCCTCTTCTTACTATGTCTTTTTCTTCTTCTGTCAAATTTTCTATAATTTTTTTCAAAATATTTGCTTGTGATTTAGCCTTAACATATTTAATTGATTCTATATGTAATTTATGTGGTTTCGCATTTGAAATATTTACTAGTCTTGTTCTAATATATAGTTCATAAACACTATCACCAATATATGCCCAAACTAATGGTGATAATAATTTTGCATCATTTACATCCTTTTTTCTCTCTATAAATTCCAAATCTTTCTCCTTATATTTACTTTTTATAATTTATATATCTAATTTATAATACCAAATTTAATTAATAATTTTCTCTATATTTTAATATATTTATTAATAGCTTATCATATTTTTAAATATTTTTTATTAACTTAAAATATCTAAATATCTGGTTCTTCTAAGCTTATTTTTCCTAATTTGCAGTTTCTAAAATCTTCTAAAATTATTCTAGATACTTTTTCGTCATCTGTTTCTCCACCAGCAACTAATGCTCCTCTTTTTCTGCCTATTAACTTCATCAATTCATATATATAATTATCTTCCTTTTCTATTTCTAAAATTTCGTCATCTGATATTCTATATCTTTCTTGAATATTCTTTCTATAACTTACATATAATTTTTTTAATAATTCATAAGCTATTTCAACTCTTTCCAAAATATCATCTTTTATTGTTCCAGTAAATGCTAAATTCAATGCTATTTCCTCATTTTGAAATTTAGGCCATAATACACCTGGTGTATCTAACAATTCTTGGTTTTTTCCTATTCTAATCCATTGTTTTGCTTTTGTTACACCTGGCTTATTTCCAACTTCCATTGTAGTTTTTTTGGAAATTCTATTTATAAATGAAGATTTTCCTACATTTGGTATCCCTAATATCATAACTCTTATAGTTTTATTTATTCTGCCTCTAGATGCTTGCTTTTCAATTTCGGCTTGCATCAATTCTTCTATTTTTCTTGTAACCTTTTCTATTCCTTTTCCAGTTTTTGAATCTGTTAAAATTGTTGGTGCTTCTTTAGATAAAAAATCTACCCATTTTTGATTTATCTTTTCATCTGCTAAATCACATTTATTCAAAAGGATTATTCTTTTTTTATTTTTAGTTAAATTCTTTATATCTGGATTTCTACTTGCAACTGGAATTCTTGCATCTAATAATTCTACAACAACATCTATTAATTTTAAATCACTTTCAATTTGTCTTCTAGTTTTCGCCATGTGACCTGGATACCAGTTAAGTTTTACATTAGAAAAGTTTTCATTTTCTTTATTCATCTTTTCACCTTCTTTTTCATGTTTTATTAATATTTCTAACTTTTATATTATTTTTTTGATCTTTCTTTAGTTTTTTACTAATTTATTTATGTATTTGATTTTCTCTACTTCTTAATTCTAAACCAAGTTCAATTCCTTGTTCTACTTCTTCTTTAGTCATAGGGCATTTTATTTTTTTACCTAAAATTATATTTTTTTCTTCTTTTCCCATATTGCCCATAAGTTCTTTTTTCATTTGTTCAATATAATCATCTAAATTCATTTCTACTAAATCTCTTGCTGCTATTAGTTTAATTCTTTTTAGTATATTTTTTGCGCTTAAGCTCTCTTTTTCAAATCCTTTTTCTAACATAAAATCTCCACCATCTAGTCTGCATTTAGAAAGCCCTTTTTTCTTTTTATCATCATATAAACTTACTAAAGAAGCAACCATCGCTAAATTAATTATGCTTCTTTCTTTATCAGAATATTCTTTAAAATGATATACCGGTTCTGGAACCCACATTCCCCAATCTTTACTTTCTACTCCTATACATCTTGACTGATAATAATAAGGAGTAATATATAATTCTCTTTTGGGTTCATTTTCATCTTGAAAATAATACAAAGGTTTTATTACTAAATCATTTTTTTGACTTAAATTATTTAAATTTTGAAATTCTCTTTTTCCTACTCCACTTTGTGCTGCAGGTTGAGTTACAAGTATTGTATATTGTCTATTTTCATCTATTGTAAGTACATATACAAGTTGAGTTCTTCCATAATTTATAAATTGTAATCTTTTGCTTTTTCCTTGAAATTCTGGTACTCTATCACTAACAGCTATATTTTTTAAAAATCCATGAATCTTTGCCATTTCTTCTACACCAATTTGATTAGGCAAAGTTTCTAAGTACCATAAACCATAATTAGGAATTCCTAAGGAATCACTCTTATTTATTTCTTGCTTTTTCAATTAATTCACATCCTTAAATAAATTACTCTCTAATTTATTTATCATAAGTTTCTATTTTCTTTGAAAGTAAATTCCAATCTTTATCAAATTCAAAATATGCATTTATCTTTTTTCCTTCTAAAATCAAAGGTAACCAATATTTATCATCTGGAAACATTTCATTATAAGGTATTTTATCTATACTAAACCACCTTGGATTTATTTCTTCACTTTCACTAGGCATGCCATCCCATTTGTTTACCAAATACAAATGAAAAACTACATTTTCTTTTTTTCCTTTGTAATATTCATCAAACTCTACAGTACCTACTTTTTCATATTTTGTTGGTGTTACATTAATTTCTTCTTGTGTTTCACGAATCATTGCTTCTTCTGGTGTCTCTTTCTCTTTTAATTTTCCACCAATTCCATTATATTTTCCTTCGCCAAACCCTCTTTTCTTCATTCCTAATAAAATTTTATTATCTTTTATTAATAAACTCAATGTCGTTTCTAATCTTTTCATTTTTCTCCATCTTCTACTTTTAAAAGCGCAAAAAACTTTTGCCTTTATTATAAATAATAAAAACTCGAGTTTTACCTAAAATTATCTATTATATTAAGTTATTATTTAAAAATTTATTATAATCTATATTGGTTTCTATCAGCTCTTTCATCAAATTTTCTGTCATAAGCTTCATTTTTGTAAAACCAATCTTCTTTCTTTTTACCATTTCCTAAAGTTCTATGTTTATTGAATAAGATATCAAAAAATGTTAGCATTGGAATTATTACACCAATAACAATACATAACATATTTGAAGTATTTACAATATCTAATCCTGTTGATTGAGATGCCATTATTGCTTCATATAAAGCTGTTCCAAAATAAGCTCCATATATTCCAAAATAACAAGCTGCTCCTACAATATTTCTTTTTACTACTAAAATTATACAAGGTAATGTTGCAAATAAAACTAGTATCTCTAAATTAGTATTAAGTGGTGTTGCAAAAAATGGTCTATCTAATTGGTATAGAACAGTTACTATCGCCCTAAAAAACCAATACATTATACCTAAAAATGTTAATAAGTAACTAAATAAACTTGTCATAAGTATATACCTCCCTAATATATTAATTTTAACACATCTAGTAAAAAAAGAAAAGAGGCTATATAAAAAACCTCTAATAACTCTAATGCTTCATTTTCTAATTTTACAATATTTTCAAAATCTTATATAATAAAGCTAAAGAATTTTTTCCATTATGCAAAACATTATGCAAAAAAGCAGGTTTAAACCTGCTTTTTTTATTCACCATCTGTGAAATTAAATTCTTCTTTGAATTTTTCTTTAAAGATTTCAAATACTGCTGTTAATGTGTCTTCATCATCAACACTAATATAAGATTCTTCATCACTATCTTCATCAGAATCATCAACTTTTAGTATTACAACTTCACCATCATCTTCTTCTCCTTCTTCAAGGACTGGTAATAATACAACATATTCTTCTGATTCATATTCTATTAAATCTAAAAATTCAAATTGTACCTCATTTCCATTTTCATCGTTTAATACTATGATGTTGCTGATATTTTCATCAAATTCATTATTTTCTTCGTTCATTTAAAAATCTCCTTCCTTTGTAAAAAATTACAAATTCTAAAATTATGATATACTAAAGATAAATTTTTTGCAATAGTTTTTTTAATTTATTTCAAAAAATATCTTTACACATTAAAAACTTATTTATTTTTGTTCATATACATTTCTAGTATGTATACTGCTGAAATAGTATCTACTATATCTCTTTTTTTATTTTTATTAACATCTAAAAAATTCATAGTTTTATGTGCTGCAACAGTTGTAAGCCTTTCATCCATTGTTTCAATTTGTATTTTATTATATTTACATTTTAATTTATGGATGAATTTTTCTGTAACTTCTGCCCTTATTGTTTTGGTTCCATCCATATTAAATGGCATTCCAACAACTATTATTTCACAAGGATACTTGTCCAATATTTCATCTAACCTTTTTAGAACTATTTTATCATTTCCTTTATGGTTAATAGTTTCTAGTCCTTGGGCTGTAATTCCTAAAGGATCTGTAACTGCTACTCCAACTCTGCTATCACCATAATCTATTCCTAGAATTCTCATAGATTATTCTTCCAATCCTATATAATATTTAACCATCTTTTCTAGGAGTTCATCTCTTTCAATAAGTCTAATTAAATTTCTAGCATCATTATGGCTAGTAATATATGTTGGATCTCCTGATAATATATATCCAACTATTTGATTAATAGGATTGTACCCTTTTTCTACTAAAGCTTGGTACACTTCTTTCAAAATTTCTTTTGCTCTAATGCTTTTGTCTTTATCGACTTTAAAGCTCATTGTTTTATCCATAGCCATATAAAATTCCTCCTATATATAATTTATTTGACTTTCATTTTTATCTGCAGAATCTACATATTCTTCTAATTTTTTATTTAATTGTTCTATTCCTGTTCCTTTATAGTAAGTTGATACAACAAAATTAATTTTTGGAGAAGCAGATTTCTCTTCTTTTAATTCTCTTACTTTCATTTTCTTACCATTTATTACTTTTACCACAGGAACTTCTTCAGCTTCTTCAACGATTTCAAGTTCTTCCATTTCTTTTTTCAATTCTTTTAAGAATTCTTCTACACTGCCTTCTTCAACTCCTGAAAATACAATAACAAATTTAGGTCCCATGTATCTAACAAATACATATTGTGCTGGCATTTTAGATTTTACTATATTACTTATTTCTGTAATAATTTCATTACCTATTTGTCTACTTGCTTTTTCATTTATTTCTTCTATATTTATTATTTTAAACATACACACAGCTGATGTTGGATACTTGTCAAAAGTTTTCTTTGCTTTACTATATAAGTATTCTGCTGAATATAAGCCAGTAAATTTATCTACTCTAATAATGTTTTCCATAGCATCTTGATAAGACATTGTTGACAAAATAGAAATAATATTATCTTTTACAACTTCGATTATTGTTGTATCTGTTTTATCAAATGCATGCATTCTTCCACTTTCCATAATCCAATATCCGATATAAATATTATCTATATATAGTGGGAAAAACATAGCTGATTTTGCTCTACCCATTTCTACTTTTTGATAAGGTAATTTCTCATTTTCATTATCTATTGTTATATATTTAGGTGTTGCTGTTGCTACACTATCTTGGAATATTTCTTCTGTATGCAAATTTGTTAATGTATCATGGTGAATTTTATCAACATTAGTAGCTTTTATTACATATTCTGCTCCATCAAAAACTACTATTGTAGAATACTTAATGTCATATTTTTCAATAACAATTTCATTTATCTTATTTAATTTAGCATCAACAGAATCTTCTTCGCCTGCCACCTTCATAAAATCCTGTAATACTGATAAATTACTTATTTTTTGATTGATATTATTGTATGCTTCAATCTTCTTTTGGATATGAAAGTTATATGCTACTAATATAAATATTGCTACTAATAAAATTATTATAACTACTATTACCAAGATATCACCCCTATTTTTTGGTCTAACTTTAAAATTTTCTTTTCATCTGATTTAAAGTATTATTCATGTTGCTAGAAAAATTGTTTTTTCCGTAATTATTTTGTTGTGGCATTGCCTTACCATAAGTTGACTTACTTACTAATGGATAAACCATATCACCTAAATTTTTTAATTTACTTAAAAATGATTTAGAATATCCATTTATAGAAACATTACAATTTACCATTGCATCTAAATATTTTGAATATGCATTTTCTTCAAATGGTATACTACATGCTTTTACCATATCTTTATTAAATAACTCTGTCATGAAAGACATTGATGGATCATTATAAAATGACATACCACCTATAATTGCCTTTGTATTTAAACTTTTAACTTTTATTTCTTTATTTATTACAACTCTTACTTTTTCAGACTCCAAAACACCTTTTGCTTTTAAATCTCTTAAAAATGCTGTTAAAGGTTGTATTGTTAAAATATCCATTGATTGTACTAAATAAATTTCTTGACAGCTTGCAAAATATGATGGATCTGTTTCAAAATCACAATCTATTAAAATTAATGAATGATTTTGAACTAAAGTTGACAAAATTGGTTCTGCATCTGAATAATCTTTTCCATCATTTGGAAGTGCTGTATAAACAGTTAAATTTTTGTTTACTTTTATTCCTTCAGCAAATCCTTTTTGTAATTTACTAATTGAGTTATAAGCTATATTTCTTAATTCTTCTTCATTATTTGTATATATATAATATGAATTTTTGTTTTTAGTCATATCTAAAATTGCAGTACTTATTCCACATGATGAGAATAATGCTGCCAAATTGTTAACTAAGAATGAAGTTCCATTTTTGGTTGTTCCTAAAAAAGTAACTATTTTTTTATCCTTAGTTAATAAACTATTCAAATTTGACATTGAATAATCTACTTGTGGTTTTATGCTTTCTATTCCTGCAGAAGCTTGTGAATATGATGATTGTTTTTCATTTTCTTCTTGAACTTCATCTTCTATACCTAATAATGAATCATCAATCATGTTATCATCAGGTTCAATTCCTGGTAATAAATCATCATCTGAAGAAAAATCATCATCTGCTCCAATATTATCTAATTCGTCTAATTCATCTAATCCAGGAACTGATACTTCATCAGTATAGTCGTTTTCTGTATTATCTTCTGATACATCATCTAATCCTGGTAATGCTTCATCTGTTAAATCATCAAATTCGTCATCTGCTCCTGGTAATATATCATCTGATGTATCATCGAAATCATCATCTAATCCTGGTAACACATCATCTGATGTATCATCAAAATCGTCATCTAATCCTTGTAATGTTTCATCTGATGTATCATCAAAATCGTCATCTAATCCTGGCAATATATCATCTGATGTATCATCAAAATCATCATCTAGTCCTGGCAATGTTGTGTCTGATGATTCATCAAAGTCATTATCTAACCCAGGCAATTCCATATCTTCTTGTTCGTCTTCATTATCTAAACCAGGTAATATATCTGTATCTTCTTCATCTTCATTTAAGCCAGGTAATGATAAATCATCTTCTGCATTATCATCTAATCCTGGTAGTGAAACATCTTCTGTTTCTTCTATATCACTATCTGTTCCAGGTAACATTGTATCTTCTTGTACATCATCAAAATCATCACCTAAACCTGGTAACAAAATGTCCTCGTCTTCTTCTACCTCTTTTACAGGTTTATTCTCAACCTTTTTTTCTTTCTTTTTACTTTCTATCTCTTCTTTTTTATTTTCTGTTTTTTTGCTTTTTATTACTGCTTTTACAACTTTATTTCCTTCAGGAGTTTTTACTATTTTCTTTACAATCTTATTACCTTCAGCATCAACTCCAATAACTTTGACTTTTTCTTTACCAGATTCTGTTTTTGAAGCTTCCTTTTTTTGCTGTAATAATTTCTTTTTCGCCAATTCCTTCTTTTTAGCAGCTAATTCTTCAGGTGTCATCTTTTTATTTTTGGTTGTAGTTACACCTGCTTGTGCCGCTACTTCATTTATTGAAGCTGGTTTTTCTTTTTTTACAGCTGTATTTTCTGAAGCAACTTTGGAAGGTGCTTCTCTTTTTGCCTCTAGCTTTGCTGTATTAATTTCTGCACTAGCACTTCTTGTTGATTCTATTTCTTTAGGTTTTTCAACTCGTTTTACAACTTTTTTAGATTGGCTATCTTCCTTTTTAGAAGTTGGAATTTCAAGCTCTTTTCCCATTGGTCTTACTGGTGCAGGACCTTTATTTTTAGATGTTCTTACAGAAGATGGTATTACTATTGGTCCAGACATTTTATTATGATTTACATTTTCTATTATATCTATTTTTATTCCAGTTTGTTTTTGTGCTTCTTTAGTTTTTAAAGATTCTCTATTTACTCTTTGAACCATTCCATCAACAGACATTAATTCTTGATATTTAGGGCAATCTTCTTCTAATACTGCTTTTACTGATATTGGTAAACAATTAATTATTATTTTTAATTGATCATTTGTATATTGTGAAGCAATATTATTAAAACTATCTGCATATTTATCTGTATTTTTTCCAAGCTTTTTAAAATGAGTTAAAATATTTTGAATCTCTAATTCACTAACTTCTTTCTCATTTTTATTACTATAATTAACATCTTCTGAGTCTATTTTATAATATAATTTAGCTTCTTTTTTTACCCTAGGTTTATTAATTAATTTACAAACTTGTTCCATGCTTCTTTCACTACCCAAAAGAGCATTATAAATACCTATTCCAAATAGTTTTACCAAAAAAGAACTTCCTTTTGTATGTCTATCTGTACATATCAAAATTATAGAAGTTTCATTACCATCTATATCTTGAGCTTCATCGCTAATATTATCAAGTTTTTCAAAGATAAATTTATCTATTGCATCATAATTATTATTTGAAAATGGTTCCAAATCTTCACTTATAACTATTCTATCATAAGTTTTATCTTTTTGTATCTCTTTTAATATTGCGTTGAAGTAATAAACATTTTTATAAGAAAGAATTTCTTTATATTCTTTTTGATACTTTTTTATTATAGCATCTGAAATGCTTTCACTACTAACCGCAAATAAAACTTTCATTTGTTAACCCCTCCAACCATTTACTACTATAGCAAAAATCAATGGTAATACTTGGCATATTAATAATATTGTTACAAATGTTATAATAAGCATAAAACCTCTATCTCTAACATCCAATTTTCTTATACCAAGAACATACTGATATATTGAACCTATTGCAATTCCTATAAAGCAAAATGGTATACTATAAATTCTTACAATATTTAGTATGTATGCTGCTATTCCGTAAGGTGTTGAACCATATTTATCAATATATTCAGCAAGTTTTCCTTTTGTTGATTCTTTAATTTCTAATAACTCAGTTGCTTGTGTAGAATTAAGAACTTCATTTCCTGTAACAGCAAAAGAATTTGAAAATAAAGATATTATTCCTAATAATGTCATAAATATTAATGCTATTATTGTTACCTTTTTTAACATAATTTATAAAAAACCTCCTTTAGGTCATTTCTTTATATTATAGTACATATAATATAATACAATATATTGAAGAAAATAGCAACCTAAATTAGTAAATTTATGAATTTTTTTGTTATAATTTTGATATATTTTTCAGCATTTTTTATATATTATCTTCAAAATAATTTTAATCTTAATACATTTTTTTGTCAAACCTATTTTATTTAACAATTTCATTACTAATTATTTACAAAAAAATCTAAATTTTTATTATTTATAACCAATATATTTTATTGTTCTATTTATTTAACATATTATCTATTGCAATCATTATTCCGATTTTTCCATATTCATAAGTTAATCCACCTTGCATATATGCTGTATATGGCTCACAAACAGGTCCATCACAACTTAATTCTATTGTTGATCCTGGAGTAAAACTACCTCCTGCCATAACTTCTTTATGTTCATAACCTGGCATATCATCTGGAATTGGTTTTACATAAGATTCTATTGGAGAACCAATTTGAATTCCTTGACAAAATTTAATTAATTTTTCTTCTGATTTTAATTCTATTGTTTGAATTATATCAGCTCTTTTTTCATCAAATTTTGGACTTACTCCATCAAAGCCGAATTTTTCTAGCATTCTACTTGCAAAAGTCATTGTTTTTAAAACAGATTTTACAACAGATGGAGCCATAAATATTCCTTTATAATATGATAATAATTGATTTAAATTTGCTCCCATATCTTTTCCAACACAAGGGGCTGTTAATCTTTCTGCAACTTCATATATTAAATCTTTTCTTCCTACAACATATCCTCCACTTGTTGCAATTCCTGCTCCCAGATTTTTCATAAGTGAACTTGCAAATAAGTCTGCCCCCACATCAGTTGGTTCTCTATCCTCAACAAATTCTCCATAGCAATTATCTACCATAATAATAATATCTGAATTAATTTGTTTTATCAATTTTATAACTTTTTCAATTTTATCTATATTTAAACTTTTTCTTTGTGAATATCCTCGTGAACGTTGTATTTCTATTAATTTTATTCCACCTTGTCTTACTCTTTTTTCAATTTTTTCATAATCAAAATCATTGTTTACAAGATCTATTTCTTCATATTTTATACCATGTTTAATTAATGAATTATTACTATTTCCAACAATACCTATTACGCTTTGTAAAGTATCATATGGTCTACCAGATATGCTTAACATAGTATCTCCATATTTTAGTATTCCAAACAAAGTTATTGTAATAGCATGTGTTCCAGACATAATTTGAGGCCTTACAAGAGCATCTTCTGCTCCAAAAATATCTGCATATATTTTTTCTAATTTTTCTCTACCACCATCATAATATCCATAACCAGTTATTTCATTAAAATCTGTTGTTGCAACTTTATTGTCTTGAAAAGCTTTTAAAACTTTTGCACTAACACTCATACAATTTTTTTCATATTTTTCAAATATTGGTTTTAATTCTTCTTCTACTTCATTTGCCACTTCAATTATTTTTTCATCAATTCCGAATTTATTATACATTTTTCTCTCCTTATTTTACTTTTTCTCAAAATAAGAGCATAAGTACTTATGCTCTTATTCTAAATTATCTTATTCTTCATTATAAGTTGTTATTTCCACTGTATCTATTACTACATCATTTACTGGTTTATCTTCTGGTTTATCTTCTTGTTTATCTTCTGTAGTATAGGTTTCTACTTTAGCTATTTTATCCACAATATCCATTCCTTCAAAAACTTGACCAAATACTGTATATTGTAGATATAAGCTCATATATCCTCCATATTTTTCATATTGTTCTATTAGACCTTCTGGATATCCTCCTTGTCTCATCATAGTTGCCATATTTTCAGAATAATTTGCTTGAGTTATAAAAAATTGGCTTCCAATTCCATTTGTACCATAACCTGTACTTGCCATACATAAAGAACCTCTATATGGTACAATTTCTAAAGAAAGTTCCTCTCCAAAACCTTCTCCCCATATACTTTCTCCACCTCTTCCAGTACCTGTTGGGTCTCCACCTTGAATCATAAACTCATCTATAACTCTATGAAATGTAACTCCATCGTAATAGCCATTTTGTGCATGTGTTACAAAATTTTCAACAGCCTTTGGTGCTACATCTTCAAAAAATTTTACCTTTATATCTCCATAATCTTTTACTTTTATAATAGCTATTGTCTCTCCGTTTTCTGGATTAGCCATTTGTTTATTTGCTGCTTGTTCATAATTAACATCTTGATTTGTACTTTCACTTTCTGAAGTATTACTACTTGAAGTATTTAAGTTATTTTCTTCAGTATTATCATTATCTTGTTTTTCACAGCCTGTTAAAACAAATAACAATGCTAATACTATAATTAAACTGCATATTTTTTTCATAATTCCTCCTTATTATTTTAAATAACTTCTGTATGTTTTTGTTCAGTAGTTGTAGTTTCATCATTGCTATCATTATTATCTTCTGTATTAAATAATCTATTTAATCTTTCTTTTATCCAATCAAAAACATTATTTATAGTATCTCCTGTTTCTCCATCTACTGATGCTGATACAGAATTATCAGAAGTTTCTAATTTTAAAGTACATCCTGTTAAAAAAAATAGTAAAGCTCCTAAAATAACTATAAAAACTATTATTCCAATTATTTTTTTCATTTATTTTCCCCCTAATTAGATTTCTATTTTTATTCTATATATTTATCATATAATAAAATGAATAAAAAATAAATACCTATTCGCCAAAATAATTACTTATTTCTTCTAAATTATCAAAATTGGCTTGTCTAAATATTTCATAGGCAACAATAGCTACAGAATTTGATAAATTTAGTGAACGCAAATTTTCTCTCATTGGAATTCTTATAGTCTTATCTAAATATTTTTTTAAAATATCCTCTGGTAATCCTTTTGTTTCTTTTCCAAATAGTGCAAATACTTCGTCAAACTCTTTATAATTTACATTTGAATATACATTTTTACCTTTTGTAGTTACAAAAAACATATTATTTTCTTCTGGTTTATATTTTTCTAAAAACTTTTTAAAACTTATATGTTCTTCTATTTCCAATTTATCCCAATAATCTAATCCAGACCTTTTCACAGCTCTTTCTGAAACAGAAAAACCTAATGGATATACTAAATGAAGTTTTGCTCCAATTGCTGCACAAGTTCTTGCTATATTACCTGTATTTTGTGGAATTTCTGGTTCAACTAAAACAATATTTAATTTCATCTTATCACCTCAAAAACTTCTATTATATATTTTAACACACAAAAATTATAACATACTAAATAAATTCTTTCCACATATTATTCAATTTCTGTGGAAAATTTATAATTAGTATAATTTTTATGAAATAAAAAATAAATATTTAGTAAACTTACTTGAAAAAAATATATTTTATTGATAATATTATTTATAATTTGTAATAATATTTATGGGGGTGAATTTGTTGAAAGTTGTTTTTCCTTGCAAAGGTTCTTTGGTTCTTTTAAAGCAAGATTTAGAAACATTACAAGCCTTTTATAATACATCATTGTTAACATCAAAAATGGCTGAATATTATAAGACATCTAACTCAATGATTCAAATTGGAAATTTCAATTACATTCCACAAAAAAATGCTCTTGTTTTATATAAAGCAAATTTACTTACCATTGAAAAAATGCGTAAAATTTTAGGAATATATCAAGAAAATAAACAGACTTCTGCTCCAGAAAATAATTTTACTAAAGAAAATTCTCAAGAAGATACTAATTCAACTCCTATTTCTGATAATGATTTATTATCAAACCCATTTTTTCAAACATTAAAACCATTAAACTAATTTGAAGCGAGGTACAAATGAAATCAATTAGAATATTTAATACTGATAAACAGCTACAAAATATGGAAGTAATCTTTTCCTTTACTTGTACTGAAAATGGAAAAAATTATGTTGCAATTAATAACAAAAATTACATTTTTGAAGATAATAGCAGATATGCTAATTTAGATATTTTGGAAATAATAAAAGAAAAAGGAAATACAATTTATATCTCAGATATTCCAGATGAAGACTGGGATACAGTAAAAAAAGCACTGCAATTTAAAGTATTTGCTAAGTTAAACAAATAAAATCCATCATTTTTTGATGGATTTTGTTTTATAAAATTTCATTTTCTTTTAAAATCTTATATACTTTATCTATTGGAAGTCCGATTACACTCATATAATTTCCTTCAATTTCATCTATGTATTTAGCAAAGCAACTTTGTATTGCATAAGCTCCTGCTTTATCATAAGGCTCTTCAGTATCTACATATTCTACTATTTCTTGTTCTGTCATACTATGAACTGTTACATTAGTTTTTACTAATTCTTTGTATTCTTTATACTGCCCTTTTTCCTCAATTAAAATTGCTAAACTTGTATAAATTGTATGTACATCATTTTGTAATTCTTTAAGCATTTTTATTGCTTCTTTTCTATCAGCTGGTTTTCCATATACTTTATTATCTTTTACAACTATTGTATCTGCACCAATTATTACTCTATCTCCTTGTGTATTGTTAAAAACGTCTAAAGCCTTTTGATATGATACTTCTTTAGATTGTTCATCGATATTAATTCCATCTTTTATTTTTTTCTCTTCTTTACTGCTTGCCATTACTTCAAAATCTATTTTTGCTAATTCCATTAATGCTATTCTTCTTGGTGATTGTGAAGCTAATATTATTTTCATTTTTACCACCTCTATTATTCCATTTTTAATAATTATATATTTTATAAAAACTTGTGTCAATGAGTAAAAAAATTCCAATTTTATATTTTCGGAAGAATTCCTATTTTCTCTGCTTTTTAGATAAATAAAAGCATTTATTTTTTTAATTTATAAAAAATAAGCAAAAAATTCTATTGAAAATTTTGTAGGCTTATGTTAGAATTTGTAGTTGAGAAAAAGTAATAGAATAAAAATGTATGATATGCAAAAAATATTTAATACATAATAAAAGGAGGAATTTATGAAATTTGAACAATGGAACAATTTTAAATCAGGTTCTTGGGAAGAAGAAATTAATGTAAGAGATTTCATTCAAAGAAACTATACACCTTATGAAGGTGATGCTTCTTTCCTATCTAACGCAACTGAAAAAACAAAAAAACTTTGGGATGAAGTTTTAGATTTATATAAAAAAGAAAGAGAAGCTGGAGGAGTTCTTGCTATTTCTAATGATATAGCATCAACTATTTCAAGTCATGATGCTGGATATATAGATAAAGACTTAGAAGAAATTGTTGGACTTCAAACAGATGCTCCATTAAAAAGAGCTATTATGCCAAATGGTGGTATAAGAATTGTTGAAAAATCTTGTGCAGCTTATGATCAAAAAGTTTCTGATAAAATAGAAGATATCTATCATAATTATAGGAGAACTCATAATGATGGTGTATTCATGGCATATACTCCAGAAATTAGAGCTGCTAGAAGTTCTCACTTAATAACAGGTTTACCTGATGGATATGGTAGAGGAAGAATTATTGGAGATTATAGAAGAGTTGCTCTTTATGGTGTAGACTTTTTAATTGAAGAAAAGAAAAAAGATCTTGCTAATTTACAAGCATTTAATATTTCAGAAGAAATTATAAGACAAAGAGAAGAACATTCAGACCAAATTCTTGCTTTAGAAGAATTAAAAGTTATGGCTCAAAAATATGGATTTGATATTTCTAAACCAGCTTCAAATGCAAAAGAAGCTGTTCAATGGTTATATTTTGGATATTTAGGTGCTATAAAAGAACAAAATGGTGCTGCAATGAGCATTGGTAGAACTGCTACATTTTTAGATATCTATTTTGAAAGAGATATTGCAGCTGGAATTTTAACAGAAGAACAAGCTCAAGAAATTATGGATCATTTTGTTATGAAATTAAGATTAGTTAGATTCTTAAGAACACCAGAATATGACGAATTGTTTAGTGGAGATCCTGTATGGGTTACTGAAAGTATTGGCGGTATGGGAATTGATGGTAGAACTTTAGTTACTAAAAACTCTTTTAGAGTTCTTCATACTTTAGAAACTTTAGGTCCTGCTCCAGAGCCAAACTTAACAGTATTATGGTCTACAAGATTACCTCAAGGCTTTAAAGATTATTGTTCAGGTTTATCTATAAAAACAAGTTCAATCCAATATGAAAATGACGACTTAATGAGAGAATACTGGGGAGATGATTATGGTATAGCTTGTTGTGTATCTGCTATGAGAATAGGTAAACAAATGCAATTCTTTGGTGCAAGAGCTAACCTTGCAAAAACTTTACTTTATGCTATCAATGGTGGTAGAGATGAAAAAACAGGAAAACAAATTACAAGTAGACTTGAACCTATTACTTCTGAATATTTAGATTATGATGAAGTTTGGAAAAAATTTGATAAAATGTGTGACTGGGTTGCTAGAGTTTATATGAATGCTCTAAATATTATCCACTATATGCATGATAAATATTGCTACGAAAAATTAGAAATGGCTTTACATGATAGAGAAATTTTAAGAACTATGGCATGTGGTATTGCTGGATTATCCATAGTTGCAGATTCTTTCTCAGCAATGAAATACGCAAAAGTAAAAGTAATTAGAGATGAAACAGGTCTTGCTATCGATTATAAAGTTGAAGGTGATTTTCCTAAGTATGGAAATGATGATGATAGAGTTGATTCAATAGCAGTTGATATTGTAAAAATGTTTATGAATAAATTAAAACAACAACCAACATATAGAAATTCAAAACCTACAATGTCTATATTAACAATTACATCAAATGTTGTTTATGGAAAAGCAACAGGAACAACTCCTGATGGTAGAGAATCAGGGGCTCCATTTGGACCTGGTGCAAATCCAATTCATGGAAGAGATACTCATGGAGCACTTGCTGTTTTAAATACAATGACAAAATTACCTTACAAATACGCTGAAGATGGTATTTCATATACATTTGCTATTGTACCTGGTGCTTTAGGAAAAGATGAAAAATCAAGAGTTAAAAATTTAACATCTTTACTTGATGGATATTTTGCAAAATTCAGTCATCATATAAATGTAAATGTTTTTGATAGAGCTTTACTTGAAGATGCTATGGAACATCCTGAAAAATATCCTCAACTTACTATAAGAGTTTCTGGTTATGCTGTTAACTTTGTAAAACTTACAAGAGAACAACAATTAGATGTTATAAATAGAACAATTCATGAAAGAATTTAATTTTGGAGAATATTATGATTGGAAAAATTCATTCTGTGGAAAGTTTTGGAACTGTAGATGGCCCTGGAATTCGTTTTGTAATATTTATGCAAGGCTGTACTTTAAAATGTAAGTATTGTCACAACAGAGATACTTGGGATTCCCACTCTGGAACTGAAACTTCTGTACAAGAATTAGTTAAACAAATTTTAAATTATAAAACTTATATTGATAATTCTGGTGGAGGTGTTACAGTATCTGGAGGTGAGCCTTTACTTCAGGCTGAATTTGTTACAGAATTATTTAAAGAATTAAAATCACTTGGAATCCATACAGCTTTAGATACTGCTGGAAGTATTCCTATTTCTAGCCAAATTAAAGATTTATTAAAATACACAGACTTAGTACTTTTAGATATTAAGCATATTGATAATGAAAAATGTATAAATCTTACTGGATTTTCAAATAAAAATAATTTAGAATTTGCAAAATATCTAAGTAATTTAAAAATTCCAGTTTGGATTCGTCAAGTTCTAATTCCAGGATATACAGACGATAAATTTGATTTACAAAAACTAAAAAAATTCATAGATACTTTAGAAAATGTAGATAAAATCGAATTATTGCCTTATCATGATTTAGGAAAATTCAAGTGGAAAGAAATTGGCGAAAAGTATGAACTAGAAAATGTTTTGCCCCCTAATAAAGAAGATATTGATAAAGCTAAAAACATATTAGGGATTTAATATAAAGTTTCATAATTATATTAAACTTCCTCCTTGCTATTTACAAGGAGGAAGTTTTTTAATATCCTGTAACAGGTAATTTCTTATTATTAACATTTTTCACATTTAATGTATTTTCTTCATTATATACTGTCTCTTCTGCTTTTGAAGTTATCTCAATATTTTCAGTTTGTTTATCTATATTTGTTATTGATTTTAAAGAATTATTTACAGTTACATTTACTTCTTCATTTAATTCTAAATTTATTTCAATTAAATCTGTATATAAATTATATCCACTCAAAGTTTCTGTTTCTTGCAAAAAATATTTTCCAGGTAAAATTTCTTCTATTAAAATTTCTCCATTTTCATCTGTAACTAAATTATCAAAAATAAGATTTTTGTTTTCATCTAATAGATTAAATTTTACTCCAGCTAATCTATTTTCTTTTTCATTTTCTTTTTTAACGACTTTAATTTTTGTTATATTCTTTTGATATGTATCTATATATTTACCTTCTGAATCTTCATACATAAATCCTGCTATTGCATAATTTTGTGTTCCTGGTATAGTAGTTTTTCCGTACAAAACAGGTTTACTTTCTACTGATGCCTTAACTTCTAAAGTAAATTTACCACTTTCTTTTAAATTTTCTATTGGTATTATAACTTTTAATTTTTCTCCAAGATCAAATTCATTTTTTACATTATTATTTAAATCTGTTAATTTTATTCCATTAGGTAAATCTCCCTTAAGCTCTACTGAGCATGTTCCTTTGCTTATTTTAGAATTTATTACATAAATTTTACTTACACTATTTTTTTCTATATTATCTACTTCCCAATTTTGTGTTTCTGGAACTATTGTTACTTCTGTATTTTTTTCCATAGTTTCTGTTGAGTTTTTAGCTGCATTTACTATTTTCAAATAAGCTTGATAAGTTCTCCTTCCTGCATCTGAATCTACTGGTGTATAATCTGCTGGATTTCTATTATACATTATTGTATAAATTGCAAATTTAGTAGCTGTGAAAGCCTCTTGTTCATTCTGGGTTCCAAGTTCGGTTATACTTTTATATGGAAATCCATTTATTATTACTCTCCATATATTTTCATTATCTATTGTGCTTTCTACATTAACACTATAATTTCCAACACCTCCCGTACCTACACCATTTAAATCACTATTTAAGCAATAAGCTGGGTACCTTTTACCATCTTTTTGATAAACTACATAGGGTGTTCTCTTATCATTTCCTAAATATCTTAAATATAATTCGCATTCTCCTAAAGAGATAATTTCTTTAGTTCCTATCTCAAAAGCATAGCAACTATATACTGTACTTATAATAATTATTATTAATAAAATTGTTATTAAAATTTTTTTCATATATATTTTGAAAAGCTATCTTGGCTTTTCTCTCCTTTCTTTTATACTTCTTTAGCCTGTATACATCTTCTAAGTGCTGGCTCATTTTCTACACATGTTATTAATGTTAGTCTATTATCATCTGTATTTTCTAATTTATTCCATTGTGTATCTTGAATTATAGTTTTTTCACTTACTTTATATACTCTTTTTATATCATTGAAAAAATATATAATTTCATCACCTATTTCTAACTCTTTTATTCTACCAAAATAATTCACAGCATATCCTCTATTATGTGCTGCTAATACTATGTTTCCATAATTTACTGGTGTTTGTTCAAAATGTCCAACAAATTTATTCAAAATTTCTGGTGTTGTACCATTTGATATGTCTGCAGTCAAATTTATTTTAGGTATTTCTATTTTCCAAAATTCTATATTTATTTCTTCACCATTAAATTCACTATTTTCTATTTTGATTAAATTTTCATTTTTTATATTATTTTTTTCTTCATTATTTTTCATATTTGTTATAATACCTATATTGTTAGAAATAGAAATATTTTCATTTGTACTTAAATAATACCTTTTTATTTCAGCATTAAAATTTACTCTATTAAAAGAATTAAACATATTTCTAGCTAATATAGTAATTATTAAACTAAAAACAAAAGATATTATGTTTAGTTTTAAATTTGAATAATTAAAACAAAATATCACCTCTTTTCATATTAAATTAAAAATTATGATTTTTTTGGTCTAGAAAAATGACCCTGAGAATAAAATTTATTGAAATAAATTTGTATTATATTACTACGTTTTTTTACATTTGTAAAGCTTTTTTCAAAAAATTATCAATTATTTATAAAATTTATATTCGATATCTGACGAAACCTTTAATAATATAAAGCTTAGCAAACTTTCCTATTATACAAAAAAAGACTATTTTTACTCATTTTAAAATTAAAATGTTTTTAATAGTCTTTTTTATTTATTATTTTGCTTCTAGAATTTCGAAATAAAATTCTACACCATCTTTTTTATTTGTTACACCATAATTACTTTTATATTTTGTCATAATTGCTTTTACAAGTGCAAGACCAATTCCTGTTCCACCTTTTGAACGATTTCTTGATTCATCTACTTTATAAAACCTTGTCCAAATTCTATTTATATTTTCTTGGTCTATATTTTTTCCAGTATTAAATACTGTAATTCTTAATTTTCCAATTTCTTTTCCTTTTTTTATTGCTATTTTTATTTTCTTATTTCCATTTATTTCACTGATATTTTTAATTGCATTTGTAAAGTAATTTGTAACTACTTGTTCTATATAAAAATCATCGGCATATACATAAATAGGCTCTTTTTCTTTGAATTCAACTTCAATATTATTTTCATTTAAAACAACCTTAGAATTTTTTACAACTTCATTAATAAGTTCTACTATATCAAATTTTGTATCATTAAACTTTCTATCTTCATATTCTAATTTCATAAGTTCTAATAATCTTTTTACTAACTTATCCATTTTATTTGCTTCATCTAAAATAACTTCTGAATAGAATTTTCTATTTTCTTCATCTGTATTTACGTTTTCAACTAACCCTTCTGCATATCCTTGAATTAAAGCTATCGGAGTTTTTAATTCATGTGATACATCAGAAATAAATTGTTTTCTCATTTCATCAATTTTAGATTTTTCTTCTATGTCTTTTTCAAGTTCACTATTATTAATCTTTAATTGATTAATAGTTGCTTCTAATTTATCTGATAAAGTATTTATACTCTTGCCTAACTCATCAATTTCATCTTCACTATCATTAATTCTGTATTTTCTTTTAAAATTCAGATTACACATTTCATTTGCTATATCATTCAATTCTTCTATTGGCTTTGTAAATCTTTCTGTAATAAAAGTAGTCGCAATCGCACCAAGAATTATTGTTGCAATCCCTATAATATAAATAAATCTATTTGAAATATTAACACTATCCTGAATTGGAGCAATTGGTAATCTTATGTATATTTTTTCACCACTATCTAATTTACCATCTAATAAAATATATGGAATTCCATTTTTCTTATCTTGTATTCTTCTTATTGTAGTATTTTCTTTAGAATAAAGAATTTCAGATTTATTAAATATACTATAATTTACATCGTATTTTATTTCATTAATTTCTCCGAAATTTTCAATAAAATTTTTATTAGTAGAATAAATTAAATTATTTTCACTATCAATAACCAAAATTTCAAAATTACTATTTATAGCTATTTTTTCAATTTCTAATTCATATTTTTCTTCTTCTAAAATCTTAGGCAAATTTTCATTTATATAATTATATGCATTTAATGTACTTTCCTTTTTATTATAATAGTATAACGCTTCTAAAACAGCATTATTTATTATAATGAAAAATCCTATTAACATAAGAATAACTACACATAAAGTTAGAAATAATTTTGCACGAACAGATTTAAAAACTTTTTTAAACACTATTTTTTCTCCTATTTTATTTCAAATTTATAACCAATTCCTCTTATTGTTTGTATATGTTTTCCTTTTTTTCCTAGCTTGTGTCTTATTTTCTTTATGTGACTGTCAATAGTTCTAGAATCTCCATAATAATCATAATTCCATACTGTATTTAAAATTTTGTCTCTTGACAAAGCAATATTCTCATTATCTAATAAATATTTTAAAAGTTCGTATTCTCTAAAGCTTAATTCAATTTGTTTTCCATCTACTTTTACTGTTCTTCCCTCATTATCTATTACTATTCCATCATAACTTTTTAATTCTTTTTCTTCTGGTTTACTTCTTTTTAAAATTGCTTCTACTCTTGCAACTAAGATTTTAGGACTAAATGGTTTTGTTATGTACTCGTCAACACCAAGCTCAAATCCAAATAATTCATCATTTTCTTCAGCTCTTGCTGTAAGCATAACTATTGGTAAATTTTTATTTTCTTGACGTATTTGACGAAGCACAGACCAACCATCAAGTTTTGGCATCATAACATCTAATAAAATTAAACTTATTTTTTCTTTATTTTCTTGATATACTGCTAAAGCTCTTTCTCCATCTTCTGCTTCTAATATATTATAGTTCTTTTGTATTAAAAAATCTTTAATCAATTTTCTCATTCTTGATTCATCATCTACTACTAATATTGTTGTATCACTCATAATATACCTCCTATTTTAATATCTATTACGACGCTCTATAAACTCATTTTTTTCACTATTTGTTGTTAAATATTTTATAAATACTCCTTGTCCGAATGCTTCGCCTTGTTTTATTTTTAATTTTTCTTTTCCTTCATTTTGTATTTTAAACCAAATATGTCCTTCATTATCTAAATTATTGTAATAATCTGAGTCTATTATTCCTACTTGATTACAAAGTCTTAAATTATAATAAAATCCCATACTACTTCTAAGCACTAAAAATAATACTTCATCCTCTTCCATACAAACCTTTATTCCTGTTGGAACTTTTTTGCTTTCTCCAGGATTTAGTTCAAATTCTTCAATAGCAAAAAAATCATATCCAGCGGCACCTTTTGTATCTCTTTTAGGAATTCTTACTTTTTTATATAATTCTTCATCTTCAGAAATATCTTTTTTAAATTGTTTAAAACTTATTACTTCAAAATCTCTCAAAATTATTACTCCTACAAAACTATTCTCTTTATATAACATTATTATGTTTTTTGTGTGAATTTTTTTATTAAATTAAACTTTTTAATTCTTTTAAATTTTTTTCAAAATATTTAAAAGCTTGTTCATAAGTTTCTTCTTTTTCTAAATCAACATCTACCATTTTTAATAAACTTAAAGAATCTTTTGCTCCTCCTAGACTTAACATATTTAAGTATTTTTCTACATACCCATTTTCTCCAGATAAAATTTTATTTGCAATTACTATTGCTGCAGTTATTCCTGTTGCATATTTATAAACATAAAAACATCTATAAAAATGTGGTATTCTTGACCAAGTATATTTTGAATTTTCATCTATAACTGTTGTGTCTCCGTAATATTTTTCTAATAAACTTTGATATATATTACTTAAAGCTTCTGAATTTAAGGCCTCACCACTTTCAATTTTTTTATGAACATTTTTTTCAAATTCAGAAAATTGTGTTTGTACTATTAATGTAGATCTTATTAAATCTAATTGTTCGTTTATTAAGACTTTTTTCTTATTTATGTCCTTTTCATTATTTATTAAATAGTTTGCAAATAAAATTTCATTAACTGTTGAGGCAACTTCTGCAACCATTATTGTATAACTAGAGTTTAAATAATTTTGTTTACTATCTGCATAATAACTATGCATTGCATGTCCAAATTCATGTGCAATAGTTGAAGCGTCTCTCATAGTATTCATGTAGTTTAATAATATAAATGGGTGCACTCCGTAAACTCCCATATTATATCCACCAGTCATTTTATTTTCTTTCTCATATACATCTACCCAATTATGCTCAAAACCATAACTTACTTTTTGAACATATTCATCCCCCATAACATTTAAGGCTTTTAGTACAAGTTTTTTTGCTTCTTCATATTCAATATTTTCATCATTTTCTTGTAAAGGATTATAATATATATCATATAAATGCATTTCATCTAAATTTAGCATTTTCTTTTTCAAATTTAAATGTTCATGAACTAAATCCATATTTTTATTTACCGAATTTAGCAAAGTTTCATAAACTTTTAAATTTGAATCATCTTTATTTGTTGCAGAATCTAAAGATGATTTATATCCTCTAAGTTTAGCTGTAATACATGAATATTTTACTCTTGACAAATATAATTCTGAAAGTGTATTAATATATTTTTTATATATTGAACAAATTTCTGAATAAGCATTTTTTCTTAAAGTTCTATCTTTCATTGACATATATTTTCCATATAATGCTTCACTCATTTTTAAGATATTTCCGTTTTCATCAATCACATCATTATAATCAAATTCTGAATTTGTAAAAACATCGTAAGCATTATCTGATACTGAAAATACTTCTGAATAACTTGCTAAAGCTGCTTCAACATCTTTACTTAAAATATGTGATTTTTCTTTAATAATATCTCTTATTGTTTTTTCATAAGGTTTCATTCTTTCTTCTTTTAAATAATTTTCTAAAATTTCTATAGGAATCTTGCTTACTTCTGGTGAAACAAAACTTTCTATTTTAGAAAGTTCTGCAGTTAATCCTTCTATTCTCTTAAATAATTTAATTGCTTCTTGATCTCCTAAATTTTGATGATATTTAAACATTGCATAAGCATATACTTTTTCATGTAAAGCTAGTCCATCTTCAAGATTTTTATAGCATTTATATATCTGGTCACTACTTTCTGCAAGTTTTCCTTTTGTGCTTTCAACATTTTGAAATAATTCTTTCAAATTATTTATAGCTATTTCTAAGTCCTCTTCATTTTTAAAAATGTCCTCTAGGTTCCAACTTAATTTATCCATTTTCTTTTTTTATAATTAAATAAAATTTAATTATATTCTCCTTTCTTTTCTATTATAAAATCTATCTGCCTTCAAAATTAAACTTCAATAGTTTCTGTTTCTTTAGCTTTTGATTTTTGATATTTTAATATAATCTTATCTTGTAGTCCTATTTGCATATCTGGGTCATCTCTTAAATATAGCATATCTAAATCACAAACTACCAAGTCTCCCTTTTTTAAAGGCTTATGATTAGTTGTAGAAAATTTTTCATCTTCTAAAAATCCAAATAAATTAAAATCTTCACTTTTAATAAAATCTGGTAAAATATTATCACTAAGCAATTCTACTATATTTTCTTTATGCGCATCTGTCCAAATTATTCCAGATTTTTCTAATTCTTTATATATTTCTAGTAAACTTTCATCTGTAATTTTAGCAGATTTAGTATTTCCTAAATTATAAATTTCTAATGTTGAATCATCTTCATATCTTTTTCTGAAATATGGCATCATCAATCTTGGATGATATGGTATTTCAAATTTTCTTTTTTTGCTTCCTATTTTAGCTACTTGATTTCCAGCAACTATTGTTAAACTTGATGTTCCTGCTGATTTAAAACTATATTTATTTCCATTTGCAACAGTTTCTAAAACAGCCCTTTTTTCGGCTCTATCTTTAGAGAATAAAATCTTTTTAAATTCTTGATTTTTAGCATCCATTCCCATAATATCTTCCATTGTTAGAACTGTTCCGGGTTTTATTTTTACTCCAAATAGTTCCTCAATATCTTCTATGTCATATGATATAGCTGCATTTTCCGCTGTTTCTTGAAGATTTTCCTTTTTTTCTAAAATGTTTATATCATCATAAAGTTTTGCCCAATATCCATAATCTTCATATATTTCTTCAAAACCTTCTACATTCTCTAAAGCTTTTATAACTCTAAAAAAACTTTGTACCCCTTGAACATAAGGGTTATTTAAAATTTTATCTTTTAAATTTTCAAAACTACCTTTTACAATCTCTTTGCCACTTTCTGTTTGAAGAGCTGGAACTATAATAGCATCAAAATTTGCTATACCGTTATACATAAATTCATCAAAATTTTCTGCAATAACTTCATTTCCACCTTCTAACTTTGAAACTTCTTTTGCTAAAATTGATGCATCTCTTATGTTAGAAAACCTAAAAAAATATCCTATGTTTCTAAGCATATCTTCTCTTACACCATTATCTAAACCTAAAGCAGTAATTAAATTTTCTGGATGATTTGAATTATTAATTATAATTTTCCAAGAAGTTTTTAATACTTTTTTCCCATCTTCAAATTTAATTAATTCTTCTATTATTTTTTTAACATCTTTTGAATCCATAGAGACAGATATTGCTGGAATATTATCTATTACTTCTTTTCTTACTTCATCATTTTCCATATTAGAAACAATCTTTTCAGTCATTTCTCTCATATTTTCATTATCTAATTCAATGCCCACTTTTTGGTTTATTCTCCTAACTTGTTAACTATTTTACTGTTTCATTTTATCATATTTTATTGATATTGAGCAATAAATTTATTTACTTTTTGTATTTCTGTGATATAATAAGAATATAAATTAACAATAAGACAAAAATAATTCTAAAAACTTACAGGAGGTTAAAATTTTGAAATTAAATTCAGATGAGCAATCTTTAGCTGAAAGTAAAATATTACTTCTATATATTTTAAGTAAAGTTAATAAACCAATATCACATAATGAACTTTTAGACCTTGTTACATCTATTGTAGATATGAATTACTTTTATTTTCAACAATTTTTACTTGATTTGTTAGAAGATAATTATATTTTTAATTATAAAAAAGAAAATGCTGATATTTATGAAATAACTGAAGAAGGAAAAAATGCTATCGACCTTACTATAGACATAATTCCAGGTATTTTAAAACTTCAAGTAGACAGCAGATTTAAAGAAAATTTAGATACTGTAAAAGATAAATTTTCAATTTCAGCTGAATATACACCACTTACAGAAAGAGAATTTTCAGTAAGATGCAAAATAATAGAAAATAATATTACAATATTTGATTTGCAAGCACATGCTGGTTCTCGTGAACAAGCAAAAAAAATAGTAGATAACTGGAACACAAATGCTACAGAAATGTATCCAAAACTTTTAGATATTTTAGTAAACAGTGAAAAAAATGAAGGTACCAATTAAATCTAGTTTATTCTAGTATTTAAAATAGTACCTTTATTTTTAAATTTTTCCCAAACTTCTATATGCTTGATATAATATTATACTAGTTGCAACTGCTGCATTTAAACTTTCTGTTTTTCCTATCATTGGAATTTTTATTCTTTCTAAAACTTCTCCTAAAACTTCTTTAGAAACTCCATTTGCTTCATTTCCTATAACAATAGCAGAATTTTCATAATTTACATCATAAATACTTTTATTTGTTGATAAATCAGTTGCATATACATTTATTTTATGTTTTTTCATTTCTTTAATTATTTTTACTAGACTTTCTACCTCTATTACTCTAACTCTAAAAATAGCTCCCATTGTTGATCTTACTACTTTTAAATTATATATATCAGCACTTCCCTTTGAAACTATTATTTGTTTTAGATTTAAACTATCTGCTGTTCTTAAAATTGTTCCCATATTTCCTGGATCTTGAATATTATCTAGAATTAAAAAATTTGAAGCTTTATAATCTATATCTTCTTCCTTGTTATTTTTTTCAATTACTGCCATAATTCCTTGTGGATTACTAAGATCTGTTATTGTTTTAAAAATCTTTTCTGTTACATATATACAATTACATTTTGCTATTTCATACATTAAATCATTTGGTAAATTTCCTTGATTTTTACAATCTTCACATATTATGATAGATTTTATATTTGCCTTTTCTGCTAAAGCCTCTTCTATCATTTTAATTCCTTCAACAATAAATTCATTATATTCATCTCTATATTTTTTTTCTTTCAATTTTTTTATATGTTTTATTGTTTCGTTATCTTTACTTGTAATTGTCATATCTTTTTTCCTTTCGTTTAAATTCTTATTTATTTTACCCTTTTTATCTAAAAATATCAATACACTAATTTCTAGAAACATAAATTGTAAATTCTATGTGATTTTTTGTAAAACCTTTATTTCTTCACACTTTTGTGATATAATAGTCGTATTATAAAAAAATACCAAGGAGGAGTTTTATGTCACGGAAAACTATTATTAGTCCAATAGTTATGGGAGCACAAGATACAATAATTTGCTGTTTAAATGAATTTGTGTCTGGCTCATATTCCACAAAAATAGTAACACGCAATAACGAAACTTTCATTATTGTTCACTGCCAGGATGATATTCCTTCTGAACTCGTAGAGTCAATAAAAAGGAAACTTTTTTTCACAAATACGATTCCAGAAGTTCTTATTGGCATCATGAAAGTATCAGATCACAGCATCTCAATCCGGATGACAAAATACCCGGAATTTGTGGAAATGCAAAAAGCACTCACAAACTTTAATGCAGATATTAAAAGAGCAGAATTCAGAAAAAATGAGCTTGTGTTTGACTATGTATTAAATGGTAAGCACGACTTAAACTTTGATGAGCTTCAGAAACTGCAAAACATTGTGAATGCTTCAATAAATAATCATGATTCAATTCGTGTTTCCTATAGCGGAGGTGTTTCCACAATGTGGACTGATTTAAATAAAAGAAAAGAACATATTGACTAAAAAGTTTTTCCCTCGGTAACGGATTACTTCCGAAGCCGAGGGCTTTTCTTTTTTATAATTTTCCTAAAAATTCTTTGCATTCTTCTAAAATATTTTTTGGATTTGCAAGTTTAAAAGTTATATAAGGATTTTTTGAAGGTGAAAATTTTATCCTGTTTCTATATATTTTCATAAGCTTATCTACTACATCAAAATTGAATTTTTCACTTTCAAAATAAAAAATAATATTTTCATTTTTTTGACTTATTTTTATAATATGTTTTTCTTTTGCCAATATTTTTATTCTAGATATATCTAATAGATTCTCTATTTCATAAGGCATTTGTCCGTATATATCAATAATTTCATCTGTAACATTTTGTATATCTTCTTCATTTTTACATAAAGCAATATTTTGATATATTTGTATTTTTTGACTAGAATTTTGAATAAATTCATCTGGTATATAACTTGTAACATTTAAATCAATTTGTATATCTATTTCTTCTGCGATTTCTTCCCCTTTTAATTCCTTAACAACTTGGTCAAGTAATCTACAATACATATCATATCCTATTTGTTCCATGTGTCCATGCTGAATTTCTCCCATTAAGCTTCCTGCACCACGAATTTCTAAGTCTCTCATAGCTATTTTAAAACCAGAACCAAATTCTGTAAATTCTTTTATTGCTTTTAATCTTTTATCTGCTACTTCTGTTAACATTTTATCTCTTTTATAAGTAATATAAGCATAAGCTTGCTTATCAGAACGACCAACTCTTCCTCTTATTTGATATAATTGTGCAAGACCTAATCTATCTGCATTTTCAACAATTATTGTATTAGCATTTGGAATATCTATTCCAGATTCAAGAATTGTTGTACATACTAAAACATTACTTTTTCCATCAATAAAGTTTTGCATTATATTTTCTAATTGATTTCCAGTCATTTTTCCATGTGCATATTCCACTTTTGCTTCTTCAACTAAATCATTTATCTCTAAAGCTTTTTTCTCTATTCCTTCAACATTATTATATAAATAAAATACCTGACCACCCTTTTCTAGCTCTTTTGTTATTGCTTCTTTTATTACTTCTGGATCATATTCTAATACATAAGTTTGTACTGGTTTTCTATTTTGTGGTGGTTCATAAATTACTGACATATCTCTCATACCAACTACCGACATATGCAAAGTTCTAGGAATTGGAGTAGCTGTCATTGTTAATACATCAATACTATTTTTCATCTCTTTAATTTTTTCTTTAGCTTTAACTCCAAATCTATGCTCTTCATCTATAATTAGTAACCCTAAATTTTTATATTTTACATCTTTACTTAGTACTCTATGTGTACCAACTAAAATATCTGTTTCTCCAAGTTCTAATCTTTTTAAAGTTTCTTCTTGTTCTTTTTTAGTTCTAAATCTATTTAAAAGTTCTATTCTTATAGGATATTCTTTCATTCTGTTTTTAAATTCTTCATATTGTTGCTGTGCTAAAATTGTTGTTGGAACTAAATAAACAACTTGCTTTTGGTCCATTACAGCTTTAAAGGCTGCTCTTATTGCAACTTCTGTTTTTCCATAACCAACATCTCCGCAAAGAAGTCTATCCATTGGTCTTGGTCTTTCCATATCTTTTTTTACTTCTTCAATACATCTTAATTGATCTTCAGTTTCAACATATTTAAAACTATCTTCAAACTCTTGTTGCCAAGGAGTATCTTTTGAAAAAGCA
This sequence comes from uncultured Eubacteriales bacterium, assembly GCA_902492015.1. GTDB lineage: Bacteria > Bacillota > Clostridia > TANB77 > CAG-508 > Scatovivens. The sequence continues at coordinate 21,287 of CABUJR010000004.1, read as the reverse complement.
AATCCTTGCATCTTTTGCCTTTTAGCATAAAGTTCTATAAGTTCTTCTGCAACTTCTCTTAAATTATTTTTTACACGTTCTTTAGTTTTATCCCATTCTTTTGAACCTAATCTATTAAGTTTTGGACCTATTTTTTCTGGTCCTATATATTTTCTAATGTTATCTAATGCATTTGTAGGAATATATAAAACATCATCATCTTTATATTTTAATTTTATATAATCTTTTGTTACTCCATCAGCTTTTATAGTATTTACTCCTACAAATTGACCTATTCCATGTGTTTTATGAACAACATAGTCTCCTTCTTTTAGGTCCTCAAATACTATAACTTCTCCTTCTTTAAAAGCTTTTGGAGTTCTTGATTTTTTAGAAAGTTTTGCTTCAAAAATTTCTTCTGTTGATACTACTAAAAGATTCGCATCATAAAATTCAAATCCAGCAGAAAAAGCTCCTGGTGTGATGTTTACCACACCAAGAGTTAAGTCATCTTCTAAAAAATCAGTATATATATTAGGTATTTCTTTTTCTAACAATAAATTAGATAATTTTTTACAATTTTCTGTGCTTCCGCCTAGAATTACTGTTTGTTTCCCTCTTTTAATTGCTTCTTGTAGTTCCTGAAACAGTAAATCCATTGAACTACGAAAAAAGTTGACCTCCCTATAGCTAAAGCTATATCCGTTTCTTTTTGCATGCATACTTTGTTTATCTACAAAACCTATATCTTGTTTTTCTAAATATACTGTTTGTTTATTTTGTAGAGAATCTGAAAATTTCAAATAGTCTTTCATTTCGGTTAAAATTCCTGGAACTATTTTATTCCTTTCAGTTAAATCTTTAATTAAATTGCTATTATCTTTTGCTATATTTTCAGCTCTTGCTTTTACTTTTGCAATCTCATCAATAAAAATAATACAATCATCTTCTAGATAATCTAACAATGTATCTGTTTTAGTGTAAAAACAATCAAAATATTTATCTATTTTCGTTAGAAATTCACCATTTTTAATTTGCAAAATATCATCTTTAACTTTTTCTTTAACAGAATTAGGATAAATTTTATCGCTAATTCTTTCACAAACCTTTTCAACATCGTCTGCTAATAAAAACTCGTAAGCTGGAAAGATTTCTATTGAATCTAGCATACTTACAGTTCTTTGTGTTGCCAAACTAAATTTTCTTATTGAATCTATTTCATCTCCCCAAAATTCAATTCTAACACCACTATTTACAGATGTTGCTATATCAACTATTCCGCCTCTTACGCTAAATTGACCTTTTCCTTCTATTAAATCATATCTTTCATAACCTAATAAAATTAATTTTTCCTTTAAGACCTCTAAATCAAAAGTATCTCCTACTTTTAAATTCATTACATTTTTATATAAATTTTCTTTAGTTATCATTTTTTGCATTGCTGCTTCTATAGTAGTAACAATGATTTTTTTATCTTTTTTAACTAACTTATTAAGTACTGAAATTCTTTTAAATAATACATCTTTGCTTTCAGCAACATAGTCAAAACTTATAACATCTCTTTTTGGAAATAGTTTTACTTTTTCTCCAAAAAAAGCTAAATCTTTTATTATTTTTTTTGCTTGCATTTCATTATAAGTAATAATACAAATTGGTTTTTCAGAATAAAATTTTGTGCTATATGCAATATGAATTTTCCCGACATCTGTTAACCCTGAAACCATCATTGGGCTAGTACCTTTTTTTATATCAAATATATAATCATTAAATTTTTTTATGTTAGGTATAGACTTGATTAGTGAATTCATATATCTTCCCAACTCCTTTATTTTTTTAAATCGCCATATATTATATAATAAATAGAGCAGTTTTTCAACTAAAATACTGGATTTCATTTAAAAAAGTCATTTTTTATCTGTAATTAATATAAATATATATAAATTATATACATTATTAACTTTTTCATACTAACATCTTTTTTATTAGTCTATTTTATATACTTTTCAGGACAAATAATTTTCTAATTTTTTCTTTTCTATTTATATCTACTTTATTTTATTGAATAATATTATTTTTATAAGTTATCATATTTTAGAAATTTATGAATATATAAATATAAGAAGAAATCTGTTTTTACTTGTTTTCTAAAAACACAAGATATGTTTTTGGAATAAACTAGGAGGAATTATGAATTTTTTAGTAATTAATCTTAAAAAATATTTTTTTACAATAATATTTTTCTTATTTATGATTACACTTTTAATATTTTCAAATACTAATTTAATTGCTGCTCAAAATGGACTTGCACTTTGGGCAAAAAATGTATTACCTACTCTTTTTCCTTTCTTTGTTGCTACAGAATTGCTATGTCAAACAAATTTTACTTATATTTTAGGGAAATTACTAAATAGGTTTATAAAACCAATTTTTAACCTTCCTGGTGAAAGTGTAATTGCAATAATTTTAGGTACTATAAGTGGGTATCCTGTTGGAGCAAAAGTTGTTTGCAATCTAAAAAATCAAAAAATTATAACTAAAATTGAAGCAGAAAGATTAATAGCTTTTACAAATAATTCTGGTCCACTTTTTATTTTAGGAACAGTTGGTATCACATTATTTCATAATAAACAACTTGGAATTATTCTTCTAATTTCTCATATTCTTTCTTCTCTAACTGTTGGATATTTCTTTAGATTTTGGAAAAAAGATAAATTAGATGTTAATTTTAGAGAAATACATTTTAATTCAAAACTTGCTCCTATTAAAGTATCTGAAATTGGTGAAATTTTAGGTAATGCTATAAAAAAATCAATTTCTTCAATTCTTTCTGTTGGAGGATTTATCGTTTTATTTTCAGTAATTTTATCTATTTTAGAGACTTCTGGTATATTTGATATGATAAGCATGTTTTTATATAAATTTGGAATTTCTAAAGAAATTTCTTCTGCTATTCTTACTGGAATTATTGAAGTAACAAATGGAGTTAATTTATCATCTGCCCTATATACTTCTTTACCTACTTTCAGCATTTTTCTTACATCATTTTTATTAGGATTTGGCGGAATTTCTGTATTGCTTCAAGTGTATAGTATAATTTCTAAAGAAAATATTTCAATTAAACCGTATTTTCTTGGAAAATTATTACAAGGAGTATTATCCATAATATTTACATTTATACTATTATAATAGACTTCCTATGTTATAAAAATAAGAAAATATCGTATGAAAACCTGATATACAAAAGATATTTGAATTATTTTTATAACATAGGAAATTTCAACAATCATAAAAGAAAAAATGGGTGAAATACTTTCACCCATTTTCCTTAGTCCAATTTATATTTTTCTCTTTCTACATAACTTGTATGTAATAGTTCATGTGCTCTATGACCTCCGGCTTCTCCTAAATATTCTTCATATATTTTTTTAAGCACTGGATTTTCATGAGATTTTCTTATTATACTCTTCTCATCAATATCATATAAAGCATTTGCTCTTTTAGCTCTAATATCAATACTTGCACGTTCTTTTGAAGTTCTAATAGGTTGACCTCCTCCCATTACACATCCTCCAGGACATGCCATTATTTCAACAAATTGATAATCAGCTTTACCACTTTTTATTTCATCCATGATTATTTGTGCATTTTTTAATCCAGAAGCTACTACAACTTTTACTTCAGTTCCGTTCATGTTTACACTAGCTCTTTTTATTCCTTCTTGTCCTCTAACAGCTTCATATTCTAATTTTTCAAAATGATTTCCTGTTAATTTTTCTTGAACAGTTCTTAATGCAGCTTCCATAACACCACCTGTTGTTCCGAAAATTGCTGCAGCACCTGTTGCTTCACCCATAGGACTGTCAAAACCAGAATCTTCTAAGTGAACAAAGTCTATATGAGCTTGTTTAATCATTCTTGCAAGTTCTCTTGTTGTAAGTACAGCATCCACATCTGGATAACCTGCTCCTGCCATATCATCTCTTGTAGCCTCAAACTTTTTAGCTATACAAGGCATAACAGAAACCATAAATATTTTACTTGGGTCTATATTATTTTTTTCTGCATAATAAGATTTTATAAGAGCTCCAAACATTTGATGTGGTGATTTACATGAAGATAAATTTGGAATTAATTCTGGATAATTTAATTCTAAATATCTTACCCAACCAGGGCTACAAGATGTTATCATTGGAAGAGTTCCACCATTTTTAAATCTATCTAAAAATTCTGTTCCTTCTTCTACAATAGTAAAATCAGCTCCTGTATTAGTATCAAAAACTTTATCAAAGCCTAAATGTTTTAAGGCAGATACCATTTTACCTTTTACATTTGTTCCTATTTCCATTCCAAATTCTTCACCAAGTGCAACTCTAACTGCTGGTGCTGTTTGAACTACTACATATTTATCTTCATCTCTTAATGCTTTCCAAACAGCTGCTGTTGCATCTTTTTCCTTTAAAGCTCCAACTGGACATGCTTCAATACATTGACCACAAAAAGTACAATTTACATCATTTAAACTTTTATTTTTATATGTAGAAATAGTTGAAGCAAAACCTCTTTCTGTACAGTCTATAGCTCCTATTCCTTGAACTTTCTTACAAGTTGCAACACATCTTCTACATAAAATACATTTATTAAAATCTCTTACTATTGCAGGTGATTTGTCATCTATTTCATGTTTATTTCTATCACCTTTATATTTTATTTCATCTACATAAAATTCTTCAGCTAATTTTTGTAATTCACAGGTACCATTTCTAGTACAAGTTAAACATTCTCTATCATGATTTGAAAGAATTAAATCTAAAACTATTCTTCTTGCTTCTATAACTGCTGGTGTATTAGTTTTTACCACCATACCTTCCTCTACTTTTTGAATACATGATGTTGCAAAACCTCTTTTACCTTCAACCTCAACTACACACATTCTGCAGTCACCAATTTCATTTATATCTTTTAAAAAACACAATGTAGGAATATCTATATTAACTTTCTTAGCTGCTTCTAAAATTGTTGTTCCTTCTTCTACTTGAACACTTATACCATTTATAGTTAAATTAACCATATTAACCTCCTCTTATTTTTGATACAAAAACAACTCTACTTTATTATTAACACTAATATATAAAATTTGTTTTTATCTTTGGTTTTAAAACTTAATTATTAACTTTTAATAGCATGGAATGGACACTTAGTAATACAAGTTCCACATTTTATACATTTTTCAGTATCAATAACATGTGTTTGTTTTATATCTCCTGAAATTGCATCAACTGGACAATTTCTCTTACACAATCCACAACCCTTGCAAAGTTCTGGGTCAATATGTAACTTCATTAATGCTTTACATTCTCCTGCTCTACATTGTTTATGATCTATATGTTCTCTATATTCTTCTCTAAAATATTTTATTGTACTTAAAACTGGATTTGGTGCAGTTTGACCTAAACCACATACTGAAGCATTTTTAATATTGACACATAATCTTTCTAATTTTTCAATGTCTCCTTCTTCACCTTTTCCATCAGTTATTTTTTCAAGCATCTCTAATAATCTTTTAGTTCCAATTCTACAAGGTGTACATTTTCCACAAGATTCATCAACTGTAAAACCTAAATAGAACTTAGCTAAATTTACCATACATTTTGAATCATCCATAACTATTAATCCACCAGAACCCATCATTGAACCTATAGCTTGTAATGATTCATAATCTATCGGTGTATCTAAGTGTTCTTCTGGAATACAACCTCCTGAAGGTCCTCCTGTTTGTGCAGCTTTAAATTTTCTACCATTAGGAATTCCTCCACCTATATCATATACAATTTCTCTTAAAGTAACACCCATTGGAACTTCAACTAATCCTATATTGTTTACATTTCCACCTAATGCAAAAACTTTTGTACCTTTTGACTTTTCAGTTCCTATTTGAGAATACCAATCTGATCCATTTAAAATAATTTTTGTTATATTTGCATAAGTTTCAACATTATTAATTAAAGTTGGTTTACCAAATAAACCTTCATTTGCTGGGAATGGTGGTTTTAATCTTGGTTGACCTCTTCTTCCTTCGATTGATTCAAGTAAAGCTGTTTCTTCTCCACAAACAAAAGCTCCTGCTCCAAGTCTAATTTCTAAGTCAAAATCAAAACCGGAATTCCAAATATTCTTTCCTAAAATTCCATATTCTCTTGCACTATCTATTGCTTTTTGAAAACGACTAACAGCTATAGGATATTCTGCTCTAACATAAATATATCCTTTATTTGCACCTACTGCAAAACCAGCAATCATCATTGCTTCTATAACACAATGTGGATCACCTTCTAGAATACTTCTATCCATGAAAGCACCAGGATCTCCTTCGTCTGCATTACAAACAACATATTTTTGATCTCCTTCTGCCATTTTTGTAAATAACCATTTTTTTCCTGTAGGGAATCCTGCTCCACCACGTCCTCTCAATCCAGATTTTGAAACTTCATCAATAACTTCATCTGGTGTCATATTAAATAATACTTTTTCTAAAGCTTTATAACCATCAAAAGCAATATATTCATCTATATTTTCTGGGTCTATAACTCCACAATTTTTAAGTGCAATTCTTTTTTGTTTTTTATAAAAGTTTAATTCATCTAATTTTTTTACAACTTTATTATCTATATCTCTACAAAGTAATCTTTCAACTATTTCACCATTTTGAATATGCTTTTCAACTATTTCTTCACAATCTTCTGGTTTTACCATAGCATAAAAAACATCTTCTGGTCTGATAATTACAATTGGACCTTTAGCACATAATCCAAAACAACCTGTTTGAATTACTCTTACATTTTCTATGTTTTTTTCAGCTAAAATTTTTCTAAAATTTTCTATTATTTTAGGTGATTTAGAGGAAGTACAACCTGTTCCATGACACACTAAAATATGTTTTTCATAAGTTTGAGCTGATGTATTTACTCTTAAATCTAACTCTTTTCTCTTTTCTTCTCTTATTTTATTAATCTCTTCTAATGTCTTCATTTTTAGCTCCTTCCTTTCAATTTTAATTTTCCATATATTTATCTAAAATTTCATCAATCATCTTAACAGTGGCTTTTCCATATACTTCATCATTTACAGTAAATACTGGAGCTAAACCACAAGCACCAACACATCTTGTTGCCTCTAAAGAAAATTTGCCATCTTTTGTAGTTTCACCAACATCTATTCCTAATCTTTCTTTTGCTCTATCTAAAATCTTTTCTGAACCTTTTACAAAACATGCTGTTCCTAAACATACAGCTATATGATATTTTCCTTTTGGTTTTAGGGTAAATCTTGAATAAAAAGTAACTACTCCATAAATTTCTGCCATTGGAATAGATAAATATTCAGAAATTGCAAGTTGAGATTTTTCTGGTACATATCCATAATATTCTTGAACTTCATTTAAAATTTGAATTAAGTTTGATTTGTCTTTATCGTATTTTTGTAATATCTCTTGCATTTTTGGATCTTCTCCGATTACATCCGTCACATCTTGTATTTTCCATGTTACAATGTCTATGTTAGTTTTTCTAACATATCTCCTTTCTACTAAAATTAAAGTTTCGATTTTAAAATGAACACACTAGAAATTAAAATTCTCATTTTAATTTTATGTATAAATTCCATTTTGATTATATCATTGTAAAAAGTTTTTGGCTACAAAAAACGACATTTTTTATCAAGTATTTTTTTACAAATTTGTAAGTATCAATTAATTTTAAATATTTTAATTCAATATTTAATAAACATTCATATAGTAAAAATTTTTAAAAATTTTTACTATTGAATAAAAATAAAAAAAATAACTTCAAGAAAAAATTCTTAAAGTTATTTTCAATTTTTATATTTTGAAAAATTCAAGTACATATTCAAGTATATCAAATCCTTGATATTTACAATATTCATATATAAACCAAAGTACAGATAAAACTAATACTAAAGTCGCTATTTTACTAAATATTGTTAACTTATATCTTAAAGAAACTGCTCTTACTATTGCTGCTATAAATATTAATACTAATGGAATTAAGTAATACATAATAATTCTCCTTTTTTATAATACATTAATATTATAGCACTTTTCCAATATTATGTAAATAGATATTTAGTTAAAAAGTAAAAGAGGCATAATTTCTATACTATGTCATTTTAGTATAGTTTTATGCCTCAATATATTTTTTAAAAAATATATAATTTAAAATTTGTTTCTTACACATATTATTTACATAATTATTATAATAGATAACATTTTAAATTTAATTATAAAAAGCTTTATAACCTTTATATGCTTGGTATATATCAAATTTACTTGTTATTTCATAAGGTGAATGCATTCCCATAACAGGAACTCCAATATCAACAACTTCCATTCCTCTATTTGCAAGTGTAAGAGCTATAGTTCCTCCTCCACCTTTATCTACTTTCCCAAGTTCACAAGATTGATATCTAGCTCCAACTGCATCAAATACTTTTCTAATTTTAGCCACAAATTCTGCTGGTGCTTCAGAAGCACCAGATTTTCCTCTAGCACCTGTATATTTTACAAGTGTTACTCCTTTTCCAAAAAAAGCTGTATTATTTTTTTCAAATGCTGATGGATAATTTGGGTTGTAAGCTGCATCAACATCAGCAGAAATTGCTTGTGAATTTGAAAAAGTTCTATCTAATGAACTCATCTTTGTATTACCTGTTTTTTCAAGCATATCAAGTACAAAAGTTTCAAATGTTCTAGTAAACATTCCTGTAACACCATTAAAACCAACTTCTTCTTTATCTGTCATAACACATACAGCTGTTTTCGTTGGATTTTCTACATTCAAAAATGCTCTTAAAGCAGTATAGCAACAAACCTTATCATCTTGACCATATCCTGCAACCATACTATAATCAAATCCCATACTTTTTGCTTTAAAAGCTGGAACAAATTCTATTTCTGAACTTATAAAATCTACTTCTTTTATTCCATATCTTTCATTTAATAATTTTAAAATATTTAATTTTACTTTTTCTGGTACATCATCACATTCATAAGGAATACTTCCTGCTAAAATATTTAGTTCTTCTCCTTGAACCCCCTCTTTTAGCTTTCTTTCCATTTGCTCACCTGCTAAATGTGGTAATAAATCTGAAATTGTAAATATTGGGTCTTCTTCTTTTTCTCCTATACAAATATTAATTTTTTCTCCATCTGGTTTTACTATAGTTCCATGCATACTTAAAGGAATATTAGTCCATTGATATTTCTTTATTCCACCATAATAATGTGTTTTTAACATTGCTAATTCTCCATCCTCATATAGTGGATTTTGTTTTAAATCTATTCTAGGAGAATCACAATGAGCAGCAATAATATTTAAACCATTTTCCATGTTTTGGCTACCTATTACAGCTGCATATAAACATCTTCCTCTATTTATATAAAATACTTTATCTCCAGGAACTAAAGCTTCTTTTTGTGAAATATCTACAAACCCATTTTTTAATAAAATTTCCTTAGAGCTTTGTACTATTTCTTTCTCAGTTTTTGCATTATTTAAAAAATACATATATTCTTCTGAGAATTGAAATATATTTTTTAATTCTTCGTCACTTAAATCAAACCATCCATTTTTCTTTGAGTCAAATAATTTATCTTTTAACTCTTTTCCACTCATACTTTCCATTAATTTACCACCTTTCACTTTTGTATTTATATTATTTCTATAATATTCTTTTTCAAAATTTTTTTGTTTCCAAACTTATAAGCATTTTTTATATCTTCAACACAACTATTGGCTTTATCTGCAGAATTTGCATGAACATATGCTAATATCTCTCCTTTTTCGACATAATCGCCAATTTTTTTATTAAATATCATTCCTACTCTATAATCAATGTCATCTTCTTTATGTATTCTACCTATTCCTAATTTCAACCCAGCATGTCCAATTTTTCCTGCATCCAATTCTTCTACATACCCAGAAACATCTGCAATAACTGGTGTAATTATAGGGGCTTTTTCAAATTTTCCTAAATCATCAATATAAGATATATCTCCACCTTGTCTTTCTACAAGTTCTCTAAATTTTTCAAAAGCTTTTCCATTTTCTATTACTTCCATTACCTTTTGTTTATTTTCTAAGATATTTGTATATTTTCCAGATAAATACATCATCTGCATACACAAATTTAAAACTACATCTTTAACATCTTCTGCCATTTCGCCTTTTAATGCTTTTACTGCTTCTATAACTTCTAAAGAGTTTCCAACAGAATAACCTAAAGGTTCATCCATATTAGTTAATACACAGACAGTTTCTCTATTTGCCCATTTTCCTATTAAAGACATCATTTTTGCTAATTTTCTTGCCTCTTCTTTACTGTTCATAAAAGCACCGCTACCACAAGTTACATCTAAAACTATTGAATTTGCTCCTGATGCTATCTTTTTACTCATAATACTAGAAGCAATAAGTGGTATACTACTTGTGCAACCTATTGTGTCTCTTAATGCATATATTTTTTTATCTGCTGGAGCTAAATTTAAAGTTTGACTCATTAAGCTTATACCAATTTCTTTAATATTCTTTTTAAATTCATCTATTGACAAATTTATATTATATCCTGGAATTGATTCTAGCTTATCAGCTGTTCCTCCTGTTATTCCCAAACCTCTTCCACTCATTTTTGCAACTGGAATTCCTAATGCAGCAATTATTGGCATAACAATTAAAGTTATTTTATCTCCCACACCTCCTGTGGAATGTTTGTCAACAATGCGGTCTGATATATCACTTAAATCTAACACATCTCCTGAATTTGCCATTGCCATAGTTAAACTTAATATTTCATCTTGTGTCATACCATTTATACATATAGCCATAATTAAAGCTGCAGCTTGGTAATCTGGTATTTGTCCATTTGTATAATTTTCTACGAAATATTTTATTTCTTCTTCTGTTAATTCATACCCATTTTTCTTATCTTCAATTATATCTACAATATTCATATATTTTTCCTCGTTATTTTACAATTTCTAAAATTCTAGAATTTAAATTAATTTTTTTGTTTGTTATTTTAAACGCGTCTTTTAAATTTTGAGTTGTACCATTAACTTTTGAATCATCATCAGTATGAATATATGCTAAAGTCTCTCCAACAGTTACTTGGTCTCCTATTTTTTTGTTTAAAGTTATGCCTGCAGTCCTATTTATTTCGCCTTCTTTTTTCATTCTTCCTGCCCCTAAATAAACTGCTATACTTCCTACCATATCAGGATCAATAGCTTCTACAGTTCCTGATTCTGTTGACAATACTGGCATAATGTATTTTGAAGTTTTAAATAATTCTGGATCATCTACATAATCTGTATTTCCACCTTGTGCAGCAACTAATTCTTTAAATTTTTCAAAAGCTGCTCCTGATTTTATTGCTTCTTTTATTTTACTTGCATTTTCATTTAAATCTTTATTTTGTGTTGCAAGTGCAATCATAATGCTTCCTAAAGCTTCAACTACATTTCCTAAATCTTCTGATATAATTCCTCTTAAAGCCATAATTGTTTCTTTCATCTCTAAATTATGACCTATAGAATATCCTAAAGGTTGATTCATATTAGTAATAACACAAGCAACATCTTTTTCTAAACTTTTTCCTAGTCTAACTAGCAATTTAGCAAGTCTTTTTGCTTCATCCTTATTACTTATATATGTCCCTTTACCACAAGTTATGTCAAAAACTATTTTATTACTTCCCGTTGCAAGTTTTAAGCTCATTAAACTAGCAGCAATTATTGGAAGACTATTTTCACATGCAACTGCATTTCTTAATTTATACATTTTGCCTTCAGCAGGTGCAAAATTTAAACCTTGATTTATAATTGATACTCCTATATTTTTTATATTATTTTTAAATTCTTCTATAGTTAGATCTGTCTTAAATCCAGGAATTGATTCTAATTTGTCAATAGTACCCCCAGAAACTCCATATCCTCTACTTGATAATTTTGCAACAGGAACATCTAAAGCTGCAAGTATTGGCATAAGTAATATTGTAGCTTTATCTCCAATTCCACCTGTGCTATGCTTATCCACTATTTTATCTGATATATCAGATAAATCTATCATATCTCCTGATTCTGCCATTGCGACACTTAAATTTAAAATTTCCTCTTCTGTAAGTCCATTAATATATATATAACTTATTAAAGCAGCTGCTTGAGCTTCAGAAATTTCTCCTTTATTTAACTTTCCAACAAAATATCTAATTTCATCTCTTGTTAATTCTGCCCTTAGTCTTTTCTTTCTAATGACACTTTTTATATCCATATTTATCATCCTTTCTTTTGTATTTATTAAACTTTAAACAAAATTTTTTATAAATGATTTCCTATGTAAAATACAAGGTCCAATTTCTTTTATAATTCTTATATGTTCTGCTGTACCATATCCTTTATGTTTTGCAAAACCATAAGCAGGATATACCTCATCCCACTCACGCATTATTCTATCTCTTGTTACTTTTGCAATTATAGAAGCTGCTGCTATGCAATAATTCTTAGCATCTCCCTTTATAACAGAAATATACGGAATTCCAAGTGTATCAATATTATTTAGTGCATCTACCATTATTATTTCAGGTTTTTGTTTTAAACCTTCTAATGCAAGTTTAACTCCTAATTTAGTTGCATTCAAAATATTAATTTCATCAATAGTTTTTTGATCAATAATTCCAACACTATAAGCTATCGCTTGTTTAGTTATTTCCTCATAGAGTTTCTCTCTTTTCTTCTCTGAAACTTTTTTAGAATCATTTACACCTTCTATAAATGAATTTTCAGGTAATATTACAGCTCCAACCACAACAGGTCCTGCAAGTGGACCTCTCCCTGCTTCATCTATGCCACATATTAATTTTATATTTTTTTCATATAATTTATTTTCTTCTTTTTTTAAATTTGTAAGTCTTTCTATCTCTTTTTCTTTCATTTTTACATCCTATAAATTGTAAATTTAACTTTTCTAACTAAAAATAATCAAAAAAATAAAATAAATTTTTATTTTTAAGATTATTTTAATAATCTAACGTTATTATATCTATATGAAGAAAATATTTCAACAAAATTAAATAATTTTTTCTCATATATTTCTATTGTATCTAAATATTTTTTGAGTTATCATATATTTAGTGCAAAATTCATGGAGGTAATAGTTATGGATAATGAAAACAATTTCAATTCAAACAATTTTAACACAAATAATTTCAATGATAACAGTTTTAATGTAAACAATACACAACCAAATCATGATAACAAATTTAAATTTAGTAAAGATAATTCTTTCAAAAACAGTTCAAAGAAATCTTCAAATGGAGGATTTGGAAAGACTGTATTTGTACCTTTCTTATCAGGAATAATTGGTGCAACTTTAGTAGTAGGTGTATGTTTTGGAATTCCTTCTATAAGAAATAACTTAATAAAAACAAATAGTGTAACATCAACTGTTTCAATTAATTCAGATGGAACTACAAACTTAGTTAATATTTCTGACTATTCTAATACATCTGTTGCTGTTGCAGAAAAAGTTTTACCTTCTGTTGTTGGTATTACTGTAAATTATCAGGTAAATTCTATATTTGGTGGAAGTGGTACAGCTGATGCAACTGGTTCTGGTATAATATTAACAGAAGATGGATATATTTTAACAAATAACCATGTTATTTCTTCTGAAAATTCATCATATTATACAATAACAACTGCAACAGGTATTAAAGTAAATCTTTACAATAATGATCAAACTTATGATGCCACAGTTGTAGGTACTGATCCTTATACAGATTTAGCAGTATTAAAAATCGATGCAACAGGTTTAACTCCTGCAACACTTGGTGATTCAACTCAAGCAAAAGTTGGAGAATTTGTTATGGCAATTGGAAATCCTTTAGACATGGAATATTCTGTTACTTGTGGTGTTATAAGCGCAGTAAATAGAGAAGTTGAAAGTGATGGTACAACATATCAAGCAATTCAAACAGATGCTGCTATAAACTCTGGAAATAGTGGTGGTGCTTTAGTTAATGCTAATGGTGAAGTTATTGGTATTAACACATTAAAATTAGCTGGTACAGGTATTGAAGGTATAGGGTTTGCTATTCCGATTTCTTCTACAACATCTATTGTTAATCAATTAATTGAATATCAAACTGTAAAAAGACCATATATTGGAATTACAGGTTCAGAAGTTGATGAAACAACAGCTACAAAATTTAATATTCCAAAAGGTGTTTATGTAGAATCAGTTGAATCAGGTTCTCCTGCTGAAAAAGCTGGAATCCAAAAAGCTGATATAATTACAAAAATCGAAGGAACAAGTATTTCTTCAATAAATGAATTAAATAGAATTAAATATACTTATAATATAGGTGATACAGTAACATTAACTCTTTCTAGAAATGGTCAAGAAATGGATGTTCAAGTTACATTAGTAGAAACACCTGAAGAAACTACTACTGAAGAAAGCAATAATAATGTAACAGTTCAAGTACCACAAAATAATAGTAGCCATTCAATATTTGAGTTCTTTAGATAATAGTAAAATTTATATAAAAAAGTAGCATTTCAATTTGAAATGCTACTTTTTTTATATAATATATTTATTTTCAAACTTGCTATTATATTAAATTTTTAAACTTCTTTTTCCATTAACTCTATTTTCTGAGCTTTTTCTATAAATTACTTTATCTTTATTTAATATTGCATAAACAATTGCTGTTATTGGAATTGTTAAAACAACACCTATACTTGCTGATATTGCTGATATTAATTGTTCTGCTACATTTTCTTTATTTAATATTTTTATTAAACTTGCATCAGAAGACATAAATAATAATATTAAAGTTAGCAAGTTACCTATATAAGCCAAAATTAAAGTATTTGACATTGTTCCTATAATTTCTCTACCAATTTTTATTCCGTTTTTAAATAGTTCTTTCCAGGTTATTTCTGGTGTTTTCATTTTTATTTTCTCTAAATCAGAAGCTATTGACAAAGCAATATGCATACAAACTCCCAAACTAGCAATTATAATTCCTGCAAGTAATATATCTCTAAAATTATAATTTATTGTTGATAAATTAGCTGTCAACTGCATTATATCTTCCCCTGCACCTGATAGTTTAGACATATTGTTAAATATTAATGCAATTATTCCTGAAGATAAAACTCCTCCAAATGCACCAATAATAGCTGTAAGAGTTTTTCTACTAAATCCATTAATTATTACAAAGGTTACTGAAATTGCAATAATTGCTGTTAATAAAGATACTAAAAATACATTACTTCCTTTATATATTCCTTTAATTAATATACAATAAATAAATACTATCGATAGCAATAAACCTGCTATTGTCTTTAATCCTTTTTTTCCTCCAACTACTGCTATAATTAATAAAAATACCGCAAACATCAATATTATATAATTAGATCTTGCAACATCTTGTATTATTGGTGTAACATTTCCATCAGCATCTTCTATCAACTGAACTATAACTTTGTCTCCAACTTCTAGCTCATAAGCAAATACTTGTCCATGCATATCTAGTGATAACATATAAGTTGTTTCAAACTCTTCTCTTACATATTCTCCTTCTGTTATCTCTACAGTTACATCTTGTACTAAATCTTTAACGCCACCAGTTTCTACTTCTTTTACTCCTCTTACCTCTACTATTTTTCCTATTGTATCTATAATAGTTTCATTACTTTCTTGACTATTTTGCTCTTCTTTCTCTTGATTTTCCGCTACTACTTCATTAGTCATAGTATTTTCAGTAGCAAAAGTTGTTACTATCATGCTTATCATTAGTAAAAATATTAAACATACTGAACTAATTTTTTTCAAGTTTACTCCTCCTATTAGAAAATTATAATATCCATTTCATTTGTATAATCATTATTACCATAAGCATATATAATATAAACATATCCATCTTGAGTTAAAAAGTAATTTTCTGCATTTTCTAGTTTATAAATATCACTTGACAAATCTCTTTGATATAAAGTTCCATATTGATCTGCTAAAATTTCAGCATTATTATAAGCTTTCTTTATTTCTTCATTAATAGTATTTTGAATCTCTTCATTTGTTTTTCCTTTTTCTTTAATTAAGTTATCTAAATTAACCATTTGGTGCTCTAAAATACTATAATTATAAGTTTTAACAGAAACTTTTTCAGACTTACCTTCCTCTTTCAAAGTTGATTTTATTACCATTGACAAAACATTTCCATTAACAAAAGAAGCATAAGAAACAGTATATATTGTCTTCCCTTCTTGTCTTCTCATTATACTATTTGCTTGGTCATAAAATAGAGTTTTTATTTCTGCATTTATTTGTTTTGCTTGATCATTATTAATATTTAATATTGGAATTTGAGCATTTACTGTATAATAATTTTCATCTTCATTTACCAAATTATATCCTGTATATACTAAATCTTTAGTTGGCTCAATTCTATCAACTCTAACGTTTTCGCTATTTATAACAATAGAATTATTAAATAAATTATTAAAATTAGATTTTAAAACTACAATTTCTTCTGCAGTTTTTTGACTTCCTATATTTATTCCTAACATAAGAGCATCTGTATCTGAATATTTATAGAAAAATTGAGCATATATTCCTAAACATAAAGCAACTATACAGATAAGTATAAGTGATATAAAAAAAATATATTTTTTAGGTCCTGTTAAAGTCCCTACAAATCTTCTTATTGCTCTTTTCATGATTTCTCCTTTTTAATAAATTGCTTTCATTATAACATTTATATATAAAATTATCAATTATTTTTAAAATAAAAAATTTTCTTAAAATACGTGTTTGTTATCTACTAAATATTCTTTTATACCTCTTATTTAAAAATATTATATTTTAATTTTAATATAATTTTTGCAGTATGTTTTATATATTTTTAATTTAATATGTAAATTTTTTTCATATTTTATAATAATTCTTTACTTAATATGCAAGAGTAGATTTGTGGCGATTTTTATATAGCACTCATCATTCTTAACTGCTAATTTTTTTCTTGTATATTTGATTTTTTCAAGTAAAATCCATTGACTATATTTCAAAATTATTGTATTATATTATTTATACAAAAGTAATTTTAAACTAAGGAGATTAATAAATGATATGTTCAGTATGTAATAAAAACACAGCTGTTGTGTTTTTAAATAAAATTGAAAATGGTAAAAAAACAGTTGAAGGTCTTTGCTATAATTGTGCTAAAGAAAAGGGAATAAATCCTCTTGAAGTTTTAGCAAAAAATGCCAATATTTCAAATGAAGAATTAGAAGATATGTCAAATCAATTTGAAAATATATTAAAAGATTTTTCAGAAAATATGAACTTAGAAGCATTAGGAATAAATTCTGATGATTTAGATAATTTAGAAATGGATGATGATTCTAATCCTGTAAAAAATATATTCGGTATTTTTAAGGCTTCTAATCCTACTGAAAAAAATACTTCTGCTGAAAATGAATCTAATAACTCTTCAAATAATAAAACAGTAAAAGTTCAAAAAAAGCCAAAAAATAATAAAAAGAAATTTTTAGATACTTTTGGAACAAATCTTACTGAGAGAGCAAAAAATGGATTACTTGACAATGTTATTGGTAGAGAACAAGAAATTGAAAGAATGATACAAATTTTGAATAGACGTACTAAAAATAATCCTTGTTTAATTGGTGAACCAGGTGTTGGTAAAACAGCAATCGCTCAAGGTCTTGCAATAAAAATTGCAAATCAAGATGTTCCTGCTAAATTGTTAAATAAAGAAGTTTATTTATTAGATATGACAGCTATTATTGCTGGTACTCAATTTAGAGGACAATTTGAAGCTAGAATGAAATCACTTGTTGATGAATGCAAAACTTATGGAAATATTATTCTTGTAATTGATGAAATTCATAATATTATTGGAGCTGGTGATGCAGAACATTCAATGAATGCTGCAAATATCTTAAAACCTTCTTTATCAAATGGAGAAATTCAATTAATTGGCACAACAACTTTAAAAGAATATAGAAAATATATTGAAAAAGATTCTGCATTAGAAAGAAGATTTCAACCAGTTCTTGTCGAAGAACCTTCTATTAATGATACTATAGAAATTATAAAAGGTATAAAAAAATATTATGAAGATTATCATAAAGTAACTATAACAAATGACATTATTGAAAAAACTGTTAAAATGTCTGAAAAATATATTCATGACAGATTTTTACCAGATAAAGCAATAGATTTAATAGATGAAGCTTGTTCAAAATTAAACTTAAAAAATAAAGCATTATTTGAACTTGAATTAATTAAAAACGAGCTAAAAAAAGTTGCTGATGAAAAAGAAGAAGCAGTCTCTTCTGATTCTATTGAAGAATATCAAAAAGCAGCAGATTTAAAAACTAAAGAATGTAATCTTACAGATAGAATGACTGAAATTGAAAAGGACTTAAAACCATCTATACTTTCTGTTCAAGATGTTGCAGAAGTTATTGAGCGTTGGACAAAAATTCCTGTAACAAAAATAACAGAGGCAGAAACTCAAAAATTATTGAATTTAGAGCAAAATTTGCATAAACATGTAATTTCGCAAGATGAAGCTGTAACAGCTGTTGCAAAAGCAATTAGAAGGAACCGTGCTGGTCTTCAAAGTACAAAAAGACCACCTTCATTCATATTTGTTGGTCCAACTGGAGTTGGTAAAACAGAGCTTGCAAAAGCTTTAGCTTATGAAATGTTTGGTAGTGAAGACAGTATTATAAGAATTGATATGTCTGAATACATGGAAAGTCATTCAACTTCAAAATTAATTGGTTCACCTCCAGGATATGTAGGTTATGATGATGCTGGTCAGTTAACTGAAAAAGTTAAAAGAAGACCATATTCAATAATTCTTTTAGATGAGATTGAAAAAGCACATAGTGATGTATTTAATATTTTATTACAAGTATTAGATGATGGAAAACTTACAGATGCACAAGGAAATACCGTAAACTTTGAAAATACAATAATTATTATGACTTCTAATGCTGGTTCTAATTTAAATAATAACTCTATCGGATTTGCTTCACAATCAGCTATTGATAGTTCAAAAATGCTAGATGCTCTTAAAGAATTATTTAGACCAGAATTTTTAAACAGAGTTGATGAAACAATTGTATTCAAGCCTTTAACAGAAAATGAATTATTACAAATTGTTGATTTATTATTAGAAAAAACACAAGAAGCTTTAAGTAATAAAGAAATTAATTTAGATTTAAGTTTAGAAGCAAAAAAATTCATTGTATCAAAAGGAACTGATTTAAAATATGGCGCAAGACCTTTAAGAAGAGCTATTCAAAAATTAGTTGAAGACGAAATTGCTGAAATGATTTTAAAAGATGAAGTTCTTTCTGGTCAAACTGTATTTATAACTGTTGAAAATGATAAACTAAAATTTACTGTATAATAATTATATAGCAAAATTAAACATATTAAATACACCCCAAATATTAGACAAAATTAATATTTGAGGTGTATTTTTTATTCAAAATCTTCAATTACTGAATTTAAATTACCTACTCCATAAACATATATCCCACTTTCTAAATTTTCAATATCTGTACTTGTTAAATACTCTTTACTAATACTTGTGTTTTTATATAATTCTTCTTCATCTTTATTTTTTAAATGATATACTGCTATATAGTCATCATCTCCTATTTTTATAACATAATGCTCATCACACATATTATTAATTTTCTGGCTAAGTACTAAATTCTTACTTGAAAACTCCTCTATTTCCCATTCTGGATAGTTTTTTTCAATATCTGACTTAGTAGAATTTATTATTTCTTTTGGTAATTCAGAATATTGAAATTTAAAATGACCACATGTATAATATTTCTTTAAAGCAAATGTTGCATCATAACTTATCTTTTCTTCTTGTGATGCTGTCTCTTCAATTATCTCTTCTTCATTTGTATTTTCATAAGCAATACCACTTCCTCCATTCTTCCATAAAGCGGAATAATAATATCCAATTCCAACTGAAAACACAAAAATTAATATTCCAAAAAATATAACCCTTTTCATAAATATCACCTAAGGTTATTATGTTTAAATTGGTAATAATTATACATTTTACTTAAATTTTGTAAAATTTATTATTTACTATTTAAATTTTTATACTTTAAATACCTATAACTAAAAATATTATAAATCTACTTGTATTTTAATGTTTCATTATTTTAATACATAATTATTCTAATATTTCATTTTATCTTAGGATATATTTTAAATCCCAAATTTGTAACTTTAATTTCTATTTCTCCACTCAAATCTGTTCTATATATTTTTGTATTCATATTCTCTAATCTTTCTAAAACATTTATGTTTGGATGCCCAAAGTTATTATCTTTCCCTACACCTATCAAGGCTATTTGCGGTTTTACTTTTTCCAAAAATTCTAAATTAGAAGAAGTTTTAGAACCATGATGTGCAACCTTTAAAACATTAGATTTTAAAATTTCAAAATTAGTTTTATATTTTTCTAAAATTTCTTTTTCAGCAATACTTTCTATATCACCTGTGAAAAGTATTGAAAAATTTTTGTATATAAATTTAAAAACTAAAGAATTATTATTTAATTTATTTTCATTAATTATTTTTTCTTTATCTGGCCATAAAATATTTATATATACATCTTTTTCTATATCTATCCTATCTCCTGAATCTAAGACTACTATTTCTATATTTTTTTCTTTAGAAAGTTCTAAAACTTTATTTAGTTGATAATTCTCTTCAGTTTGAATTCCTAATAAAATTTTATCTACTTTTAAATTTTCTATAATATAAATTAAACCTCCAACATGATCATTATCAAAATGAGATATAACTAGATAATCAATTTTATTTATTCTTCTATCTAATAAATATGGAAAAACTACATTTTTCCCCTTATCATATTTTTCAGAATTTCCTTCGCCACCATCTATTAAGATTTTTTTATTTTGTGGTGTTATTATTAAACAAGAATCCCCCTGCCCCACATCAATAAAATATATTTTTAAATTTTTATTAAAGATCACTATTATAGAAATCACAATAATAAAAAGAATACTAATTAAGACTAGCATTTTCCCTTTATTTGAATTTCTAATCTTTAAAAATAATTTAGAAAAAGTATTTTTGAAAACTACATATTTCTTATAA
Source organism: uncultured Eubacteriales bacterium (assembly GCA_902492015.1). GTDB lineage: Bacteria > Bacillota > Clostridia > TANB77 > CAG-508 > Scatovivens. Next base: position 45 of record CABUJR010000004.1, on the reverse strand, counting down.
AAAAATTTATTTAAATATTTTTTAGATAATAATATTTTCAAAAAA